>NZ_WCJE01000029.1 GCF_016743335.1 Streptococcus suis | reverse complement strand
GCGCATCAATTTGATACGCTAGTACTTGCCTGCTGAACTCATTATTTTTAGTCTATCATGCTATAAATGATAGGTTTTTTTTGTTCCCCTTTTTGTACACTTTCTAGGAAAATGTAACGCTTTATAAAGTTTACACATTTTTCAAAAAATCCAGTAAAATCAACTATAAAGGCGTGTAAAGCAATCAAATGCTAAAGCCAAGCATACCTTATCACAAAATGGTATAATGGAAGGTACAATGTTTGAAAGAGGAAGACGATGAAATTACAAGAGGGAGTAGATCTTCATTTTATTGATACAGATCAGTTTACGACAAATCGTATACGTATTCGCTTTGCAGCTGAAATGAGTGAGGCTACAGTCGCTGGTCGTGTGTTAGTTGCAAATATTTTTGAAATGGGTAACCAAGAATTTCAGACTGCTCAGGCTGTTCGGAGAAGATTGGCAGAATTGTATGGTGCTCAGTTCTCGACCTCAGTTTCGAAACGTGGTAGGGTGCACTGTGTAGATGTGACAATTTCATATGTCAGTCCTCGTCACTTGCCAGAAAATGAGGATATTACAGTAGAGATTCTTGATTTTTTATATACGTGTATATTTAGACCACTGAAAAAGGGGCGAGGATTTGATAACCAGATTTTCGAGGTTGAAAAAACGAATTTAATCAATTTTCTTCAGTCAGAGATAGAAGATAATTTTTATCATGCAGATGTTGAAATGAGTAAGCTTTTTTATAAAGATCCCTCTCTTCAAATTCCACGCGTCGGTAGGCTTGATTTGGTTGAAAAAGAAACAGCAGAATCAACCTTTCAGATTTATCGGAATATGTTGCGTATGGATAAAATTGATATATTTGTCTTAGGGAAGGTTGACAGAGAACAAGTCAAAAGAAAACTTGAAGATTTTGGTTTTACTTATAGAAAACCAAAATTAGAGTTAGAATATCATCAGGAATACTCAAACATCACGCAAGAAAAAATCGAGCGTAAACAGGCAAGGCAGTCCATTTTAGAATTGGCATATCATTTACAAGTGGTTTACAACGATGTAAACTATCCAGCTTTGATGGTATTTAATGGTCTACTAGGTGCTTTCTCCCATTCGAAATTATTTATGAATGTTCGTGAGAAAGAAAGTTTGGCCTATACAATTGGCAGTCAGGTCTCTATTTTTTCAGGAATGCTGAAGGTCTATGCTGGAATTAGCCGTGAAAATAGACTCAGGGTAATGAAGTTAATTAGTAAACAACTACTTGATTTAAAATGTGGTAAGTTTACAGAAGAAGAATTAGAGTTGACAAAAAACATGTTGATTCATTCAGCAACCTTGGCTCAAGATAGGCAGAATAATTTGATAGAACAAGTATATAATCAAGTTACCTTAGGAAATAGAAATTTAAGTTGGTTAGATTGGATTGAGGCTATCAAATCGGTATCAATAGACGATGTCATTCGAGTAGGACAGATGATTAATTTACAGGCTGTTTACTTTATGGAGGGGACAGAAGAATGAAGTTAATTGAGAAGAAGTATCCTTACATGAAAGAATCTGTCTTTTATGGGAAAGTTGACAATGGGTTGACAGTTATTTTGCTTCCTAAAGTAGATTTCCATGAGACATATGGAATTCTAACGACAAATTTTGGGGGTATTCATACTCGATTTACATTGGCTAATGGTAATAGTGTTGTTTATCCTGCAGGGATTGCACATTTTTTAGAACATAAGCTGTTTGAAACTGAGAATGAAGAGGATATTATGAATGAGTTTGCTAAATTGGGAGCAAGCGCAAATGCTTATACCAGTTTTAGACAGACTAGTTACTTATTTTCAACGACTCAGACAGTATTGGAGTCTCTATCACTTTTACAATCTTTTGTTCGAGAACCGTATTTTACAGAAGACAATGTAGGAAGAGAACAGGGGATTATTGAACAAGAAATCGAGATGTATCAAGATGATGCAGATTATCGCTTGTTTACGGGAATTTTATCATCGCTTTATCCAGAAAGTCCTTTGGCCTATGATATAGCAGGGACAGTTGAATCAATTGCTGCAATTACTGCGGATGATTTACATGAGAATTTTGATGTGTTTTATCATCCAAGTAACATGAATTTATTCGTTATTGGTAATTTTGATTTAGAGGCAGTTTGGAAACAAATTTCAAGTTATCAAGTAGCTCAGATGGATAATCCAGCTCAGTCGTTTGAATTGGCAGGTGTCCAAAAGTTGCCGATACAGGAACATCTCTCAGAGCAATTTGAAGTATCTACCCCAAAATTGGCTGTTGGTTTACGGGGAAATGACGAGGTTGATAAGGAGACTATTCAGAAATATCGGCTTAGTTTACAATTTTTATTTGCCATGTTGTTTGGTTGGACTTCAAAACGCTATCAACAGTTATACGAGCAGGGAAAAATTGATTCTTCTTTCCAGTTCCAATTAGAGGTTACACCTGAATACCACTATTTGATTATCTCGGGAGATACTCAAGAACCTATTACGCTTTCTAGTATCCTGATGAAAGCACTTAGGAAATTTGAGGATGATGCAGATGTGACAGAGGATCATTTACAATTGTTGAAAAACGAGATGTATGGAGATTTTATTCGTAGCTTAAATTCTCTTGAGTTTACAGCTAGCCACTTTGTTTCTCAGTATTCAGAATATGAAAATGTTTTTGATATACCTCAAATGATACAAAGTCTTCAGTTAGATGACATCAGAGAGGCAGGTCGTCGCTTTATTGATCACTGTGATATGACAGATTTCACGATTTTTCCAAAATAAGTGGGCGCAACCCGTCGAAATTTCCTTGGAATTTTGTTAGAATAGTATACTGTACATGATGAGCGATAGAGAGAGAGTATTATGAGACAAAAGAGTATAGGGGAAGTACTTAGAACAGCCAGAGAAGGACGGGGTTGGACATTTGTTGACTTGCAACGGATAACAAAAATCCAAGCTAAATATTTGCAGGCACTTGAGTACAATGATTTTGATTTTATTGCAAACTCAGATGATGTTCAGTCTATGTTAAAAGCATATGCTGAGGCTTTGGAATTAGATGCAGATGTTCTACTGGATGCTTACGAAATCAATAGTTTAGTGAAATATTATGAAGATGGAGAAGAAGAACTACGCTCTTCAGAATTGAAAAGAAGCTATAAGGTTCGTAAACGTAAAAAGAACTCTTATCTTCCGTTGATTTACTTATTACTCGCGACGGGTTTGATTATTATTTTTGTGACTTATATTGTTCATAGCAGGCTTCAAAATAGAGCATCTATTACGCCTACTACAACATCATATAGTATAGTTGAGCAATCTGTATCTGAAGCAAGTAGTGGCACAGAGACGAGTTCTACTGAGCAGGCGCAGTCAAATTCAACGAGTTCAAGTAGTTCCGCTACAGAAAATGTGACTATTTCAGGATCAGGTTCTAACATTGTTGCGACCCTTAAAACAGTGACTTATCCAGTAGAAGTAACTGTAACAGCAAAAAATACAACGAGTTGGATCAGCCTTTCTGACACCTTGTTAGAGGGGGGCGTTACACTAACACCTGATAATCCAACAGTAACTACTACTATTGAAGAAGGAGTGACTTCTACTACACTTGTTCTTGGTGTTGCCAAAGGAGTAGAGGTAACTGTAGGTGGCAAAAAGCTAGATCTATCAGCCTTGACAGCAGATACAGGCTCAATTACAATAAATTTTGGACAATAAAGGTTTTATATGAAAAAAGAAAATATTCCCAATGCCTTGACGGTAGGACGAATTCTGGTTATTCCTATTTTTATCCTCCTACTGTCTGTATGGCATTCAACACTCAGTCATATCTTAGCAGCACTAATCTTTGCTTTGGCAAGTATCACGGATTATCTAGATGGTTATTTGGCTCGCAAATGGCAGGTTGTGACCAACTTTGGTAAGTTTGCGGATCCGATGGCTGATAAGATTTTGGTCATGTCAGCCTTCATCATGTTGGTGGAACTTGGTTTTGCTCCAGCTTGGGTGGTTGCGATCATTATCTGTCGTGAATTGGCAGTGACAGGTCTTCGTCTACTCTTGGTGGAAAATGGAGGAACAGTTCTAGCTGCGGCTATGCCTGGTAAGATTAAGACTTTTTCACAGATGTTTGCGGTTATTTTCCTCCTCCTACACTGGAATTTGTTAGGACAAATCACGCTTTATATTGCTCTATTCTTCACCCTTTATTCAGGCTATGACTATTTCAAGGGTGCATCTTTCTTGTTTAAAGATACATTTAAATGATGAATAATATTATTGAAGTAAAAAATCTTACCTATAAATACAACCAAGAGGATGAACATTACACTCTAAACGATGTTTCGTTTCACGTGAAACAGGGAGAATGGTTGTCTATTATCGGTCATAATGGATCTGGTAAGTCGACGACTGTTCGCTTGATTGATGGTCTATTGGAAGCAGAATCCGGTGATATTTATATTGACGGTGATGTCTTAACAGTCGATAATGTCTGGGATAAGCGGCGTCTGATTGGCATGGTTTTTCAAAATCCAGACAATCAATTTGTGGGTGCTACAGTAGAAGATGATGTTGCTTTCGGTCTAGAAAATCAAGGAATCCCCTTGGAAGAGATGCGGACTCGAGTGAACGAGGCTTTGGAGTTGGTTGGAATGGCTGATTTTAAAACTCGTGAACCCGCTCGTCTATCGGGTGGTCAGAAGCAACGGGTAGCCATTGCTGGAGTGGTTGCCTTGCGTCCAAAAATTATTATTTTGGATGAGGCTACGTCTATGTTGGATCCAGAAGGGCGTCTCGACTTGATTAAGATTGTCCGTGAGATTAAGGATCGTCATGGTATGACAGTTATTTCCATCACGCATGATTTAGATGAGGTTGCATTGAGCGATCGAGTGATTGTGATGAAACAGGGGCAGGTTGAATCAATTAGTAGTCCAGACGAGTTATTTATACGTGAAGATTTGGTTAATTTAGATTTGGACAAACCGTTCACGACAGAATTAGCGACATCTTTGCGTCAGGCTGGGCTTGATTTACCGCTCCGCTATTT
The DNA here is from genome assembly GCF_016743335.1 of Streptococcus suis. Lineage (GTDB taxonomy): Bacteria > Bacillota > Bacilli > Lactobacillales > Streptococcaceae > Streptococcus > Streptococcus suis_Y. Next base: position 24,486 of record NZ_WCJE01000029.1, on the reverse strand, counting down.
TACAGAGGAAGAATTAGAGGAAACTGTATGGGAATTCATCTCCAAGAAGTAAGCTATACCTATCAAGCTGGCACTCCTTTTGAGGGGCGTGCGCTTTTTGGTGTGGATTTAGAGATTGTTGATGGCTCTTATACGGCGCTTATTGGGCATACGGGGTCGGGTAAGTCAACGATTTTACAACTCTTGAATGGATTAAATGTACCGACAGAAGGAAGAGTGGTCATTGATGATGTTGTGATTACAGCGACATCTGAAAATAAGGATATTAAGCAAGTCAGGAAGAAAGTCGGGCTGGTGTTCCAATTTCCTGAAAGTCAAGTGTTTGATGAAACGGTCTTAAAAGATGTTGCTTTTGGTCCACAAAATTTCGGAGTTTCTCAGGAAGATTCTGAAACGATTGCGCGTGAAAAGTTGGCCTTGGTCGGAATTGATGAAAGCTTGTTTGAGCGTAGTCCATTTGAACTATCTGGTGGCCAAATGCGTCGGGTAGCGATTGCTGGGATTCTGGCAATGGAACCAAGTATCTTAGTTTTGGATGAACCAACAGCTGGTTTGGATCCTGCTGGTCGTCAGGAATTGATGGATATTTTCAAAAAGCTCCATGAATCAGGCATGACAATCGTTTTGGTAACTCATTTGATGGACGATGTGGCGAATTATGCTGATTTTGTTTACATTATGGAGAAGGGAAAATTAGTGCGTTCAGGAAAAACTGTTGATATTTTTCAAGAGGTGGATTTTTTGGAGAGTATTCAGTTGGGAGTACCTAAGATTACTAAGTTTGCAGCTAATTTGGAGAGAAGAGGCTTTGTCTTTGAACGTCTTCCGATTACAATTGAAGAATTTACGGGGATGGTGACACATGGATAAATTGATTTTGGGTCGCTATATCCCAGGGAATTCCATTCTTCATCGCTTGGATCCAAGAAGTAAGCTTTTAGCAATGTTTGGATTTCTATTGATGATTTTTTTGGCCAATAATTTGGTCACCAATGCCTTGTTGATAGCATTTGTTTTAGGAATGGTTGTTTTATCTCGTATTCGCTTATCATTTTTTATTAATGGTTTGAAACCGATGATAGGAATTATTCTATTTACAACTTTCTTCCAGGTTTTCTTTACACCTGGAGCGACCATTCTATGGGAATTTTGGATTTTTAAATTATCTGTAGAAGGGTTGCAACAGGCGGCGATTATTTTTGTTCGCTTTGTTTTGATTATTTTCTTCTCGACCTTGTTGACCTTGACGACGACACCCCTTAGCTTGGCAGATGGTATTGAATCAGGTCTGGCACCTTTGAAGCGATTGAAGGTTCCTGTGCATGAGATTGGCTTGATGTTATCTATGAGTTTGCGTTTTGTACCGACCTTGATGGATGACACCACTCGTATTATGAATGCTCAAAGGGCACGTGGAGTGGACTTTAATGAGGGCAATCTTATCCAGAAGGTAAAATCTGTCATTCCTATTTTGATTCCCTTGTTCGCTTCGAGTTTTAAGAGAGCTGATGCTTTAGCAACAGCCATGGAGGCGCGTGGCTATCAAGGAGGAGAAGGTAGAACCAAGTACCGTATTTTAGCTTGGAAGTGGGCGGACACAGTAGCTATTCTTATTATGATTGCTTTGGCTTCTGTGCTATATTTTTTAAAAAATTGAGTGAAAAAACGCTAGAAATAGCGTTTTTATTGTCTAATTTCAATTTGAATGTAATATTTGTAATAGATTTTCAAAACCAAAGTAATAGTTAGGAGGTATACTAGACTCACAAAAGAAAGGAATGTGACTATTATGAACATTACATTAAAGAAAAACTTAAAAACAACTATTGCTGGTTTGGTAGCGGGAATCTCCCTTTTGACTGCGGGTGTAGTCAGTGCAGAAACCTATACTGTAAAGTCTGGTGATACCCTGTCTGAAATTGCTGAAACACATAATACTACTGTTGAAAAATTAGCAGAGCAGAATAAGATTACCAACTTAGATTTTATCCATGTCGGTCAAGTTATCGAATTGGGTGATGTGACAGTGAAGGCAGTAGAGAGTTCAGTTGAACAAACTCAATCAACAACATCATCATCAACTTCTACTGCAACAGTAACAACTAGCACATATTCTTCAAACTTGAGTGCTGAAGATGCAGCAGCAAAAGAATGGATTGCAATGAAGGAATCAAGCGGTAGCTATGATGCCCGTAACGGTATCTACATTGGTCGTTACCAGTTGACAAATACTTACTTGAATGGTGATTACTCACCAGAAAACCAAGAGCGTGTAGCAGATGCTTATGTTGCTGGTCGCTATGGTTCATGGTCTGCAGCCAAGGCTTTCTGGTTGGTAAATGGTTGGTACTAAGATAAATTAGAAGAGGTCTAGCACGATGCTAGACTTTTTTCTATTGTTGAAAGTTGTCTAGCTTTACAGATAGGGTTGTTTTGTTTATAATTGTGAAAAAATTGACTAGAAAAGAAGAACTATGAAATTACAAAAACGAATTTTTCGATTAAATATGATTATGCTTATTTTTTCCTTGGTTGCGATGCTGGGGGTAAGTGTTTATGTGGTTAATAGCATTTATCGTAACCAAGAAACATGGCAGTCCACTAGCCAGAAGACAGCAAGTAGTCAACAGAGTTTGGAAAAGTTTTCGGGATCAGATTTTGCAGTATTGGCAGATGAGTTAGCATCGAATGATGCACGACTCTATGTAGAAAGTAATGGTGAGGCTGTCTTTTCAAATCTGAAAGATGATGCGGATGAGATATTGGGAGTGACAGTATCATCAACCACTCACACCTCCTATGTAGATGGAAAAATTGTGATTAGCCGTAAACTCGCCACGGATGGGCAAGTTTATTATTTATATGCCTTGTTAGAAGATTTGGAAGACCAGCAAGAAAGCCAAGAATTTCAAGCCTTCCTGATACAGCTTTTGTTAGTTGGTGGAATAGGTATCGTGGTCGTAGTGATGCTTAACTTCTTCTTTACTCGCCGGCTATTAGGTGTTGTCATGCGTCCTTTGAATGAATTGCATAGCGGTGTAGAACGTATCCAGCAGGGAGATTATACAGCACCTCTGACCTATCAAGGTGATAAGGAATTTGAAGAATTGACCCAAGGGTTCAATCAAATGCAGACTTCTTTGTTAGATGCCCGTGAGAAAAATCGACTGTATGAGCAAAATCGAACCCAGATGGTCGCAGATATTTCGCATGATTTGCGGACTCCCTTGACTTCTATCAAAGGTTATGCCAAGGGAATTTTGGATGGTATTGCCAATACGGATGAAAAACGTAATCAGTATTTGACTGTTATCTATCAAAAATCTCAGGTGATGGAGAAATTACTGGAAAAATTATTTGCTTTTTCACAATTGCAGACAGATAAAATGCCATTTGATAAAGTCAAGCTTGATTTGGCTATCTTTTTACAGTCCTATGTAAGAGAGAAAACTGAGGAATTAGTAGATGAGGACATTCGGTTTAGTTTGGAAGTATCGGATGGATTGCCAGTTGAGATTGATCCAATTCAATTTCGTAGAATTCTAGATAATCTGGTGGACAATGCACGAAAATATGCTGCTGTAAAGCCCCTGATAATCAGCATTACTGGACAAATGCAAGAGCAAGAAGTTGTTTGGACTTTTACAGATAACGGAAAAGGTGTAGAAAAGAATAGACTTGACTTGATTTTTGAAGAATTTTACAGGGCAGACGATACCAGACAGCAAGTAGAAGGCCATGGTCTGGGTCTAGCCATTGTAAAAAATATTATCGAACGCTTGGGAGGTCGAGTGTCTGTTGAGGCAACTCCAGGACTTCGATTTATCTTCAGACTACCTAGAAAGGATATGAAATGACACGGATTTTAATCGCAGAAGATGATGTAGAGATTGCTTATTTGGAGCGAGATTATCTGGAAATGCAGGGCTACCAAGTAGATTTAGTACATGACGGTGGTCTTGTAGAGGACCAACTCAAAAAAGAGGATTATGCTCTTTTAATGCTGGATGTCATGCTCCCAAATAAAACTGGCTACGATTTTTGTCGTGATTTACGGGATAAGGTGGACTTCCCTATTTTGATGGTTACATCCAAGCAAGAAACCATGGACGTGGTGAGAGGACTAGGCTTGGGAGCGGATGATTACATCAGCAAACCTTTTGATCCTATGGAGTTGGTGGCGCGTGTAAAGGCTAATTTGGCTCGCTACCAGCGTTTTCAAAAGGATAATGATCAGAATGAATTAACAGTTGGGAATATGACTATTTTCTTGGATAATTGGAAGGTGGCTTTGGATGGTCAGGAAATCAAATTGCCCAATCGTGAATTTGAATTGCTGGTTTATTTAGCAAAACACCCCAACCGAGTATTCTCTAAAGATCACTTGTTTGAAACCATTTGGGGATATGACTATGTTGGAGATAGTGCGACAGTTGCTGTTCATGTCAATCGGCTCCGAGATAAATTGGGAGCGGATTTGATTGAGACTGTCTGGGGAGCAGGCTATCGTCTTAATGATTAATTTATAAGTGTTTAGAATTTGTTTAGAAAGTTTCTCTAAAGTGTTAAAACCTATCCTCTATAATAGACTTATCAGCAAGAGCTGAAGAAAACAAGTTAAAAAGAGGACAAAATGGAAAATAACAATCAACAACAAGAAATTATTGAAGTGGCAGAAAATAAGAAAACAGGTGTCTGGGAATCAGTCAAACAGAAGGTTACAGGCATGAGTAAGAAATCGATTATCTTATTGTCGGTAGGTGCCTTGGCACTTGTGACGGCTGGTTTTGTCGTAGCAGAAGTCTATGAAAATAAACTAGAGGCATTAGGAGATCAAATTGAGCGACAAGTTGGAATTGCAGATGATGATGACAATCAACAGGTAATAGCACAAGCTAATGCATCATCAGCCTCATCAGTAAATACAACTTCTGCTAGTCAACTAGCAACAAGTTACGGTGTAAAGTTAGTTGACACCTCTGAGCTAGATGGTACTTATACAGCAATATCTGGAAATGACACCTACACATTGACTGTAAACGGAAATCAAGCTACATTGACAGAAGTTGACAAAGACGGAGATCAAGACATTGAACAAGTTATCTTTGATTTAGATAAAAAACTTTCCTACATTGATGGCGAAGCAGATACATATTCCCTGAATGGTCCAACTCTTACTTTGACAGAAATTGATGCCAATGATACAACTCTAGATAAACTCACTTTCACCAAACAATAAGAAAAAGGAGGCTGGGTAAAAAGCTTAACCTCGCTTCTCAGGGTTCGTGTCAACATCTCAGCGCAGTGGTTGATTGGCAGATTTGTTCGTGTTTTATACTCAAAATCTGACCTAATCAACTGTGGGGGCGGGAAGACGAACTATTTTTTGACCAGTCGAGTTCTTTCCCGCTCCCTTTTTGGTTTACATTGTTGTCAATCTTCCCCAAAAATTTCTTGAGCAAGGCGACGACCCGTCGGTGTAGCTGCAAGGCCACCTTCGGCAGTTTCACGGAAGGCAGTTGGTAGGGCAGATCCCACTTGGTACATGGCATTGATAACTTCATCAACAGGGATTTTTGATTCAATTCCTGCCAGTGCCATATCCGCGGCTACCATGGCATAGCTGGCTCCCATGGCATTACGTTTGACACAAGGGACTTCTACCAGACCAGCGACGGGATCGCAAATCAGACCCAGCATATTTTTGATGACAAAGCAGATGGCTTGGCTGGCTTGGTAGGGACTTCCTCCAGCAGCAAGTGTCAAGGCTGCGGCAGACATAGCAGAGGCGGAGCCGACTTCTGCCTGACAGCCTCCTTCTGCACCTGAGATGGAGGCGTTGTTGGCGATAACTAGACCAAAGGCCCCAGCTGTAAAGAGGAAGTCAAGTTGCTGTTCTTCTGTCAAATTGAGCTTTTCAATAGCAACTCCTAGCACAGCTGGTAGACAACCTGCAGATCCCGCTGTTGGAGTGGCACAGACTAAGCCCATTTTGGCATTCAATTCATTAACGGCCATGGCATTTCTTGCGGCGGATAGGACAGAAGAATCAGAAAGTGTCTTGCCCCTTTTCATATAATTGTCCAACTTGGCAGCATCGCCTCCTGTTAAACCAGATACGGATTTGCTTTCAGTTAGTCCATCCACGATGGACGCTTTCATGACTGTCAAGTTTCTTGACATGATTGTCAATATTTCTTCGCGGCTACGACCAGTTAATTCAATTTCGGTAGCAATCATTAGTTCAGCAACATTTCCTGAAAACTGCTCTGCTTGTTGAACCAATTCTTCGATGGTATAAAACATGTTTTCCTCTTTCTAGTTAAAGAAGGTGACATTGTGCAAATGTGGAATTTTTTCAATCTCTGCAATCGAATTTTCACATTGGCGGGCATCCACTTCGATAATCATAATGGCTTTTTCGCCAGCATGTTCACGTGTCACGTTCATTTGGGCGATATTGATGTCATACTTAGAAAGAACATCGGTCACTTTCGCAATCATACCAGGGACATCTTGGTGAACAATAATAATAGTTGGCGTATTCATATTTAGATTGACAGAGAAGCCATTGAGCTCTGTTACTTGAATGTTTCCCCCACCGATGGAAACGCCTGTGGCTGAGATGGATTTTTTATCGTTTTTTATGATGATTCTGGTGGTATTGGGATGTGGGGTATTGCTGTCCTTGTTAACACGCCAGTAAACCTTAATACCTCGTTCTCTTGCAATATCAAGAGAGTCAGGAATACGTGGATCGTCTGTATCCATGCCTAAAATACCTGCTACCAAGGCTACATCGGTGCCATGTCCTCGATAGGTTTTGGCAAAGGAGTTGTAAAGTTGAAATTCGACCTCGGTTGGTTCATCGCCAAAGATAGAAGACACTATTTTCCCAATGCGGACCGCCCCAGCCGTATGGCTAGAGGAAGGACCAATCATAACAGGCCCGATAATATCAAAGACAGACTGAAATTTTAAGTTGCTCATAATTTGCCTCGTATTTTTTTCTTATCCTTATTATACCAAATTTTCTAGTCAGGGAATATGCCTAAATGAATGGGCTTTCTCATGTCAAATTCCTGTCGATCTTACCTTTTGTGTGGTATAATACAAGTTGTTCAAAATCGACCTTCAAATCGTTTTTTGAAAAAAATTTGGAATACGACCTTCAAATCGTTATTTCTACGAAAAGATGGGAGAAGATTATGTCAATTGACAATTCTAAAACCCGTGTCGTTGTCGGTATGAGTGGCGGTGTGGATTCATCGGTTACGGCTCTCTTGCTCAAGGAGCAGGGCTACGATGTGATCGGCATCTTCATGAAAAACTGGGACGACACGGATGAAAATGGCTTCTGTACAGCAACAGAAGATTACAAGGATGTGGCTGCAGTGGCAGACCAAATCGGCATTCCTTACTACTCTGTCAACTTTGAAAAAGAGTACTGGGACCGCGTATTTGAGTACTTCCTAGCAGAGTATCGGGCAGGACGCACACCCAATCCAGATGTCATGTGTAATAAGGAAATCAAGTTCAAGGCTTTCTTGGATTACGCTATGAACTTGGGTGCGGACTATGTGGCGACGGGGCATTATGCTCAGGTGTCACGCGACGAGGACGGCACCGTCCACATGCTACGTGGGGCAGACAATGGTAAGGACCAGACCTATTTCCTCAGTCAGCTATCACAGGAGCAGCTACAGAAAACCATGTTTCCGCTCGGCCATTTACAAAAGCCTCAGGTGAGGGAAATAGCAGAGCGAGCAGGCTTGGCGACCGCTAAAAAGAAGGACTCGACAGGCATCTGCTTTATCGGTGAAAAGAACTTCAAAGAATTTTTAGGGCAGTATTTGCCAGCCCAGCCCGGTCGGATGATGACCGTTGACGGTCGTGACATGGGAGAGCATACTGGTCTTATGTACTATACCATTGGTCAGCGGGGCGGGCTTGGTATCGGAGGACAAATCGGTGGGGACAATGAGCCTTGGTTTGTTGTTGGAAAAGACCTGTCGAAAAATATCCTCTATGTCGGACAAGGCTTCTATCATGAGTCCTTGATGTCAACTTCTTTACAGGCTAGTCAAGTCCACTTTACACGGGATATGCCTGAAGAATTCACACTTGAGTGTACAGCTAAGTTCCGCTACCGTCAACCAGACAGTCAAGTAACTGTCAAGGTAAAAGGTGATAAGGCAGAAGTCATCTTTGCCGAGCCACAACGAGCCATTACACCAGGGCAAGCTGTTGTTTTCTACGATGGACAAGAATGCTTGGGCGGCGGTATGATTGACATGGCCTACAAGGACGGAGAGGCTTGTCAGTATATTTAATCAAAAATAAAAGCTTAGCACCCTCATGCTAAGCTTTTTATTTTATCCCCAGAAAGCATCTTCGGCTTTTTGGTCGGCTGAGAAGAGCCAAACTTCCTTGATTTTGCCATCTTCCATACGGAAAAGATCGATACCATTCATGTTTAGTTCCTCACCGTCTGTGCGAGTACCGAGGAATGTTACGTTAGCGGCAACAAGAGTATCATTATCGGATACCCAGTTTGTCACTACTTTGAAAGTTCCATTTGTTTTTTCGGCGAAAGTTGCTAGATGTGCTCCGAGTACTTCCTTACCAATTTTAGCACCAGATGTTGAATGATTTCCGGGTTGATGCCAGATAATGTCGTCTGCCATTGTTTCAAAAAGAGCTGCAAAATCACCAGCGATGAGAGCATTGTTATAGGCATTAAAAATTTCCAAGTTTGTTGACATTTGATGTCCTCCATTTTTTTTGATATAGTACAATTATAATGGAAGTAATCAATTATACAAGTAGGTACTTTTGCATTTGTTGGTATCAAAAGTGATACTATTGTGATAAATAAAGGAGAAGTTTTTTGAAAAAAGTTAGTGAATATGGTATTTGTCCTTTTGCAACAACGCAAAAAGTCTTGACTGGTAAGTGGGGATTGGTGATTATCTACCAACTCAGTACAGGAACGAAACGCTTCAATGAATTACAGCGACTAATTCCAGGTATTACTCAAACCATGTTAACAAGGCACCTTAGACAATTGGAGGAGGATCGCATTATTAGTCGTACGGTCTATGCAGAAGTACCCCCTCGTGTAGAGTACAGTTTGACTGAAATGGGTGAAAAATTTCGTTCGGTGCTGGATGCTGTTGAGGCTTGGGGCTTAGAATATATTGAAACGTTAGCGTAACCCCTGTACCTTTGTCAATGATTATTTATAAAGCTTATAGGACATAAGAAAATTTTTTATGCGTTCTTTGTGCTATAATGAGACATCGTCAAATGTTTTGATTGGAATCACAAATTGACTTTTACTAGTAAAGTTAAATGGTAATATTTTTAGGGAAACGTTCAATCAAGAAAACTTTTAAAGGAGGTTTAGGATGGCAGAGGAATTACGATTAAAGTACAACAAGACATTTTTAGAAGAGTTCGCAAAAGCTATTCAAATGCATCATTCTAATTTTGATTCAGAGTCTTTTTATCAAGCTGTTTTACAGGATGACTGGGAGGATTTGGCATTGATGGACCGTTTTAAACGTATGGCGGATGCCACTTATCACACGCTTGATCTTCCTTATGCAGATGTGGTGGACTTGTTGATAAAACTGAACTCAACCTGCCAAGGATTTGATTATTTATTTCTTAATGACATCATTTGGAAATATGGCTTAGAGGACTTGGATCATTCGTTTCGAGGGATGGCAGTGTTAACCGCTGGTTCTTCATCTGAATTTGCTATCCGCTATTTTTTAAACCACAACTTTGATGCCAGCTTTGCTTTTTTAAAAGAGCTGAGCTTATCAGATAATGAACATCATCGTAGATTGGCCAGTGAGGGGACACGCCTACGTTTGCCTTGGGGCCAGGCAGTTCCTGATTTGAAGATACATAGATCAGAGATTTTTGAGCTATTAGAGAGGTTAAAGGCAGATCCGTCTCTTTATGTTAGAAAAAGTGTGGCTAATAACCTTAATGATCTGACCAGATTTTATCCAGATGAAGTCATCGATCATTTAAAGACTTGGAAAAATCAAGATCCCAAAACAGATTGGATCATCAAGACAGCCTTGAGAACATTGATTAAAACAGGCTATCCTGCTGCGCTGGATTTTATGGGGTATTCTCAGGATTTTGAGATAAAGCAAGTTCAGCTAGCTATAGATTCTCTTGAGGTATATGATGGCGATACCAGTCAAATTTCCTATGCTGTAAGGGTTACGTCTCCTGGACCAAGTAAATTTCGGTTAGGTTTGGCTTTTGGATTTCAAAAAGCTAATGGTCGGATTGGTGAAAAGATTTTTTATCTGAAGGATACTGATTTTGTAAAGGACATTACTATCTCTGGCCACAAAAATTACCAATGGAAAGATTTAACAACGCGTCGGCATTATTCTGGAAAACATCATATCCGACTGCTTTTAAACAACATTGAATTAGAAAAAGTGGAGTTTATATTGAACAAACAGCCTAGGGATTAAATCTGATGTGTCGGTTAACTGACTAACTTCTACCGAATATGATTTTTGGCTGATCAATCAGTCACGGAGCTGGATTGTGGCTGGGAAGTGTACCTTTGTCAATGATGTGAGACCAAAAAGGTGATTTTGAAGTTATCCATTTGTTAAGCTTTACTAGGAACTAGTTCCTAGTAAAGCTTTTCTGATATCGATAGGAGATTTCCATCCTAAAGTTTTCATGGGGAGTCGATTAGAACGATAAAGATAGGTTTTCATCTGCTTGATCAGATCGTCATAGGAATAGAAGGTCGGGTGCTGGTAGAAACGTTGCTTGTCATTTCGATGACTGCGTTCAACCTTGCCATTATGTCTGGGTGTTCGAGGACGAATCAACTTGTGCTCAATGCCAAGTTCCTGACAAAGTAAGTCTAGTGGGTGAACGTGTTTGGTCTCTTTGAAATGAGTGAACTCGAAGCCATTATCCGTTTGGAGGATTTTGGGTTTGTACCCAAAGTGTTTGATCGCCATTTTGAGAAATTGAACCGTTGAGTAGGACAACTGCTCTTTGGAAGGGAATATAAAGCGTTCTCGACTGGCCTCATCAATGACGGTGTACTGGTAGAACTTGTCAGGAAGTTTACCTGTGTAGCAGTGAGTTGGTACGTATTTGACATCCATCTGCCACTTGATACCGAGTTTAGTCGGAGTATCATATGGTTTCGGTACATAAGGTTTTTTCTTTGTTTTAGGGGATTTGAAGAAGTCTAGTTTTCTCAAGATCCGAAAGAGTGAGCAAGGGTGTCTATCATATTCCTTATTGGTTTTGAGTTTGTAGAAGATTTCGATGAAGGTTCCGTTTTCAAAACGCTTCTGGATTGACCATTTGTTGTTTTCCGAAATGGAAACCGACTCGCCTTCGGCCATGCTGGAGAGGATTGCCAGAAAAAGCTCGCTCTCCATTGAGCCGGTGTTGATGTTTTCCTTCTCAAAATAAATCGGGATGTTCTGGGCGAGCAGCTCTCTCACCAGCGACAGGCAGTCAGTTGTGTTCCTGCTGAAGCGGCTGATGGACTTCGTGACAATGAAATCGATCTTCCCGGCCTTGCAGTCGTCTATGAGCCGTAAAAGCTCCGGGCGCTTATCCTTCTTGGTGCCGGTGATGCCCTCGTCGTAGTAGAGGCCTGCAAACTCCCAGTCATCACGGGCTGTGATGTAATTTTCGTAGTGGGTTTTCTGTGCCTCAAGACTTTCAAGCTGTGCATCGGAATCCGTAGAGACGCGGCAGTAGGCGGCAACCTTGATCTTCTTGAGCTTCACTTTTGCGTTCGTCGCTTGCTCTATTTTTGTTACTTTTCTCAAGGGAACTCCTCCTTTCCGTACGTCTATACATCACTCTAAAACGACTACATATCAAGGTATTTTTGGCATTATTTCCGCGAACAATGGGGAGAAAGTTTCCCGATTGATGGCGGTTAATTTGTTGAATTCAGCCACAGAAATCAGGCCGTCATCAAGCATGCTTTTTGCGATCCCCTGCGCCCGGCGGTAGTCCATATCGCCCTGAATCCGCTCCTGCGTGAAATATCCAGATTGAGCATTTGTATTTTCGTTTGGCATAACATATCCACCTCCAGTTTCCACTGGAGATTGGGAGCCGTTTTGAGCGGAGGATTTTTCACAGGCAAGAAAAAAGCCTGCGGGCATTCCGAAGAACACTCGCAGGGCGGTATCATGAGAGATACTATGTATTTTTCATAATCGTACTTGTTTTTGCTTTTCTGCCCGACTATACTAATTACAGTTCAGAAAAATGAACCGCAACAAAAAATCATCGCAGTTCTTTTAATTATCGTTAAACTGTGATATAATCAGGAGGTCGAGAACATGAAAGAAAAAGCCATAGGTTTTTCAGAAAGGATACGAGATGGAACAGGATTTATTCGGGACTTGCCCTTATGCTACAGCGCAGAGACTGATTCAGGGAAAATGGGCGATTATACTCATGCACGAGTTATCGGGAGAGCCCGTCAGGTTTAACGAGCTGCAGCGCAGGATGCCCAAGATGACACATGCCACTCTTTCAAATCAGCTGAAGCAGCTGGAGAGTGAGGGCTTGATACAGCGGGTGGTTTACAGTGATATTCCGCCGAAGGTCGAATATTCCTTAACGGATATGGGCAGGAAATTTAATCCGGTATTGGATAGCATCAGAGCTTTCGGTGATGAATACATTCAGTACATGAATGAAAGGAATGATGGTGATGACCAATCTTGAAAAGGTCGACGAGTTTTTGAACGAGGCAGGCGTTTTCTTCGTCTCCACTGTGGACGGAGATCAGCCGGTAATGAGACCGTTCAATGTGCATTATATCTTGGACGGCAAGCTTTGCTTTGAAACCGGCGACAAGAAGAATGTATATAAGCAGATGATGGCGAATCCCAAGGTGCAGATTACGGCCATCAACAGAAAGACGGAGTGGCTGAGAATTACCGGCACAGTATCTTTGGCACCGGATCAGTCGAGAGCAGAGCAGCATTTTTACGGCAGTAGGTTCATCCGTGAAAACTATGAGAAAATGGGTATGATGCTGCATACCTTCCAGATCGATGAAGCGACGGTCGAGAAGAACACTTGGCAGCCACTGGAAAAGTTTGATTTGTACGAATAAAAAAACGGAGGTAAAAGACAATGACAAAAGCAGCAAAGGTTATAGAGGAGTTTCTTGGATATTTGAACGAGCTTAACATTGAAGGTGTCAGCTCACTCTTCGCAGATGACATCGAGCAGAAGGTACCGTTTGCGCCGGAAGGCACACCGGAGGTAATCAATGGCAAGGAAGCGGTAACGCAGAATTTTGCAGGACTTCCGATGGTCTTCAGCTCCATGAAGTATTCTCAGATCGAGATCGTGGATACCACGGATGATAACTTCGCCGTTGCATTCGCTCATGCGGATGCCATTCTGCCGAATGGCGCTCCCTACGCACAGAACTATGTGTTTTATGTTCGACTGAACGCAGAAGGCAAGATCAGCGAGTATCGTGAATACATGAACACAGAGCTTCAGGCAAAGGCGATGGCAGCTCTGATGGCAAATCAGGGCTGATAGTCGAAGTTTAATCAAAGGCTGGAAATGAAAAATAGGGTGCGCTACCATCGGAAAAGATGATAACGCACCCATATTTTATTTCACTCTGAATTGGTTTTGAGTTTGTAGAAGATTTCGATGAGGGTTGCGTTTGGATTTCTTTTGATGCAGTTTTTAATCCATGTTAGCTCTTGCTGGGTATGAGCCTTTGGGTGCGGTGTTAGAGGGCGATGAGAACGGTCTTTCAGCGATTCTTTTGTGCCATCGAATCGCTTATTCCAGCGCATAAGAGAGGCTTTTGAAACTTTGTATCGTCGACAGATGAAGGCGACAGAGGCACCATTTTGGTAGGTTTTAACCGCGTGGTAACGTGTTTCTAGAGTGTGTGGTAAATAGCGAAGATTTTGTGATATACTAGTCATGAGAAGATTCCTTTTTGGTGAGTGGTGGTACTATTATCATATCAGGGAATCTTCTTTTTGATTTCTCAGGTCTCACATCTATTGTAAAGCTACATACATTGAAACGTTAACGTAATACCAGATTTGAAATTCTACAAATCTTTTGATAGAATAAGAGTAACAATCATCATGATGGTCAAAGCTCATGGGAATTGTAGGCTTTTTTGTCCTGCAATTTTCGAGAGTTTTGGCTATTTTTTACTATTGGGGAGAGAAGATGGATTTCAGAACCAGAGTTGACAACCAGATTTTCGGTGTTCGTGCCACTGCATTGATTATAAAGGATGGGAAAATATTTCTTACCAAGGACCATAAAGGGCGTTATTATACAATTGGCGGAGCGATTGCAGTTAATGAAACGGCACAAGATGCGGCTGTTCGAGAAGTCAAAGAAGAATTAGGGATTGACAGTCGTGTCAATCAACTGGCTTTTGTCGTTGAAAATCAGTTTACACATGAAGGTATAGACTTTCACAATATCGAGTTTCATTTTATCGTTGAGCCTATTGGAGAAGTGCCTGAGAAGATGATTGAAGGCCAATTAAAACAAACGTGTGAATGGATTGCACTTGACAACCTTGTCAACTTAGATATCGTGCCAGCCTTTCTGGCAGAGGAATTACCAATTTGGAATGGACAAGTTAAACACATTATGAATATGAAGGAGAAAACAACATGACACACACATTTGCAGAAAACTATGATGTCATCGTGATTGGTGCGGGGCATGCGGGTGTAGAAGCGGGATTGGCAGCCAGTCGGATGGGCTGTAAGACCCTGCTTGCAACTATTAACTTGGATATGGTGGCCTTTATGCCATGTAATCCCTCCATTGGTGGCTCTGCCAAGGGGATTGTGGTAAGAGAAATCGATGCCCTGGGTGGCGAAATGGGCCGCAACATTGACAAGACCTATATCCAGATGAAGATGCTCAATATGGGTAAAGGTCCAGCTGTTCGTGCCTTGCGGGCTCAGGCAGATAAGGCAGAGTATGCAGCAGAAATGAAGCGGACGGTGGAGCGTCAGGAAAATCTGACCCTGCGTCAAACCATGATTGATGAGATTTTAGTGGAAGACGGCAAGGTTATCGGTGTCCGCACGGCTACCAACCAGAAATTCTCAGCCAGGGCGGTTGTGGTGACGACAGGTACTGCCCTACGTGGTGAGATTATCATCGGTGACCTCAAGTATTCGTCAGGGCCTAACAATAGTCTGGCTTCTATCACATTGGCGGATAATCTGAAAGAATTGGGACTTGAAATCGGTCGTTTCAAGACAGGAACACCACCGCGTGTCAATGCTCGTACCATTAACTACGAAGACACGGAGATTCAACCAGGCGATGAAAAGCCAAACCACTTTTCATTCTTGTCCAAGGATGAGGACTATTTGCAGGACCAGATTCCTTGCTGGTTGACCTATACCAACGCGACCAGCCATGAGATTATCAACAGCAATCTTCATCGAGCACCTATGTTTTCAGGAATTGTCAAGGGGATTGGGCCCCGTTATTGTCCGTCAATCGAGGACAAGATTGTTCGTTTTGCGGATAAGGAACGCCACCAGCTTTTCCTAGAGCCAGAAGGTCGCAATACAGACGAAATCTATGTTCAAGGGCTGTCAACCAGTCTGCCAGAAGATGTGCAGCAGGACTTGATTCACTCTATTAAAGGCTTGGAAAATGCCCAGATGATGCGGACGGGATATGCCATTGAGTACGATATGGTCATGCCTCATCAGTTACGGGCAACGCTTGAAACCAAGAAGATTTCAGGGCTCTTTACCGCAGGTCAGACCAACGGAACATCAGGTTATGAAGAAGCAGCTGGTCAGGGAATCGTTGCTGGTATCAATGCCGCTCTCAAGGTACAGGGTAAGCCAGAGTTGATTTTGAAGCGAAGCGACGGCTACATTGGTGTTATGATTGATGACCTGGTAACCAAGGGAACGGTGGAGCCTTACCGTCTCTTGACCAGTCGGGCAGAGTACCGCTTGATTTTGCGTCATGATAATGCCGATATGCGACTGACGGAGATTGGTCGTCAGGTGGGCTTGGTGGATGATGAACGCTGGCAGGTCTTCCAGATTCACAAAAACCAGTTTGACAATGAAATGAAGCGCTTGGAGTCTGTCAAACTCAAGCCAATCAAGGAAACCAACGAAAAAGTCGTAGCCATGGGCTTCAAGCCCTTGACAGACGCTCTGACTGCCAAGGAATTTATGCGTCGTCCAGATGTGACTTACGCAGATGTGGTAGCCTTTATCGGTCCTGCGACAGAGGATTTGGACGCCAAGACCATTGAATTGATTGAAACAGAAGTCAAGTACGAGGGCTACATTGCCAAGGCCTTGGATCAGGTGGAGAAGATGAAACGTATGGAAGAAAAACGCATTCCAGCCGATATTGACTGGGATGACATTGATTCCATTGCGACCGAGGCTCGTCAGAAATTTAAGCTGATTTCACCAGAAACTATTGGTCAAGCTAGTCGGATTTCCGGTGTCAATCCAGCGGATATATCCATTCTCATGGTCTACTTGGAAGGACGCAGTCGCTCCATTTCTAAAAACAAATCAAAGGACAGTCACTAAGGCTGTTCTTTTCGCTGTATGTCAGCTATATGTCAACTACTTTAAAATCATGTGAAAAGTAGCTTTTTTACTGAATTTATGGTAGAATGGCAGGCAGAGGTTAGTGATGAAAAGATTTCGATTTTCGACAATTCACTTTGTCATGATAGGTGTCATTTTATTTGGGTTGGTGGCTCTTGTCCACCGATTTTTTCCAATTGGTGCCAGTACAGTTTTTGCGCTACTCATCAGCCTATTGGTGTTGATTGCGCTGTTTATTTATCAAAAACATTCTTATGAATTTAGTGAGATAGAACAGATTGAATATCTCAATAATCAGGCCAATTCTGGTTTGATGATGCTCTTGGATAAAATGCCAGTGGGAGTTATCAAAGTTCGACCGGATAGTAATCAGGTAGAATGGTTTAATCCCTTTGCTGAGCTGATTTTTGCTCAAGAAAATGGTGAGTTTGATCAAAAAAAACTACGTGAAATTATTGACGTTGGTCTAGATGAGGAGCGAATTTATGCAAACTTTTCAGGCAAGAGATACGCTGTTAACGTTGATTTTGATCAAGGGTTATTTTACTTTTTTGATGCTTCATCAGAGTACTCAGCGACAAATAGTTTGATCGGAAGCCGTCCTGTTATAGGGATTATTTCAGTTGATAATTATGATGAACTCGAGGACACGGTATCTGATTCACAGATTAGCCAAGTCAATTCCTTCTTGGCTCAATTTGTTTCGGAATTTTGCCATGATTACGGTATCTACTACCGACGAGGCACAATGGATCGATTCTATTTCTTTACAGATTATGCTGTGTTGGAAAAATTGATAGAGAATAAATTTTCAGTTATTGATAAGTTCCGCGAGGAGGCTAAAAAGTTAGATTTAGGTTTGACTTTGAGTATGGGATTGGCGTATGGTAATGAAAATCATCACCAAATCGGACAGGTTGCGCTCCAAAATCTCAATATGGCCGAGGTTCGTGGAGGAGATCAGGTTGTTGTCAAGGAAAATGACGAGAGCAAGCAACCGCTTTTCTTTGGCGGAGGTTCAGCTTCATCAGTAAAACGTACTCGAACTCGAACGCGTGCCATGATGACAGCCGTATCTGATAAGCTCAAATCGGTGGATGCTGTCTTTGTTGTCGGACACCGTAATTTGGACATGGATGCTCTGGGCTCAGCAGTCGGGATGCAATATTTTGCCCAAAATATCATGAACAATGCCTATACGGTTTATAATCCAGATGAAATGGCACCAGATATTGCACGTGCTATCAAGAAGTTGAGTGATGAAAATTGTTCTAATTTGCTAACGGTTGAGGAAGCCATGAAGATGGTCACTTTCCAGTCGTTGTTAATCATGGTAGATCATTCAAAGATTGGCTTGACTTTGGATAAGGATTTTTATGAACAATTTACCCAGGTTGTGGTGGTTGATCATCATCGTCGCGATACAGATTTCCCAAATAATGCAGTTTTGACTTATATAGAGAGTGGTGCTAGTTCTGCGAGTGAGTTAGTAACGGAATTAATTCAGTTCCAGAATGACAAACACCATAAACTTAATCGCATTCAATCTAGTTTATTGATGGCTGGGGTTATGCTTGATACAAAAAATTTCACCTCTCGTGTGACTAGTCGTACTTTTGATGTGGCTAGTTACTTGCGGACTCGTGGTAGCGATAGCTTGGAAATCCAGCAGATTGCAGCGACAGATTTTGAGGAATATCGTCAAATCAATGAGTTGATTTTGCGTGGGGAGAGAATTGAGTCCAATGTTGTTATTGCGTGTGCAGATGATACTAAAGAATACGATAATATTATTCCGAGCAAGGCTGCCAATACAATATTGGACATGGCAGGAATTGAGGCGGTATTCGTTGTAACAAGAAATACCAAAGGGTATGTATCTATTTCTGCAAGGAGTCATAGTAAAATCAATGTTCAACGCATTATGGAAGAAATGGGTGGAGGTGGCCACTTTAACCTAGCTGCCGCTCAGGTATATGACCAGACAATCGCAGAAGTATGTGAAAAGTTGACGGATAAAATCCGCGAAGAAATAAATGGAAATTAGGAGAACAGATATGAAAGTAATCTTTTTAGCAGATGTTAAAGGTCAAGGTAAAAAGGGTGAGATTAAGGAAGTTCCAACAGGTTACGCCCAAAACTTCTTGATTAAGAAAAATTTGGCTAAGGAAGCAACAAACCAAGCGATTAGCGCCCTTCGTGGTCAGGAAAAATCTAAGGAAAAGGCTCATGCAGAGATGATTGCAGAAGCAGAGGCTATCAAGGCTAAGTTGGCTGAGGAAGCTACTTTAGTGAAATTTGTCGAAAAAGTTGGTCCAGATGGTCGTACCTTTGGTTCTATTACCAGCAAGAAAATTGCTGAAGAATTGGACAAGCAATTTGGTATTAAGATTGACAAACGTCATATCCAATTAGACCACCCAATTCGCGCCCTTGGTTTGATTGATGTACCAGTTAAAATCTATCAAGATGTGACAGGTGTTATCAATTTGAGCATTAAAGAAGCTTAGAAGAGTTATCATTGTCAGTGAGGAGGTGAGATTTTGGCAGAGTTGGATGAATTGCGGGTGCAACCGCAGGATATTCTAGCTGAACAATCGGTATTAGGAGCTATTTTCCTTGATGAAGGCAAGCTGGTCTTCGTTCGTGAATATATCGAGGCAGAGGATTTTTTCAAGCATGCCCATAAGCTGATTTTCAAGGCCATGATTGCCCTTTCTGATAGAAATGAGGCAATTGATGCGACTACCATGCGTAACTATTTAGTGAACCATGGTGATTTGGAAAATATTGGTGGCTTGGCCTATTTGGCTGAAATCATTAGTTCCGTGCCGACGGCGGCCAATGCGGAATTCTATGCCAAGATTGTTGCTGAAAAGTCTAATCTCCGTAAACTGATTGCCCGTTTGACGGATGCAGTTAATCAGGCTTATGAGGGTGCGGATGGTTCAGATGACATTATTGCCAATGCTGAAAAAGCTTTGATTGATGTCAGTGAGGGAGCCAGTCGAAGTGGTTTCAAGCGGATTGATGATGTCTTAAATATCAACTTTGATAACCTTGAGACACGTGCCAAACAGACCTCGGATATTACTGGTATTGCTACAGGTTATCCTGCCCTAGATGCCATGACAACGGGGCTGCATGAGGAAGAGTTGATTATTCTTGCGGCTCGTCCTGCGGTTGGTAAGACAGCCTTTGCCCTCAATATTGCACAAAATATTGGTACAAAACTGGGTTTGACCGTTGCTATCTTCTCCTTAGAGATGGGTGCAGAAAGCTTGGTTGACCGTATGCTCGCTTCTGAGGGAGTTATCAATTCGAGGGCTATTCGTACGGGGCATTTGACGCAGGAAGAATGGAATAAGTACATGGTGGCTCAAGCTAATCTGGCTCGGGCTAGTATCTATATTGATGATACACCAGGTATCAAGATTACAGAGATTCGTTCGCGTTCACGCAAGTTGGCTCAGGAAACGGGCAATCTGGGCTTGATCTTGATTGACTATCTTCAATTGATTACGGGAACAGGTCGTGAAAACCGACAACAAGAGGTTTCTGAGATTTCCCGTCAGTTGAAGATTTTGGCAAAGGAATTGAAAGTTCCCGTTATCGCCCTCAGTCAGTTGTCGCGTGGTGTGGAGCAACGTCAGGATAAGCGTCCCGTCTTGTCCGATATTCGTGAGTCAGGGTCTATCGAGCAGGATGCGGATATTGTTGCCTTCTTGTATCGTGATGATTACTATGAGCGTGGTGAGCAAGAAGATGGTGGCATTCCGAACAATACGGTTGAAGTCATCATCGAGAAAAACCGTTCCGGTGCGCGTGGTACCGTGGAACTCATGTTCCAAAAAGAATACAATAAATTTGCAAGTATTTCCAAGAGAGAGGATGGATAAAGAATGAGTGATGCATTTACAGATGTTGCTAAGATGAAGCAAATCAAACAAGATATTAAAGACCATGAGGGTCAAGTTGTTGAATTAACCCTTGAAAATGGTCGAAAGCGAGAAAAGAATAAACAAGGACGTATTGTGGAGGTTTATCAGTCTCTCTTTATCGTTGAATTTGAAGATCCAAACAATACTTTTGTAGAATCTTATACTTACTCGGATGTATTGACGGAGAAAATCTTAATTCATTACTTGGATTAGGAATGGGAGCCTGTGTTTGCAGGCTTTTTTGTATGCTTTAACCAAACTATATATTGACTAAGATAAAGCAGTGTGTTACAATATTAGTACATAAAAGCGTTTTCAACAACATTCGTATGCGAGATAGAAAGGAGTTTGTATGGACTTGCAATGGTTTACAGTTCTGGCTCTGTTTGCTGAGGGGCTTCTGTCTTTTCTTTCTCCCTGTGTTCTGCCAATTCTTCCTATCTATGTTGGTTTGTTGGCAGGTGGAGCTGAAGGGAAAGAGGGGGAGAGGAATGTCCTGGTTAATACGCTGAGTTTTGTGGTTGGGATTGCTGTGACCTTCTTCTTATTAGGCTTTGCCTCTAGTTTGCTGAGTAGGGTCTTGCAGGCCAATGCTCAAGTCTTACAAATTATCAGTGGTCTGTTGATTATTCTCATGGGGATTTTGCAGTTGGGTTGGTTCAATATTCCTATGTTGGAGCGTGAATTTTCTGCTAAAAATAAGGTGTACAAAGCAGGGAAAAATGTCACACCATTTCTAGCTTTCCTGATGGGTTTTACCTTTAGTTTTTCTTGGACTCCATGTATAGGACCTATTCTGGCATCTGTTTTTATTTATGCTAGCAGTCAGCAGGGTTGGTTGAGCGGTATCTTGCTGTTGGTCTATTGTCTTGGCTTTATTCTTCCCTTTATTTTGGTTGCCTTCTTTTCTCAGAAAATGTTGGCTTTCTTCAAGAACAATCGGCACTATTTGGCTTGGACCAAGCGTATTTCAGGCTATTTATTGCTCTTGATAGGCTTGAGTATTTTAACAGGTTTCTTCCAACATCTTGTGCGTTTTTTCCAGTAGGATAGAAAGGATTTATTTATGAAAAAGTTGGTATCGATTGTCGTTTGCTTACTTGTTTCTTGCTTTGTTTTGACTGCCTGCTCTCTCTTACCATTGGTCAGTCCGTCTTCTACTGAGTCGACTTTACAGATCAATCAACCAGTCACGCTAGATTTTTCCCTAAAGGATAAGGATGGAAATGATGTCAATCTGACAGATTACAAGGGGAAAAAGATTTATATCAATGTTTGGGCGACCTGGTGTGGTCCTTGTCAGAGAGAAATCCCAGAATTGGAGGAGGTCTATCAAGAGTATAAGGATAAGGAAGATTTTGTCTTTTTGTCGATTACGTCACCTGATGATGCTGAGTTTGAGAATACCAAGCCTGCGGATGTGAGTAAGGATGAGATTTTGGAGAAGGCTAGTGAGCTAGGTGCGACCTATCCTGTCTTGTTTGATACAAAAGATCAGGCGATGACACAGTTTGGCATTGCTGCTTTTCCGACCCATATCCTCATCAATAGTGATGGAACCCTCAAGGTTTCTTTTGCAGGACAGGTGCAGAAGGAAAAATTGGTCGAATTATTGGAAGAAATGCAATAAGAAGGATGAAAAAGGCTTTACAGAGCCTTTTTTTGTGCTATACTAATCTTTGTGCGAAATAACAGCAGGGCAAAATGAAGCTCGTCAACAGAAGGTCAGCAAGAAGAGTAATCGTTGCTGTTTCGATGAAGGCCTCCTGCACGAATCAGGTTTGCTTAAAACGTTATTTCCTACAAATAATTTTTATATTTTATTTTAGGAGGACATAACTATGTCACGTTATACAGGACCATCTTGGAAACAAGCTCGTCGTCTTGGCTTGTCATTGACAGGTACAGGTAAAGAATTGGCACGTCGTAACTACGTACCAGGTCAACACGGACCAAACAACCGTTCTAAATTGTCAGAATACGGTTTGCAATTGGCTGAGAAACAAAAATTGCGTTTCTCTTACGGTTTGGGTGAAAAACAATTCCGTAACTTGTTCGTACAAGCTACTAAAATCAAACAAGGTACTCTTGGTTTCAACTTCATGCTTCTTTTGGAGCGTCGCTTGGACAACGTCGTTTACCGTCTTGGTTTGGCAACTACTCGTCGTCAAGCACGTCAATTCGTTAATCATGGTCATATTCTTGTTGATGGAAAACGCGTGGATATCCCATCTTACCGTGTTACTCCAGGTCAAGTGATTTCTGTTCGTGAAAAATCATTGAAAGTTCCAGCTATCCTTGAAGCTGTTGAAGCTACTCTTGGACGTCCAGCTTTTGTATCATTCGATACTGAAAAATTGGAAGGAACACTCACTCGTTTGCCAGAACGTGATGAAATCAACCCAGAAATCAACGAAGCACTTGTTGTTGAATTCTACAACAAAATTTTGTAATATTTTATTGAATATGAGAGGCATAAAAGCCTTGATACAAAGCACTTTGGAGCTTCATTCCAAGGTGCTTTTTAAATTTTTACTACCCTTTTTATGAAGGAAGAGAATGGTATTCATATTTTTTTATTGCCGAAATGAGATGGTTTCAGTTAATGGACCTAAGTCCATAGTCTTCCAATGATATTGCAAACGCTTTCTAAAAATGGTAATTTAATCCATAGATACGTATCAATAAATAATAAAAAGGAGGAGTTATGGATACTCGGATTAACGAAGCAATGCAAAAATTTTCCAGATCAGTCATTGTTCCTGTCAAGTTCATGGCTGTCATGGGGCTATTTTTAGCGATAGGGGTTATTCTACAACTTCAGTTTATGCCTGAGTTTATTCAAACATTGGGCTCATTAATCAAAACGATGATGGACAGCATGTTAAATAATCTGTCATTGATTTTTTGTATAGGGATTGCGTCCTCTTTGGCAAATAAAAAGAAAGTAGAGGCTTCTTTAATAGCCCTCATTGCTTTTCTATTTTTCTTGGCAGCTAACAATGCCTGGTTGACACTAACAAATCAGTTGGCAAGCGCAGGTGAGGTTGGACTATTTGGGACTGGACAAGGGATGGTATTGGGATTCCAAGTGGTTGATATGAATGTCTTTTTAGGCATGATGATAGGCTGTCTTGTTGGTTGGTTCCACAATAAATTTTCAGAAAAAGAATTTATTGATCTATTTAGTATTTATGGTGGTTCTCGTTTTACATTCACGCTCCTCATTCCTGTCATCCTAGTTTTAGCCATTGCCATGTGTTATATTTGGCCGGTCGTTAATCAGGGAATTTCTTCATTATCTGGTTTTATTTTAACTACTGGTTTGGTAGGAGTATTTATTTACGCATTTGGTAACCGTTTCTTGATTCCTACTGGTCTCCACCACTTACTATGGATGCCGTTCTGTTTTACGGCGCTTGGAGGAACTGCTGAAATCAATGGTAAAATTTACAGCGGAGCCGTTAATATCTTTTATGCAGAACTAGCAAACTCAGGTTCAATTGTCTCGCTAGATAACTCGTTGAGGTTTGCGACCTTTGGCTTTGTCAAAATATTTGGATCAATTGCTGTTGCAGCAGCAATCATCTATTGTGCTAGAAAAGAAAAGAGGAAAGAAGTTGAAGGGATGATGTTGCCGTCAACATTTGTTGCAATGGCAGCAGGTATTACGGAACCGTTGGACTTTACCTTCTTATTCCTATCACCTCTATTATGGTTTATACATAGTTTGCTAACAGCTATTTCAGAAACAATTTTATGGGCTTTAGGTGCTAGAACTTATATGCTCTATGGGTTGATTGACACAGTCGTATCGAATGCACCATTTAGTCCCAATATCACTAAGTTTTACCTAGTGATTATTGTGGGGATTATCATGACAATTGTCTGGTTTG
>NZ_WCJE01000028.1 GCF_016743335.1 Streptococcus suis | reverse complement strand
ATATGATGATTATGGGATGTTCGGTTTTTGCTGTTTGGCTGCAAAATATTTTTGCAGTAAGGCCTTGACCGTTTCTTCGTTTGTCTCAGATAATGGTTGAATATTACCATAATCTGTACTTAATAGATAAGCATTATCAAAGAAAACTGTATCAAATGAATTATTATTTTCTTTATAGTAGAAAAGTGACTCTCCCAAGAAATAGTTGGGCTCAGAAATATCCATATAATCTAATAGAGTCGGTACAAGGTCTAGGGAGTTCCTTCCCTCGACATCCTTTTGCTCTGCCTCAATTCCTTTATGATAGACTATAAACGGAACCCTATCAACATCTTGGTTTTCACGATTGTAGGACGGATAGGCTGCTTTAAAATCTTTATCAGCAAAGGTTGCATGGTCTGCTGTAAAGACCAATATCGTATTATCGAAGGCTGGATTACTAGTAAATTTTTCTAGAAACTGACTAAAATAATAATCAAAATTATAGAAACGATTGAAGAGGATATTTTTTCCATCTTCAAACATCTTATCAGCTGAATCAAAGGTCATATGGGTACCATAAGTATAAATTGCTGTTAAGAATGGGGTCTTTTTGGAAACCTGGTTCTCTATGGTATCATATAGCAATTCTAATGCAGCTTGGTCTGTTAAACTTCCATTAGGTCCTTCTGCCAAATCATTTTCGTTGACAATGGTATCAAAATTAAAACTTTCCAAATAAGATGTAAACTGGGTATTGTTCGGCTCTGTATTGATAAAGGTTGTCTGATAACCCTTATCTCCCAACACTCCCTGCAAGGAAGTCAAGGTGTTAGATTCATAGTTATCTAGCTGATAGCCTGAATAGAGCTGACCAATCAAGCCTCTATAGGTAGCAAAGGTATGATTATAATAATTTTCGAAAGTGAGGGAAGACTCTTGGAACTTCTTCAAGTTCGGCATAATCTCTCGCTCATCTTCTACAATGTTTTGTGACAATCCCTCTACAAAAATCAGAACAACATTGGGTGTAGCCGATAAACTATCTGGTTTTGGACGTGCATTCTGTATCGTATTTCTGTAGAAATAGTCCGTAACATTTGGAGCATTAGCAATTTTAGCTAGGTCTTGTTGATATTCATATGCATCAGCTGCCAACTGATACACACCAAAAATTGGCGAATAGATATTTCCACTCATTAAGGTCACGATTAACTCAACCAAGAGAGAACTCGACAAAACCGTTGAACATTTAATTTTTTCCGCTCTTAGATAGGTAATTGGTAAAAATGTAAAAATCAGTATGCAAATTATTCCAAACAATATGGAAGCAAAACGCCCAGACAAGGATTCTAGCGATTCAAGATTGGTCACCATCACCAAAGTTGTAAAACTTCCGCCAAAAAAGAGGACAATATTCTGCACATTGACAATCAATAACAGAAGACTATTCGCAATATAGGCTGTAAGCTTTTTTTCCTTTAGCAAAAGATTGCTAAAAGTCGCAATGCTTGTAACCTCCAACATAGTAACAAGAATATAGGTCCAGTCCTTATGGTTCTTAAACCCCATGATGGACAGAAGAACAGCAAAAAGATACTTACTCAACAAGACATAGAGAGCGTATTCTTTTATAAGCCGTTTATATGTAGTTATCATTTCAATTTATTCTCCTATCGAATATAGCAGTATTTCTTTATTTGTTCCTTCTTCATCACTATCTGTACTCATTTGTAAATCCTAACCGCATCATTTAGACACTATTTTCTCACACCGACTTTCTCAATGTTAAGTGTAAGTAAAAGTAAAACAGTAGGAGCCATGCTGTACTTTGTAGCGTAAAACCAATAATTTGAAGAAATGTTTTTTTATAGAAGACAGAAACCGTTCCACTTTTAGTCACATATAGTTGCTCGTCCATCATATAATTCTTTCTGCGTGACATTTGGTTTATGCTTTTCTTTATATTGTTGCAGTTCTGTCTTGCTTAGGGGAACATAAGCTATCACGGGTTGCGTCCCTTTCGCACCTGCTGAATATTCAGCAACATATCCCTTGTACCAAATCCTCGGTAAGACTAACTCTCCACTTTCCCCTTCTTGACTCAACCGTACATCAAACATGAGAGGGTTATAGCCTTGACGTACATTTTCTACACTAACCTGCTGGGTATCATATACAAAATGATTGATGGTGCCATTCTGGACATGCTTGTGGCTAATATCTAGATTAAAATATTCATTACCCAATGCTCAATAAGTTGTTATGAAATGCCTTATCCGCCATTTCGTTTTATCGTTTCATCACAGTATGGTTTGTCGCTGTCAGATTGTATTTCTCTTTGAAAGTAGCCACCTGAGGCAAAAAACTCAAGGGATTTGTCACCAAATAAAAGCCTATCTGCACTACCGAAACTACCTTGTGTAGTCGTTTTTTCTCTGCTAAAAACAGAGCAGTAAGGACAAAGGCTGGTAAGAAGTAGGCTAGTCGACCAGTATACTGAAAGACTGCTAGAAAAGTATAGCGAAGAGCCGTAAACCAAGTCAAGATATCTGAAGTAGAAACCAGCAAAATTGTTGAGGTAAAGAGTAGGTAACGAGACATTTTGGGCGAGGATTTATATGCAACTCAGGCAATGACCAGAAAAACTAGACTCAAAGGAAAATAGTATTTCACAATGATCTCTGGTAGGTTCCCTGCTTCTAAAATGTTTTTTGACTTAAATGGGGACCTCTAAAAACTAATTTTCTAAAATTTAAAATGTTGATTTAACAAGGTTTTCGTAACTCCAAATTCGCAATTTTGGGAGTTTTTAGAGGTCCCCAAATGGATAATCACGTAAGACCCAAGATACAAAGAAGGTTTGCGACAGTCTTTGTTCCACAAATTGCAAGATAAAACCAATCAACAGCCCGAGTACTAGCACAACCGATAAAGCAAACGAGGTGTTTTTTCAAGGTCAATTTATTTACCGAGAGTAAGACCAGTATGAGCGAAGAAATAGCTAATCCTAGTTATGGGTTTGAACCATCAGTGCGATGATAATACCTAATGGGACTGGATTGTACTTATCCTGAAAAACCACTTTTTATATGCAATATATCAACGGCGCAATCAAGGGAGAAATTGCGCTCATACCAAAACCAAAATAGGGAAAGACTACTGACATTGTCATGCCATACCATAGTGACTTGGTTTTATTTTGAGTCATCTTATAAAAGACAAAAGTAGGATGTTGTTGCTGTAGCCCACATAATGATGAAGGCATAGCTTGCAAAGGCAACTGTCCCAACTCTCGTTACTAGATACACCAGAGCAGGAATGTAAAGAACACCATTGCCATAGAACATAGGAACTGCATAACCAGAACCATGTGTAAACAGAAAGTTTAGATTTGGTAACAAGTCTCCATTAGCAATCAATTGCGCCAATCCTACTATCCTAGCCATATGAAATGGATAGTCATAGATTTGACTGTTTGTGTTGATGGAGATATAGGAAATGACCGTCATCAGCAATGCATAAACAAATAGTGTTAAGTAAGGGTTGCGACAGAAAATATTCTGCCTTGTCTGACTCAATTCTTTTGTATTCATCATTTCTCTTTTTTATCCTACTTGTCGACCCTCTTAGCCAACATGCGCTGAATAATATATCTGATAGCTCTTAACGGACCAATGACAATATATTTGAGTGCACCTTTTATTCCTCCGATATGATCAAAGTTTACATAGGTGTGAGGCAGAGCATCTGCTCGCTCATTGAGCAATTTATTATCAATAAAAGCTGTCAAGTCATTGGGATTTTTCACAATACGGAAATCATAGTTTTTATCCCAAGCAACGTAGACCAGTAATCGTTCGATGGCATGTAAAATAGAATTTTGAGGCAGGGGCTCTGCTGGCACATCTGCATCGGTTAGGTTCAAATCAAAGAGCGCTTGTAAAGCATCGTATTTAAACCATACATAAGTTCCGTAGGACATCACAAAAGTATGAAGAGCATTAAAATCTATCTGCTTCTGCATTCCCATTTTTTGCCATAATTCATTCATGGCTGGAGCAATCCTATTCTCATTATAGGCATCGACTATTTTATTATAACGGAAAAAGGTTGGGATATCTGCAATCACTAGCCCTAAATCAGACTGTTGTTCCAAATTGGCTAGAATATCATTCGCTGGTTCTACCAACATAGCTATTAGCTCTTTCCGCCAAGATTCTCCCGCCCAGAAGTCTGCTTCTTTGGATTTTTTTGTATGGAAATGTCCGACATAGGTATAGGTCTGTAATTGCTCCTTCAATTTCAACATAGGTAACACATCGCGACCAATATTTCCTGTTACAAAAATCTGAGCCTGGCTTCCATTTTCAGACAACAAAGCCTCTATCTCAGCTACCTTATTTTCTTGGTCTGTTGTGATGAACAAGTCGTAACTAAAATTAAAGGAGTCGAAAGCTGTTAAAAATTCCTGTAAGAGGTCTACATAAAATACATGTAAATGAATAGCTACTCTTCCGTCGTTAGAATAAGGCTCTTGACCTGGTTTTAGGTATTTTTGTGCCAGAAGATACTTAAAATCAGGGTAGTTGATTTTGGACATATGTGACACAATTAAATCAACTGGATAATCTGATTTATCTGCAATCTCTTCTAAAATATATGGTGTTATATGTTGGTTCCCATCAATGGTTTTAACCTTAATAAAGGGTACCCGATGTTTCAAAATAGCTGTGGGGTTGTAGTAAGAAAAATCTGGATGTAGCATTCCAGCAGTATCTTCTTCTACTGTGTTAAAGACCGCCTGATAACGAAAACCTGCTTCAAGTAGGTTTGTTGTAACTTGCGTTTCATAATGGTCAATAACATCCTGGACATTAGTAAAGTTTTGTACACTTTTCCAAAATTCTTGAAAGGCTGCTGATTGAACCACCTTATTTGAAAAGGTCAGGTAGTAGCTTTGAATATGCTCACGAAACTGTTTGGTTTCTCGGAAATTGGTCATTCCCCAAAAATCTACTGTTTCATCTGCTTCATATCGCTGATAAAGTTCTGACATATCCCACAATGGCCCAAAACAGGTGTCATTCATTAGGGTTAGTGAATCGTAATGCTTTATCTCCTCGAAACCTATGCTTGTCATCCCATCACGCCAAGCCGCAAAATCAAACCCGATATTATCTCGACGAATCACCTCATCTACCAAATAAGATTGTCTAAGGACTGTTTCATCCTCTTCTGAAAATGGACTATTGCTGATAAAAACAATCTTTGAGAAGAGCGGGCGCATAGCTTCCAATTGGTATTGAACATGGGAACTGAGCTGCCCATATTTATTGAAATGAACATACAAAAGCAAACGCTTCATTGTTTTCTCCTAAAAAAATTAATAATCTTTGTTGGAATAATCCAACGTCGTGAACCAACAACTGAATTATACATATCAGTGAGTTTTTCTATCTCTTTTTGTTGTTGATTAAGAAGGACTTCTGTTTCACGAAATTGCTGCTCTATGCGCTCTCCTTCCAAGGCTTTCTCTTGTAACTCAACTAGCTGCTCTCCTAACACCTTGGCTACATAATCTGGTGATTGAAGGTCATCCAATTCACATGCTGAATATTTCAAAGTAAATTCAGTTCCATAAAAAGAGGAGATTTCATAGATTAATTGCGGATCTTGTTGCGGAAATAGAACCATGTCCCCAACTAATATTCCATTAGTATAGACAGGAAGTAAGCTTGTTTGATTCTTTTGGCTAAGCAATGAAACATTGCTATAAAAGCTTGGTTGTTCTGACAAATCAATGCGCACTCTTTGGCAGTTATCAGGCAAGCTAAATCGAAGCTCATCATGCTTCAACAAAGGATAGCGAAGTGTATTTTCTTGACAAAATTCAGACCCTTCCTTGTCGAAATAGATGGTAACTTCTTGAATGCCAACTTGCGCAAGACCGCGTTCTTTTTTAGTTAAAACAAGTTCATAAGTGTTATTTCGTTCCAAAAGAATGTCGATCATTTCTCGATAGTGACTAGCTGGGTATTTGTCTAGATAGAATTTCTGAGTCTCCAACAAGGTTTGGAAGCGATTCTCTATTTTAGCAAAGTCGACCGGTCGTGAGTCAGAGCCCTGGTTAATCGTATAGGCAACTGTTGCTTCTGGTAAAAACAGCAACTGTGTTCGTTGAAATAAATCGAGCTGTAAATTAAAGGTATCATCAGCAGTAGTCAAATCCAGCTCCTGATTAACCTCTAACATCAGTTCTCTTTCTACTAACCAGGTCGATGCCATGGTAAACCCACGTGTCGCTAACATTTTAGCATAGGTATCCGCTAATGGAATACTCCCACTAGCAAAACCTGCTCTGGACACCAACTGTCCATCCTCATCATAAATATCAAAATCTGTATTTGACCACTTAGCTTCCGGATGTCCTTCTAGTAAGTCCACCTGCTTTTGAAGTTTATGTGGGTCTAACCAAAAATCATCTCCATCACAACGAGCAATGTATTTGCCCTTAGCTTGCAAACAAGCAGATACCCAGGTTCGCGAAATTCCTTGATTCTCTTCATTTAAAATCATTTGAATCTTTTCTGGATATTGTTTTTGATACGATAGGATAATATCTCTGGATGAGTCGGTTGAATAGTCATCGACAAGGATAATTTCTACTTCAAAATTTGTTTCTTGTGCTAGAAAACCTTCAATAACCCTTTCCAACCACGGCGCCTTGTTATATACCGTACAAATGATTGATACTGTCGGTTGTCCCATCATTCATCCTCTATCTAGTTATTTGTAAAAGTCCAGCTACCATTTCGCTGAATGAGGCCACTTGCTGAATCTAAAGCAGAAAAATCATCTGGTGCAATATCTGTTCGATTCACCATAATAATCGGCGTCTGCGTCGCATCCGAAAAAGCCAACATCTTCCCATCTTTATCGCGAACCGTAACTTCTAGCTTCAATTTTAAATCATTAACATTAGGCAAAGAACAAGAGTAATGCACTACCTTTTTCCCTTTTCCTATTTGGAGTTGATTCATTGAATTGTCATTATAAATCCAAATATTACGATCAATGTCTGTCAGAGATAAGGCCATGTAGGTCTCAATATCTTGTAAAACAGTGTACTCCATCTTAAAATGAATGGTATCTTTAGGGGAAATCTGTTTTGGGCTTAATAAATCCAACTTAAAATTCTCAACCAACTGCACTTCTTTTGCTTCTGCGGATTCAGAATCTACGCCTTTGGCTTCCTCTAAATTTTCTTGTTGAACTGTTATAGTATTATCAAAACTATATTGATTAGCCACATTTTCTGGGTTTCCAA
This sequence comes from Streptococcus suis, assembly GCF_016743335.1. Lineage (GTDB taxonomy): Bacteria > Bacillota > Bacilli > Lactobacillales > Streptococcaceae > Streptococcus > Streptococcus suis_Y. Next base: position 22,369 of record NZ_WCJE01000028.1, on the reverse strand, counting down.
TAGCCTTTACCAAGCCATGTTCAATTAGGACTGCCTTGTTACAATATTTCTTAACTGCACCCATATCATGGGTAACCAGAATGGTTGTCTTACCACTTTTCTTTCGTTCTTGGAAATAATCGTTACATTTTCTTTGGAAGGCTTCATCGCCCACCGCCAACACCTCATCCAATATGAGAACGTCTCCTTGTGCCTTGATGGCTACAGAAAACGCTAGACGAACCTGCATCCCGCTAGAATAGTTTTTTAGTTTTTGGTTCATGAATTCGCGTAATTCTGCAAAATCGACGATATCATCATACATGGCATCAATTTCTTCACGTGAAAAACCAAGAAGAGCCCCATTTAGGTACACATTCTCACGCCCTGTTAATTCAGGATTGAAACCAACTCCAAGTTCAATAAAGGAAACCAGTTTGCCATTGACTGTCACTGAGCCTTTTTCAGGCACATAGATTTGAGAAATGATTTTCAAAAGCGTTGATTTTCCAGAGCCATTTCGACCAAGAATCCCGAAAAAGTCTCCTTTTTCCACTTCAAAAGAAATATCCTTGAGAACATGTTGCTCCTTGTAACCTTTAATCCCTCTAAATCGGTTGACCATAGTCGTTCGCAAGCTTTGTGTAGCCTCTGTCGGCAATTTGAAAAACTTGCTGACATGATCTACTTTTACTGCAATATTATTTTCTGTCATTAGAGAATCTCCGCAAATTTCTTAGAATGTTTGTTGAATACCCGAACACCAATTACAAAGACAAGGACTGGAATCAGGTATGGAATCAGCACAATAGCCTTGTTGTTAATGACCTGCCATACTGGTAAATTAGCTCTGTCAATAACAAAATAGCGCATATCTTGAATAATTTGAGCCATTGGGTTAAGCATAATTAGCTTTGCAGCTAAAACGCTTTGATTCATGACAAAGGATAGAGAATAGATGATTGGCGTTGCATACATCCCAGCCTGCATCACCACTTCCCAAATTTGTGCTAAATCACGGAAACGAACAAAGAGAGTAGAGAGTATCAAGGCAATCCCTGTCGCCAACAAAAATAGCTCGACAAAAAGAGGGAGAGCCATCACGACTGACCATGTGAACTGTACGCCATTAAATAAGGAAAAAATCAAAACAACCAATAAATTGATAGAGAAGTTGATTGCTGCCCCAAATACTGACGAGAGTACGATAATTTCCTTAGAGAAGTTTAACTTACGCAATAAATCACCCCGTGTGACGATAGAAACCATTCCCATATTAGTGGCCTCTGAAAAGAAGGACCAGATAACATTTCCTAACAATAAGGCGACCGGAAAATGCGGAACGTCACTACCTAATCTTAGAAAGTGAATAAAAACAACATACATAATAGCAAACAGCATCAAGGGCTTTAGAATTGACCAAAGATAGCCAATTACAGAACCTTGATAGCGTAATTTAAAGTCTGTTTTAATCAATTCTTTTAATAGAATTCGATTTTTTGTGGAAAATAAATCCATACCTTTTTCCTTTCGATTATAACAGTTCTATAAAATCCTATCCCTCTGAGAAAAATACTTCTCAATTCCCACTATCAGAACAAGTTTTTCTAAAGCGAACTCACTACATTATACACTTAATTAACGCTGCTTGCAATATAACACTGTCGCTAGTTATGCACTCCGTACGCATACCTTTTCAAATTCCTTAAGTATCTCATGCTGGCTTCCACTGTAACGGAACTTAAGCCAAAGCATTTTCCAGTGAGGGCTTTTGTTTGCTCTTTTCGAAAAAATATGGAGAACAGACCTTTTAAATTAAGCACGATAAAAACCAGTTAAAATACTACTACGGATTTCAACTGGTTTTATCGTTCATTATTAGATTTCCTCAGCTAAAATAGCCAGTGGGAATTAATTTTAAAATTAGTCAGTTACAGACCGTTTCCAGTATAGATGCAAATATGAATCCGCCTTACCCCAACACTTATTCATTGCAAATTGTTGCAATACCACTACCTTGGCGGAACTTCTTCTCAAAGTCATCTGATACAATATTCTGACTACAATTATTTGGACTAATAGAGGCACTTTGAGATTGAAATTCATAAAAAAATTCTCTCAAGTCCGACTGATAAATACCTTTAAAAGATGCTGCCTCCTCTTTATAAATTTCTTCTCTAATAATATTTTCTATACACTCAAACCAGTCAGCCCTTGACCTGAAAATAAAGACTGGCTTTTCGTCCCCTTTATCAGTCTCACTATAGTACTTGGCAATTCGAGTTAAGATGATAGCAGCAACAAAGTGCTTATAGGCATTTATATAGTCTTTATTGCTTTTATTGATGTTTATATTACTTTTATTTTTAGAAGCAAACGGAACCAGATCTAGATTACAAATGGGAAGGTTTTTAAAGGTGTCAAACCTATCTATCGCTTGTTTTTTGGCAATACCCTTTAAAGTTTCAATCGTATCCTCTAAGTAATTAGATGAATCTTTCCTCGCTAACAATCCTTTATAATACGTTTTTATATAGTAACAACTATCCTCACACTTAGGACTTGTTGGATTTTTTTCTCCAATGACAATATTTGCCATATTTTCATCAACAATAGTATCCCAATCCTTAGACGGACTTTCATCTGCTATCTCTTCCAAACGTCTTTTTATGATTTGCATCTCCTGATGAAGTACATTTTCTCTGTTGATTATTTTGTCATAAACATCATTAAAGTGGATCTCATCATCAAAATCAAACATCCTTTGAATATAGGGAGTAGGGGTCTCCGTTGTAAATTCATCTATAAATTTGATAACCGAACTTGCTTCACTTGCCCAAACATTTTCAGCGACCCCTGGATTGTATAAACAGCAGTAAAAGTTTGCATTTAAATAATCTCCTTGAACCGGTTGTGGCAAACTATATCTTGTAGCAGCTCTACCATGATTGAACCAAGAAAAATCCAAATCCTCATTATTACGTGCTCTGATAAATTCATCTATTTTTTTAGCCCCTTTACCGTCCTTAATCCAAGGATTGTACTCATCCAAATTAGCCTTTCGATACCATGCTATCAGTTTTTCTACAAGCATACTCTCTCTTTTTTTTGTAGCTTTAAGATTGGAGATTTTCAATTATTACCAAATAATCACGCGGTCTTCTTTTGCACGCCACATGCCGTCGCCTTCTTGAACGCCAAAGGTTTCATGGAATTCGTCGAAGTTTGGCAACTGGATGTTGGTGCGTAGGTGACCTGGTGCATGGACATCGACACTTGCCAACATCTGCATGAACTCAGGACGGGCCTTCATTCGCCAGATACGAGCAAAGTTGGTGAAGAATTCCTCTGCGGAGAAGTCATCTTCTGACTTGGCTGCTTCCAAAGCCGCTGCAATCCCACCAAGGTCGGCAATGTTTTCTGACACAGTCAACTTACCATTGATTTTGGCACCGTAAGAATCCTGACCCTCAAACTGTTCGATAACCTGCTGGGTACGGGCCTCAAAGGCAGCATAGTCTTCTTCTGTCCACCAGTTATTCAAGCTACCATGCTCATCAAAGGAGGCACCGTTTGAGTCAAAGGCATGGGAAATCTCGTGGGCAATAACCGCACCGATACCGCCGTAGTTAGCTGATGAAGACTGCTCCAGAGAGTAGAATGGCGCCTGCAAAATGGCTGCTGGAAAGACAATCAAGTTCTTCTGTGGATTGTAGTAGGCATTGACCATGTGGGCTGGCATGCCCCATTCCTTAATGTCCACAGGCTTATTCCACTTGCTCCAACCATGAGCAATGTCAATCTTGTTTAGTTCGATGGCATTTTCCACCAAGGACTTGCTTGGGTCAATAATCTTCTTATAATAACGCTCTGGCAAGGCTTCTGGGTAGCCAATGTAAGGCTTAATCACATTGAGTTTGACAATGGCCTTGTCACGCGTTTCCTGAGCCAACCAGTCTGCCGTTTCCAAACGAGATTTGTAGACCTCAATCATCTTGGCAACTTTTGCTTCCACATCGGCCTTGGCTTCTGGTGAGAATTTCTCCCCAGCATACCAAAGACCGAGGGCTTGGTTAAAGTAGCCTTGTGCCAAGTTGTAGGCTGCTTTTTCTTGATTTTGAGCCTGCGGTGTACCAGAAAGAGCACGGCTGTAGGCTCCTGCTAGAATACGGATTTCATCCGACAGGAAGGCTGTATAAGCTCCTGCCGCTTTCAAAATCAAGGTCGCCTTCAAAAGCTCCCAATTATCCGCACTGTAAATGTCCTTGGCAGCCTGCCAGAAACGTTCCTCAGGCACGATAATCTTGTCTGGCGTTTGACCTAAAATCGCTGTGAAGAAATCATCCAAAGGCAACTCTGGTGCCAAGGCTGTAAAATCTGCCCACTCGTAGGGGTGATAGAGTTTTGCATACTCAGAACCTTCTTCATTTGACAGAACATACTTGGCAATCGTGGCATCTAGTTCCAAACGCTTGTCCAAGAGGTCCTTGATTTCCTCGTCGCTAAAACCGAACTTAGGCAAGAGTGCTTCTTGGCTCTCTCTCCACGTTTTGAGCAATTCTGCTCCTTTTTCATGCCCTTCCTCATAGTAGGTCGTATCTGGCAGGATAATGCCTAGAGAATCTGCCCAGAGGACATTGGTGGTCGCGTCCATAAAGTCAGGCGCTACGCCGAAAGGCATGAGGTTTGGCTTGCCTGCCAACTCATATTCTGCCAGCTTGCTAGTGAATTCTTCGAAAGAGTTAAGTGCCTTGTACTCAGCAATCAAGGCCTGAGCAGGTTCTGCACCCAAACGGTCACGGGTTTCATAGTCAGCCACTTGCTTGTGAAAAGCCACAAAGTTTTGCAAAACGCTATCTTCTGGGACATCTTCTCCCGCCAACCAAGCGTTTGTCGTGTCAATCATGAGCTTTTCAATCTCGTCCGCCAGGTCTGAGAAACCACCTGTTCTTGGCTTATCGTCTGGAATGACGGCTGTTTTTGCCCATTCACCATTGACGTATTCGTAAAAATCATCTTGTAAACGTGTCATTGATTTTCTCCTTTGTCTTTCTTAATGACTATAATAACAAAAAATTCTGACAATTTCACTTATCAGATGACCGTGATCAAGTATTTTTTAGAATAATACTCGAACAAACCACAAGAAGGCTGACAACGGCACAGGTCCCTGACATAGTTAAATCCAGTTGATTGGCCACTAAAAAACCTAGCGCAACCGTTAGAATAGCGATACCTTGCCCTAAAAGCAGCAATTGCCAAAAGGATTTGACCCAACGTAGGGCAGCCATACTTGGTGCCACCAAGAAAACAATAACAGTCATCGAGCCAATCGCTTCAAAGGCCAGAACAGTAGTTAAGGAAACTAGAATCAAAATAACCATTTCTAAAATCCTTGTTCGTAAGCCAGACAAACGAGCATGGTTGCTGTCAAATAGATATACTTGTAAACGATGGTAAGCCCAAACAAAAAATAGAACAATAACCAACCAAACCAAACTCGACTTGACCAGACTAACAGGGAGTGACCAGCCTAGAACATCCATACGATGGAGCGGAGCAAAAAGTACTTCCCCCTGCAAAACCAGATCCACATCCAAGTGAACATTGCGAGCAAAAAGAGAAATAAGCAAAACCGCCACCGCAAAAAAGAAAGAAAAAACTAGACCTGTTGCGGCGTCATGCGCTATCTTTCGACTATGCAGACGGTCAATGGCAAGAACCGATAATAACCCAAACAGACTAGCACCAACTATTAGCAACGGCGAATCCAAACTGTGACTAATAAAAAATCCCAGAACAATCCCAAGCAAGACAGAATGCGATAGCGCATCTGCCAGCATCGATTGATTTTTTACAACCAGTATCGAGCCGAGCAAGCCACAAGAACTAGCAATAACCATCAAAATGAGCAATACTTCAAACACGACCATTCTCCTTTCTGACATAGGTAACATACACAAATGCAGACAAGGTCAGACCTGTCAGACAGACGATAATAGTCGGTCCAGTCGACAAACCAGATACACTGGAGCTAATCCAGGTCCCTACGAAAGCCGACCCAATTGCAGCGATTCCTGCCAGTAACAGACTCTTATGATACGATTTTCCCAGCATCAAGCCAAAGACAGCTGGTGCAATCAAAAAACTACTCATCAAAATAGCTCCGACTAACTTTAATCCTACTGCAATTAGGCAAATCATCAAAAACATCGTCAACTGCTGCAAGTACCTTACACGAACACCAATAACCCTTGCAAAAGTTTGATCAAACAGGTACAGCTTATAGTCTTGATAAAAGAAAGCAAACAATACCAAAGCCAATAGGGAAATGAGTCCGATGAGTATCACATCATCCAGCTGAATAAAGGCTGCCTGTCCAAATAGATAGGTTTGCAATCCAGCCTGAGAAGCCCCTGCAAAGACTTCATTTCCCTGAATAGCATTTTTCAAGACCATTCCCAAACCAAAGAAAGAAGCAGACACCAATGAAAGGGCATTGACTAGGCTGTGACCACCTTTTCGACGCAGCCAATGGACAAGTGCATAAGAAAGGTAGCCTGACAACACTGCTCCTAACAACAAGTAGAGAGGATGTAGCGACTGAAAAATCATGAAAGAGACAATCACTCCAGGATAAGAAGCATGCCCAAGAGCATCCCCAAGCAAACTCTGTTTAGTAAGAACAGATATACTTCCGATAGTACTGGCTGCCACAGCTAGGCTAACGGTCCCTAAAGCAACTGTCCAGAAAGAATATTCTTTGAAAACCTCAAACATGACTGCCTCCTTTGGCATTTCCTAGAAACAGCCCATTTCCTATACCGTAGGTTGCCTGATAATTCTCACTTGTCAAAGTCTCATCCATCGGACCAGAATCAATCACATGCTTATGAAGCCAGACAAGGTGATCAAAGTAGGCATCCAGCGTCGTTAAGTCATGATGAATAACAATGGAAGTTTTCCCTTCACATTGGAACTCCTTGAGCATATCCATGATCATGATTTCTGTTGCCTGATCAATCCCTGCTAGAGGCTCATCCATAAGATACAACTCTGCTTCCTGTGCCAGGGCTCTGGCTAGAAAGACCCGCTGACGCTGTCCACCTGAAAGCTGATCAATCTGACGATGGCGTAAATCCGCAATTTTTAACCGTTCTAGATCCTGCTCAACAATCTGTCTATCAGCCTTAGTCGGTCTTCTAAATATCCCCTTACTATGAGCGAAGCGTCCCATCAGAACAATTTCAAAGACTGTTGCAGGAAATTGCCAGTTTACTTGACTGGATTGGGGAATATAGGCTACTTTTTGAGCAATCAACCTCTCTAGACCTGCCTCCTGACCAAGCAAGCGAACCTGTCCTGTGTCAGGTTTTTCCAACCCCAAAATGACCTTGAATAGACTGGACTTCCCAGCACCATTTGGTCCAACAATAGCCGTCCGACTCCCTCTGGGAATCACCAAATTGACATCTTCTAAAGCCATGGTCTGGCTGGCTGAATATGCTAAATTGACATCTTTTAATTCAATGATTGCTGACATATTTCCTCCTATTTTTAAAAATGATATACCTCATTCATACTCAATGAAAATCAAAATCAGACCAACCTACCAAGCTGAGAAAGTCGATAAGATTAAGATACCGTACCAACAAATTGCTGGCAAACCCTATACATCGCTTATTTCAACACATAAGTGCATGAATTTGATTTTCGTAGAGCACCAATGCTTCCTTCAATCGTATGTTTATAAATCTGTTAAAAACGGTCCAAAAACGGAAAGAACTCGACCTAGACCGAGTCCTTTTTACTACTCATTTGAAATCCCTATTCACGCACAGACTACTGATGCTGTGAACCAAGATCATCGAGGTCTACAAACAGTATTTCTAGCCAAGGACCTCAATAACTGGTGTGATTTGCTACTAACGCCTATCCTCCCCCAAGCGTTGCCACCTCCTATAGAAAGAGTCCTATACTACTTGTGCTCGAAACAATTGATTATCCCTCATATTGGTACCTATCAACTCTACCTTCGGCAATTTCTCTAGTCTTCATTGAATAGCAAGTCCGTTCGACCTGTACTATTTCAGATATTTAACCATCAGTTTAACATTATGTTTGTACATGTCGATAAAGGTATCCCCTTCCTCGCCTTCTGGTGCCAAAGAATCTGAGAATAACTCCTTACCTTCGCCAGTAACAACTTCAACCTGACCGCCTTTGGCTTTTACTGCCTCTTGCAATTTCTCCATGCGTTCTGGACTGGTTGTTGACTCGGTAAAGATGGCCTTGATACCATGTTCTAAAATCATATTAACCGTTTCAATCATATCGCTGTTGGCAACTTCAGACTCAGTACTAATGCCCTGCGGTGCATAGAGAGTGAAGTCATAGCTGGCTGCGAAGTAGTTAAAGGCATCATGAGGGGTGACTAGGTAACGGCTCTCCGCAGGCAAGACGCTCAACTCTTTTTCAATCCAAGTATGCAAGTCATCCAACTGAGCTAAGTAGCTTTCCGTATTTTTCTGAATCAGCTCTGCTTTTTCCGGAAGAAGTTTTTGCAACTCCTCAGAAGCTACCGCTACCGCTGATTGATAGAGGGGAATAGAAAACCAGAAATGAGGGTCCACAATCTCTTCTCCATCCTCATCCATCGTATTCAAGTCTTTTGCATTAAAGTTTTTAGAAACCGCCACTCCCGTCTTTTCCAAGGCTTCCACCATCTTGCCCTCAAAGTGCAAACCGTGGTAGAGAACAAGGTCAGCCTTTTGTAATTTTGATAAATCACTAGATTTGGCTACGTACAAATGAGGATCTTCCCCCGCTGGAATCAGCAGGTCCCGCTCCACCTCATCTCCTGCCAGCTGATAGACCATATCACTGAGGAAAGAGGTCGTGACCGCCACTCGCGGCTTGCTGGAAGCCTCTGGGCTTTGCGTTGAACGACAGGCTCCTAGTCCGATAAGGGACAATAGCAGAGCCAAACCAAGAATTAGTTTTTTCATGATAGGTTCTCCTTTTTATTTTATTAGGCTTGCTTAACTTTAGTTTTAATATATATTAAAAAATTCTTTCTGTCAATGATTTTTATAAAATTTTGGTATACTATTCTTACTAGAAAGTGAGAGAATATGACACCAAACAAAGAAGATTACCTAAAATGTATTTATGAACTGGGTCAATTAGACCAAAAAATTACCAATAAACTCATCGCAGAGAAGATGGCCTTCTCCGCACCAGCCGTTTCCGAAATGCTCAAAAAAATGGTAGCCGAAGAGCTCATTTCTAAGGATACCAAGGCTGGTTATCTCCTCAGCCAAACTGCCCTTGAAATGGTAGCCAGCCTCTATCGCAAGCACCGCCTGATAGAAGTCTTTTTAGTTGAACAACTGGGCTATTCCCCTGAGCAAGTCCATGAAGAAGCTGAAATTTTAGAACACACCGTTTCAGATCACTTTATCAATCAACTGGACAAACTGCTGGGCTATCCTCAAACCTGCCCACACGGTGGTAGCATTCCTAAAGAAAACCAGTTGCTTGTGGAACGCTACCAGATTCGGCTGTCCCAACTGACCGAAACTGGCAGCTACCAACTGGTTCGTATCCATGACTTCTATCAACTCCTTCAGTACTTGGAACAACATGAATTAGCTGTCGGCGATTTACTAACCGTCACAGACTTCGACCACTTTGCCCAAACCATCACCATCCAGTACAAGGACAAAGAGCTCGCCGTCCCAACAGCCATCGCTCAACAATTATTCATCGAAAAAAGCAATCGCCCAGCCTAAACAAGCTGAGCGATTATTTTTTTCTCACATTACGGAAAATAAATCTGGCTGCAAAAAATAGTTGCCCACATACATACACTAACCCAAGTAGGAAACCTATATAAAAACAGCCCAAGAGAAAGTGAGGGTTATAGGTTAAAGGTTGCAAGACAAACATGAGAATCCCTACCAACCCCCACCGCATGCCCCAGGTCATCTTTCTCTGAATCAACCATTCCAGCCAATCTTCTCCAACTGAACTTCTGGTTTCCAGATACTCTTGATTAAGGTCTTGAAAAAATTTTCTCATATTTCTGCCCACCTCTGCACTTGATAGTTAGCAATTATAAAATTGCTGGTTTCCTCTTAGTATACAGGCATTTCCCCAAAATGTCTACTGTCAATTTTTATCCACCAATCTGCACCAAACCAAATAAAATTTGGAGGAATAAAATGGAGGCATTATAGAAGCTATGTGCAAGGATAGTATCCGTCATTCGTCTATTGCACATATACAGACAGCCCAGATAAGCCCCTATGATAAAGTGTCCTAAAAATGCCACTGAAAAGCTCCAAGTATGACAATAAGCAAATAGAAGGGCAGAAAATACGATGACCATTTGAGGATACTTAGGAAAATACTGGGCTGTCTTTTCTAACAAAATTCCTCTGTAAAGAAATTCTTCTAAAACTGGATCAAACAAGATAACTGAGAGAGCCATCACCCAAAAATTGTCCGAATTTAACTGATTGACTATATCCAAGGCGTTAGAATCACTAAGGCTAAGACCCAAATACTGCAAAAGGAGGTTCAGGCAAGTTTGTCCCGCAAATACCAGTGCTGTCATTCCGACTATTTTAAAAATATTCAGCTTCTCTCTTGAAAAGACTTGATTCTTCACCATTCCTCGTCTGATAACAGAAAGTAGTGCCAATATTGCAAGACCAAGCCCTATCATGACTGCAAGTTTTAAAAGCACATTCTCTTGAAAAGCTGTTATCCCCACATAAACAGGAAATTGAATGAGCAAAGTGAGTAACACGGTACCCACAGCTAAACCGATGGATTTTATTATTTTCATATTCTTATCCCATACTTTCTTCAGATATTTTAATCCTAATTTTTCTTGTTTCTAATGTCTTGTCAAACGACACTCCATTTATTTAGCATTTTTATTGATTTGACTCAAAATAATCAACCAAGTGCCAATAATAATCCAGTCTTTTACAGCAAGCACCTTACTTTCGAGGTAATAATAGACAACTATGGAAATATTCATCAAAAATAAAGCAAAAAATAATAACTTTCTATTCATAAATTCACTGCAAAATGGAAGCTGAAAAAATCAACCATTTATCCCTCCTGTCACTGTTATTAAACTGTTTTTACTAGATGTTATTGCAAGTATTACTTATTCTTTTTCCAATCTTTCATAGCACGAATTCCCCAACATAGCAAGATTAAAAAGGTAATTGCTATGATGAATCCGATAAAACCGATTATTTTCTGGTAGAAATATTCTGCAGTCAAACCTCTATACAAACTTACTAGTCCTATGATTGAAAATAAGACTATGAAACCTAACTGTTGCAAGTACAAAGTAGGCTCCCACACTGTATGTTCTCCCTGCTTTCTTACTTCTTTCATGAAATAATGATTGACGACGAAAGAAGTAGACATACACATTCCAATTGTCACACACCATAAAATTTGAAGAGATATGACCTCTCTCATCATATAGAGAACAAATAAAACAATTAGGGGAAGCTGACCAGCCCAAAATCGAAAGAATATCAATTGTTTTTTCCTTGAATTATTTTCCTTCATACGTAACACCTCCAGTGCATATTACTGCTACACAATTGTTTTTCCCTATTTTAGTATAACCTAACTCACCCCAATTTTCTCATCCCTGTCACGAACGGTCGTTATTTTGTAATGAATGACCATTTTTTCGAAGTCACCGGATATTATCCAAGATATTCAGTACCAGATTATCGCTTGACAGATGTAAAACAAATAGCTACACTATTATTATACATATTAGAATTTGGAGTCGAAGACAATGGCAGGATTGGTTAGGGATAGACAATATAATTTTAGAGTAAATGCACAATTATTGGAACAAGCAAAAATAATCTTATCAGAAAAAGATATGACCCTTTCTGATGCTCTTAATTTATTTGTAGAAAGAGTGGTTGAAGAGCAAGATTTGCCAATAAAAACGGTAGAAGAGGCGCGTGCAGAGGCTTTTCTAGATGAATTGATTGCAGAGCTTGATGAAGGCTACCAAGAAGTTTTATCAGGACACACGACACCTGCTCGTGAGGTATTCGCCAAATATGGTCTATGAAGTACATTTATCTGCTAAAGCCGAACAAGATTTAGAGGAAATCTACCAGTATTATGTCCGTGAATTTTCAGAATCAAGTGCTCGAAAGGTGCTTGCATCTCTGAGCACAGCTATCTTGACCTTAGAAATATTTCCAGAGGGATATATTGACCTCGATGCTCGTCTGGGACGAGCATTATTCCCAGAAGGAAAAACACGGATGATTCCTGGAAAACAGCATCTCATCTTCTATTTGATTCGTGGCTCTCGTGTAGATATCCTTCGCATTAGAGGAGCAAGGACAGACTACCTAAACAACCTAGACAATCTATTCAAGCAAACCCTCAAATAACGAGCAACTCCCCCACCTTCAACAAGTCTAACGAAACAAGTGTAAACAAAAAGCTGATTGTTCAGCTTTTTTCATTTTATTTTCTACCACTCCCTCATCCAAAAACAGAATATAGAAATTCCCCGAATTCTTGCCCTGCTGAATAAATCACTGGTACAAGAACAGATCCAAGTGTCATCAAGGTCAGAGCTACTCCTACCCAGACCAAGAATTTCATTGCAAACGGGGAAGACTCATAAGCTGTTTCAAATTCTTGGTATTTTTTATCTAATTTTTCCATCATTGTCATAACTGAACTCCTTTAACATCACTAACCAAACAATACCAATTAGAAAATACAATGCAATAAAGAGCATTGGATAGAAATTAGATGAGAAAACATCTACTGTTTTTCCAAGAACAAGCCAAGCCACTAGGTGAATAAGAACGGCAGTGACCAAAATTCCTTCAACAAGCCCTTGCAAGAACTGCATAATTTTATTCTTTCTTTGATAGTCATCATTTGATGTTTGTTTTCCATTTTTATTTCTCCTTCCCGTAAAGCTCAAAAAGGTAGCAGAATATATGATAGCGTATGTAGATGGAATATATAATTCTATATCAAAATTGATTATAGATACATCTGCTAAGATACATAGAATTGCATAACTAATGATTAGAATACTAATTATGGTTTTGATTTTATCCTTTTTTTCTCTCATCTTTGTTTCTCCTGTTCTTGTTTTCTTTACACTCTTAGTATAAGCCAAATCAGCCCAAATTTTTCATCCATGTCATGAACGGTCGTTATTTTGTAATGAATGACCATTTTTTCGAGAAAATGCAAAAAAATCCAGCCTTTCGACTGGATTTACATCTATAAATCTTATTCCAAAAACACCAACTCCTGAACAAATCGATGATTGCTACTGTTCGTTGATATAGAAAATTTAGGATAGTTATCTAAGATAGTTTTTACATTAGCCAAGCCAATTCCTCGATTATCTCCTTTTGTAGAATGACCGTACTCAAATATATGACTTGTTGCTACCTTATCTTCGACAGTAGTATTTTCTACAACCACAATTTTTCGGTCATATTCCTGTAAGTAGGCGAATACAATATTTCCATTTGTACACTGCTCTGCAGCATCGATAGCATTATCTAATAAAATAGACAGAATCGTTATGAATTCTATCAACTCTAAAGCAGGTGGTTCAATTTCAGCATCTACTTCCACAGAGATTGCAATACCTTTTTTTGTGCCTCCAACATCTTAGATGACAGCAAACTCTTCACAGCAGGATTTTGTATATTGGACAATCTAGCTATATCGTACTTTCCATCATAGAATTTTCTATCAGAATCTGCAATAACCTCGTGATAAATAGTTCGAATCGCAACAATGTCTTCCTCTTTTATAGCCTCATTCAAGCTAACGAGAATATTTGTATAGTCGTGTCGGAAACTTCGAATTTCTTTATAAAGTGACTCAACATGACGACTATAACGACCTAAATCTGTTAGCTGTTTGTCCTTCAAATCCTGAATTTCTATAGCTTGTTTCTCTTTCTTCTGATAATTCAAATATAACATACTAACGATAAATATTGCAAAGTAAAGCAACAAAATATTAGTACGAATATAGTAAGGATTCCAATCTATAACAATCATACCTCTCTGGCTCCATATTTCAGCTTGAGTAGTAATCCTTACAAGCAAAAAATAAGTTATAAATGAGGCATTTAACCACCTGAATGTCTTTCTCAGTTCCTTATCTATTGTATCTACTTTTAAATCCTTAGATTCGATTCCCAATCCCTTGAAAAATAATAAATAAAACGGTAGAAGTAGTAATGTTATAACTACATTAAATACTATATTTAAACTCATGGCAGAGTATTCAAGTTGGAATAGGAATCTCAAATAAAGAGCAATTATCCTTTGAAACATATCCCCTATCACAAATGGTAATAATCCATAAAATATTTTTTGCGTCTTGTTCCAATTTGTTTTAAAAAAAGGAATAACAACTAAAAATGAAAAAGGTTCCAACAAAGAATAAATATCATATAAAGCTATCTGACAACAAGTAAGAAGAAAAGCAATCCAACATTTTTTCTTCTTGCTTAAAAATAAACCACTGATTTGTTGAAGAATCATCAAACGAATCAGCATGTCAATAAAGAATAAAGTGTCATAAAATGGAGATATAAAAATATTCATCAATCAATCTCCAACAAATCTGCAAGTTTCTTCTGCTTCAAACGAGAAACAAAACAAGAATCTCCGTTCTCAAAATAGGCAATATGGTTTGCTCTGTCCAACTTCGTTATATTTAAAGGATTCACTACACAAGAACGATGTGCTTGGTAAAGTCGTTCGTCAGCTTTCGCTAAATCCGATACTTTCCCGTAAAATTCAGTCTGACCTGTTTTCGTTTTTAAAATGACTTTATGTATTGTTGATGATGTTTCAAAATAAAGGATGTCACTAAAAGGAACTTGAATATGAGCAGTTTCAGTTTTGTATACAAAAGAATTTTCAGCTATAGTATGATCAATATTTTCAAAAGCATGCACTAACACATCTGATACTGCCTTTTGAAAGTCACTATCCTCTAGGCTTTTATCTATAAAATCTAAAGCAGAAACCCGATAACGATACGTTACCGGCATAAATTCTGAGTGAGTTGTTACAAAGACAATAACAGCATAAGGATCTCGAGCACGGATTTCTTTAGCGATTTCCATTCCTTTCTTTTCTTCGCCTTTAATTTCAATATCTAAAAAGAAAAATTGGTGATTACCTGCTTCCTCAATTGATTCCAATAACTGATTTGGTTTACCAAAAACTTCTAGGAATTTATATCTTACTGACGTTTCTTCAACACACTGCCTAATAGCATTTTCTAACCTGCTCTGCTGAAAAAAATCATCTTCTAATACAAAAATATTAAGCATAGAAATCTCCTACATTTTTTGTAAGTAATAATCATTATTATAGCATATTTCGTCAAAAGATAAATGTCCAACTTGACTTGATAGACCTGCCGATGTCTAATAAACATAGAAAAAAGTAGTTGCTGGAAACAACTACCCCTTGCAGAACCGTTTAAGACGGTGGCTTGTTATAAATTATTAAAAAATAACCGTGAACTCGCCAAAGTTATAGACGGTTATTTTTTTGTCGTTTTTACCAATTCAAGCACTAACATCACGAGAGCGATAACAAAGTTACCAGCTACAAACATGAGTGTTAAGACCTCAAAGGTTGACAAAGATAGCTTCCCCTTTCTGTTAGATTTTGATGATTTGCCCATAGGCACCACCTACCTTTCAGAAATTAGAGCCTCCGTCTTTACTTTTCTGCAAAAACTATTATAGCATATTTCAGCAAAAGATAAATGTCCAACTTGACTTGGTAGACCTACCGATGTATAATAAACATAGAAAAAGGTAGTTGCTGGAAACAACTACCCAATGCAGAACCGTTTAAGACGGTGGCTTGTTATAAATTATGAAAAAATAACCGTTAACTCGCCAAAGTTATAGACGGTTATTTTTTTGTCAATTTTACCAATTCAAGCACTAACATCACGAGAGCAATAACAAAGTTACCAGCTACAAACATGAGTGTCAGCACCTCAAAGGTTGACAAGCTAAGACTTTCGACGTGAGAGTTTTGAAACGATATTTTTCAAAACTCGAGCTAGTGCGAGCCCTAGACAAATCTTATAGGATTTGTCGTTGCCAGATGAGTAAGTTCACTTACCAGCTGGCTTGGGCTAGCCCTTCTGTTAGATTTTGATGATTTGCATAGTAGAACAAAAAGTTCCATTCCACTTCTCTTAATTCGCGTCAACATCTCAGCGCAGTGGTTGATTGGCAGATTTATTCGTGCTTCGCACTCCAAATCTGACCTATACGACTGTTGCGAACAAGTTCGCTCCATTTCCAACCTCAAAATGTTCACTGAACCTTTTGAGCTGTGCGGGGGCGGTAGTAAAATAGTCAAGTGGACTATTTTAGCCTGAAGCTACAAATATGGAGGCAAAGGGAACTCATTTTCTACAAGTTGAGTTCTGTACCGCTCCCACCTACCTTTCAGAAATTAGAGCCACCGTCTTTACTTTTCTGCAAAAACTATTATAGCATATTTAATAAAGAATTGTAGTCCAATTTATACATCAAAAAAACCAGCCTACTTGGGCTGGTCTTCTTGTAGTCGCTCTTTGAGGCGACGACGGTATAAAATCTGCGAAGGGATAAAATAGAGAAAACTTGCTAAGATAATCCAACGTTTATCCAAATCACTGAAATAAATCGCTAAGATTAGTACAAAAGCAAGGATTAAATAAAAGAAATGATTGGTTAATAACTTTTTCATCCGACACCTCCACATTTTCTTGATATTAGTATATCAATTTTCCTTAAAAATGTATAGTAGTCTAGCGATTTTTGGTATCCAACACAATGGTCACCGGACCATCATTGACCAGGCTGACCGCCATATCCGCCCCAAAAACGCCCACTTCAACGGGCACAAAGGCTGACAAGGCCTGGTTAAAGGCATCGTAGAGTTGGCTGGCTAGGGCAGGAGCTGCCGCTCCTGTAAAGGCAGGGCGATTGCCTTTTTTTGTATCCGCAAAAAGGGTAAATTGGGAGATAGATAAAATCTTGCCCGCCACATCTTGAACAGACTTGTTCATCTTACCTGCCTCATCTGCAAAAATCCGCATGTTGACAATTTTCCGAACAGCATAGTCCAGGTCTTCCTGGCTGTCATCTGGCCCCACACCGACTAGGAGCAAAAGTCCTTGTTCAATTTGCCCATGGATACTTCCTTCGATGGTCACACTGGCCTGTGATACACGTTGTAGTACAATTTTCATCTTATCCGTTGGTCCTTTTCACTGAGTAAACTTCTGGCACCGACTTGATCTTGTCCACCAGACTGGTCAAGGTTGCCAGGTTGGAAATACCAAAGGAAACGTGGATGGTCGCAAACTTCATATCCTTGGTTGGCTGGGCATTGACCGAAGAAATGTTCTTGCTGGCATTGGTCAAGACCTTAAGGACATCATTGAGCAGTCCTGAACGGTTGAGACCGTAGATATCGATATTTGCCATGTATTCCTTGGTAGAGTTTTCATCCTCCCAACCGACATCAATCAGGCGGACATCATAGTTTTCCTGGCTCTTGAGGTTCATACAGTCCACACGGTGAACCGCAACCCCACGTCCCTTGGTGATGTAGCCGACAATCTCATCGCCAGGTACTGGATTACAACATTTGGCAATCCGAATCAGCAAGCCTGACGCCCCTTCAATGACCACGCCACCTTCGTGACGGATTTTCAGACTATCTTTGTTGTCGTGTTTGACTTCGCCACCGTTGACCAATTCATCCGCGACAGCTTTTGCCTTAGCTCGCTCGGCCTCACGGCGTTCTTTCTCTGTCAGGCGGTTAAAGACAGACACGGCAGAGATTTCCCCAAAACCAACCGCTGCATAAAGAGCCTCATCGGTTTTATAGCTAGTCTTTTGCAGGACTTCGTCCATGTGGCGACGATCCAGGTATTGGTTGGGAACGTAGCCATTTTCTTGGAGGAGATTCTGGAGCATCTCACGTCCTTTTGAAACAGACAATTCCTTGTCCTGATTCTTGAAGAACTGCTTGATTTTATTGCGGGCCTTGTGAGTCTTTACAAGATTGACCCAGTCACGACTTGGACCGAATGAGTTGGCAGAGGTGATGATTTCCACCTGATCGCCCGTCTTGAGCTTGGTCGTCAGAGGCACCATACGGCCGTTGACCTTGGCACCTGTCGCTCGCTCACCGACCTTGGTATGAATCTCATAGGCGAAGTCAATGGGCACGGAATCCTTTGGCAACTCACGCACAGCACCATCTGGCGTGAAAACGTAAATACGTTCTGTAAAAATATCGTCCTTGACAGAATTTACAAAGGTTTGCGCATCCCCAGCCCCTTCTTGGAGTTCAATCAGGTTGTTGATCCAGCGCAACTCTTTTTCGCTGGCAGTTGCCTTGCCACCACGCTTGTAGGCCCAGTGAGCTGCCACCCCGTATTCCGCAACCTGGTGCATTTCCACCGTCCGAATTTGGAACTCAATCGGTCCCTTTGGTCCATAGACTGTCGTATGAATGGACTGGTAGCCATTGGCTTTTGGACTGGCAATATAGTCCTTGAACCGACCTGGCATAGGTTTCCAGAGTTCATGGATGTAGCCAAGCATAGCATAGACATCGCTTGGAGTATCCATCAAGCAGCGAATAGCTGTCAGATCATATAGTTCGTCAAAACGCTTTTTCTTGTCATGCATCTTCCGATAGATGGAGTAGATATGCTTGGGACGACCATAGATTTGACCGTGAAGATGGCGCTCCTCTGTGTATTCTCTTAACTTGTCGACAACTTCATTAACCAACTCTTCCCGTTCGCGTCGTTTCTCCCTCATCATGTGGGTAATCTTGTAAAACTCAACTTCATTGAGGTAGCGGAAGGACATGTCTTCCAATTCCCACTTGATCGAAGAAATACCCAGACGGTGGGCAAGCGGTGCATAGATTTCCATTGTTTCACGTGAAATCCGTTCCTGCTTGTCCTTGCGCAAGTGCTTAAGGGTCCGCATGTTGTGAAGACGGTCTGCCAGTTTAACCAGAATGACCCGCATATCTTGGGACATGGCAATCAGCATGTTGCGGTGGTTTTCAGCCAGCTGCTCCTCATGAGACTTGTACTCGACCTTACCTAACTTGGTCACCCCACCGACAATATGGCGGACCTCTGGACCAAATTCCGCCTCCATATCATCCAGAGTTACCTCAGTGTCTTCTACTACGTCATGCAAGAATCCGCAAGCTACGGTTACCGCATCTAGCTTAAGCCCTGCCAAAATCCCTGCCACTTGGATAGGGTGGACAATGTAGGGTTCGCCTGACTTCCGAAATTGAAGTTTATGAGCTTCAGTAGCATAGTTCAAAGCTTTCTCAACAAAGGCCACATCATCAGCTGGAAGATAGCTTGCTGTCAGTGCAACAACTTCCTCGCCAGTGTAATTGATTTCTTTCATTTACTTCTCTCCCTAACTATTTCCTATTATTTTACCATTTTCACTGGAAAAGAAAAAGGAATCTAACAACATAAGACTACTAATTACAAACAATCCAAACCAAGTTCAAATTCGGCGAACGTTCCTTTTTTCATTGTTTTTCTTGCTATTTTCACTTGTTTTTCAACCAAACGTTCAGAATTAATCTTGATTTTTGCATTCCTTAGCTGTATAATGATTGTAGAAGATTATTACAAAAAGAAAATGGAGGATTCTTATGAATTTTCGTTTCAGTAAGTGTGCCGTAGCACTCACACTAGCTCTCTTAGCTGCAAGCAATCCAAAATTAGCTCAAGCCGAAGAGATTCTCAACACAACTCCAGCTTCTTCAACAGAAGCAAGTCAGGCTGTACCAGTTGAAGCTGACACCACAGAGGAAGCTGATAATACAGAATCTCCTGTTCCAGCCACTACCGAAGCTGAAAATCCAAGCTCTTCCGAGACAGCTGAAACTAGTGATCCTACAAGCGAGACAACTGACACAACTGCTTCAGAAGCACGCACAGTCACTCCTGCTGCAACTGAAACTAGTCAGCCTGTTGAAGGACAAACTGTTGATGTTCGCATTCTCGCAACAACTGACCTCCATACGAACTTGGTCAACTATGACTATTACCAAGATAAACCAGTGGAAACGCTTGGTCTGGCAAAAACAGCTGTTCTTATCGAAGAGGCGAAAAAAGAAAATCCAAATGTCGTATTGGTAGATAATGGAGACACCATTCAAGGTACTCCTCTTGGAAATTACAAGTCTATCGTTGATCCTATTGAAGAAGGTGAACAACATCCTATGTACGCCGCCTTAGAGACTCTGGGATTTGACGTCGGCACACTTGGCAACCACGAATTTAACTACGGCCTTGCCTACCTCGAAAAAGTAATTCGTACAGCCAACATGCCTCTAGTCAATGCCAATGTCCTCGATCCGACTACGAAAGACTTTCTCTACACCCCTTATACCATTGTGAAAAAGACATTCACAGACACCGAGGGTAAAAAGGTTACACTAAATGTCGGTGTTACAGGGATTGTTCCCCCTCAAATTCTCAACTGGGACAAAGCTTATCTAGAAGGAAAAGTGATTGTTCGTGATGCAGTTGAAGCCGTTCGCGATATTATCCCAACCATGCGAGAAAATGGCGCAGACATCGTTTTGGTCCTTTCCCACTCAGGTATCGGCGATGACCAATATGAAGTCGGCGAGGAAAATGTCGGTTACCAAATCGCCAGCCTATCAGGAGTTGATGCGGTTATCACAGGTCACTCCCACGCAGAATTCCCAGGAACTGCCGAAAAACCAAGCTTCTATGCTAAATACTCTGGCGTGGATGATACAAATGGCAAAATCAACGGTACTCCTGTCACCATGGCGGGTAAATACGGTGACCACCTCGGCGTCATCGACCTCAATCTGGTCTTTAAAGATGGCAAATGGACAACTACTTCTAGCAAAGCGGCTATTCGTAAAATCGATACAAAATCATCTGTAGCAGATAGTCGCATCATCGACCTTGCTAAAGAAGCCCATAACGAAACCATCAACTATGTGCGCCAACAAGTCGGTGAAACAACTGCTCCAATCAACAGCTTCTTTGCCCTTGTTCAAGATGATCCTTCTGTACAGATTGTTAACAATGCACAGATTTGGTATGCAAAACAACAGTTGGCGGGTACTTCAGAAGCTAATCTGCCAATCCTATCTGCGGCTGCACCATTTAAGGCTGGTACTCGAGGCGATGCTTCAGCCTATACAGACATTCCTGCTGGCCCAATCGCCATCAAGAACGTAGCAGATCTTTACCTCTACGACAACGTTGTAGCCATCTTAAAAGTCAACGGTGCCCAACTCAAAGAATGGTTGGAAATGTCCGCAGGGCAATTCAACCAAGTTGACCCAAGCTCAACAGAGCCACAAAACCTAGTCAACACAGATTTCCGCACTTACAATTTTGACGTTATTGACGGAGTAACTTATCAGTACGATATTACGCAACCAAATAAATACGATCGTAACGGTAAGGTAGTCAACGAAACTGCCAGCAGAGTTCGGAATCTGCAATACAATGGGCAAGATGTGACGGCTGATCAAGAATTCATCGTGGTTACCAACAACTACCGTGCAAACGGTACTTTCCCTGGGGTCCGCGAAGCTTCTGTCAATTACTTGCTCAACCTGGAAAACCGCCAAGCCATCATCAATTATATTATCGCTGAGAAAGTTATCAACCCTACAGCAGACAATAACTGGACCTTTACAGATAGCATCAAGGGACTCGACCTCCGCTTCTTGACAGCAGATCGTGCGAAAGCTCTAGTTGCTGACCAAGAAGGGCTGATTTACATCCAAGCCTCAGCTGAAAACGAAGGATTTGGCGAGTTCAAGTTTGTCTACACTGAACCAAAAGTCGTGACTCCTCCAACTGGACAAACAGCTACTGATAATCAAACTTCATCTGGTCAATCTGGTGTTCAAATTACACTTCCGTCTGGTCAGGTCATTACCCTTCCAGCCGAAAAAACAACAGCACCTGCACCAAAACACAAACTTGCTACTACAGCTAAGACAAGCACTTCCTCCGCAACAACTCAAGCAGGACAAAAAACACTCCCTGCAACTGGTGAGGCAAGTTCTGTGCTCAGCCTCCTTGGCTTCAGCTTGATTGGCTTTGTCGGTGCTTTCCGCAAGAAAAATGAAAACTAATGTTAAATAGTAAAGAGCTCGGATAAGCAACCGAGCCCTTTTCTTTCTATGTAAAATATGACCAAATAACTGCAATCACGATGGCCGGCAACATGTTGGCAACGCGAATCTTTTTG
>NZ_WCJE01000027.1 GCF_016743335.1 Streptococcus suis | reverse complement strand
GTGTAATCCTATATTTAGGATTATATTCTTTTGTATTGGCTTTAATTGATACAAAAAATACAGTTTAAAATATGAAAAAATGTAAAAAAGGGCTATAATGGTATTATGAAAGTACTATTGTATTTAGAAGGTAAAACTGTTTTAGAGAAATCAGGAATTGGCCGGGCACTTCAACACCAGATGGAAGCGCTAGATATGGCAGGCATTCCTTATACGACAGACCTGTTGGGAGATTACGATGTCATTCATATCAATACCTATGGTCCACGCTCCTGGTTATTGCTACATGCAGCCAAACGGAGTGGAAAAAAGGTAATCATGCATGGACATTCCACGAAGGAAGATTTTCAAAATTCCTTTATCGGTTCGAATACCCTAGCTCCTTTTGTGGGGAAATATCTAGCAAGCATGTACCAAAAGGCAGACTTTGTCATCACTCCTTCAGAGTATTCAAGAAAACTCATCCAGTCTTACGGTGTGACAACGCCAATTATAGCCGTTTCGAATGGTATTGATTTAGATAAATATAAGAAGGATGAACGTAAGGAAGCAGTCTTTCGAGAGCATTTTAAAATTGAAGAAGGTCAGCCAGTTGTTGTCTGTGCAGGACTTTACTTCCGACGTAAAGGAATTGAAGACTTTGTCAAGGTAGCCGAAAAGATGCCGCATGTCCGCTTCATTTGGCTCGGTTCAATCAATAAGTGGCTGATTCCGTCATATATTAGAAAAATTGTTGAGGGAGATCATCCAGCGAATGTCGAGTTTCCAGGTTATTTTAAAGGTGCTGTTTTTCAAGGTGCAATGAGCGGAGCGGATGCCTTTTTCTTCCCATCGTATGAGGAAACAGAAGGGATTGTTGTTCTGGAAGCTCTTGCTAGTCATCAGCATGTAGTTCTAAGAGATATTCCAGTTTACGATGGTTGGATTGACGAAAACGTTGCCGAATTGGGACATACAGTGGATGATTTTGTCGATTCTATTCAGAAAATCTTAGACAAGCAGGTTGATAAACGTGAGGCGGGCTACCAGGTTGCGGTTAGTCGCTCGATTGATAATGTTTCCCACCAATTGGTGGATGCCTATCGACAAGTATTGGAGATGTAAATGCGGATTGGATTGTTTACGGATACCTATTTTCCACAGGTTTCAGGAGTCGCGACTTCGATTCGGACTCTTAAGACAGAGTTGGAAAAATTGGGACATACGGTATTTATTTTTACGACGACAGATGAGGATGTGAATCGCTACGAAGATTGGGACATTATCCGAATTCCTAGCGTACCTTTTTTTGCCTTTAAAGATCGTCGAGTGGCCTACGCAGGTTTTACAGATGCCTTAAAAATTGCAAGTCGCTATAAACTAGATATTATTCATACACATACAGAATTTTCTTTGGGGATTTTGGGGAAAATGATTGCCAAGGAACTTGATATTCCGGTGGTACATACTTATCACACCCAGTATGAAGACTACGTACACTATATTGCCAAGGGTAGGATTATTCGTCCCGGGATGGTTAAATATTTAGTACGGGCATTTTTAAAAGATTTGGATGGGGTAATTTGCCCCAGTGAGATCGTTGAAGATCTTTTAATGAGTTACAATGTTCCGATTTCTAAACGAGTAATTCCGACAGGAATTGACTTGGCAAAGTTTGATAGACCAGAAATTGGCAAGGATGAAACAGATGAGTTGCGGGAACAGCTAGGAATTGCTAGTGATGAAACGATGTTGTTAAGTCTGTCTAGGATTTCTCACGAGAAGAATATCCAAGCAATCGTTCAGGCAATGCCAAAAATTTTGCTGGAAAATCCAAAGGTGAAGTTGGTCATTGTCGGAGGTGGACCTTATACAGATGATCTTCAGGAAATGATAGCGGAGCTTAATCTAGATGAACATGTCCAGTTGACGGGAATGATTGCACCAAGTGATACAGCACTTTATTATAAAGCTGCGGATTTCTTTATTTCTGCTTCGACCAGTGAAACACAGGGACTAACTTTCTTAGAAAGCTTAGCTTCTGGAACTCCTATTTTGGCACATAGCAATCCCTATTTAAAAAATGTTATAACAGATAAGATGTTTGGGACGCTCTTCATTCGAGAACAGGAGTTGGCAGATGCCGTTGTTGAGGCGATTGTTGCTACGCCACCAATGAATCCGTATGTGCTTGATAAGAAGCTCTATGAGATTTCTTCTACGAATTTTGGACGCAAGGTTTTTGAATATTATCTAGATTTGAAGATTTCGTATGATTTTAGAAAAGAACATACTAATCAAGATAGCGTAGCAGAAGCATTGATAAAAGAGGCTATTTGCCTACCGCAAAAAGTAGTAGTTAAATCAACAGACACGACAGCAAAAATATTGAAAAAATCAGTCGAACAAGTAAAATCAATTCGAAATTTCTTTGATTAGTTAGGTGTTGAAAATGGAAAAGAGACAGAAAACTAGTTGGAAAGTCTTCATTCCAGCGATAATTGTGATTTTATTTATGTATGCAGGAATGTATTTGATAGCATTTCATTTAGTCAGTGATACTATGGTTTCTAAGGGCCTTGTAGTTGGAAATATTCTAATTTACACCCCGGTAGTATTATTTTTTCTGGGACTAGTTTACGGACTGTTCAAGGGCTTTTCTATTTGGCTTTTGATACTGGTTTTTCTGCTCTATCCTGTAACAATTTTTTTCTTTCAAGAGTGGATTCTACTTTATCAATTGGCCTATACTTTTTGTGCCCTCATCGGAAATGGGTTAGGAGCTCTGCTGTTTTCCTTAAGAAAGAAAATGATGAAAAATCCTTGATATATCGGAAAATCCTTGTTATAATAGCTTTTAGAGACTTATCAATTCTAGGAAATCTTTGAGAGAGTGTGCGGTTGGTGCAAGCACATAGAGGATAGGATTGACACTACTCGGTATGATTTTATGCAAACATAAAAGGGTGGTTCCCTTATCGCCAATCTGAGGTGGTCAGGCTTTTTTGCGTGACTGCGAATGAAGGTGGAACCACGTTACGACGTCCTTTTGCGAGGGCGTCGTGTTTTCTTTTGAAGGAGGAATGATGCTGCCTGATGATTTATTAAAACGGTGTCAAGATGTGCGTCATGCTTACAGAGAGTTGGAACTCAAGCACCATGAGAAAGAGTGGTCCATTGAGGAGTGAAACAGTCTGGGGATAGACTGTTTCAGCTCAACAACTTAAAATAAAGATTTGTTGACCAACTCTTTTCTATTTGTTGAGTTCTTTCTCGCTCCCAACATGAACCGTCTGATTATGACCAAGCAGGGGCGTTACTATGATGAAACGCCCTATACCTTGGAGCATAAATTGGCTGAAAATATCTGGTGGTTGATTGAACTGGCTGACCGCCTGGATATTGATATTCAAAAAGAAATGGAAACCTTTTTAGCTCAAAAAGAAGAGTTATTGGGGATTAAAAAATAAATAAAAAATAGAAAGGACTAGGGTCTCCGTATTTGGTTGAACTGAATACGGGCTACGGACTTTGCCAAAAAGATAAACGAGAACTGGACGCTTGCGTCGTCGTTCTGTTTCCTATTTTGTCTGTGTCCGCTTAACGCCCTTTATATCTTATATTATGATTAACATTACTTTCCCAGATGGTGCTGTTCGTGAGTACCAAGCTGGTGTGACAACTTTTGAAATTGCGGAGAGCATCAGTAAGTCTTTGGCGAAAAAGGCGCTTGCTGGTAAGTTCAATGGTAAACTGATTGACACCACTCGTGCTATTGAAGAGGATGGCACGCTTGAAATCGTAACGCCTGACCACGAGGATGCCTTGGACATCTTGCGTCACTCAGCGGCGCATCTCTTTGCTCAAGCGGCTCGTCGTCATTTTCCAAATATTAAGCTAGGGGTTGGTCCAGCTATTCAGGATGGTTTCTACTATGATACGGACAATGCTGCTGGTCAGATTTCAAATGAAGACCTGCCACGCATTCAGGAAGAAATGATGAAGATTGTCAAGGAAAACTTCCCTTCTGAACGCCGTGAGGTGACTAAGGAAGAAGCTCTTGAAATCTTCAAAAATGATCCATACAAGTTGGAATTGATTCATGAACATTCTGACGACGAAGGCGGTTTGACCATCTATACTCAGGGCGAATACGTTGACCTCTGCCGTGGCCCACACGTTCCGTCAACAGGTCGTATCCAGATTTTTGAATTGCTCAATGTGGCTGGTGCTTACTGGCGTGGTAAGAGCGAAAATCCAATGATGCAACGTGTCTATGGTACGGCTTGGTTTGACAAGAAAGACCTCAAGGCGTACCTTCAAATGCGTGAAGAGGCAAAAGAACGTGACCACCGTAAACTTGGTAAGGAATTGGATCTCTTCATGATCAGCCAAGAAGTTGGTCAAGGTTTGCCATTCTGGTTGCCAAATGGTGCAACTATCCGTCGTACCTTGGAGCGTTACATCACAGACAAGGAATTGGCTTCTGGTTACCAGCACGTTTATACGCCACCGTTGGCTTCTGTTGAACTCTATAAGACTTCGGGTCACTGGGAGCACTACTCAGAAGATATGTTCCCAACTATGGACATGGGTGACGGTGAGGAGTTTGTGCTTCGTCCAATGAACTGTCCGCACCACATTCAAGTTTACAAAAACCATGTGCGTTCTTACCGTGAATTGCCAGTGCGTATCGCCGAGCTTGGTATGATGCACCGCTATGAAAAATCTGGCGCATTGACTGGTTTGCAACGGGTGCGTGAGATGACCCTCAACGACGGTCATATCTTTGTCACACCTGAGCAAATTCAAGAAGAGTTTAAAAAAGCTCTCCAGTTGATTATCGATGTGTACGCAGATTTCAACCTAAACGACTACCGTTTCCGCCTGTCTTATCGTGATCCAGAGGACAAAGAGAAGTATTACGATAACGATGAGATGTGGGAAAATGCCCAGCGTATGTTGAAGGGTGCCATGGATGAAATGGGCGTGGACTATTTTGAAGCAGAGGGTGAAGCGGCCTTCTACGGTCCGAAATTGGATATCCAAGTGAAAACTGCCCTTGGTAACGAGGAAACCCTGTCAACCATTCAGTTGGACTTCCTCTTGCCAGAACGCTTTGGTCTGACCTACATTGGTGCTGACGGTGAGGAGCACCGCCCAGTCATGATTCACCGTGGTGTTATCTCGACTATGGAACGCTTCACAGCCATCTTGATTGAAACCTACAAGGGTGCCTTCCCAACCTGGTTGGCTCCAACCCAAGTGACTATGATTCCGATCTCTGTGGAAGCTCACTTGGACTACGCTTGGAAGGTTGCTAAGGAATTGCAAGACCGTGGCGTTCGCGTACACGTAGATGAGCGGAACGAGAAGATGCAATACAAGATCCGTCAGAGCCAGACCAGCAAGATTCCATACCAGCTCATCGTCGGTGATAAGGAAATGGAAGACAATGCTGTCAACGTCCGTCGTTACGGAAGCAAGGCAACACAAACTCAATCTGTTACAGAATTTGTGGACCATATCCTAGCAGATATTGCCCGTAAGTCAAGACCTGCTGAAGCAGCTGAAGAATAATCATAAGGAGAAGTCCGAAAGGGCTTCTTTTTTTGACAGCAAAAACTCCCAACCAATTGGCTGGGAGTGCTAGTATCACTTATTAGTTACTTTTCTTTTTAGGGTAGGCAATCACCTTCCCTTGAAATACTTTATCCAGTATAGGAATTCTTTTTACAATCATCAAGACTAGGGAATTGATGATAAGAAGTAATCCAAAACTTATGAGCAGCAGCAGAGGTGTAGAAAAATCTATAAAATATTTCTTTATGAAAAGAGTAATAATTGTCAGGATGTAGGTATGTACCAGATAGAAGTAAAGTGAATACTGGCCAAACCAAGCTATAATAGAGGGTAATCTTCTTTCCAGAGTGATTATGATAGAAACAATCAGGTAGGTCATAGCTAGTCCGTTTGCATATCGTAGGAAGGTATGAAATGGCAGGTGCTGACTTGGGTAGGTTTGGTAGGACTGTAAATAGATGAGATAGAAGACGGTGACCAGACCGGCTAAACTGTGAAAAACGGCCTGTCTAACCATTTTCTTGTGAATTTCTTTCTTGGCAAAATAAATACCTAAAAAATAAAATAGTGGTAAAGAAGTCAGGTGTTGTAACCCAATTGGTAACTGACTGATATTTAATGGACCACCCCATAGGACAGCAAATAGTGTAAAAAGACCAATGCAAATCAGTGAAACTGGTTCTGTTAGTTGCAACCGATGGAGAATAAGAGTTGCGGAGGCCATAAGGATTAAAAACCAAATATACCACATAGATGTATCTGGCAGGAGAAAATTAGAAACGAGGTGACTAGGTTGTATTTTATCAACAGTGTAACTTGAAAAGAGGATTTTGCTAATTACAATACTACTGCCAAAGACTGCGTATATTTGCAATAGCCGATATATATATATATATATATATATATATATATATATATATATAAGTATTATTTCTAGGTTTTGGTTTTAGGTAAAAATGATAGAAACTAAAGCCACTGACAAATACAAAAAATGGCATAAGGAAAGAGTGTAGCCAGGCTTCTAGTCGCCAAAGAGGGATATCGGTATATGGAAGAGCGTTTCGGATATAACCGACTGTATGCAGAAATAAGACAGCTAAAATTCCAAAACCTTTCAGCTGGTCAATATAGATGAGTCGTTTCATAAGTTTCTCCTTTATTTAACTCTAAACTATTTGGGAACAGAGGCATTTCCAAAATGGTTTGAGTACATTTTCTTTGATTATATCATAAAACCAGCTTTCTCGAGAAAACTGGTTCAGATTATTTACTCTATACTGCTCGCCCAAGACTTGGCCACATAACGTGACAGGCTTGAAATGGCAAAGTTGATGCTAAAGTAAATCAAGGCGACCATGATGTAGAGTGCAAAGACTTGTTCTGCTTCAAAGTAACGTCCCATAAGGATTTGACTCGCACCAAAGAGTTCTTGAAGAGCGATAACGGAGTAGAGGAAACTAGTGTCCTTGATGACCGTTACAATCTGCGAGATAATAGCCGGTAACATCTTGCGAATGGCCTGTGGCATGATGATATAAACCATGATTTGTACTGGGGTAAAACCCTGTGACAAGCCAGCTTCGGTCTGGCCCGGTCCGATGGCGTTGAGACCACCACGGATAATCTCGGCCATGGCTGCCGTGGTAAAAATAGTAAAAGCAGTAATACCAGCAGGCGTTGACTTCATTTGGAAGACCAAGAAAACGGTGAAAATCCAAAGCAAGTTTGGCACGTTACGCACAAATTCGATATAGATGGTTGCAATCCACTTGAAAATTGGATTTTTTCCATTTCGCATGATGGCGAGAATCATTCCGAAAAGAATGGACAGGATTACCGAAATGCTTGAGATATAGAGAGTGAGTTTCAAGCCGTTCCACAAGAGTTGGAAGGTTGAAGGTTTGAGTAATTCTAAAACATAATTCATCGTTCAACCTCCTTCTAGTGTGAAAAAGCTGACTTATTCTTTTCTTCAATGCGACGTCCCCAGCTTGCAACAGGGAAGCACATGATGAAGTAAAGGAAAGCAGCACCAGCAAAGGCTGGGATGTAGTTGGCATTCATGGCAGACCAAGATTTTGTCATAAACATAATATCAGCTCCTGAGATGATGGCAACAGTGGCAGTATTCTTAATCAAGTTCACGACTTGGTTGGTCAAAGGTGGCAGAATGGTCGGAATGGCCTGTGGTAAAATGATGATTCGCATGGTTTCAGACTGAGTAAATCCTTGTGAAAGTGCGGCTTCAGTTTGCCCAGTAGGCACAGCCTCAATCCCTGCACGAATGACCTCTGCGATATAGGCACCGTGATAGAGTCCGACGCAGATAACAGCTGTCCAGTAGATGGACGGCATGAGAACATAGTTTGAAATCAGTGGAAGTCCATAATAAACAATCATGAATTGAACCAAAAGCGGTGTATTTTGATAGTATTCAACATAGACACGTGCGATGATTTTAAAAACTTTATTTTTACTTGAAGAGAGACTACCAAAGACAATTCCTAAAAACATGGCCATGATAAAGGCTCCAACAGAAATGGCTAAGGTAAAGAGAAAACCTTGGAAAAAGGTTGGAAAATCCTTGAAATAACTGACCCAATTCTCCCAAGCGTAAGGACTAGTTGTTAAAACTGTCATATTGTTTCACCTTTCTATTCGTCAGTTTCTGTGACTGGTTTGAGACCATTGGCATCATAGATGCTTTGTAGGCTACCATCGGCAGTCCATTTTTCTACGAGACTATTTAAGTAGTCGTTAAGGTCTTTGTTAGATAATTTAGTAACAATTCCATAGTCAGAAGCTGAGAAGCTAAAGTCCATGAGTTCAGATTTCGAACTGATATACCCAGAAAGGATAGATTGGTCTACAGAAAATGCGTCTGTACGGTGAGCACGTAGCGAGACAGAGAGTTCTGGATAAGACCCAAGCTCTGCAAAATTGACAGAGATACCATATTTGTCTGCTAGTTCAGAGATGAGGGTACGTGTAATGGAACCCTGAGCTACACCGATTGTCTTTCCATCCAGGTCGGTAAATGTCTTAATTCCACTATCCTTATTGACCAAGAAGCCAACGGCATCTGTGTAGTAAGGAGTTGTGAAATTGTAGAGCAATTTACGTTCTTCGGTTATGGTGAAGGTTGCGATGACCATATCCACTTGACCGTTATCAAGAAGTGGTCCGCGAGTTTGTGCTGTAACGGGAGTAAATTCGATATCTACACCTAATTCATCTGCAATTTTACGAGCAATGTCAATCTCCATTCCCTCAAATTCACCAGTATCAGGGTTCTTGTAGCCAAAGTTTGGGACGTCCTGTTTCACTCCGACGCGGAGCACGCCTCTATCGATGATAGTTTGAACTTGATCACTATTGGTAATGGATGCGGGTGTTTCTGTTTGAGCTACTGGTTGTTTTGCGAAAACGAGAAGAATAAGTCCAAAGACCAATAATCTAATTGCAAAGAAAATGTTGATTTTTTTCTTATCCATAGACTTCCTCCTAGAGTTTTACTTTGTCAGATTCGTGGTTGATAATCTTGCTGAGGAATTGTTGAGCACGAGGCTCTGTCGGATTGTCAAAGAAGCCATTCACATCTGTTGTATCAACTAAAACTTCTCCCTCAGCCATGAAGATGATGCGATCAGCTACTTCACGGGCAAAGCCCATTTCGTGTGTTACGACAATCATGTTCATCCCGTCACGTGCCAATTTTTGCATAACTGCAAGTACATCGCCAATAGTTTCTGGGTCCAAAGCAGATGTTGGTTCATCGAAGAGTAGAAGCTCAGGTTTCATAGCTAAGCCGCGAGCGATGGCAACACGTTGTTTTTGGCCTCCGGATAGCATAGCAGGGTAGGAATCCTTCCGATCCCAGAGGTTAACAAACTCAAGATATTTTTGAGCGGTTTTTTCAGCCGTAGCTTTATCGATTCCCAAAACCTTAATAGGTGCCAAGGTAACATTTTCTAACACGGTTTTGTGTGGGTAAAGGTTAAAATGCTGGAAAACCATGCCAACTTCTTTGCGAAGTGATACGAGCTCTTTGATAGAAGTAGAGGAAATATCATGTCCATTGACGATGAGCGTTCCTTCATCAATTGCCTCTAAACTGTTAATCGTGCGAATGAGAGTAGATTTTCCGGATCCGGAAGGTCCAAGGAGAACGACAACCTGTCCAGGTTCGAATTCCAAGTTGATATTGCGTAGGGCGTGGTAGTCGCCATAGTATTTGTTGACATCTTTAAATTCTACTAAAGCCATAAAATTCTCCTTGCATAGTGTTTTTTAGGTATTCCCATCTTAGCATTGCCTATATACAATGTCAAGTAAATTCTGACAATTTAATGTGTCGTATGTTACAAAATGTGACATAGCTGTGTCAGATGGTTTTGAAATATGAATTTTTTAGGTAAGTTTGATATAATAGAAGAAATAAAGCAAAGGTAAGATACTAATGAAAAAAATATTAATTGTAGATGATGAAAAACCAATCTCAGATATTATTAAGTTTAATATGACGCGTGAGGGATATGAAGTTGTGACAGCTTTCGATGGACGTGAAGCCTTGGAAGTATTTGAGGCTGAGTTTCCTGACATTGTCATTTTGGACTTGATGCTGCCAGAATTGGACGGACTAGAGGTTGCTCGAACGATTCGTAAGACCAGCAATGTTCCAATCTTGATGTTATCTGCTAAAGATAGCGAATTTGATAAGGTTATCGGGCTTGAAATCGGGGCGGATGATTATGTGACCAAACCCTTCTCTAATCGCGAATTACAGGCGCGTGTTAAGGCTCTTCTTCGTCGTAGTGAATTGGCAGAGACGCAGACAAATATTGAGTCAACAGGAACTCCAGAGTTGGTGATTGGCGATTTGGTCATTCTGCCTGATGCGTTTGTCGCTAAGAAGCATGGCAAAGAGCTGGAGCTGACCCATCGTGAGTTTGAATTGCTCCACCATCTGGCCAAACACTTAGGTCAGGTTATGACTCGAGAACATCTATTGGAAACAGTTTGGGGTTATGATTACTTTGGTGATGTCCGCACGGTGGATGTAACGATTCGTCGTCTGCGTGAGAAAATTGAAGATACACCAAGCCGACCAGAATACATTCTTACTCGTCGCGGAGTGGGATATTTTATAAAAGGAAATGATTAATCAATTACGTTATTTAATGACCACGGCAGAATTTTGGTTTGTTGTCATTTTGATTGGCTTTCTAATTGCTCTGACGGTCCTTTTGATTGAAAACTATCGGGATAATAAGCAAATTAAACAACTCAATCAAAAGGTCAATGCCTTAATTGAGGGGAATTATGCAGATGTGTTAGACATGAGGGGAAGTCCTGAAATCACAGACATGGCGAATTCCCTCAATGATCTGTCCGAGGTCATCCGCTTAACTCATGATAATTTAGAACAAGAAAAGACGCGTCTGACGTCCATCCTGTCCTATATGAGTGACGGTGTTATTGCTACAGACCGTATCGGACGGATTATCATGATTAACGATATGGCCCAGAAACAGTTGGGGTTATCTAACCCAAAGCAGGAGCAGTATCACCTGCTCGAGGTTTTAGATTTATCAGACCGTTATACATTGAGAGATTTGTTGGCTCAGACACCTGAGATTGTGATTGATCACACCAATGAAAACGAA
The DNA here is from genome assembly GCF_016743335.1 of Streptococcus suis. GTDB lineage: Bacteria > Bacillota > Bacilli > Lactobacillales > Streptococcaceae > Streptococcus > Streptococcus suis_Y. Next base: position 20,198 of record NZ_WCJE01000027.1, on the reverse strand, counting down.
GAATTTTTGACTTTACGTGCTAATTTTGCCACGATTCGTAGTGAGAGTGGTCTGATTTCTGGCCTGGTTGTCGTCTTGCATGATATGACCGAGCAGGCCAAGGAAGAACGGGAACGTAGGCTGTTTGTGTCAAATGTGAGTCATGAATTACGTACGCCGTTGACTTCCGTTAAATCCTATCTAGAGGCTCTGGATGAGGGAGCGCTGACGGAGTCTGTTGCACCGAGTTTTGTCAAGGTATCCTTAGATGAGACCAACCGCATGATGCGGATGATTACAGACCTCCTAAGCTTATCCCGTATTGATAATCAAGTTGGTCAGATAGATGTCGAACTGATAAACTTTACTGCTTTTGTGACCTTTATTCTTAACCGTTTTGACCAAATGAAAAATGCTGATTCTGATAAGGTCTATACGATTGTTCGTGACTATCAAATCAGTCCTATTTGGGTTGAGATTGATACAGATAAGATGACTCAGGTTTTAGATAATATCTTAAATAATGCCATTAAATATTCGCCAGACGGCGGGACAATTACCTTCAGCATGAAGACCACAGATAGCCAGTTGATTGTATCCGTATCAGACGAAGGTCTGGGGATTCCGAAAGCAGATTTGCCTAGAATTTTTGACCGATTTTATCGCGTGGACAAGGCACGATCTCGTGCCCAAGGTGGTACAGGTCTTGGTTTAGCTATTGCAAAAGAAATCGTGAAACAACATAAGGGCTTTATCTGGGCTAAAAGCGAATATGGTCATGGCTCAACGTTTACAATTGTCTTGCCGTACAGCAAGGACATCGCACTAGATGAGTGGGATGATTCAGATGAGGAAGAATAGGAGAATATGATCGGAAAAGGTTTTAATTATAGTATTTTAGCTTCGGGGTCCAGCGGGAATTGTTTTTACCTAGAAACAGATAAAAAGAAAATCTTAGTGGATGCTGGTTTATCTGGTAAAAAAATTACCAGTCTTTTGGCGGAAATTGATCGAAAGCCTGAGGATATTGATGCTATCCTGGTAACGCATGAACATAGCGATCACATCCATGGTATCGGTGTTCTAGCACGTAAGTATGGCATGGACATTTATGCCAATGAATTGACCTGGCAGGCTATGGAGAGCAAATTGGGCAAGATTGATGTGGCTCAAAAACATATCTTCGAATTGGGTGCTATGAAGACTTTTGGCGACCTAGACATTGAGTCATTTGGAGTTAGCCATGATGCTGCATGCCCGCAATTTTACCGTTTTATGAAGGATGACAAATCCTTTGTTATGTTGACGGATACAGGCTATGTCAGTGACCGCATGGTTGGGATTGTGGCGAATGCAGATGCCTATTTGATTGAGTCCAACCATGATATTGAAATTTTGCGCTCGGGTTCTTACTCTTGGAACCTCAAACAACGGATTTTGTCAGATAAGGGCCATCTTTGTAACGAAGATGGAGCTGATGCCATGATTCGCTCGTTGGGAAATCGGACCAAAAAGATTTACCTAGGGCATTTATCAAAGGAAAACAATATCAAGGAATTGGCTCACATGACCATGGTTAATCAGTTGGCGCAGGCTGATTTAGGAGTTGGAGTGGATTTCCAAGTCTATGACACATCACCAGATACAGCGACTCCCTTGACCAAGATTTGACAAATTCATTGAACTTGTTTAGAATAAATATATAAAATACGTGAGGTGAAGTTACATGAATAATTAAGCTACTTATTAGTCGTTCTTAAAACTTGTTGAAAATCAATTATTTGATAATTTAGTCTTTTAGTTAGCTTTTAGTACTTGCTCCAACAGTCAAGGAATAGACTGTTGGAGGTCATAAATAGAGCGAATGATGTTCGCATCAAAAGTTGCAGGCTGCTTGTACAGTCGAGTGACTGTACAAGGTTGGAGATAGCACTTGCGAAGCAAGTTACTTCTACATAGTACGGCAAAGCGAGTTCAAACAATCTAGTGGAGTGTTTGAAGTTGGAAATAAGGAAACGATATTTCCTCTTACGTCGAAGTAATAAAAGATAAACTAAATGACTACACAAGGGATAAGACTGCTCATAAGGGCTTACTATTCATGTGACTTTTCCATAGGGAAAGGTCATGTTTTGCATGGCTTTTTTCTTGTTCATTGAGCAGAATAGGGGCCCTTTTTGTGAAGAAAAGAGGTCTATATGGAAGTAATGAAATGTATTCAATTAGAGAAGGAATTTGCGGGACGAAGTTTGTTTACAATCAAGCAGTTGAGCCTTCAAGCTGGTCAAAAGGTTGGTTTGGTTGGAAATAATGGTGTTGGTAAGTCTACTTTTTTGAAAATCTTACTGGGAATGGATAGGGATTTTGCTGGTCAGATTGAGGTAAAAGCAGACTGGGCCTATGTACCCCAGTTACAGGAAAGGAGCTCGCTTTCAGGTGGTGAACAGGTTTGGAAGTCTATTCAAGAGGCTTTTGCTCAAAGACCGCAGTTGTTAATTATGGATGAACCAACTGCCAATCTGGATCAAGAACACCAGGAAAAGCTAATCAAACAAATCAAACGCTATCGTGGCAGTCTACTGGTTGTAAGTCATGATCGGCATTTTCTCAATCAAATAGCCAGTCACATTTGGCATTTAGAAGAAGGAAATATTCAGGTTTATACAGGGGACTACGATAGCTTTATCCAAAGTAGGAAAGCGAAACGAGAAGGACAGCAGGAAGTTTATGAAGCCTATCAGAAAAAAGTCGCTCAACTGAAAAAAGCCCAGCAAGAGCGTCAGGTCAAGGCTCAGAAGATGGGGAAGAAAAAGAAAGGTGTTTCATCGTCCGAGTGGAAAGTTAATGCCATGATGGGGTCCTATGATAGCCAAGCCAAGGCAATGGCAAAGTCTGCCAAGCATTTGGAAAAACGGATGGAGCGTTTGGACAAGGTTCAACAACCCAGAAAGGAAGCGTGGGTAAAGATGGAAGCGAAAGGTGCCTTGGATACTGGTCTTTACAGTCTCTTTCGCTTACAGGCTGGACAGCTCTGGATTGGGGAAAAGTATTTATTTGATTTTCCTCAGTTTGGCATGACTTTTGGGGATAAGTTAGCTTTGGTTGGGTCAAATGGCTGTGGAAAAACAAGTTTTGTTCGGAAATTGATTTCAAAAGAATTAGAAGGCTACTACAATCCAAAATTAAAAATTGCATATTTCTCCCAGGATTTGATAAATCTTGATGAAGAAAAGACTGCTTTTGAAAATATTAGTTGTACCTCTCTTCAAGATAAGATGACGATTCTCAATTTATTAGGTATGTTAGGACTTTCTTACGATAAGGCTCAGCAGAAGGTAGCAAATCTGTCTGGTGGTGAGCGTGTTCGTCTCTCCTTAGCTAAGGTATTGTTGGCGGATGCAAATCTTTTGATATTAGATGAACCGACAAATTTTCTAGATATGGCAGCTATTGAGGCTTTGGAAACATTCTTGAAAGAATATGAAGGAAGTGTCCTCTTGGTTTCCCATGATCAACAGTTTGTGGAAACATCTGTTCACAGTCAATGGGAGATAGTGCAAGCTTGTCTCGTGAAGAAATCATAAGGAAATATTTTCTGAAAAGGAGGCTCTGTCTAAAAAATATTTTTTGCCTGTGGTATAATAAGAAGGATATTTCTAGAATGAGGTCTTTGAAGTGAAAAAAAGAAAGAACAAGCCTTTGGAACACGATGGAAATTTTATTTCCCTTCGTTTAAATATTTTATTTTCTATCGTGATTTTCCTTTTCCTAGTTTTGATATTGCGTTTGGCAGATATGCAGATCATCAATCATGATTTTTATAGTAATAAGCTGTCTACTGCCAGTCAGAAAATCATTAGCAATGGCTCTATCCGTGGGCAGATTTACGATGCGCAAGGAAAACCTTTGGTTGAAAACGAGATTCAGCAGGTTGTCTCCTTCACACGTTCCAACAAGATGTCTGCTCAGGAAATGAAAGAAGTAGCTAATAAACTCTTGCAGTGGGTCAATGTGTCGGACGTAACAATTACTCAACGTGACAAGGCTGACTATTATTTAGCGGATGAAGAAGTTTATCGTCAGGTAGTCGAGGCCTTGCCAGAAGATAAAAAATACGATTCTGATGGCAACTATTTGAGTGAATCGACAATTTATTCTAATGCGGTTGATAGTATCCCTGCTGAAGCATTGCAATATTCTGAGCAAGACAGCAAGGCGATTGAATTGTTTAAGCAGATGAATGGAGCTACTTACTTCTCTACTGTTAATTTGGTAACAGATACTCTAACTGCTGAACAGGTTGCTCATATCGTAGCCAATGAAAGTCAACTTCCAGGCATTTCAACGACTAACAACTGGCAACGGACGATTTTACCAACTTCCCTCAGCTCTATTATTGGTACAGTAACGAGTGAACAGGCTGGTTTGCCTGCGGAAGATGCGGAATACTATCTCTCTAAGGGCTACTCATCAAATGACCGTGTGGGAACTGCCTACCTCGAGAAACAATATGAAGAAGTCTTGCAAGGTCAACGTGAGAAAAAACAAATCAACCTAGATCGAAACGGAAATGTCGAAAGTATTGAGACAATCCAAGAAGGACAGCAGGGCAATAATATTAAACTGACTATTGATTTAGCCTTCCAAGATGGAGTCAATGCTATTTTGAAAAAATACTTTGAAAGTGAGCTGGCTACTGGTAGTGCACTTTACTCGGAAGGAGTTTATGCAGTCGCATTGGAACCTTCAACAGGTGCGGTGCTTGCCATGTCTGGATACAGTCATGAAAAAGGCTCAAGTACCATTAACGAAGATGCTCTTGGCACCATCACAAGCGTCTTTACACCAGGTTCTATTGTCAAGGGTGCAACTATTTCATCTGGTTGGGAGAATGGCATTATCTCAGGAAATCAGGTATTATTAGATGAACCGATTTATTTTGCAGGTTCAGCACCAATTACATCTTGGTGGGCCTATGGTAGTTTTAATATTGATGCGACAGAGGCTCTGGAATATTCTTCTAACGTCTACATGGTTAAGATTGCTTTGGGACTACTTGGTCAGACCTACTCAGCTAACATGTATTTGAATGATGGCGATACATTGACAAATGCGATGACAAAACTTCGTTCTACTTTTGCGGAATATGGATTAGGTGCTCCAACAGGAATTGACTTACCACTTGAATCAACAGGTTTCTTACCAGAAGAATATTCCACCGCAAACTTTATTATGAATGCATTTGGACAGTTTGATAACTATACACCGATGCAGATGGCTCAATATGTAGCGACAGTAGCAAATAATGGAAAAAGGATTTCTCCTCATCTTGTAGAAGGTATCTATGGAAATAATCCCCAAGGTGGATTGGGAGATTTGATTGAAACAGTTTCTGGTAAAGAGATGAATCAAGTCAATATTTCAGCTGATGAAATGGCTCTCCTTCGTCAAGGATTTTATCAACTTGTAAATGGTGGAGGACGATTTAATACAGGTAGTGCTATCGGTCGTGGTGCGGCCGTGACCATCAGTGCCAAGACTGGTACTGCCGAAACTTATACTACAACTCCTTCAGGTGAAGTAGTAACTGCAGTAAATACCAACGTTGTTGCCTATGCACCTAGTGATAATCCACAAATCGCAGTTGCAGTCGTACTTCCAAACTTGACTAACGAAAATTCTACAACAAAAGCAATTACAACAGAAATCATTAATTTATACAATTCACTTTACCCAATGAACTAAGGAGAATTATGCTATATCCTACACCCATTGCCAAGTTGATTGACAGTTACTCCAAATTACCAGGAATCGGTATAAAAACGGCTACCCGTTTAGCTTTTTATACTATTGGCATGGAGGATGATGTCGTTAATGAATTTGCGAAAAATTTATTGGCAGCCAAGCGAGACCTATCTTATTGCTCTATTTGTGGTAATTTGACAGATCAGGACCCCTGTGCCATTTGCCAGGACTCAACGCGAGACCAATCTACTATTTTGATTGTAGAGGATAGTCGAGATGTTACAGCTTTGGAAAATATTCAAGAATACCACGGTCTTTATCATGTCTTGCATGGCTTGATTTCTCCCATGAATGGTATCGGACCAGATGATATTAATTTGAAAACCCTTCTCACTCGCCTGATGGATAATGAGGTTACAGAAGTTATTGTGGCGACCAATGCAACAGCAGATGGAGAGGCTACATCTATGTATATCTCGCGTGTCCTCAAACCTGCAGGAATCAAAGTAACCCGACTAGCTCGTGGCTTAGCGGTAGGCAGTGATATTGAGTATGCAGATGAAGTGACCCTGTTGAGGGCTATTGAAAACCGCACAGAGCTATAGCTGTTCTGTAGTTAGATACGTTCCTAATTTTAAGATAGGATAGATATGATTTGTTAAATTATGCTATACTAAGAGTAATAGCGTTGGTACAGGAAGGAGAATATATGTCAAAAGAAACCTTGATTTTACTATATGGTGGGCGTTCTGCAGAGCGTGAGGTGTCTGTTCTGTCTGCCGAAAGCATCATGCGTGCCATCAATTATGATAAATTTTTTGTCAAAACCTATTTCATCACACAAACTGGTGACTTTGTAAAGACGCAAGAGTTTTCTCAAACACCGTCTGCCGATGAAAAACTCATGACAAACGCGACGATTGTTGAAGAGCAAAAAATCCGTCCGAGCGATATTTATGAAGAAAAGGCGGTTGTTTTCCCTGTTCTTCATGGCCCAATGGGAGAAGACGGATCTATTCAAGGCTTCTTGGAAGTGCTTCGTATGCCGTATGTTGGTACCAATATCTTGTCTTCCAGCGTTGCCATGGACAAGATTACAACTAAGCGTATTTTGGAATCAGCAGGAATTTCTCAAGTACCTTATGTGGCCGTTATAGAGGGTGAAAATATCGACGATAAGATTGCAGAGATTGAAGGAAAATTGACTTATCCGGTCTTTGTAAAACCAGCTAATATGGGGTCAAGTGTCGGTATCTCAAAAGCTGAGGATTTAGCTGGCTTGCGTAAGGCGCTTGATCTGGCCTTCAAGTATGATAGCCGTGTCCTCGTTGAGCAGGGGGTTAATGCGCGTGAGATTGAGGTTGGTCTTTTGGGAAATGCTGACGTGAAAACCACACTTCCAGGTGAAGTAGTCAAAGACGTTGCCTTTTATGACTACGATGCCAAATACATCGACAACAAAATCACCATGGAAATCCCAGCTAAGATTGATGAGTCTATCATGGATACCATGCGGGATAATGCTGCCAAGGCCTTTCGTGCTATCGGTGGTTGTGGCCTTTCTCGCTGTGATTTCTTCCTGACAGAAGACGGAGACATCTTCCTCAATGAGCTCAACACCATGCCAGGATTTACCCAGTGGTCCATGTATCCACTCCTTTGGGATAATATGGGCTTGGTTTATCCAGATTTGATTGAAGAGCTGGTCCGTCTGGCCAAGGAAATGTTTGAAAAACGTGAAAGTCATTTGATTTAATGAAAAAGATTGGAAAATTTTCCAATCTTTTTCTAGTTCACATTCTTGCAAAGGTTTGCAAAAAAGAATAGAATGGTTTCAAATATGTGGAGGTGTTTATGTATCAAACGACAGTAAAAGGGGAAGGTCTGTTTCAGGCAGTTTCTCAAGGTTATGGTGAACCGGTTCGTACCTTTGGGGTGACAGAGAAGGGGGAAACTCCAGTTAGTTTGGTCAATATAGGATTGGCTGCCTGTGTGACCATGTGTGTGCAGGGCTATTATGCTAGCCAAGAAGGCAATAAAACCATGTCTGTTCAGGTGGAGAGTCGCTTGGACAATCAGCGTTTTGAGGTGTTGATTGGAATTGGTGAGTCGGTTTCGGAGCAGAAGCAGAAAGAGATTCTTGCTTATGTGGAAAAGAAATGTAAAGTCAAAGCTCTTTTGAGGGAAGACTTGAAGTTTGAGACAAGTTTTTATGTCTTAGAAAGTGTGGAGTAAGATGTTTTTAGCAATTGAAGAAATGCGACAAAATAAGCTGCGTTATGGCTTGATTTTAGGATTATTAATCCTGATTTCTTACTTGGTCTTTTTCCTGACTGGTTTGGCTTACGGACTCATGCAGGAAAATAGAACAGCAGTTGATAAATGGCAGGCAGATTATGTCTTGCTTAATTCAGAAAGCAATCGTTTGATTACAGCATCCAAAATTGATACAGCCTTGCTTGACCAAGTAGATGCTAGTGACAAGGCCTTGATTCGCCAACAAGCTGGAGTTGCCTATGTGGATGAAAATGCCACCTCAGGCGAAAAAGAAAAGGTAAACATCTTTGCCGTAGAGGCTGATAGTTTTATCGTCCCAAATATTGTAGAAGGTCGTTTGTATGAAAAAACGGGAGAAGTCCTTGTAGACAAAACCTTGTCAGAGGTAGAAGGTTTTGGGCTTGGAGATCAAATCTATCTATCAGGTTCTGATGAAAAAGTGACCATTGTAGGTTATACAGACAATGCCTACTTTGGAGTGGCGCCTGTTGTATATATGGACTTTACGGCATTTGCAGAATTGATGCAGGCTGATAAACAACAAGCTGCAACGAGTAATCTTGCCAGTGCCATTGTTGTTCGTGGAGATGTCGCTTCTCTACCAAATGAGCTGGAAAAAGTTGCTATTGCAGACTTTATTGAAAATCTGCCAGGATATAAGGCACAAAATATGACCTTTGGCTTTATGATAGGATTCTTGATTGTCATCTCAGCCATTGTTATTGGTATTTTTATCTTTGTTTTGACAACACAGAAATCACCGATTTTTGGCCTGATGAAAATTCAAGGTCTTTCAAATGGCTATATTTCAGGCTCTGTATTGGCTCAAACCTTCCTACTGGCTGGTTTGGGAACCGTCCTTGGATTGGCTGGAACTTATTTGTCATCCCTTGTCTTGCCAAGCGCTGTTCCATTTGAGAATAACTGGACCTTCTATATTGCAATCGGCCTAGCACTAGTTGTATTTGCCCTATTAGGTGCTAGTTTCTCTGTACGTTCTATCTTTAAGGTAGATCCATTACGAAATCTATCTTAGGAGGTTGTTATGAAAACACTTATTTTTGAAAATATTAGTAAGACCTTCCAAGATGGCAGCCAAACCATTACGGCTCTTAAACCAACAAATTTTAGCATTGAAGAAGGCGAATTTGTTGCCATCATTGGACCATCTGGTTCTGGGAAGTCAACATTTTTGACCTTGGCAGGTGGTTTACAAACACCGACAACGGGTCGTGTTTTAATCAATCAATCGGACTATTCTGATTTACCTGAGAAAAAACGTGCCAAATTGCGCTATAAGGACATTGGTTTTGTCTTGCAGGCTTCCAATTTGATTCCATTTTTAACAGTCGAAAAACAATTAACCTTGGTTGATAAGGTCAATAAGAAAGCTGAACCGAGCAAGCGAAACGAACTCCTATCTGAATTGGGTGTGGACCATCTCAAAAACAAGTTCCCTAAGGATTTGTCAGGCGGAGAACGTCAGCGTGTAGCTATTGCCCGTGCACTCTACAATGATCCAGCTTTGATTCTAGCTGATGAACCAACAGCCAGTCTAGACAGTAATCGCGCTTTTGAAGTGGTTGAGTTATTAGCTAAGGAAGCCAAAGAACGGAACAAATCCATCATCATGGTAACACATGACCAACGCATGATTGAAAAATGCGACAAGGTATATGAGATGAAAGATGGTGTCCTCACTCAAGTTCGATAAAAAGTGGTATAATGGAAGCGGGAAAGAACTCGAAAGGTCAAAAATAGAGTTCATCAACAAGTCTTTATTTCTAGTTGTTGAGCTGAAACAGTCTATTCCCAGACTGTTTCACTCCCACCCCTGCACAGCTCAACCTGTCTGGGAGACAGTTTGAGGTTGGAAATAAAGCGAACACAGTTCGCATCAGTAGTTAGGACAGATTTGGAGTGTAATTACGAACAGCTGAAATTTGCTTCGCAAATCCTATCTCCAACCTTTAATAGTCCACTGGACTATTAAAGCCAATCAACCACTGCGCTGAGATGTTGACGCAAATTTTGAGAAGCGGTGTGGGGGTGAAACTAGCCTTTAGTTTATTGGAGAAAACAATGAAATTAACCCTACACGAAGTCGCTCAGGTCTTGGGCGCAAAAAATGATATTAGTCTTTATCCTGATAGAGCCCTTAACAAGGTGGAGTTCGACAGTCGCCTGATTACAGAAGGGGATCTTTTTGTTCCCCTCAAGGGAGCGCGTGACGGTCATGACTTTATTCCTGTTGCTTTTGAAAATGGCTGCGCAGTAACCCTGTCTGAAGCCAGTCTTGATGTTCCTCACATTCTAGTAGAGGACTGCTTGGCTGCGCTTCAACAATTAGCGGCCTACTACCTAGAGAAAACAGGGGTAGAAGTCATTGCTGTGACAGGATCAAATGGTAAAACGACCACCAAGGACATGATTCACGATGTTCTGGCGACGACTTACAAGACTTACAAGACACAAGGCAACTACAACAACGAAATCGGTCTGCCATACACCGTCCTCCACATGCCTGATGATACAGAAAAACTGGTCTTGGAAATGGGCCAAGACCACTTGGGCGACATCCATCTCCTGTCCGAAATTGCCAAACCAAGTCTATCAGTTATTACCCTTTTTGGTGAAGCGCATCTGGAATTTTTCGGCTCACGAGAAGAGATTGCCAAAGGGAAATTACAGATTGCGGACGGAATGACTGTAGGCCATAAACTCCTGCTTCCAGCAGATCCGATTGCGGATAACCACTTGCCGAACCATTTGGAACTCATTCGCTTCGGTGAACAGGCTGACTTGCAGGTGACCAGTCTGGTCGAGTCAAAAGATAGCCTGACCTTCACCGTCAATTTTATGGACGGTGATATTTTCCTCCCAGTAACGGGTAAGTACAATGCCACCAATGCCATGGTAGCAAGCTATGTGGGCAAGACCTTGGGTGTGCCTGATGAGGCAATCAAGTCAGCCCTAGCTGGTCTGAACTTGACCCGCAACCGCACCGAGTGGAAGAAGGCGGCAAACGGAGCAGATATTCTCAGCGATGTCTACAACGCCAACCCAACGGCCATGCGATTGATTTTAGAAACCTTCTCTAGCATTCCAGCCAATGAAGGCGGTAAGAAAATCGCCGTTTTGGCAGATATGAAAGAACTGGGGAGCCAGTCCGTCGATCTCCACAATCAGATGATTTTGAGCCTGTCGCCTGATGTGCTAGATACCGTTATTTTCTACGGTCAGGATATTGAAGGTCTGGCCCAGTTGGCTAGTCAGATGTTCCCGATTGGAAAAGTCTATTTCTTTAGGAAAAATGCAGATCAGGACCAATTTGAAGATCTGGTTAAACAGGTTAAGGAAGTCCTTGGTGCTCAAGACCAAATCCTCTTCAAAGGCTCTAATTCCATGAATCTTGGGAAAGTAGTGGAAGAATTGGAAAAATAGGAGAAATAGAATTGTCAATCCTAGATGAATTGTTTCAACATGAAGATATTCAACCACATTTAATATATAAAGAAATAAAGGCAAAAGACTATCTTTTAGATGAGGGTCAAGTCTCGCATATGATTTATCTTGTACAGTCAGGTGCATTGAGACTGTGGCATAACCATGACGGAAAAGACATCACTATTCAGTTTTTCTTTGAGGGAGATTCGGTTTCGTCTCTTGAAAGTTTTTTAACGAAGACAGAAAGTATTTACAGTCTTCAAGCTATTGAAGATACTGTGGTTTATTGCCTAAATCGGCAGCTATTTGAAATATTTTTACTAGAACATCCAGAGTATTATCACTCTTTGACAATACTTTTAAGTCAGAAAATGATTAAATACAACCATCTTTTTCTGTCACGAATAAAAAACTCACCAGAGCAACGATTTTTAGAATTAGTTCAAGAAAAATCAGACTTGTTATGGAGAGTTCCAGATATTTATTTATCTTCTTATCTAGGAATAACTCCTGTATCACTTTCTAGAATAAAAAAACGACTGACTTAACATTTGTTAATGTCGGTCTTTTTAGATTGTAATATACTGGTTGTACCTTGAATGATAAACAAGGAACAATAAAAACAGAGGAGAAATTTCTATGAAAACAACAATTGTCTATAACCATCCCTATGAAAAATCATATAATCATGCTATTTTGGAAGCTAGTATAGCTGGAGCTCAAAAGGCTGGTAGTCAAGTGCAGGTCATTGACTTAGATGCAGAAAAGTTTAATCCTGTGATGACTAGCGAAGATTTGCTAGGATTTGTGAAACATCAGCAGGTTGATCCACAAGCACAGGCCTATACAAAACATATTGGAGAATCAGATCATCTCATCTTGATTTTTCCAATATGGTGGGAATTGATGCCTGCAATGATGAAAGGCTTCATTGACAAAGTTATTTTTCCAGGAGCATTTTATGATTACAAACCAAATGGTTATAGTATGCAGGTGCGACATGAGAAGTTAAAAACCATTACCATTATCACAACCATGAATACCCCTAAATTTTTGTATCGACTCATTTATGGTAATGCTATTAAAAATGCGTTAGTCAAGGGAACATTTCAGAAGACAGGCTACAAAGATGTGAAATGGATGAGTTATAACATGGTAAAAATGGTTGATGATAGGAAAAGAAAATCTTGGTTGGAGCAGATTGAAAAACGGATTTATCAGCGTGTTCAACAGTAACAAGTCAAACCGCCTTAAAGGCTCCAATTCTATGAACCTTGGAAAAGTGGTTGAAGAAATAGAAAAATAATAAGAATATGATTGAATTTCTTTTGCAAAAATGCGGAGAAGTTCAATCATTTTTATTTGTTCGAGACCTTGAAAAATACGTCTATATTTTATAAAATATATTATAACAATATACAAAAGAGGTTGGGATGAAGGATTCAAATTTACAGGCGATAGTCATTTCGTTGAGTCTAGCGGATAACTGGGAAGAGGCAAGGCTGGAATGGACAAGGGTAAGGCTGGAAAAGATTGATAAGAAAATGGAAAGCAAGTGTTTATGTGGAAAGGCTCACTTGCAGAAAGTCTATTCTGTTTCTCGTACAGATCTTAGTAACATAAAGTTATCGCCAATCGGTTCCTCTTGTATCAAAAAATTTCAAAATAAGGAACTGACCAAGAGTTTGAAAAAGGCAGAGCGAGAGTATCGTTTGCGGTCCAACGATGACTTTTCAACCCTAAAAGAAATAATGGACTTGGATAGTTTGGATGAATATTATCAGAAAGGATACTTTAAGGCAGATAGGGGCAATCACTTTGACCCTTGGAATGATTACCAATTATTTAAGCTAGCCTTAAGCGGAAAACAAGCGGAGCGACAGTTGGCCTTTCACAAGATTGAACGTATCCTTTATGTAGTCAATGATTATTTGAGACCGGAATTGAATCAAGTATTTGATGTGGAAGCTTACTTAAAGAAGCTAAGAAGGTGGAAACTACACGAGCGAGTTGCTGCAATACTGCGAAAAAATGCTATAGAAAGAGAGAAATTACTAGCACAGAGGGAAAGAGAAGCAGAGCGAGAGCAACAAAGACAACTCGACTTGCAGAGGTGGGCTCAGAAAAAGCAGGATTTACTAGCCTGGCTAGATGGACAATCTGACAAGGAGTCAATTGCTTTGAAGAACACACTTGATTCCCAAATGGAAGATAGGGAAATCTGTCATAATATAGAAGAGTATCAAAACTTTCTTGAACGAAAAGAAGCACAGGAAAGAGTGGCTATCGCGGAACGAGAGCGAAAACAGGCTCGTGTGAAGAGTTTATGTGATTGGCTCCGTTCACATAATCGTCTGGATGACCTGAAAAAAGTTCAGATTATTGAAAGCGTCGATAAGAAACTGTTCATGCTTGAAAAGTGGCATACAGACTACGTACATCATCGTCGAATGGAACAGCGACAACAAGATGAGTTGTTATGTATCGTTTTAGAATTGCGAAGACAGGTGAAGAAATATTATCCCTATACTGAACGGGCTAAAAAGTGTATTGAATTTGTGGATAGTTTGGATGATTTGCAGGAGCAGCGTGATTGGTTGCACCGTTTTCTGGAATTGATGAAGAAAAGTGGAAAGTGAGTTAATAAAATTGACTTTACCAGCGTTTGAAAAATCCATGCGAATCCGTTATAATAAAAGAGTTGCACTGCAGCTCTTTTGTTTTTAAGCTGCACTAGCAAAGAATGAGGATTGAACAAATGTAAATTGAAGTAAATTAGAGCTAAGCTCTGCTATGTATCAAAAAAAAAGAATAAGAAAAAGAAAAGGAAACATTATGTCACTACAAGAAGAAATCAAGAAACGCCGCACCTTTGCGATTATCTCTCACCCGGACGCGGGTAAGACCACTATTACCGAGCAGTTGCTCTACTTTGGGGGTGAGATTCGTGAAGCAGGTACGGTCAAGGGGAAAAAGACTGGTAACTTTGCCAAATCTGACTGGATGGATATCGAAAAGCAACGTGGTATCTCTGTTACCTCGTCTGTTATGCAGTTTGACTATGCAGGCAAGCGGGTCAATATCCTAGATACACCAGGGCACGAGGACTTCTCAGAAGATACTTATCGTACCTTGATGGCAGTAGACGCTGCTGTCATGGTAGTGGACTCTGCCAAGGGTATCGAGGCTCAGACCAAAAAGCTCTTTGAGGTTGTGAAACACCGTAACATTCCCGTTTTTACTTTTATCAACAAGTTGGACCGTGACGGCCGTGAGCCACTTGACTTGTTGCAGGAGTTGGAGGAAGTCTTGGGCATTGCCAGCTACCCGATGAACTGGCCGATTGGTATGGGGAAATCCTTCGAGGGACTTTATGACCTCCACAACAAACGCTTAGAACTCTACCGAGGTGATGAGCGATTTGCAAGCTTGGACGAGGGCGACAAACTCTTTGGCTCAAATCCTTTTTACGCACAGGTCTTGGAGGATATCGAACTTCTGGCGGAAGCTGGAAATGAATTCTCAGAACAGGCTATCTTGGACGGGGATTTGACACCTGTTTTCTTCGGCTCAGCCCTGACCAACTTTGGTGTGCAGACCTTCCTTGATACCTTCTTGGAGTTTGCTCCAGAGCCACATGGTCACAAGACGACAACTGGTGATGTCATTGATCCGCTCAACAAAGATTTTTCAGGCTTTGTCTTCAAAATCCAAGCCAACATGGACCCTCGTCACCGCGACCGCATTGCCTTTGTCCGTGTGGTTTCGGGCGAATTTGAACGCGGTATGGCTGTCAACCTGCCTCGTACAGGAAAGGGAGCCAAGTTGTCCAACGTGACCCAGTTCATGGCCGAGTCCCGTGAGAATGTGGAAAATGCAGTAGCGGGGGACATTATCGGGGTTTACGATACAGGGACCTATCAGGTAGGAGATACCTTGACCGTAGGCAAGAACAAGTTTGAGTTCGAACCGCTGCCAACCTTTACTCCGGAAATTTTCATGAAAGTATCTGCTAAAAACGTCATGAAACAAAAATCTTTCCATAAGGGAATTGAGCAACTGGTGCAAGAAGGAGCGATCCAGCTCTACAAGAACTACCAGACTGGCGAGTATATGCTGGGTGCTGTTGGTCAGCTCCAGTTTGAAGTCTTCAAACACCGCCTGGAAGGCGAGTACAATGCTGAGGTAGTCATGACCCCAATGGGTAAAAAGACAGTCCGTTGGATCAAGCCAGAAGACCTGGATGAACGCATGTCATCAAGCCGCAACATCCTAGCTAAAGACCGCTTTGACCAACCAGTTTTCCTCTTTGAAAACGACTTCGCCCTCCGCTGGTTTGCGGACAAATATCCGGATGTGGAGTTGGAAGAGAAGATGTAGCAAACATCTGGGAGATGTTTGCTATCGGGAGATGGGAACTGACGGTAGTCAGATTACAGCTGTTCAGCTTTGAAAATCAAGTTAAAACTTCGTTAAGTCGCTTCGATGAACCTTAAGTTCAATCTTCAGCTCCTTGCCTAGTTTTATTCTTGATTTTCTTTGCGTATTAAAGTTAGTATTCAGCTTTGAAAATCAAGCTAAAACTTCGTTAAGTTGCTTCGATGAACCTCAAGTTCAATCTTCGACTAATTCAATCCAATACCATAAGAAGTCAGGCAAGTCCTGGTTTTTTTTAATTTTGTTATCATTGCAAAAAAAGTGTTATTATAATATGCTATAATTATATAAATGAATTGGAGGTCTGAACTTTGTTTTACTACCTTAGAAAATGCAAGTTGGCAATAGTTGCTTATATTGCTGTGTCGGTGGTCTATGCTCTGATTTTAGCGGCAACGGGTTTTATTTATGCACGAGTTTCGGAAGCGGCTCTGTCCGGTGACCAGAAGGCATTTGTGACCAGTTCACTCATAGCGGTGGGCTTTTTCATCTGCGATACCTACTTTGACTACCTGCCTCGTTATCTCAAGGCCAAGTTGGTTAATCGTGTCATGGAAAGGACTCGCAATCAGCTGGTGGCTGTCTACGCAGCTGGCGATGATTCAGGAAATGATGACAAAAAGAGTGCTGACAAGATTCACATTTTGGTCAACCACATGGATGTCTTGGAAAATGGTTATCTAACACCGCTCTTGTCCATGTTGACCAGTCTTCTTGTCTTTACCTTTTCACTAATTGGTGCCCTTTATTTGCAAGGGACCATGACGCTGATTATGCTGGCTCTGTGCTTCATTCCTTTCCTAGCACCCCTGATCAATAATCGCATCCTTGCTCATGCCACTCAGGATACTCAGTCGGAGAAGAATGCCTATCTCAAGCTCTTTAGTGAGTTTGTCCATTCTCTGACCTTTATCCGAATCAGCACCATTACACCGATTTTTGAAGAGAAACTCCAAGCATCCAGTCAGGAATATGCTAGGCGAGCCAACCATTTTTCCAAAAAACAATCTCAGACCTACGCCGTGTCCTATGGTTTGAGTAGTGTGGTTTATTCGGGTGCCTGGATTATTGGCGGCATCTTTGTCTTTCAAGGCCTGCTGAAGATTTCAGACCTGATTGCCATGACCACCCTCATGGGAACGGTGGCTGGCCCTATCCAAACCATGTCTGGACTGGTAACGGATTACCTGGCTAGTCGGACTGTTGTGGCAGATTTGACGACGATTTTACAAGGGCAATTCCAGGAAAATGAAGCCAAGGAAGAACTGACTGAAACCATTGACAGCATCAGTTTGGAAACGATTACCTATGAGCAGAATAATCACCGCCTCTTTGATAGGTTTTCCTATCGTTTTCTTGCTAATAGAAAATATGCCATTCTAGGCAAAAGCGGCAGTGGGAAGACGACCTTGCTCCGTCTGCTACTGGGGGTTCAGAAAGCAGATGAGGGACGGGTCTTGGTCAACCAGACCAATCTTGCGGACCTAGAACAGACCTCTGTTTTTGGAAAAATCTACTATCTTCCTCAAAAAACGGCTATTTTCTCAGCTAGTATCGGGGAAAATCTGAGCCTATTTGGTCCCTTGGATAAGGGTAAAGCCCTAGCTTGTTTGAGCAGGGTTGGTCTGTTAGACTGGTTTGAACGGCAGGCAAATGGTTTTGACACCTTGTTGTCCTCTGCCCAGCAATTATCGGGAGGGGAGGAGCGGCGGTTTGATATAGCTAGAGCCCTCTATCGCGATGCGAAAGTCTTGTTATTTGATGAGCCAACGACGGGCTTAGATACTAGAAATGAAAGTTTAATTGCGGAAACCTTGTCCAAGATTGAGGATAAATTGGTCATCGTCGTCACCCATTCGCAGAATGAAGAATTTCTAGGCTTGTTTGACGAGAGGCTTGTATTATAGGCTGGTTTTTACTTTGTTTCCTGTAAGTTTTTCGGTAAAATATGGAAAAGTAAAAAAGGAGTAAACACATGGGTTTGTTTTCAGGTTTGATGGGCAATGCCTCGCAGATGAATAATGACAAGGTAGAGCAAGAGTTGGCAGACATCCTTTTGGATGCGGAACAGGTAGAAATGGCCTTTAGCTTGGTTCGTGATTTGATTGTTTTTACAGAATATCGGTTGATTTTGGTCGATAAGCAAGGAATGACTGGGAAAAAGGTATCTTATAAATCGATTCCTTACTGCTCGATTTCACGCTTTACGGTAGAAACCTCTGGTCATTTTGATATGGACGCTGAGCTCAAGATTTGGATTTCTTCTGCGGCAGATCCAGCGGAAACCCTCCAATTTAAGAGTGATAAGAGTGTTATTCAAATTCAACAGGCACTTGCAGCAGCGGTATTGTTGAAATAATTTTCTGAAGAAGGGGAGCGAAAGCTCCTTTTTTCATGAAAACGCATTTTTTAAATTTTCAAGGCAAAAGCCAACCTTTATGCTTAGAATGTGTTATACTAGATAAGTTGCAAGTCTGATACTGGTTAGTTCGCTACCAGTGGAAATAATTGTTACAAAAAAAGTGAGATAAGGTAGCTTCGCACTGCCTTGTAAAAGAAAGGAAATGCGTTAGGAAACTAGCTCGGGAAGAGTATTCGAACCCGTGCTAAAAACTTCATGAAAAGATAGACTTCCTAGTGTGTACCCACACTGCGTCAGTCTCCTATTTTCACCTTGTTTTCTTAACGCACTTGGTATCATAATTGAAATTTACTGAATTAAATTTGTCCGAAGACATTTTGCTTGCCGTTGAGAAGGCTGGTTTTGAAACGCCGTCACCTATCCAGGAGCAGACTATTCCGCTTGCTCTGGAAGGCAAAGATGTGATTGGTCAGGCCCAGACGGGTACAGGGAAGACCGCAGCCTTTGGTCTGCCAACTCTCAACAAGATTGACATCAATAATCAAGCTGTTCAAGCCCTAATTATTGCTCCAACGCGTGAGTTGGCGGTGCAGAGTCAGGAAGAGCTTTTCAAATTTGGTCGTGAAAAGGGGGTGAAAGTCCGCTCTGTTTACGGTGGTTCTAGCATTGAAAAACAAATCAAGGCCCTTCGTTCAGGTGCTCACATTGTTGTTGGTACACCAGGTCGCCTCTTGGACTTGATCAAACGCAAGGCCCTCAAACTTGATGGTGTTGAAACCCTTATTCTTGATGAGGCTGATGAAATGCTCAACATGGGCTTCTTGGACGATATTGAAGCCATCATCGAACGTGTGCCAGAAAGCCGTCAAACCCTCCTATTTTCTGCGACTATGCCAGAGCCAATCAAGCGTATTGGTGTCAAATTCATGAAAGAGCCTGAGCACGTTAAGATTGCTGCCAAGGAGTTGACCAATGTGAACGTGGACCAATACTATATCCGTGTCAAAGAAAATGAGAAATTCGACACCATGACACGCCTTATGGACGTTGACCAGCCAGAATTGTCTATCGTCTTCGGTCGTACTAAGCGCCGTGTTGATGAATTGACTCGTGGTTTGAAACTGCGTGGCTTCCGTGCAGAGGGTATCCACGGAGATTTGGACCAGAACAAACGCCTCCGTGTCATCCGTGACTTTAAAAATGACCAGATTGATGTCCTTGTTGCGACGGACGTTGCGGCCCGTGGTTTGGATATCTCAGGTGTGACACACGTCTATAACTACGATATTCCACAGGATCCAGAAAGCTATGTTCACCGTATCGGTCGTACCGGTCGTGCTGGTCAATCAGGTCAGTCTATTACCTTTGTTTCGCCAAATGAGATGGGCTACTTGGCCATTATCGAAGATTTGACTAAGAAGCGTATGAAGGGACTCAAGCCGGCAACTGCTGAAGAGGCTTTTGAAGCTAAGAAAAAAGTTGCTCTGAAAAAGATTGAGCGTGACTTCGCAGACGAGACCATTCGTGGAAACTTTGATAAGTTTAAGAAAGATGCAATCAAGCTGGCGACTGAATTTACGCCTGAAGAGCTTGCTCTCTACGTACTTAGTCTGACCGTACAAGATCCAGATAGCTTGCCAGAAGTGGAAATCGCGCGTGAAAAACCACTGCCATTCAAGTTTGCACCTGGTCAAGCTAAGGGCAAGGGTGGCCGTGGTGGTCGCGACCGTGATCGTAGTGGTCGTCGTGATGGTGACCGCAACCGAGACCGCGGAGGACGCCGTGGTGATCGCAATCGTCGCGATGACAAGTTCAAACGTGACAACCGCCGTCAGGATAACAAAAAACCACACCAACGTACATCAAGTGAAAAGAAAACAGGCTTTGTTATCCGCAATAAAGGGGAGAGATAAGCCGTATTTGACAGACCATAAAGAGTGGTCTGTTTTTT
>NZ_WCJE01000026.1 GCF_016743335.1 Streptococcus suis | reverse complement strand
CACAAAAAAATCAGCCCGAAGACTGATTCTCTATTCTTTCAAAGTAAGTTTGCCCCTACACTTGCCACATCGGTATTTTTTTAGGTCAATGCGGCGCTTGCGCTGGTAGACTTGTCCACAGGACTGACAGGTATACAGCAGGCTAGGCTTGGCAGCTTGTTCCAGTTTGGGAGCATAGCGCAGGCCGTCCACAGCAGCCAGTAGTTCCTTGAAATCCCTGTCTCCGTGCCGATAGCCTTTCTTCTCAAAGTAGAGATGGTAGTGGCAGAGCTCGTGGCGGACAATCTTCCGAAAGACTTCTAAACCTTGCTCCTCCAAGTGCTTGGGATTGAAATCCAAATGCCCATCCCTTGGAAAAAAGCGACCACCCGTTGAGCGTAATCGCCTGTTCCAGATTGCTACATGCCGAAATTCCTTACCGAAGTCTTGCAAGGAGACTTCTTGCACATATTTATTCAGATCCATTTGGTTTCAAAAGACTAAGACCGATACGGTTGCGTTTGATATCCACTTCAGCCACCCAGACAGTGACGATTTCCCCAACAGCGAGGATTTCACTTGGATGCGGTAAGGCTTGTTGGCGTCCATTCTTATCCCGTTTGCGCTTGACCATGCGTGAAATGTGAACCAGACCATCCTCGTGGACACCGATGTCCACAAAGGCTCCAAAGTCCACAATATTGCGAACCGTACCTTGCAATTCCTGTCCGACTACCAAGTCCTTGACATCCAAGACATCTTGACGGAGGACTGGTGCTTCAAAGTCATCCCGTAAATCACGACCTGGCTTGAGCAAGTCTGCGATGATGTCCTTCAAGGTTTCCTGACCGACACCGATTTTTTCTGCCGTATCCGCGATAGCCACCTGCATTAATTTTTCCTGCGCAGCCTCATCTAAGTGGTCAATAGCTAGAAGTTCTAACAGTTTTTCCACAGCCTTGTAAGACTCGGGGTGCACGCCAGTATTGTCCAAAAAGTTAGTCGCATCTGGGATGCGCAAGAAACCAGCTGCCTGCTCAAAGGCCTTGTCACCCAGACGAGGCACCTTTTTGAGCTGCTGACGAGAGGTCAGGGCACCATTTTCCTCGCGGTACTTGACGATGTTCTCCGAAATGGTCTTGTTAAGACCAGCAACGTGAGCCAAAAGGGCAGGACTGGCCGTATTGACATTGACCCCGACCTGGTTGACCACCGTATCGACCACAAAATCCAGACTTTCAGACAGAGACTTCTGGTTGACATCGTGCTGGTACTGGCCGACACCGATAGACTTAGGGTCGATTTTGACCAGCTCAGCCAGAGGGTCTTGCAGACGGCGGGCGATGGAAATGGCAGAGCGTTTTTCCACAGGGAGGTCTGGAAACTCGTATCGCGCCAGTTCAGAAGCTGAGTAGACAGAAGCTCCGCTTTCATTGACGATGACGTAAGAAACATCAGGGAAGTCCTTGAGTAAATCAGCTACGAAGGCTTCAGACTCACGGCTGGCCGTTCCGTTTCCGATAGCAATGATTTCCACTTGGTATTGCCCAATCAGGTCTGCCAAGTCTTTTTTTGCCTGAGCAATTTGTCGCTGACCAGCCGGCTCCACAGGATAGATGACCTGGGTTGTCAAGAGTTTTCCCGTCTGGTCTACCACTGCTAGCTTAGCCCCTGTTCGAAAGGCAGGGTCAAAACCAAGGACAATCTTGCCCTTTAGAGGAGATACAAGGAGCAGATTTCGTAGGTTTTTAGAGAAGAGCTGGATAGCTCCTTCTTCTGCTTCTTCCGTCAATTCTGTCCGAATACGGCGCTCCATGGCAGGTAGAATTTTCTTCTTGATAGCCTGCTGGATGACATCCTTGATATAGCTATTAGACTGTGGAAAACGTAGCTCAAAGAAACGAACCATTTTATCCACATTGTGTTCAAAAGTAACCTTTAGAACGCCTAATTTCTCACCACGATTGATGGCCAAGGTCTTGTAGCCTTGCATTTTTGCCACTTTCTCCGAAAAATCATAGTAAATCTGAAAGACTTCTTTTTCATCTGCTTCTTGATCTTTTAGCTCTGAAGTCAGGCTTGAATTGGTTTGTACTTCATGGTAGACCCAGGCCCGAAGCTTATTGTCTTCTGAGATAGCTTCGACCAAAATATCCACAGCCCCAGCCAAACAAGCCTGAGCAGTATCAAAACCTTCACAGATGAAACTAGCAGCCTGTTCTTCCAAGTCAGCCACATTCTGCAAAATTAGACGAGCCAGCGGGAACAGTCCAGCCTCACGCGCCACCGTTGCCTTGGTCCGACGTTTTTCCTTATAAGGCAAGTATAGCTCTTCCACATCTGCCAACTTTTCCGCTTCCTCGATAGCCTGACGGAGCTGGTCTGTCAATTTGCCTTGTTCTTCAATCTTGGCAAGGACAGTAGCCTTACGGTCAGCGAGAGCAGTCAAGGCCTTGTCTCGGTCGATGATGGACTTGATGACTACTTCATCTAAATTACCCGTTACGTCCTTTCGATAACGAGCGATAAAGGGAATAGTATTGCCTTCAGCCGTCAAAGAGAGAACCGTATCAATCTGTTTTAAACTAACGCCCAATTCCTGAGCAATTTTCAAATATTTTTCTTCCATAGCTACTATTATAACATGAAAGCGGTACAAATGACTCAATAGAAAAGCACGTAGATAAACTACATGCTCTCAATAGCTAATTAAAATTCAGCCTGATCCGGGTCAAGTCGACCTTTTACTCCTTCTAGTTTATCCAACTTTGCAACTGCTGTCGGACTAATAGCCAAGCCATCAATTTCCAAATTTGCCTTAATATTTTCTGGACTAGTTGATTTCGGGAGAGGGAGAAAGCCTTTATCTAAAGACCAAGCTAGTGCTAGCTGTGCAACACTACAACCAGCTTCTTTAGCCAAATCGGCTGCTTCTTGGCTTTGGAAAAGGCTTCCTGTACCAAATGGGCTATAGGCCTCCAAGAGAATCCCTTTGGCTTTGCAGTAAGCAACTAATTCTGACTGAGGAGTTCCTGGAGCTAACATAATCTGATTAGCCATCGGGATAATCTCAGCCGTTTCCAGCAAAGCTTCTAGATGGTGTTCCATAAAGTTAGAAACTCCAATTACTTTCACTTTTCCAGCACGATAGAGCTCTTCTAATGCCTTCCAAACCTGGGCATTCCGTTTTTTCCATCCGATCGTCTCACGACTAGCCTTTGGATTTGGCCAATGGATCAGTAACAAATCCAGATAATCCACCTGAAGTTTTTGCATGGATTCTTCTACTGAAGCAAGGGTATCTTCATAGCCAATCTTATCATTCCAAACCTTAGTTGTTAAAAAAATATCCTCACGAGCTAGACCACTATCAGCTATAGCTCGACCAACACTAGCTTCGTTGCCATAAATCTGTGCCGTGTCAATGTGACGATAACCAGCTTCCAATGCATAAGAAACCGCACCGTACGCCACTTCACCATCGGGTATCTGCCAAGTTCCAAAACCAATTTTAGGAACAGTTACACCATTTGAAAACGTATATCTTGTCATAAAAGACCTCCTATTTCTTCTATCCCCAGTATAAACTAAATTGTCAATCAATACAAAATAATGCGACCTAAAAATAAAAGACACCCGAAAGTGTCTGCTCACATTTATTGTATACTTACTTTTCAAAATTTATTTTCTTGGATAGTTTATCGATAACAACAGCTCCAACTAATAGAGAAAGCAATTCTCCTGCTGCTGTTGTCAACCAAGTTAGAAAGAATGGTAAATCATATAAGACTTTTAATTCTAAAGCAATGGTAAACATAGTTGCCGCAAAAAAGAATGAGAAATAAAAGAAAGCCTTGTTAAATAATCCACTGAATAGATAGTCCTTCTTGTATTTTTCAAACAGAATAACTCCCAACGTAACGAAGATTAATGTCGAGAATCCACCCACAAAGAGGTCAATCACACCAAAACCAATCAAGTTGGAAATCATGCAGCCAATGGTCACAGCGATAATATACTTACGATTATAAAAAGCCAAGAAATTGAGCATTTCAGACAAACGAAACTGAACAGCCCCGAAGGAAATAGCATTCAATGGCGGCGTCAAGGTAAGCGCGACATAAATCGCCGCGACAAGAGCAATTTCTGCCATATCTCTGGCAGTCCATTTATTAGATGTATTCATAAAATTCTCCTTTAGCGAAAAAGCTTAAAATATGCTTGGGTAAAGTGAGCAAGCCCCAAGGGTCATTGAAAATTCAACAACGTTGTCTAGTATAGCATATTTTCCAAAAAAATGGTAGACTATTCCTTATGAAAAAGCTATTTTATCAACTCATAAACAACGAAGTCATTCTTTATTTGATTGCAGGTGTGGCAGCAACCCTTGTCTATATGGTCACTCGAATGGGGCTATTTTTAGTCATTCCTTCCATTCTATTGGTTACTCTTTTAGCCAATGCAGTAGCCATTCTCTTTGCCTTCTGGACCAACGACCGTTTCGTTTTCAAACAAGCCAGAGAGGGTTGGCCTCAGCGATTGGTCAAGTTTGTATCTGCCCGCATCGCGACCTTGGTCATGGATATGGCTCTAGCCTATTTATTAGTACAAGCTTACCCACAATTGATTGGGCAGTTTGTCAACCATGATTTGACACTTGTCAACGCCATCGCCACACTCTTCTCACAAGTCTTGGTCATTGTGGTCAACTATTTCTTGAGCAAACTCTTTATCTTTAAAAATACGAAATGAGGCTCCAACGGAACCTCATTTTTATATATAGCTTGATTTTCCTGCTTCATTCTTTATCTATCGCTGTAAATCTTGCCTTTAGCCTATTCAAGATAGAAACAATATCCCCATCTCTAGCATGAAACTCTTCTACCTGCATACTTTGAACCGTAGCATTAATCATTGCACCAATGATGAGTACTTGAGCCATAAAAATGAACCAAAGCATAAAAACAAGAAAGACGACAGCTGTTACTATTCTAAAATCCAGCAACTTATTAGCATAATTATCAACATAAATCGAAAATAACTTTCCAATAGAAGTCATCGTCAACAGAACAAACAACGTTCCTGGAAAAACATATCGAACTTTTTTTATCCGAACATTGGGCAAAAAGAAATAAAGCATAACCAAGGCGGCAAACAGAGCCATTAAACCTACTAACTGTGTTTGACTAAGAAGCCCCTTCAGCCAGGCGTCTTCAATAGGAACCAGCTTATTAATATAAGAAAAAACTGCCTGCCCGAAAGTCAAAAGCGTGATACTTAAGAGGATAATTACCTGCAGACCAATTCCTAAAAATATGCCAATCAAGTGCCCAATAATAAAATCACGGTGTTCATTGATGCCATAAGCCTTATTAAAGGCCTTCTGCAAAATAGTCATACTACGTGA
Source organism: Streptococcus suis (assembly GCF_016743335.1). GTDB lineage: Bacteria > Bacillota > Bacilli > Lactobacillales > Streptococcaceae > Streptococcus > Streptococcus suis_Y. Next base: position 27,642 of record NZ_WCJE01000026.1, on the reverse strand, counting down.
CAGGGTCCAAAGAGTTGTCAGAATTGAAATCCCTAACCATGATGACGACGGCTTTGTTAATACAGAAGTGATAAAAGATGAAACCGAAGGATAGAGCTTGTCTGGCACAAATTCAGCTACAACCGATAAAATCATATCCACATCAAATGGATAATATGGCAGTAAATTCGCGAGAGTTAGAAGAATAGGGAAAAGAGAAATTAACAAATAGTATGCTACTGCAACACTTGTTACATCGCTATCAGCAGAACGATAAAAAGAAAAGAAGGTTGAGCAGAATGTTTTCAAACCTTCAACTATTCTGGTTTTCCTCATTCTCTCCTCCTTCCTCATTCATCTATTATTCACGACCACACCGAGAATTAATAGGTCCCTTCTTCACCTTGACTGGTCAAAATAACCGGTCCATCTTTGGTGATGACAAATTGGTGTTCGTATTGACAAGACAAGCCACCATCAAGTGTCTTATGAGCCCAACCAGTCTTCATATCCGTATCAATTTCCCAAGTCCCTGTATTAATCATAGGCTCGATAGTCAAAACCATGCCTTCACGCAAGCGAAGACCTCGACCTTTAGTTCCATAATGAGGAACCATCGGCTCTTCGTGGAAAGTTGGTCCAACGCCGTGCCCTACCAAGTCACGAACAACACCGTAGCCAAGACCTTCCGCATATTCTTGAATAGCAGCACCGATATCGCCGATACGATTGCCAACAACTGCTTGCTCGATACCGCGGTACAAACATTCCTTAGTCACATCCATCAAGTTTTGTACTTCTTCAGACACCTGACCGACTGCATAGGCCCAACAAGAATCTGCACAACCACCACGATAGGTCTGGGTGATTTTCTTCATAGCCTTGACATCATTGAAGTTTAGCTTAGAAACATCAACTACCGCTTTATCCAAAGGCTCACTCAAAACCATATCGACCTTCAGTAAATCACCTTCTTTAAGTTTGTAATGACGCGGAAAAGCATGAGCGACCTCATCATTCAATCCACAACAAGTCGCATAAGGATAATCCATCAATTCTCCATCAACACCAATTTGGAGTGGCAAAACATTCTTTTCCTTACACGTTTTACGGACATATTCCTCTACTTCCCACATGTCCACACCTGGCTTGATAATCTCTCGCAAACCAATATGAATACCAGCCAGAACATCTCCAGCACGTTTCATTGCATCAATTTCTCGTTGTGATTTAATAGTAATCATTGATTCTCCTCATACATTTCTAATTTAAAATCTGTCTTCTTCAAGCTAAATTTTCTATAATTTCTTGTTTTATGGCTGTAGCGGTCACTTCCACGATACTGCGCAACCTGTACCAAACCAGCTTTTTTCGCCACCATCTGACTGGCCACATTTTCCTCATGAGTGACGATAACCAGCTCCCTCAGACCAAACTCATAAAAAGCTAGATAGACTAAAGTCCTCACTGCTTCCGTCATTAAGCCTCTTCTCCAGTAGTCTTTTTTTAGAAAATAGCTGAGCTCCGCAGAAAGTTGACGTTCATCTACCTTTTCAAAACAAAGCGCACCAATCATCCTCTCCGAATACTTATCAACTAAGGCCCAGTTTCCCAATGGTGAACGCATAAATTTTTCAACCATTGTCGAAAAAGCAATATTTCTGTCCTCCAAAGCTGGAAAGATAAAAGGAAGATTTTCGGGATTTGATACAATTTCATAGAAACTTTCTCCATCTTCAAAAGAAAATGGTCGTAAATACAAACGGTCCGTTTCAAAGTAAGCAAACTTCGCTAGTCTTGTCCAAAGTGTCATAGTGTACCCAAGGGGCTGAGAATTACTCCCAGCCCCAGATTGTTTCGTTTTTTAAATCGATTACGTTTTGAGAAAGTAGTTCTCAATTAGACTCTCTAATCCTCAATCAATTGAATATCTGCACCTAATTCTGTCAGCTTATCAACAATATTTGAGTAACCACGTAGAATAAACTCAATGTTTGTAATTTCTGTATGCCCCTGAGCCATTAAACCAGCGATAACCATTGCGGCTCCCGCACGCAAATCAGTAGCTTTAACAGATGTACCAGTCAGTTGATTTGGACCTTCAAAGGCAATATGGTTGTTACGAGTAGAGATTTTTGCTCCAAGATTTGCAAGCTCCTGCACATGACCAACACGTTTTTCATAAATCGTATCAACAATCGTACCAGTCCCTTCTGCCTTAAGCAGTAAAGGTGTAATGGGTTGCTGCAAGTCTGTCGCAAAACCTGGATAAGGTGAAGTTTTGATATTCACTGCCTTTAATGTTTCTTGCTTTTCAACAAAAATACTATCTTCAGAAATGGTCATGCGAACACCCATTTCTTCCAACTTAGCGATGTAACTCTCTAAGTGTTCATAAAGGACATTATCGATACGAATACCTTCACCAACAGCAGCAGCAAGGGCAATATAAGTCCCTGCTTCAATACGGTCTGGAATCACTTGATGACGTGTTCCTTTTAGACTGTCTACGCCTTCAATGGTGATAATATCTGTACCCGCACCACGGATACGTGCCCCCATATTATTAAGCAAAGTTGCCACGTCAATAATTTCAGGTTCACGCGCCGCATTTTCAATAACTGTACGGCCTTCTGCTTTGACAGCTGCTAAGATAGTATTAATTGTCGCACCGACGCTGACAACATCCATGAAGATATGTGCCCCTTGAATACGCTGACCATTAGTTGCCAAGCGCATATATTCACCTTCATAGGTTGTTTTCGCACCCATGGCTGCGAAGGCCTTCAAGTGCAAATCAATCGGACGCGGTCCCAAATCACAACCACCTGGCAAGCCAACAACAGCTTGACCAAAGCGACCAAGGAGGGAACCGTAAAAATAGTAGGAGGCACGCAAGCTATTAATTTTGCCAAATGGCATAGGCATGTCTTTTACACCACGAGGGTCAATTTCGAGTGTTTCACCATAACGCTTGACCGTCGCGCCCATTGTTTCCATAATATCAACTAAGCTATCTACATCCGAGATTGCAGGCACTCCGTCCAGAGTAACAATCCCATCTGCAAGAATAATGGCCGGAATAAGGGCAACAACTGAGTTTTTGGCACCACTAACGGTAACCGACCCTTTCAGTGTTTTTCCACCATTAATTACAATTTTTCTCATACTAACATTCACTTTCTTAGTTTGCCTAAAAAGGCATACGTTTCATTTTACCACAATGGGTGGTAAAATGCTAGTTATTTGATATATAAAAAAACAGGAGGCAAGTCTGTCTCCTGTTTTGCAACTGTTCCTACTTAATCTTTTGTAACGCCGTTTGCAAAGCTACTACCTTATCCAAATGTTCCCATGGCAAGTCAATATCCGTACGTCCCATATGACCATAGGCAGCAGTTTGCTTGTAAATAGGACGTTTGAGGTCCAACATTTGAATAATACCAGCTGGGCGCAAATCGAAAATCTGACGAACTGCTGCTTCTAGTTTGCTTTCCGCTACTGTGCTCGTACCAAAGGTATCGATGCGAACTGAAACTGGGTGAGCAACACCGATAGCGTAAGCCAATTGAACTTCCGCCTTTTTAGCCAAACCAGCTGCGACGATATTTTTTGCGATGTAGCGTGCCGCATAAGATGCAGAACGGTCCACTTTGGTCGCATCCTTACCAGAGAAGGCACCGCCGCCATGACGAGAATAACCACCATAGGTATCAACGATAATCTTACGGCCTGTCAAACCAGAGTCCCCTTGAGGTCCGCCAATGACAAAGCGACCAGTTGGGTTGATAAAGTAGTTGGTTTGGTCATCCAGATAATGAGCTGGAATGATTTCCTTGATCACACGTTCAATGACATCCTGACGAATTTGCTCCTGGCTAACTTCTGGATCATGCTGGGTCGAAATAACGACTGTATCCACACGAACAGGTTGGTTGTCTTCATCGTATTCAACCGTTACTTGTGACTTAGCATCTGGACGGAGATAAGCAATTTCACCAGATTTTCTCAACTCGGCCAAACGACGCACCAATTTGTGACTAAGTGAAATTGGCAAGGGCATAAGTTCAGGCGTTTCATCTACTGCAAAACCAAACATGAGCCCCTGGTCACCTGCACCAATCAAATCCAATGGATCTTGACTAGCATCTTGGCGAGTTTCCAAGGCTTCATTGACGCCTTGGGCAATATCTGGCGATTGCTCTACAAGTGACGGATGAACCCCAACCGACTCAGCTGAAAAACCATACTCACCTTTTGTATAGCCAATCTCCGCAATCGTATCCCGTACCACACGGTTAATATCCACATAGGCAGTGGTTGAAATCTCTCCAAACACATGAACACTACCTGTATAAACAGCCGTCTCTGCCGCTACGTGCGCATCTGGATCCTCTGCTAAAATAGCATCCAAAATGGCATCTGAAATCTGGTCTGCAATCTTATCCGGATGCCCCTCCGAAACAGATTCAGACGTAAACAACTTACGTTCTGACATAAAAATGTCCCCCTTAAAATAGAATATATGCTAGAAACCTAGCGGGTTACTAAGGTTACAAAGAACTAGTCTTCGACTAGTTCTTTGCGAAAGACACCTGTCTTGAGCAAAGGAAATTTTCCAGATACCCAACGAGAAAGACAATACCAGACTGTATGAAATCAGCCTTATTTGAAGAAAATGGTGACTGAAGTGTAGTAAAGTTTTTACGCTTACTATTCAATGGTACCAGCTTCTTTAATTGTGGTTCAAGTGTTTCTGCAAATATTAACTAGTCTATAAACTACCTTTTCGGGACTTAATAACGTTTCTAGTATAGCATAGATTGATCGACTATCCTAGCATTTTCTTAAAAATAAAGAGGGTTGTTCTATACAACCACTCTTCTACAAAATCATTAGATAAATTCGGCATCTGCAATTGCCTGTTTAACCACCTCTAGAGGCAAATGAACCAACTCACAGCCCTTTTCTTTATACAAGTACTGGGCATAGTCGTCCATGCGGTATTCATTGATATAAACAACCCGCTTACAACCAACCTGTAACAATTGCTTAGAGCAGTTGAGACATGGGAAATGGGTCACATAGGCAGTAAAACCTTTTGGAATTCCCCGCTCCGCTCCTTGTAAAATGGCATTGACCTCCGCATGCAGGGTTCTAGCACAATGACCATCAATCATAAGGCATTCCTGATCCAAACAATGTTCGGTTCCTGAAACAGAACCATTGTAGCCTGTTGCGATAACCTTATTGTCCTTAACCAAAACCGCACCTACCTTTGCTCTCTTACAGGTCGCCCGATTGGCAATCAAAAGCGCCTGAGCCGCAAAATACTCATCCCAAGCTAAACGATTTGTTGACATGATTTCTCCTTTCTCCACTCAATCCACCATCCCATAGATCTCTGCCAAGTCCTGGGCTGTGACAATACCAACAAGATCCTCTGGCGAATAAAGCTTCCCGCTCGCCTGACGACTGACTAGGATGGTTGTGCGCTTACGCCCCTCAAAATGATTAATTACCTGATAAAGATGGGCTGTTATTGGTAGAACAATCACCTGAATACTATCTTCCTCACAAGCTAGTACGTCTTCAAGACTAGCCTCCACCAATTTTTCACGTATAGAGCCCGTTTCCTTACTTGCCTTGGCCAACCAATTTGTCAATCCCTTGTCAGAAACCAGTCCTTGATAAACCTTGTCAGAAAAAATAGGAAACTTAGAAAAATGCTCTTGCTCCACAATTTCTAAAGCCTTTATCAATTTGTCCTTGCCCTCAAAAATAACCGGCTTAATTTTCTGGGTCTTTTGCAAATAGTCGGCGATGGTAATCGGTTCTTGGTACTGGGCTATCACTTTTTCCAAAACAGTGATCAATTCCTGCGAAGGTTGGGCTACTTCCTTCAAACCTGTTCGTTTCTCATGAACCATGAGATTACGCAACTGACGAGCCACATAGAGTTTATCCCAGTTCACCTCAACGGGATTATGTCGCGTCAATTCCTTTGCCTTAGTCAACATAGAGCCTACATCTGCATATTCCCCATCCGCAACACCGCACACCTTACGCAAGACCTTATCCAAGTCATTGAATAACTCTAAAAAACGGGTTTCATTCATCTTAATCTACCATTGCTGATTTCAAATAGGCATCTACCATCCGCTCAGTCGCAACTACAGAATCCAAATGCGTCCGCTCGTAGGAATGGCTAGACTCAATACCAGCCCCCAATAGGGCATGCTTAACATCTGCACCTGCTCGCATAGCTGCCGAAGCATCGGAACCATAGTAAGGATAAATATCCAGCTTGTAAGGAATACCATCCCTCTCAGCCAAGGCTACCAAGTGCTGACGAAGTTCATAATGGTAGGGACCTGATCCGTCCTTGACACAGATAGAAACTGTGTATTCGTCAGTTTGCTGGTCATCTCCCATTGCCCCCATATCAACTGCCAAATATTCAACCACCTGAGCAGGAATGCTGGAGTTGGCACCGTAGCCAATCTCTTCATTGTTTGAAAAATAGAAATGTGTCGTATAAGGCAGGGTAATCCCCTCTTCTTTATATACCTTCAATAGATGGAGCAAGATAGCTGCGGATACCTTATCATCCAAGTGACGACTCTTGATAAAGCCAGTTTCTGTCACGACGGTACGAGGATCAAAGGAGATAAAATCTCCGACTTCAATACCCAAGGCCCGCGTCTCGTCCGCATTGGTCACTTTTTCGTCCAAACGAATTTCCATATTGGTCTGGTTCCGCTCGGCTGTGCTGGCATCTCGGTAGACATGGACAGAGGTCTGGTGCATGAGAATAGTACCTGTAAAGGTCTTACCATTTTTAGCGCAATGAATCAAACAGTTTTCTCCCTCAATAGAAGGGTATCCAAATCCTCCCACCAAATCCATTTTGAGTCGGCCATCCGGTTTCACTGCACGAACCATGGCCCCCAGTGTGTCCAGGTGAGCAGTCACCATGCGGTGTTCCTGGTCATTTTCCCCCGGAACTGTCACCAAAACACCACCTTTAGCGGTTTTACTAGCAGCATAGCCGAAACTTTCAACCTCTGCCTGGATGTAATTCATAATATCCGTCGTAAAACCAGTTGGCGACGGAGTGTTGGTCAATGTAACAATGTAATCAAGTGTCTTCATGAAAACCTCCTTATTTGAAACTATTATATCACGTTTTAGGTGAATTTTTTGCTATAATGAAGGTATGAAAACCTATCAGAAAATATATCTCCTTTTAAAAGAGAGAGAGGATTATGTCAGCGGAGAAGATTTGGCTCAGGAATTGGGTATTTCTCGGACTTCAGTTTGGAAAGCCATTCGCCAGTTAGAAACGCATGGTTTAACTATTGAGGCTGCCCGCAATCGTGGCTACAAATTGGCCGATGGGGATTTGCTACTGCCAGACTTGATTGCAGAGGAACTCCAACTGCCTGTCTATCTGAAAGCTGACAGCGATTCGACCCAACTAGATGCCAAACAAGGTATTGAATCAGGTCATACTAGTCCTGCCCTATATCTAGCTCCCTATCAGAATAAAGCCAAGGGACGATTTGGGAGACCCTTTTATGCCTCCAAGTCAGGCGGTATCTATATGTCCCTCCGCCTTTCTCCAAATGTCCCCTTCCTTGAATTTAAGCCCTACACCATTTTAGCTGCTGCAGCAGTTGTCAAGGCCATTCAATCTCTTTGCGACTTGGATGTCCAAATCAAGTGGGTCAATGACATCTATCTCGGACACAAAAAGGTCGCTGGCATTCTAACCGAAGCCATCTCTTCCATGGAAAACCAACGGGTAACCGATGTCATTATCGGTGTCGGCATCAATGTCCGCATAGACGATTTCCCTAAGGAATTACAACAATCTGCAGGAAATCTTTTCGAGGAACAACCACCATTTACCCGCAATCAACTCATTACTGCCATCTGGAAAGCCTTCTTAGAAACCGATGAGAAGGAACTAATTGCCCTTTACAAAGAAAAATCACTTGTCGTTGGCCAACAAGTGAGCTTTGTAGAAAATCAAGTTGAATTTAAGGGTACTGCCATCGCTGTTACTGATACAGGAAATCTGGTCATCCAGTTAGACAATGGCAAGGCAAAAATCATCTCCAGCGGAGAAATCAGCCTTACTGCTTGGTCTGCTTCTCCACCAAACGAATAAATTTAGTCACCTTGTAAGCAAAATGAAGATTCCGATAGGCGATAAAGGCGTAGATACCTGCAATCAAGAAATCTCCTGTCAAAATCGATGCATTCATAAAATAAACAGCTAAAATAGTTGTAATGGCTAAAAAAAGAAATTGTGGAAGTTTCATAAAATAGATTATACCAAAAATTCAGTCAACTGGCTGAATTTTTATATGCTTTCTTGATAGGTTTCGATTCTTTTCTAAACAAGAAAACACCAATCTAATTGGTGCTTTCTTAAGGAGATATGAAAAATATTTAGGATTGAATATAGTATAAAATATCTATCAAAACTATTCGGGAGTGGGAAAGAACTCGACCATTCATAGAAGAGTTCGTCAACAATTTTTCGTTTTAAGTTGTTGAGCTGAAACAGTCTATTCCCAGACTGTTTCACTCCCACCCCCGCATAGCTCCAACAGTCAGAGTAGTGACTGTTGGAGGTTGGAAATGAAGCGAACTCTGTTCGCATCAGTCGTAATGGTCAGATTTGGAGTGTAAAACACGAACAAATCTGCCAATCAACCACTGCGCTGAGATGTTGACACTAACTTTGAGAAGCGGTGCTGAGCTTTTTGCTCAGCCTCATTTTCTAATCATTTCTAATCTCAACTGTATCTGCGAGAAAGCCAAATTCTTCTGGGACTGGACTGGCTTCTTTTTCGATTTCCTGTGTCTTTTGCCCTTTTGCTTTTGCCGAAAATTCAGCACGAATACTTACCCAATCTTCCTGAGCAATAGCTAAAATCTGTGGGGAAAAACCAGCTGCCTTGCTGAGAATATTTCCAAACATGGTATTGAGATTGTCACGCTTCATCGTCTGTTCAGCATTAAGTGGAGAATCAAAGGCTAGAATTGCATGATTTTCATTGGCAGCAACTGGTTGAGAACCAACAAGCAAGGCACGATCTGCTCCTGACAGACTCTCGATAATTTCTCCCCAAGCATTCTGCAAGCGAGTCAAATTTTCACGCGCCAAGGTTGGATTTTCCATAGCTTCCTGCAAAATTGCATGAACCTTGCTGGTATCCAATCGGTACTTCTTCGGAGCCTGTGGCTTGCGTGAAACTGGCTTAACAGCACTTGGTTGACTAGATAATTGACCTAGTTGTTTCTGTAAATCCGCAACTTGTTGTTGCAGACTGGCTAGTTGACCCAGTAAATCAGCGGGCAGCTCTGCCATTGCCCCCGAAGGAGAACTATCTTCAGCCAAACGAATGGTCATCATTTCAGCGTAAATCTTCGGTTGAGGACTGGACTTGATGTCCGCCAACCCCCTGGTCACCATCTCTATCATGGTAAAAATCCGTGCCTGCTCAAGAGCTAGATTTTCTGAAAAACCTGTTGTTAAATGCGTATCCTCACCACCCGTCTGCACGATAAGGACATCTCTCAAATAGTGCAAAAGATCTGTCGCAAAACGGCTCATACTCTTTCCTTGGTCAAACAAGGTTTGTAGATGCTGGAGAGCTGTGACACTATCCCCTTGACGCAGACTTGCCACATAGTCATCCAAGGCACGCAAGCTGATAGAACCCGTAATTTCCTCAGCAATTTCTAAGGTCACTTGCTGGTCCTGACTAAGGCTGAGAGCCTGATCCAAAATGGATAGGGCATCCCGCATCCCCCCTTCTGCCCGACGCGCAATGATCGTCAGAGCCTGCTCGTCAAAGATTAGCCCTTCCTTGGTTAAAATTGCAGCCAAGTGCTCCTGAATGTCCGTCACCTTGATGGACTTAAATTCAAATCGTTGCACCCTTGACAGAATGGTAGCAGGAATCTTGTGCAATTCCGTCGTTGCTAGAATAAAGACCACATTTTCCGTCGGTTCTTCCAAGGTCTTCAAGAGGGCATTGAAGGCTCCAGTAGACAGCATGTGGACCTCGTCGATGATATAGACCTTATAGGTCGCAAGACTAGGTGCATAGGTCGATTTATCACGAATGTCACGGATTTCATCAACACCATTGTTGGAAGCAGCATCAATCTCAATCACATCTTCCAGGCTGCCCTCGGTAATGGCCTGACAGATATAGCAATCGTTACAAGGCTCGCCTCCAACCTGATTAGGACAGTTCATGGCCTTGGCAAAAATCTTAGCTGCCGATGTCTTACCCGTACCACGAGGACCTGAAAAGAGATAGGCATGACTGATTTTCCCCTGTTCAATGGCCTGTTTGAGTGTGGTCGCAACCACCTCCTGCCCCACCATCTCCCCAAAGGTCTGGCTTCGGTACTTCCTATATAAAGCTTGGTACATTAGCGTTTTTCTCCAAACATAGCAAAATTCCAGTCCGTCTTCTCAACCAAGTGAGCAACGAACTGCTCTAGGTATTCTTGATCAATGGCATCGTAATCAGCTACCAATCTCGAATCCAAGTCCAAAACGCCCAGCAACTGGTCGTTTTTCACCATTGGCACAACGATTTCTGATAGGGCTGTCGCATCGCAGGAAATATAGTTATCATGTAGACGAACATCGTCTACGAGAATGGTCTGGCGTTTAGAAGCAGATTCACCGCAGACACCTTTTCCAAGAGCAATGTGGACACAGGAAACGCCACCTTGAAAAGGCCCTAAAATCAATTCCTGACCATCATATAAGTAGAAACCTGTAAAGACAGAATTTGGTAAAGCCTGATTGAGCAGAGCTGAGGCATTAGACAAATTGGCAAGGGCATTGGTTTCACCATCAAGAAGAGCTTCCAATTGAGCCAATAATAGTTGATAATTTGAAATTTTTTCTTGTTTTGTCATAGGAACATTATAGCATAGTTAAGCCGACTTTTATAGTCCGAGCGATAAAGAAAAAGGCTTGCGCCTATTTCCACATCCAGTACATAATCACTGCATCAATCAATACCCCTATAGCCCAGGCTAGTTGAAAATACTTTTTCTGGGTTTTATGGCGGAAATGAGTGCCACCTGCCCAGGCACCCAGGCCTCCACCCAAGTAAGCCATGAGCAACAATGTCTTTTCCGAAATCCGATAGGCATCTTTTCTGGCCTTCCCCTTATCCAGACCATAGGTCATAAACACGATAAGATTCCAAACCAGCAAGACCATACTTACAAATTGTTTGATTGACATACATTCCTCCAATTAAGTCACATTTCTTCTTACTCTAACATAATCCAAAACAGGACACAAGAAAAAACGATTCGGAAATCCGAATCGTTACATTTCTGCCAGTGTATCCTCTAACCATTTGAGCTGGGCACGGTTGCGTTCAATAGACCGTGTCAAAATCAAATAGTGTCCATAATTGTCTTGGATACTTTCCTTGGTTGAGAACAGCTCAACTTTACGACTGTCTAGGTGTTTTAAGTGCTTGGTGACTAGTTCAATTTGACTCTGCAACAAACCAGGAATCCGTGGGTCATCCTTTTCACGGATAAAAAACATCTTGATTGAAAACAAGTCTTTTTGCTGAGGCGTTTCTTCATTTGGAATGGATAGCCATTCGTCTAAAATCTGACGACCAGTAGCCGTCATTGCATACTGCTTTTCTTTTTCATTTCCCGGTACAGCATGACAGGTAATCAACTCCTCTTTTGTCATCCGTTTTAACTCTGGATAGACTTGACTATGGGCAACCTGCCAAAATTCGCCTAAATCACGTTGAACATAGTCGGTAATCTGTTTGCCAGTTACCATTTGACCGCTAGCACCCATAATCCCTAATATAATATGAGGTAATATTCTTTGCTTCGGCATCTTAACCACGCTCTCTTAATATACTCTCCACCTTGGTGTTAATCAAGTCGATGGCTACAACGTTGCTGACGCCTTCAGGAATGACGATATCTGCATAGCGCTTGGTTGGCTCGATAAACTGGTGATACATTGGTTTCACCACCGAGGTGTACTGCTCAATGATACTATCTAAGCTACGGCCACGCTCTTCCATGTCTCTCTTAATGCGGCGAATGATGCGAATGTCATCGTCTGTATCGACGAAAATTTTAATATCCATCAAATCCCGCAACCGTTTGTCTTCCAATACTAAAATACCTTCCACAATAAATACATCTTGTGGTTCCTGACGATAGGTCTTCTCTGAACGTGTGTGCTGAGTGTAATCATAAATCGGAATATCCACTGAACGTCCTGCTAATAGCTCACTGATATGGTAAATCATCAAATCCGTATCAAAAGCCAGTGGATGGTCATAATTGGTCAGTATCCGTTCTTCAAAGGTCAGGTGGGACTGATTCTTATAATAAGAATCGTGTTCAATCATAGATATACGTGCATTTGGGAAATTATCCAGAATGGCACGTGACACACTTGTCTTACCACCCCCAGATCCGCCGGTTACGCCAATAATAATGGGTTTCTGAGTCATCATCATCTCCTTCTATTTTCAATACTATTTTACCATGAAACATGGTATAATGAAAAGGATAACACAAAAGAAATGAGAATTTATGCTTAATTTTGGTATTGTTGGCACCTCAGACATCTCTCATCGTTTTATAGAGGCGGCCCATTTAAGTGGACATTATCAGCTACAGGCTGTTTTCTCCCGTAAACTAGAAACTGCTGCTGCCTTTTCAGAGCAGTATGAAGGAGTCGATTTATACACAGAATGGGTAAAATTTCTTTCTGCTCCCATTGATGTTGTCTATATTGCCAGTCCAAATGCCTTGCACTTTGAACAGGCAAAAGCTGTTCTAGCTGCTGGTAAACATGCTATTGTTGAGAAACCCATGGTTTCTACACCTCAGGAATTAGGACAATTGCGTCGCGTTGCCCAAGAAAATAATGTTTTCCTATTTGAGGCTGCTCGAAACTATCACGAACAGGCTCAAACCATTATCCGTGAATTTTTGATGGATAAAACGATTTTAGGTGGTTCATTTGGGTATGCCAAGTATTCTTCTAAGATGCCTGAATTGTTAGGTGGGCAAATGCCAAATATCTTTTCAACTGATTTTTCCGGTGGTGCTCTCATGGATCTAGGTGTCTATACGCTCTACGCCGCTATCGGTATTTTGGGAACTCCCATCACGGCCCGCTATGTAGCACAACAGCTACCTTCTAGTATTGACTTAAATGGTTCGGGACAACTCATTTATGACAACTATATCGTCCACATTCAGGCAGGAAAAAATATTACGAGCAATCTAGCGAGCGAAATCTATACAAATGATGGAACACTAACACTCAACGCATGCCAGCATATCAGCTCTGCTATTTTCACAAAACATGACGGAGAGCAAATTGTTTTACCAATCCAAGCGGCCCAGCACCCTATGCTCGAAGAAGCGCTAAAAATTGCACAGGCAATCAAGCAACAAAACCGCGAGCTTGTGGACCAGTGGTTGGCTGTGGCAGAAAGCGTCCATCAAACTCTTTACACCATGCGTCAATACGCAGGAATCATCTTTAAGGCGGATAACAATGAAATCTAAATTTCCCTCCAGCTGGACGGACCAGCTTACCCTACTTGGCTTTGAGGACTTTACTCCTATCCAAGTCCAGGCCTTTGAGCCTATTGCAAACGGCAAGTCCCTTCTAGCTATCAGCCCAACAGGCACAGGAAAAACCCTTGCTTACCTTTGGCCTAGCCTATTAGCCCTAACTCCTAAAAAAGCCCAACAATTGCTCATCCTCGCACCAAATACAGAGCTGGCCGGTCAAATATTTGATGTTTGTAAGACTTGGTCGGAGACAATTGGGTTGACTGCTCAACTATTCTTGTCTGGTTCCAGTCAAAAACGCCAGATTGAGCGACTAAAAAAAGGACCAGAAATCCTGATTGGAACACCTGGTCGTATTTTTGAGTTGATTAAATTGAAAAAAATCAAGATGATGAATATTAACACCATCGTCCTAGATGAGTTTGATCAGCTATTCTCCGATTCTCAATATCAGTTTGTTGAAAAGATTATCAATTATGTACCTCGTGACCACCAGTTAATCTACATGAGTGCAACAGCTAAATTTGACCGTCAAAAAATTGCTGAGGACATTGAAAGCATTGATTTATCTGAGCAGAAATTGGATAATATCCAACATTGCTATATGATGGTAGATAAGCGTGACCGTTTGGAAACTCTACGTAAGTTTGCCAATATCCCTGATTTTCGTGCTCTGGCTTTCTTCAATAGCCTATCAGACCTTGGTGCAAGCGAAGATAAACTACTCTATAATGGTGTGAATGCAGTTTCATTGGCTTCTGATGTCAACGTAAAATTCCGCAAGGTCATCATCGAACGTTTCAAGAATCACGAACTCAATCTTCTACTTGCTACAGATATGGTCGCACGCGGTATTGATATTGATAACTTAGAATGTGTCCTCAACTTTGAAGTTCCTTTTGACCAGGAAGCCTATACTCATCGTTCTGGACGTACTGGACGCATGGGCAAGGAAGGTCTTGTCATCACCCTAGTCTCTAGTCCTAGCGAACTAAAACAATTGAAAAAGTATGCCTCCGTCCAAGAAGTCATTCTCAAGAATCAAGAGCTCTACAAAATATAATGAACAATATACAAAAGGCTTAGAACCAGTGTTTCTACTAACTTGATTCTAAGCCTTTTATCATTCTTAATGGGCTGGACCAGATAATTCTTGTGAATAATAGATTAATTGAGGATTGAGAGGACTTGCGAGTAAGTCTGTTACAGTAACCATATTGTAGCCCTCACCTGTTAAATATTGCAATACAGACTCGAGGCTATCAACTGTTGACTGATGAATATCATGCATTAGGATAATACTTCCTGGACAAGTCTGTTCTTTTATTTCTTTCAAAATGGCTTGAGGATTGCGACTCTTCCAATCTTTAGAATCGACCGACCAATAAATCGATGGAAGTCCCATCTGATTGACAACAGCCTGGTTAACCGAACCATAAGGAGGGCGAACCATTGTTGGTACAATACCTGTAGCTTCAGTAATAGCTGCCTGTGTATCTTGAATTTCTCTCTGTACTTGCTCCCCAGAAATAGTGACTAGATTGGGATGATTCCACGTATGGTTGGCGATGACGTGCCCTTCTGCTACCATTCTACGGAGAATAGCTTCATTCCCAGCTACAGCCTTACCAACAACAAAGAAAGTTGCTTTGGCATTATATTTTCTCAGTAAATCTAAAACTACCGGTGTTGTGTTCGGATTTGGTCCATCATCAAAGGTTAGAGCGACCTGTCTCAAATGTTTCTTATCCACAACTTGTGCAGCCATATACTCATCATAGCCAACCTTATCAGCATCTACTAGATACTCACTCTTCACTACTTGGTACAAATCTGAAATTGGTAGAACCAACTGGTTGATGCCGTAACCATCTGGTAATTGTAAGGTTAATTGGCTGTCTCCATAACTAAAGGAAATAGCATTTAAGTCTAGTGTTTCAAATTTTTTGACAATCGCTTCTACATCAGTCTCTTTCATTCCTTGAGCAAGTAAGGCTTCTCTTAGATGATCAACAATAATACTTGCTGCAGAGGATAAATTAGGTAATAAATCTTCCAGGGTAAACAATTCATTGTCCTGCGTCAACAACACACGCTCAGACGGGAGTTTATCCTGCTTTTTAATTTGCAAGTTGTCTACTTTATAGTGCTCCGCTTGAATTTCACGAGCTGTTACATTTTTAAAATTTGTTTTTCCCTCTATTGATGAAACAAAGACCAGTTTTTGAATTTTTCCTGCTGGTTTTTTATGACCAAAGCGTCTTTGAATATAGGAAATCATTCGACTTTCTACAGGTCCTAAGACATGACCTGCATCATCTGTAGGTAAGGCAGCCACAACATGGGTCGTATCAATATTTCCCTCTTGAATTTTGCCCTTGCCTTTAGCGAGGATGGTTTGTTGTTTTTCCTCGATAAACTGACTAACCTGTCTTTCTTGAAGTCCTGCAAATAACCATAAAGCCAAACTTACCATTACGCCGAGCAAGGCGATGTTGATTCCCAACCAAAAACTAACTTTTTTCATCTCCAACCTCCCATTCAAAACATATATAAACTATGCTAAATCATTTAAAGGCTCTTGTCAAGACAGTTCTATAAAAACTCATAAAAAGATTAGGTAATACTCTTCAAAAATCAAAATTACCCGTTGTCAAGAGCCTTGATGAACTCCAGTTCTATCTTCGGCTTCGTTTCCTAGGCTACTTTTGATTTTCATTGAGTATAAATAATTGATTTGCTTTCTAATTCCCTCCCTTCTGCCATTTCTGATTTTTTTTGAAAAGAAAAAGACTGCCTAGGCAATCTTTTCTAAATTAATACTCATTTAAAATCAAAAATAGCAATCTACCAATCCATTTGAATATGGGGTATTTCATTTTTTAAGTTTTTGAACAGAGTACGGCTAGTCAAAAACTATGATTTCCAATCTGAGCTTAGATATTGAAATTTTACACACAGTAATTGACCTTAGTATTCTATTTTTGATTTTTATTGAGTTGTTTTATGCCTATTAACCTGAGTTGCGCAAACCTGTCGCCACACCGTTGATGGTGATGTGGATGAGGTTTTCTTGTTCCTTGCTGAGTTCTCCACGACGAAGGCGGTTAATTAATTCAATCTGAATATAGTTGAGCACATTGAAATAAGGCATGCGATAATCAAGACTGGCTTTTAGGAACGGTAGTTCTGCTAAAAGCTCATCATTTTGCTCGATTGACAAAATAATTTCTTTGGTCAACTGCCATTCATCTAAAATGACATGGAAGATATTTCGTACCTCTTCGCTTTCACACATTTTAGCATATTCAAATGCGATATTCATATTGGATTTAGACAATACCATATCCACGTTTGATAGAAGTGAACGGAAGAATGGCCAGGATTCGTACATTTTTTGTAACTTAGACAAATTATCAGGGTGCTTATCAATAAAGCGTTTGAAACTTGAACCAACTCCATACCAACCTGGCAACATGACACGGTTTTGTGACCAAGAGAATACCCATGGAATCGCACGCAAACCACCGATTTCTGTGATGGTTTTTCGAGCCGCAGGACGTGAGCCAATGTTCAGACTTGATACTTCACGAATTGGACTAGCGGCAAAGAAATAATCATAAAAATGTGGATTATTGAACACAAGATCTCTATAAATACGATAGCTATCTGATACAATTTCATCCATGGTTTCGCGATAGCCATCGATTTCATTTGGATCGGTAATCATTTGTGTAACCATACGGTCAAGCGTTGCAGATACCAGCATTTCTAAATTATAGTAGGCTGCATCTTTGTTACCGTATTTATTGCCTATCACTTCGCCTTGTTCTGTCAAACGAAGCCGGTCCTTGATGGAACCAAATGGCTGAGATGTAATCGCATCGTAGGACGGACCACCACCACGACCAACAGTACCTCCACGACCGTGGAAGAAGGTGATGTTTACTCCGTAGTCTTGACCGATTTGTGTCAATTCATTCTGAGCCTTGTAGAGTGTCCAACCAGATGAGAGATAGCCTCCATCCTTATTGGAATCCGAGTAGCCAAGCATGATTTCTTGGTAGTATTTATTGCCTGCAATCCAACGTTTCGCCAAATCTAATTGCAGATATTGGCGCATGGTATCAGGTGCATTATCTAAGTCCTCGATTGTCTCAAAAAGTGGAACAATCTGAACACGAGCCTTATCGACATCTACTAGACCAACTTCTTTTAATAGGACAGCTAATTCCAGCAAATCAGAAACACTCTCCGAGTGTGAAATAATATGTTGCTTGATGATTTCCTCACCTAGCTTATCTTTCAATTCACGCGCAACAGCAAAGATAGCCAATTCTTTTTCTAATTGTTCTGACTTTGGTATGTGCGTTGCAGAAAGAATGCGTGGATCAGTTTCCAACTGTTTCAAAAGAACATGGCATTTAGCTTCCTCAGATAAACTGGAGTAGTCTTCTACGATACGGGCAGAAGCCAATAGTTCCGCAACACTTGCTTCATGAATAGAAGAGTCTTGGCGCATATCGATACTAGCTAGGTAGAAACCAAACGCTTCAACCGCTTCAAGCAATTCTGTAAAATCACCTTTCAATAGCGCCATAGATTTATTTTCGACCAAAGATTGTTTGATGGCTAATAAATCAGCTTTAAACTCGGCTACATTACTATAGCGGACATCTGACGGCTTATTGTGAACTAGATAATCTCTTGTATTTACAAGTTTCATCTGAATATAGTGAAAAGCACGACGATAAGGCTCATTTTCACGGTAGACAGAACTATCTTCAGATAAATCCGCCAGCATCTTAACCGCTGTAGATACCTTTACAATGGAAGTCGAGAGCGAAAAATTCCGATAGAGTTTATAGAGTTGCTCATCGTAATAATTCATAATGACTTCACACTGAGTCAAGGCTGACAGCTTCAAGGTCTCTGCAGTAACAAATGGATTTCCATCACGGTCTCCCCCAATCCACATACCCATTGTAATTGGACGAGGATTATTTAAGACGATTCCTTTCTCAGCGGCCAAACGTTTGTATTCCCGCTGCAACTTAGTGACAGCCTTAATAAAGGAAGAATTGTAATACTCCATAACGTTTGTGATTTCGTTGGTTACCTTCAACTTCTTCTCACGAATCATATCCGTCTGCATGATAATTTCAATGTAACAACGGAGCTCATCTTCCCATTTGTTTTTATTGAGCAAGCCCAATTTTACATCACGATAACGACGAAGCAACTCATGAATATGCTTGGTTAAATCCAGCATAGACTGGCGTTGAACCTGAGTAGGATGGGCTGTCAAGACTGGAACAACATTCAACTTTTCAAGGATTTCAGCTGCATTTTCTTGTTTGGAAACCATATCAATTGTTGTTGAAATCTTACCAAGATAATCTTGATCAATATTGTTTTGATGGTTGATTTCATAGGCCAAATCAACATCTTCTGATATATTAATCAAAAGTGGCAAAACAGCAAAGTATCTAGAAATAACTGCTAGTTCATCATTATTCAACTGACTGATAATAGCAATCAATGCCTGATAATCATCCTGACGAGACAATTGAGATAATTCTACAATTTTAGCAAAGGTCTCTGCAGGCATCATTTGGGCTGCTACTTCTTCCAAAATAGATGTTAGAATCGTTACCTCTTCACGGATTGCTTCCTTGTTGTTATAGTTTTCTAATTTTTGAATAGCCATCTCCTACCTCTTTCCTATCTCTAAATTAGCGTACGCTCTATTTCTTCTTCAATTAATCGACGTTTTTCACTAGCATCAATATTCAAAACAAACCCTATCCCGATGGAAATAATCAAAAGACTCGATCCACCCTGTGACAAGAAGGGGAAAGTTACCCCCGTCGCAGGAATAATTCCTGAAATTCCTCCGATATTGACAAATGTTTGAATTAGAAGCATACCTGCCATTCCAAGTGCCATCATCGCATTAAATGGACTACGAGCACGGACGCCTACAATAATAATTCGAATAATCAAAAAGAACAATAAGGCTAGAATTAAACTAGCTCCGACAAAACCGAGTTCTTCAATGACAATCGAAAACGCAAAGTCGGTGTGGGCCTCTGGTAGATACCCCTTTTTCTCAATCGAATTTCCCAAGCCACGTCCAAGCCATCCACCGTTACTCATCGCATAGTAAGAATGAGTCAATTGAAGACCTGAGTTGGTGGCATTACCAAATGGATCAAAATAGGCAGCAAAACGACGAGCAATATAACCAAAGAGCGGAATTTTTTCCACCGTTTCTACACCCAAAATACGAATAGTCCCTAGAATAACTGTTGAGGCGGCCACAATTCCCAAAATCGCTGTTGAAAACCAGCGATAGGCAATCCCACTCACACTAATCATCACGACCATAATCAGCACAATAATCGTCGCATTTCCCAAGTCTGGCAGTGTCGCAACTAGACCAAGGAGGAACAGACTGACCACCCGCCAATCTGTAAACTCTTTCGGAATCCAACTTCCTTTAATCAACGATACATAGTCATAAGTCCGAATATCCGCCTGTTGTTTTGCAAACTCATGTGCCAGATACCAAATGATAATTAATTTCAAATATTCTGCCGGCTGCAAGGTTCCTGCGATTGGCAGAGGAATCCAGCCATGAGCCCCGTTAATCGGAGTAAACAACCGAGAAATAGCTAACAGAAATACTTCTACCAAAATAACCGAATAGATAACGGCTTTCTTGCGTAAAAAACTTAATTTCATACGATAAATCGTATAGATTGCTACCAAGCTGACAATCCAGAATCCTGCCTGGTTAATCACTGTTCTAAATGGATTTCTACCATTAATAATTTGCGTAGCACTGGTTGTCGAATAGACCATGACCAACCCAATCACCGATAAGATGAGATAGGGAATCAGTATGGAATAATTCAACAACTGGCGTTTGTCAATCTTCATTGCTTATCCAACCTTCTTCGAGTATAGCTCTTATTATAGCATACTTTGTATAAAAATACTTATCACTTTCTAAGTTGCTCTGCAAACATTCGGAACTAACTTTTGTCGACAAGAAAAAGGCCGAAGCCTTTCATATCTATTCAAATGTTTCAAGATAAAATTCAATTTCATCCCCATTCGCAACTGTAAGGTCTTTCGCCCCTTTATCAGCCATTTTGCCATTAACTTTATACATCCAGTATGTATTGGTACTCGCATCTTGGCTAACACCATCAATTTCTGTTATCAAACCATTGTCTTCTACAATGTCATGATGTTCTTTAAGTACATCCATGACACTATCACCTTCTTCCGCAGTCACTTCCTGACGATTCTCTTTGTCCTTGGTTGTAATCTGTAAAGTGACTTCGATAGCCGAGTCACTCTGTTTCTCAGTAGTGTTTGTACAAGCAGCCAAGAAGAGCGAGAAGACAACCATCAACATAATACTAATTTTTTTCATTTATAAAATCTCCTAAAAATATAATCAATAATTGGATAAAACAAAACTGTTGAAGCAGCGTGTAAACCATCAAAGACTAGACCATTAAGCCAAAAGACGATAGGGGAAGTCCCAAACTGTGTAGCAGATAAAAAACTTATCGTTAGACCATACAAAAAGACAAGAATCCCCGCCAGAAGACTCTGTAGCCACAAGGGAATGTTCTCTTTTTTGATAAAAGGACCGATTGCCAACCACCATATAAATTGGATAAAAGCAAAACTAAGAACTTGCCACAAAACAACTGTGCCAAATCCAAATAGCAAGCCACTCCCTACCATCACTAGTATCATCAATATCCAGCTCTCCAGCAAACTGAAATAGGACAGAACAACGAGGAAAATAGCCGTGAGAGGCTTTATATTGGGAAATGGCCCAAAAACCACCCTTAAAACAATCGTCAAAGAGGACAGAACAACGAGCTGACTAACACGTCTTACTTTTTCACTTTTGTCATGCATACCAATTTAGCCTACCCTATTCCCTTTATTATGTCAAGTTCAGATAATCTTTTAGGGGACCTCTAAAAACTAATTTTCTAAAATTTAAAATGTTGATTTAACAAGGTTTTTGTAACTCCAAATTCGCAATTTTGGGAGTTTTTAGAGGTCCCCTTTACTATTTCTTGAATCGTATTTTTTTGATTTTTTCATGATTTTACGGTAGAATTGATGAGATGAGAAAGAAACTAAATCCGATGATTGTTGTTGTTTTTTTCCTATCCTTCTTTGCTCTTATTTTCATCACTGGGGTGACTGGAAATACTGTAAATAAGACGGAGGTGGCTAATGAACCCGCAGTCAAACAATCAAACACCAGTACAAGTTCTAAAACAACAAATTCTAGTTCAAGTTATTACATTGCAAATGCGCTCGAAATGAAACCTATCGTCGACGTTTCTGCTTGGCAGAGACCGTCTGAAATTGACTACGATACACTTAGCAAAAATATTTCTGGCGCAATCGTTCGTATTCAAAGTGGCTCACACACTAAAAACGAAAATACAGCGACTGATAAAAATGGGTTAGATAAATCCTTTGATACCCATATTAAAGAATTCCAGGCAAGAAATATACCTGTTGCTGTCTATGCCTATGTCACAGGAAATAGCATTGAGAGCATGCAGGAGGAAGCTCAAAGCTTTTATAAGGCCGCAAATAAGTACAAGCCAACCTTCTATTGGTTAGACGTTGAAGAATATACCATGGATGATATGAATGCTGGAGTGGAGGCTTTTCGAAAAGAGTTAGAAACTCTCGGTGCTAAAAACATTGGAATTTACGTCGGAACCTATTTCATGGAAGACCACAGCATCAATGTGGATAAATTTGACGCCATTTGGATTCCTACATACGGTGATGATTCTGGCTACTACAATGCCGCTCCAAATACTGACTTGGACTACGATCTTCACCAATATACCTCACGTGGTTATGTAAACGGCTTTGAACACCACCTCGACCTCAACATTATTACTACCCTGAAGGATCCTAATGAAGTTTATCAGAAACTATTTACAACCCCCGAATAAAATGCTATAATCTACCAATTACATATACACAAAGGAGTGCTTCGGCTGAGATCGCAACTGCGAAATCCTCGAACCTGATCTAGTTAACACTAGCGTAGGAATTGTGTGCTTTATAGAATGATACTATACTCTGCTATAAACACTCCTTTGTTGACTATCTACAAAGGAGTCTTTTTATGTCCAAATCCAAATTGTCTATTCTAGCTGAAGTTGCTATCTTTTCTGCAATCGCCCTCGTCTTTGACAAAATCCCGCTCTTTACAATGCCCCAAGGTGGATCTGTGTCTTTAGTCATGCTTCCAATCTTACTGCTTGCTCTACGCCACGGACTAGGGGTGGGGGTTCTTACTGGTGGTATTGTCGGAACCATTCAACTTTTCTACGGTGGCTACTTCCTAAACATTTTTCAAGTTTTTCTTGACTACGTACTTTCTTACGCCGGAATTGGTTTAGCAGGTTTAGTGGCTCCCACCCTATCCAAACAAAAAAATCTAAAAAATGCTACCCTCATCATTACTCTGGCTAGTTTTCTAGGAGGAAGCATCCGATTGGTAGCTACCTTCTTATCAGGAATTATTTTCTACGCAGACTACGCCCCAACTGGTACCCCTGTCTGGCTCTATTCCTTTACCTACAATATCAGCTATATTCTTCCTTCCACTGCAATTGCCTCTATTCTGCTCATTTTACTCTATAGAGCAAGACCAGGTTTTTACAATCTTTAACCAAAACTGCCTGCTGGATTTTATCTAACAGGCAGTCTTTTTAATTATTTTTACTTGCTTTATGCTATAATAGGAACGTTATAATACATTTTGGAGGAAATTATGGCTTCTTGGATTTCAAGAATTATTAAAGGTATGATTATCGCACTCGGCTTTATCTTACCTGGTGTCTCTGGGGGGGTACTCGCTGCTATCCTCGGAATCTATGAGCGACTAATTGGATTTTTAGCAAATATTCGAAAAGATTTCAAGGAAAACTTTCTTTATTTTGTTCCTGTAGGAATTGGTGGAATTTTGGGAATCGCCCTTTTCTCTTTCCCTGTAGAATTTTTATTGCAACATTTCCAAGTCCCAGTTTTGTGGGCATTTGCGGGAGCAATCGTGGGAACTATTCCTAGCCTACTTAAAGAATCAACTCAAAAGAGCAAACGAGATAGCATTGATTTAGCTTGGTTGATTGGAACATTCATTATTTCTGGCCTCCTACTTTACAATTTAAGCGATCTTGTCGGGACGCTTCCAGCTACTTTTGCAAGTTTTGTCTTGGCAGGTGCCTTGATTGCTTTAGGGGTACTTGTTCCTGGACTCAGCCCTTCAAACTTACTATTGATTTTGGGTATCTACACGCCAATGCTAAATGGTTTCAAATCACTTGATCTATTCGGTACCTTCCTACCAATCGCAATCGGTGGTGTTCTTGCAATGGTTGCATTTTCAAAAGCAATGGACCACGCTCTGAAAGTATACCATTCACGTGTTTATCACTTTATTATTGGTATCGTTTCATCTTCTACTCTCCTAATTTTGATTCCACAAGCAAGTAATAAAGAGTCTATTTCCTATGCTGGAACTAACTTTGTTACATGGATTGCTGCTATTGTCCTATTTATACTAGGAGCATGGTTAGGGCTTTGGATGAGTAAACTTGAGGAAAAATATAAATAATGGCAAAAAAGGTTAAAATAAAGAAAACCTTGGTGGACCAAATATTGGACAAGGCTAAGATCAATCATGATAGCCTTGTTTTAAATGCCTTCGAAGGTCAACTTCCACCAGGAATTGAAGAACACGAAATTTACAAAACACTGGCATTAACTGGAGATAAAACCGGACCAATTATCGGCATTGTCCCAATCACAGAACACCTGTCTGAGAAAAAATTAGCCAAGATCTCAGGCAATAAAAAAGTCAGCATGATTCCACAAAAGAACTTGGAAAAAACAACTGGCTACGTCCACGGCGCCAACAATCCCGTGGGTATTCGTCAGAAGCATAATTTCCCAATCTACATTGACCAATCAGCCCTTGAACTCAGTTACTTGATTGTCTCTGCTGGTGAAATTGGTCGCTCGATTAAAATCGACAGCCAGGTTTTAGCTGATTTTGTCAATGCAAGCTTTGCGGATATTATTGAGAGGAGGGATTACCCTTGAAACTCTACTTTGTCCGACATGGAAAGACCGAGTGGAATCTGGAAGGCCGTTTTCAAGGTTATTCTGGTGATTCAGCTCTTTTGCCTGAATCTTATCAGGATTTAGAAAAACTAGGCAAATACCTTGCTGAAATCCCCTTTGATGCTATTTATTCTAGTGATTTGCAGCGCGCACATAGCACTGCCGTAGAAATTGCAAAAGCCAATCACCATTGCCAAACCGTTCTAACCACACAACAATTGCGTGAATGGAATTTTGGAACGTTAGAAGGAAGCAAGATAGCAATTTTTCGTGCCATCTACCCCAAACAAGCCTGGGCACTCAAACATAATCTAGCACTTTTTAACAATGACTTATTTGAAGCTGAGAGCGTTCGCCAGGTAACTCAACGAATGGTGGACTTTGTCCAATCGCTGAAAGGGCAAGACATGGAAACAGTCCTCATCGTCAGCCATGGTGCCTTTCTAACCGCTTCTATCCATCGCCTACTTGGTTTTCCACCAGCCCAACTGCGTCACCGAAGTGGTTTGGATAATGCATCGGTTACTATTTTAGAAACAAGCGATTTCGAAAACTTTACAGAATTAGCTTGGAATGATACCAGCTATAAAGCAAAACAGTAGAATTTTCTGCTGTTTTTTCCTATCCTATTAGCAATTTATACTGATTTTTTCTCTCTTCTATGATAAAATAGAAATAACAGACTTTGGAGGAATAAAATTTTTATGTCAACTGAACATTTTGAAGAATTAAATGACCAACAGATTGTCCGTCGTGAGAAAATGACGGCTCTTGCTGAACAGGGCATTGACCCATTTGGAAAACGTTTTGAGCGTTCTGCTAACTCAGCTGAATTGAAGGCTCAGTACGAAGACAAATCAAAAGAAGACTTGGAAGAATTAGGGCAAACAGCGATCATCGCTGGCCGTATCATGACCAAGCGTGGTAAAGGTAAGGCAGGTTTCGCGCACATTCAAGACCGCGAAGGCCAGATTCAAATCTACGTTCGTAAGGATGATGTTGGCGAAGAAAATTATGAAATCTTCAAAAAAGCAGACCTTGGTGACTTTATCGGTGTCGAGGGAGATGTCTTCAAGACAAACGTTGGTGAGCTGTCTATCCATGCTCGCAAGTTAACTCACTTGTCTAAAGCGCTCCGCCCATTGCCAGAAAAATTCCACGGTTTGACAGACATCGAGACCCGCTACCGCAAACGTTATTTGGACTTGATTACCAACCGCGAGAGCTTTGATCGCTTTGTGACCCGCTCAAAAATTATCTCAGAAATCCGCCGTTACCTTGACGGACTTGGTTTCTTGGAAGTGGAAACACCAGTTCTTCACAACGAAGCTGGTGGTGCTGCAGCCCGTCCATTCATCACCCACCACAATGCCCAAAACATTGACATGGTCCTTCGTATCGCGACAGAACTCCACCTCAAACGCCTGATTGTCGGCGGTATGGAACGCGTTTATGAAATCGGCCGTATCTTCCGTAACGAAGGTATGGATGCGACCCACAACCCTGAGTTCACTTCCATTGAGGTTTACCAAGCTTATGCAGACTACCAAGACATCATGGACTTGACCGAAGGTATTATCCAGCACACTGCCAAGGCTGTTGTCGGCGACGGTCCTGTGACTTATCAGGATACTGTCATCAACATCCACGAACCATTCAAACGGATCCACATGGTTGACGCTATTAAGGAACAAACTGGCGTGGACTTCTGGCAAGAGATGAGCTTCGAGGAAGCAAAAGCCCTTGCAGCTGAGCACAAGGTCCCTGTGGAAAAACACCACACAGAAGTTGGTCAAATCATCAACAGCTTCTTTGAAGAATACGTTGAAGCAACTCTTATCCAACCAACCTTTGTCTATGGTCACCCAGTAGCCGTATCTCCACTGGCTAAGAAAAACGATGAAGACCCACGCTTCACAGACCGCTTCGAGCTCTTCATCATGACCAAGGAATACGGAAACGCCTTTACAGAATTGAACGACCCAATCGACCAATTGGAACGCTTCGAAGCCCAAGCCAAGGCTAAAGAACTCGGTGACGACGAAGCGACAGGCGTTGACTACGACTACATCGAAGCCCTCGAATACGGTATGCCACCAACAGGTGGACTCGGAATCGGTATCGACCGCCTCTGCATGCTTCTGACAGATACCACTACTATTCGGGATGTGTTACTATTTCCGACGATGAAATAAGCAAGAGGAGCTTGCTAGGATTGTTTTCACTAGGATGTTCCAATCGCTTTCAAGTTTCTTGGCGATTGGCTGACAAGGTCTGCTAGACCTTGTCACTCCCGACGATGAAGTAAAAATTACAAACTGTTTAACACCGTTACTTAAAACACTCTTGGAAATTCCAAGAGTGTTTTTGCATGCAAAAAATCCCAACCACATGGTCAGGATTTTCAGGAGATTATGAAAAATATTTAGGATTGGGAGTGGGACAGAACTCAAATAATCATAGAGAGTTCGTCAACAAGTCTTTATTTCCAGTTGTTGAGCTGAAACAGTCTATCCCCAGACTGTTTCACTCCCACCCCCGCATAGCTCCAAAGGTTTGGGGAACCTTTGGAGGTCGGAGATAGAGCGAACATAGTTCGCTACAAAACAGTCAGAGTAGTGACTGTTGGAGGTTGGAAATGGAGCGAACTTTGTTCGCATCAGCCATAGAGGCCAGATGTGGAGTGTAAAACACAAACAAATCTTCCAATCAACCACTGCGCTGAGATATTGACTCCACTTTAGAGAAGTGAGGCTATTATAACGTCCCCTCCTTTTTATCTCATCAGTCTTGGGACTGATTTTATTTTTTCATCATAAAATTATCTAAACAATTAAA
>NZ_WCJE01000025.1 GCF_016743335.1 Streptococcus suis | reverse complement strand
TTATTTGTTCAGGTCTTTTTGTCTATTCTTTCTTGATACCAATTTTTGATATAGGTCAATTCATCCTGACTTAAAAAATGTCCCTTGTCAAAACGAACTAGGTTGGCTTTGGGAAAAGCTGATGCTTGCCAGTCATCTACAAGATGTTCAAGAACCATTTGGTCAATTAACACATCATTCTGACCTAACGTAAATAAAAGTTCTGCTCTGCCATTTTCCATAGGAAAAGCATAACCTAAGGCCGAAGGGTGGAGTAAGATATAATTGTCCGCCAGGTTTGCTTGCTTGGTCAACAAGCCCATGATGAAATTAGCACCGTTTGAAAAACCTACGAAAGTAATCTGACGATAATCTCGGATGTCCAAGTCCTGCCAAAAATCCAGAAAAGCCGACAAGCGCATTTCAAAATCAACAAGATCCAACTGACCGTCGATCAGCGGGGCAAAGAAACGCCTTTCCCTGCCTTGACCCCAACTGCCATCGAAAGAAAGGACAGAAGCTTTTGGATCCAACTGTTGGCGGAGAAAGAGCATGGATTCCTTGTTGCCACCTGTGCCGTGGAAAAAGACCAAAAGACGGGGACTGGTCCCTTTGATAAAGCGATAA
The DNA here is from genome assembly GCF_016743335.1 of Streptococcus suis. Classification (GTDB taxonomy): domain Bacteria; phylum Bacillota; class Bacilli; order Lactobacillales; family Streptococcaceae; genus Streptococcus; species Streptococcus suis_Y. The sequence goes on along the minus strand of NZ_WCJE01000025.1, from coordinate 32,575 downwards.
TCCATATCTCATTTCTCCTAATAACGTTGGGAGAGATTTTTTTCGATTTCCTGTCTGTCCTCTTCAAAGAAACTTGGCAAGAACAGTTCAACTTTATCTAGCAGCTTATCTTGTCTTGGCATGGTAGCCTCTCTTTCGCCAGCCATGGTCGCGACCTCAAACATGAGATAATTGGGCGCTCGGAAGTACAAGGAATGAATGAAATCTCGATTAATGATACCAGAATGTGGACGATTGATGAGATTTAAGCGACTAATCAGGTCTTCCAAGTCGGACTCATTTAAGACACCAAATGCAATATGATGAATGGCCCCGACTCCCATCACGCTGATTGGCGACTCTTGGTCAAGTATCAAATATAGCCGATGTTGGAAGGTGTTGTCAAAGAGAAGAGAAATCACCATCTTATCTTCAAAGACAAATCGACTTTCCTCGACAAAACCAAAAGTCTCTGTCAGCAAAGATAACAACTCCTTTTCTTCACGAATCCGCATATGTAGACTGGCGATGCCAAGAATAGCGTATTCTGACGGAATTTCATCTGTTTTATACGGAAACATTTCTCCGATAGCGTTATGATAGGTCAAGCCAAGCAACTGGCCATCTTCATCTTGGAAATTCAGAATATGCCCATTTCCAAAAGCCTGAATTCCTTCGTTTTCCACTTCAAACTCTGTCAGTCTTTTCTGCCAGAATTCCAAGGCAGCAAAATCTTTAACCAGAAAAACGGTTCGTTCTAAACGATTGCTGCCAAGCCGATGACTAGGATGATTGGGCATATCAAAAATGGTAAATTCCGTTCCAAAGCGACCTTCATCATCACCCAAAAAGAGATGATACATGCTTGAATCTTCTTGATTGACAGTTTTCAAGGTCAATTTCAAACCAAGTATATGATGATAAAAATGATAGGCTTGATGAATATTTCCTACCAAGCTTGAAATGTGATGAATACCTGTATTGTTCATAAGATGACCTCACTGATGTTGATAGACTTATTTTATCACTAATTATTGACAAACAACAATCTTTTGCTCACGATTGACAGTCAAGTAATAAAAAACTTCCCTAACCATTGCTGATTAGAGAAGGATATTTTTTAAAAAATGAGACCATAAAGGAGAGCCGCAAGCAAGCCTCCGATGATTGGACCAACTACTGGTACCCAAGCATAGCCCCAATCTGAATCGCCCTTGTGCTTCAATGGAAGGATGGCATGCATGATACGAGGACCAAGATCACGCGCAGGGTTTAGGGCATATCCTGTTGGACCACCAAGAGAAACTCCGAGTGATACAATCAAACCACCGACGATTAAAGTGCCAAGCCCTGTTGGAAAATCATACTGACCGAAAGCCAGTAATCCCAAGACCAAAACAAAGGTTCCGATTGCTTCGCTAATGGTATTGGAAACAAGGTTGCGGATGGCAGGTCCAGTAGAGAAAGTTGCCAACACAGCACCAGTGTCTTCTGTTGCATCATAGTGATCTTTGTACATGAGGTAGACCAAGATACTTCCGATAAAGGCTCCGATAAATTGTGCAAGAATGTAAGGGACTACAGAAGCCCATGGGAGATTTCCTGCAAAAGCCATTGCAATTGATACAGCTGGATTGAGGTGGGCAGGTCCCAATAAACCACTCACAAAAGCTGCCATGGCTACTGCTAGACCCCAACCAATTGTGATTACAATCCAACCAGCATCCTTGGCCTTACTCTTATCTAGTACTACCCCTGCTACAACACCGTTACCAAGTAATATCAGCAAGGCAGTACCCAGTACTTCACCGATTAATTCATTTGTCATCATGCACCTCTTTCTATTTTTCTTTCAAATGGGTCAAATCATTCTTAACAAGTGTATCTGCCAACAATTGTTCCTGTTGAGCAACTTCTTCCTCTGACCAAGCATAATAAGCTGCCATTTCCTTGATGATTTCAGGCGCAACTGCATCCAACTGCTCACGCATAAAGAGCATGTAGTTGGTACGACGAAGAAGATAGTCAACTGCAGTCAAGGTCATCTCTTCCTTCATAGCATAGTGAAGGGAAAGCAAATCACGCTTGTTCAAGCCAGAAACGGCTTCTACTTTATGGTTTAATGCAAAGACTTTTGGAGCATTTGAGCCGTACAAGTTTGCCAAGTAAAGCGCATCATCATAGACAAGACCTTTCTTCACACCTAGTTGAGCCAGATGTTCGATTTCTTCTGCTACGTTTGCAGGGTTCAATTCACCACCAGAGACTGGATAGGTCTTAGAATTGATGAGTTTGAAGCTGCGACCATGTTCTTCTTTGAGAATGTCTGCCACTTTTTCAATTGCACCTTCCGCCATCTTACGGAAGTCAGTAATCTTACCACCAGCAAGAGTCAGCAAACCATTGTCATCACGGTCAAGGGCAGAGCCACGTGATACAGCTGAAGGATCCAAGTGTTTTTCAGAAACGCTACCTTCCAAATGTGTCAAATCATGTTCCACATCGTCACGTGTCTTTTCATTGTTCAAATAACCTTTGACCGTTTCAATCAAGCTATTAAAGCTGCCATCGCTGAGCTTACCATTATTTCCACCGTTGTAGTCAGAAGCACCATTTCCAGACAAGAGGGGACGAAGACCTGCCCAACCGCTCTCAATGTCATCCAAGGTCAAGTTTGATTCTGGGAAGCGATTATTGACAATATCAAGCAGGTAGTCAACATCTTCTTGGGTTACCATTGGATTTGCCAAATCACCAGTATAGTCTGTATCTGTCGTACCAAAATAAGTTTTATTTTCACGTGGAAGGACAAAGACCATTCGACCATCCGCATAGCCAGTATCAAAGTAAGTCGGCTGTGGTACAGACAAGCGAGAGCTATCGACAACTAGGTGCACACCCTTGGTCGGACGCATCTGGAGAACGCCTGAACCTTCTCCATCCAGATTACGCACTTCATCACTCCATGGTCCTGTTGTATTGATGACCAAACGCGCACGGATTTCAAAGGTGCGGTCTGTCAGCAAATCACGAGCAATGATACCGACAACTTTTCCAACCTCATCTTTGATGAATTTCTCAGCTTTGACACGGCTGGCAATCAAGGCACCATCCTTGGCTGCACGTTTGATATTTTCAATAACCAAGCGGGCATCATTGTTACGGAAGTCAAGATAAACTCCTCCACCAATCAATCCTTCTTGCTTCAAGTTTGGTTCACGTTCCAGCACTTCTTCTCTTGTCAACACCTTATTGGCAAGGTCCGTATTGTTAACACCAGCCAAGAGATCATAGAGGTCCATAGCCACTTTCAAACGGAAAAGACTGAAGGTTGAACCTGGCTCGTCGTAGACTGGCAAGAGCATCGGGTCTGGCTTTGGAATATGTGGGGCAATATTTTGTACTACAGCACGTTCAGATACGGTATCGGATACCACTTCCACGTCAAATTGTTTGAGGTAGCGAAGACCACCGTGAACCAATTTTGTTGAACGGCTGGATGTTCCTTCTGCAAAGTCCTGCATTTCGATCAAGGCTGTTTCCATGCCACTTGCAGCTGCCTGTAAAGCCACACCAGCACCTGTAATACCACCCCCGATAATCAAGAGGTCAAGTTGACGATCCTGCATTCGCTCAATAGCTAAGCGTCTTGTTTCTTTTGAAAATTCCATACGATTCACTTCCTAACTTTCGAATAGGACTGTCTAACAAGAGGAAAGCCTTCTTTCCCCTAGCTAACAAGTCCTTTATTGCTCCTCATCCACTTCTGCAAATAGTTGAGTTGCTGCGACAGCTTTTTTCCATCCCTTGTAAAGTTGTTCTTTACGAGCTTCGTTCATGGTTGGTTGGAAGGATTGGCCGACAGCGTTGAGTTCTTTCAATTCATCCAAATCTTTCCAGAAACCAACTGCTAAACCTGCTAAGAATGCTGCTCCAAGAGCTGTAGTTTCAAGGTTTTGAGCGCGTGCGATTTCAATACCCAAAATATCTGCTTGGAATTGCATGAGGAGGCTGTTCATAGCTGCACCACCGTCAACCTTCAAGACAGAAATATCAATACCTGTATCCAATTGCATGGTATCAATAACATCACGAACTTGGTAGGCAATGGATTGAAGAGTTGCTTTGACGAAGTCTTCTTTAGTTGTTCCACGAGTTAAGCCGAATACTGAACCACGCGCATCTGAGTTCCAATACGGAGCTCCAAGTCCTGTAAAAGCTGGAACAACATAGACTTCATCATTGCTGGTAGACTTACGAGCAAGCTCTTCTGACTCAGGTGATGTAGTCACCATTCGCATGCTGTCACGGAGCCATTGAACCGCCGAACCAGCGATAAAGATAGATCCTTCAAGCGCATAATAGACTTTGCCGCCGATACCATAGCCAATTGTTGTGAGAAGGTTGTTCTGTGACAACTGCATCTCTTCACCTGTATTCATCACGATGAAGGAACCAGTTCCGTAAGTATTTTTCACCATACCTGGCTCAAATGCCAATTGTCCAAACAGAGCTGCCTGTTGGTCACCTGCCATGCCAGAGATTGGCACTTCTGCGCCATAGAAATGGAATGGAGCTGTTGTGCCATAAACTTCAGAGTTTGAACGAACTTCCGGCAACATGGCTTTTGGAATATTGAGAAGAGATAAAATTTCATCATCCCATTTCAACTCTTCAATGTTGTAGAGCATGGTACGAGCTGCGTTTGAATAATCCGTCACATGGCATTTCCCATCGGTCAATTTCCATACCAACCAAGTATCAATGGTTCCAAATAGAATCTCACCTTTTTTAGCACGTTCCTGTGCTCCAGGAACTTGGTCCAAAATCCAACGAACTTTGGTTGCTGAGAAGTAGGCGTCGACTACTAGACCTGTCTTTTGATGAATCATATCTGCATGACCATCCGCCTTCAGCTGGTCAGCAATATGAGCTGTTTGACGAGATTGCCAGACAACGGCATTGTAGATTGGAAGACCTGTTTCCTTATCCCAGACAACGGTTGTTTCACGCTGGTTGGTAATACCAATTCCTTCAATCTGATCAGGACGAACACCGCTTTCGATAAAGGACCCTGCAATCACAGACTGAACAGAATTCCAAATTTCATTGGCGTTGTGTTCAACCCAACCTGGTTTAGGGAAAATTTGCGTAAACTCTTTTTGGTAACTGCCAACCTTTTCACCTTTTTTATTGAAGATAATGGCACGTGAACTTGTAGTTCCTTGGTCAATGGCCATGATGTATTTTTCAGTAGACATAGGTCTCCCTCCTGTTTATTTACTTTTGTTGAAAACGCTTCCGTTTTCTTGGTAATTCTATTCTAACCCATTCTTGTGAATTTTTCCTATCATTTTTTTCAAAAAAATAAAAAAATCTGATAAGCAGTGGCTAGAAAGATGATTCTATCAACTGTTATCAGAGTTTATAAAATAAATTTTTCAAGGTTAAATGCACTTACATTTTTCACAAAGACTATCTGACATCATCTAGCGATGCTCGATAGGAAAAGAAGTTTTGGTCGCCATAATCTCTGATTGACAGGACTTTTGATGATATATATCCTGTATCCATGCCTTTAATTGTACGATGTCTTGGATTTTCAATCGATTTCCTAGGCAATAAACTGGAACGCTTGTATTTTCGAGGTAATCTGTAATGATCAAATCATAGTCATATCCTGCTTGGTAGGGCTCAATAAGAACCTGACGATTGCCTTCTAACTTCTCCCTTAGTTGCAACAAGAGAGGATAGGATAGAACCTCATGTAGGGAAGAAGCAAAAGCAACCTTGACCTGTATAGGCTGGACCTGACTAAAATAAATATACAAATCCGCAATATTTGTCAGATAAGAGTTCCTTATTTCTTTATCGACTTTTCTATGAAAAACTGATTTATAGACATCTTTTAGCAAGTCTTCTGCTTCTGGATAGAAACTAGAAGCTTCTACTTCTTCCAGTTCAAGGGAAGAATAAAAGAAATATAGCTGGCTCATAATTTGGTTCAGATGATAGAGCGCTTCTTCTGAGACTGGTAAATTTCCCTCAAAATATAACCGTAATTTCTGAAGAGCCAAAGAGGTAGCTTCCATAATCGGCCCACCGAAACCAAGAACCTGCTCTAATTGATGCGGCGCTAAAATGAAATGGCTAAACAGGAAAGCAAACAACGCCATAATCTCCCCTTCTTGGAAAGAGGTGGATTGTTGCTGACTTAGTGTAAAATACATCTTTCTCAAACGTCGGTAAAACTTATGTTCTTGATAGGGTTCCATCAATTTGTAAAGATGCTTAAAATCTAGCTGTCGCAATCGAGAGCGTTGCTGTGAAATCATTAACCACAACAACAGACGATGGGCTTGCTTGGGATTGAGCGGCGATTGATAGAAGCGTTCGAAAACCGGCAATAAGGCCTCTATTTTCCCTAGCATAAACTCTTCTTGTAATTCCGCTCTCGTAGTAGTCAAACTCAACATTTGATGTAAAAAGTACCGTATTTGAAGCTCACTACCTTTTAGACGACCACTTTTGATTCCAATACCAAATTCTGCCAATATCTGGTTCAAAGAGGCAAGATGGCGATTCAAAGTCGCTTCGCTTATCAGCAATTCTTGAGCCAGCTGTTGAATAGAAACCTCTTCCTTATCAGATAAATAAACAATAATTTGATATTTGGTACTGGTTTGACAGAGATAGGCTAGGATCCGATGAAGACTTAAACTGGCCTTTTTCTTCAAAAAGACCTTTTCATCTTCGAGTTGAAAAGAGAGTCCCAAGTCGGTTACTTCTGCTTCTTCATTGAAAGATACAATATAGCGAAGAAGAGTTGATTTTGACAATTCTAAATAGTGGCAAATATCCTTTAGCGATGGCGCCTCTTTCCTATCTTCTAAGTAGAGGAGAAGCTGATAAATGGCGCGCTCACGCTTTTCCAATAAGGAATCAATCCGCATAGACACCCTCCCCATCAACCTGATAAAATTGCCGAATATACTCTTGAGCGGTCTCTACGATGAAGGGGACCAGAGGAGTATTTCCAGGAAGACAGAGCCAAGAATGTTCTACCAAGTCAAAGACGGTCAAATCCTTTGAAATCGCTAGAGACAGTACATCCATCTGTTCAATATAATCTGCAGTAGAAACGAGTTGTCCCCCTATGATGCGCCCACTCGTTTCTTCGACAATCAGCTTGAAATCTACTAAAGTTGGTTCCCACTGGCTATATGACCTTCTAATCCGGATCGATTTACTCTCCAACCACAAGCTCGCCTCACTCTCGGTCAAGCCAAGGCTAGTTATATAATAGCCAAATACATGACTAGAAACAATCCGCTGGGCTCTCTTAATAGGAGCAATCCTCTTTTGCAAATTTCGAGCAGCCATCCTCCCTGTCATAATCGCATGATGAATCATCGGAAGATATGCCTGGCCAAAATAATCTACTGGGAGACTGACCAAATCACCTACAGCAAAAATATTCTCTTGACTTGTTTCAAGAAACTCATCCACCCATACAGTCCCTTCTGCAGTCACTTTTAGCCTGTCTTTCACTAGCTGAATATTGGGCGTCAAATTGGTGGATGGCAAGACTAAATCAGCTGGATAATTACCTGTGACTGTATGACAAACCAGCTGTTCTTCCTGAGTATCAATCGTTATCTGATTGACTGTTTCGGATAAATGAAGTTGGATTCCTCTTTTTTCCATCTCTTGACGAATCGACGCAATCATATCCTCATCAACGTACTTTGCAAGGAGTGAATCTTGCGCCTCAAACACATGCAAATTCAAATCCAACTGGCTAAGTGCATCCAAGCTTTCCAAACCAATCTGTCCTGCCCCGATCACTGCAACTGTTTTTGCATTTGTCAATTTCTCTAGACTAGCTTGTGCTTGAGATAGCGTTTTTGAACGAACTAGATAGTCTTGAAGTTCTTCCGTTCCCCATTCCCATGTTTGACTAGCTCCCATAGCCAATATTAGCCGGTCATAAATAATATCACCTATATCTTGATGATGCCGTATCTTTACCTTTCGCATTTCGGGATAAACTGCGAGAAATTCTGTTTCAAAAAGACAAGAAATAGCTGCATGCTGCACCTCACTGAACAAAGAAATCTTCGCTTCTTCCCAACCAGAAATTTTTCCTGCCACTTTCCAATTCAAGGTATTTGGAAAGTAAGCCACATCTTTTTCTCTATCAATTAGTGTTATTTGAGCATTTTGATACAATTTGCGACATTCCAAAGCTGCGCTTAAACCAGCAAAGGAGGCACCTATAATAACAATATTCATACTTAATCCTTTTATCGTTTTTAGTCATTATATCAAGAATGCCAAAAAATTGAAAAGGCTTGCAACTAAAAAGCACACCAGATAACTGATGTGCTTGTGTAAACTTAAATAAAACGAGGAAGATGGCCAGAAGCTCCTCTAGATTAATGTTTTTCTAAACACCTCACTCTTTATGCTCTAACTCACGTTAAAATAGTCACTCCCCTGACTATTTTAATAATCCGGTCGTACAACTCCTGTTACGGTCGCTTTGGTTGCTTCGTAGTCGCCGTCAACGACAACCTTGATAATGCGTTTTGCATCTTCTTCTGGACATGGTACCAATGGTAAGCGGAGTGGTCCAACTTCAAATCCCATATAGTTAAGAACTGCTTTAACTGGTGCAGGACTTGGATAAGAGAATAAAGCATTAACTTTCGGAATAAACTTGCGTTGAATGGCAGCTGCTGTTCGGATATCTTGCTGCTCAATAGCAGTAAACATCTCATACATTTCATCACCATTGGTATGTGAAGCAACGGAGATCACACCATCGGCTCCAAGGTTCATAGCATGAAAGGCATCGCCGTCCTCACCTGTATAAATCAAGAAGTCTTCTGGTTTATGCTCAATTAGGTAAGCCATGTTGGCAAGGCTTGTACACTCTTTAACACCGATGATGTTTGGATGCTCAGCCAAACGTAACATGGTTTCTGGCGTCATTTCGACCACGACACGACCTGGGATATTGTAGATAATGATTGGCAAATCAGAAGCATCCGCAATAGCCTTGAAGTGCTGGTACATTCCTTCTTGTGAAGGCTTGTTATAATACGGTACGATGGCAAGACCTGCCGCAAATCCACCGAAAGCCGCAACTTCCTTAGCAAACTCAATCGAATCGCGCGTATCATTGGTACCGATACCTGCAATCAATGGAACACGACCGTTGACAATTTTTTGCACAGCACCAAATAGTTCTAGTTCTTCCTCGTGAGTCAAAGTTGGACTTTCGGCAGTTGTTCCTGCCAACAAAATTCCTTCCGTATGATGAGCCAATAAATGTTCGACCAATTCTGGCAACACATCATAGTTAATTGCACCATCTTCTTTAAAGGGCGTAATCATGGCTGTTATGATTTTTACATCACGTAAATCTTGAATAGACATAGGCTTCCTCTCTTACTGATTGTTGCTAAAAAAGGCTGAGTGCAGCCTTTTGTGTACTTTTGGTTAATAAAATTATTTCAATTCAAACTTCAATTCTGCCGTTGGACGAACTAGACCACGCTCATGAAGGGTTTCAGCGATTTGAACAGAGTTCCATGCTGCACCTTTAAGCAAGTTGTCAGAGACAACCCACATATGAATACCGTTTTCCTTGTCCAAGTCCTTACGGATACGACCGACAAAGGTATCGCGGCTACCAACTGCATTGACAGCTTGTGGATAGACTTGGTTTGCCACATCATCTTCCAAAACTGCGCCTGGGAAAGCTGCAATGGCTGCTTTTACCTCATCAATTGGAGCAATTTCTTTTGTTTCAATGTAAACAGACTCAGAGTGGGCAGACAGGACTGGAATGCGGACGCAGGTTGCAGAAACAGCAATACTGTCATCTTCCATGATTTTCTTAGTCTCTTTTGTCATCTTCATCTCTTCATAAGTGTAGTCATTTTCAGTGAAGAGGTCGATTTGCGGAATCGCATTGAAACCGATTGGGTAGTGCTTCTTATCGCCACCAGAAGGAAGAATATTTGCTTCTACCGCTTTTGGCTCTACTCCATCATTCAAGACTGCACGCAATTGAGCTTGGGTTTCCAAGATAGCTCCCATACCTGCACCAGAAACCGCCTGATAGGTCGATACGATAATCCGCTCCAAGCCCCATTTCTGACGAACAGGTTCAAGCGCAACCATCATTTGAATAGTTGAACAGTTAGGGCATGCGATAATACCATTGTGGGCATCAAGCGCGTGAGCATTAACCTCAGGAACAACCAATGGTACATCTGGATTTTGACGGAAGTAAGAAGTGTTATCAACGACAACCGCTCCTGCTTTTACTGCGTATGGAGCATACTTGGCAGATGTAGAACCACCAGCTGAGAAGAGGGCAATATCCACGCCTTCAAAAGCTGTTTCTGTTGTTTCTTCAATGACAATATCCTGCCCCTTAAACTGCAAGGTCTTGCCTGCTGAACGAGCAGAAGCAAGGAAACGCACTTTCTCGATTGGAAGTGTTGACTCTTCCAACATTTTAATCATTTGGGCACCAACTGCACCAGTCGCACCAACAACAGCTACTACATAAGCCATAAAAAATCTCCTTTAGATCAATTCTTCAAAATTTTCTAAATATTTTATATTTAACAATTATATCATAATTTTTTCAAATGAAAAGCCCTGAGAAAGAATTTCCCAAGGCAATTACTTCGAACCTCTATTCACAAGTTTAGATGGACATGCTCAACTGTGAATGCTCTTCTTATTTATCTAACGAGCGAACATAGTAGTCAACAGCCATCAGAGCTTCTGCAACGTCTTCTGCTGAAATAGCAAATGGCATACCGTGAATTGTTTCTCCTTCAATCGTCGCTTGTTGGCCGACTTTCAATAGATCTTCATAACCAGCATCAGCCAAATGTAACTCCTCCAAAGTTGTTGGAAGACTCAAGGCTTGATAGAAACGGATGTATTTTTCCAATTCTTCTTTCGGACGGTTTTCCAAGAAGAGCTGGGTCAAGGTCCCATAAGCCACTTTTTCACCATGTGTCAAATGGTGAATGTCTCCCTCCAAGGCGGTGAATCCATTGTGTATCGCATGCGCCGCGGCCAAACCTGCACTTTCAAAGCCTAAACCACTTAGCAAGGTATTGGCTTCAACAATGTTCTCTAAAGCAGCTGTCACAACCTTGGCTTTACAGCTGGCCATGGCTTGAAGTCCATATTCAAAGAGTGTTTGTTCACAGGCTTGTGCAATAGCGATACCAGCAAGTGTCTGACCTCCTCCTGCCATTGTTGTTCCATTGCTTTGTAAAATAGCACGCGCTTCTACCCACGTCGCCAAGCCATCCGCAATACCAGAAGCCAAAAGACGTGGCGGTGCTTGACAAATAATCGCTGTATCTACTAAGACAAGATCTGGATTTTTCTTATAGAAAATATAGCGTTCAAACGCCCCTTCTTCAGAATAAATGACAGATAAAGCAGATGTCGGAGCATCTGTTGAAGCAATAGTTGGAGCAATGACGACTGGCACTCCTAGTAAATCAGCAATCGCCTTGGCTGAGTCAATCGTCTTGCCACCACCTAGACCGATTACGACGTCACTAGCTTGTTCTTTTCCGATTTCTACGACGCGCTGGATTTCCTTGTCAGATGCTTCTCCATTAAAGGCCACACGATGGACTTGCATCCCTTCTTCAACGAGATAGGACAAAAACTTCTCACCGACAATCCCATATACTAAATCATCACAAAGAATCAAAGGCTTTGTTCCCAATTTTCCGATAGCTTCTGCACCTTGGAAAAGAACATGTTTACCTTGAATATAGCGAGATGGACTTGCAAATACTTTCATAAGAATCCCTCCTTGAAATAATAGATAGTGTTATATTGAGTAATAAACGAAGTTAGCATTGCCGAAAGCAAGAGGCACGAGCCCATATTTTTAATATTGCCATTGTACAGCGATGCCTACTAGCAACGTGTCGAGCAATCTTCTCCCATCTCTAGTGCAATTTCCTTGAAAACTGCCTCCAGCGACGATAGATTGCTAGAGTTGGCAGACAAAAGCAACTGTTGACACCACTTCAGCCTGGCTTGAAATTCTTCTGATTCCTGAGTCAAATAGGTCAGAAGCAAATAGAGGACAAGATTTCGTTTCAATGGCTCATCCACTAAATCCTCTCTTCTTTCGCTGAGCTTTGATTCTATTTGTTGAATCACGTCCCAAGCATCACTAGGTAGGTCTAATGTTACACAAGTAGAAAGAACTTCTAAGACATCTTGTACTTCTTTTGATAATATCCGGGCTTCAAAATCCTCTATAGCTTGAAGACTACTGTTAAATAAAACGCTTTCAAAACCTCTGATAAGAATATCATCTACCAAACTGAATAGATGATTTCTTTTTACTTCTTTTATGGCTGCTAGATAAAGAAGAGTATTGACCACTCCATTCATCAACTCCGAGGTAGGTTGTGTCAATAATTGGTCCCTATCCGCGATAATTAGCTGGATGGACTCATTAAACAATGGTTGCTCTCTTTTCATATTTTCCACCGATAGCCGAGGCAGAGTGGTAAACGGTGAAGTCGGTATAAGAACGGCTGGCAAGTCTAGTAAATCCGCAACAGACTTTGTACAAGCTGCCACAGAACTATTACCAATGCCAATAATATGGTCTGCACAATGTCGGAAACCAACTTCCCCACATTCTTCAACCAAGTTCTGGTCCCACTCCTCCATATAGGCTATTTTAACAATAAGTCCATAACAAGTTAAAACTTTCACAAAGTTTTCTATAGTCGTATTATACTCCTGTTTTGCACATAAAACAAGGGGGCGATGACCTATTTTCAAAATGTCAATCGCACAAGTGTCTAAAAGATGATTTCCTTGTATAGTGCGTGAAAGACCTGAGAATTGTTTCATAGTGCCCCCTTATTTTATAATATAGAACTGTTTAGATAGTATACCTTCCATGAATGGCAGACCAATCATCTGCAAAATCATTTACCGCCTTTTCAATGGATGGCATAGAAAAAGCTGCTTCAAATACATCTGCACCTGCCGTAATAGCCTGCGCCCCATTTGCAAATGCTTGGTTCACTTGATCCACATTTTTGAATGACGCCGCTAAAATTTTACTTTCCGAACACTCCCTATCAATCGCTTCTGATAACTGAGCGATGACCGCATTCGAATCAATATTCAGATTGGCCATGCGATTGTAGTACGGTGCCAAGTAATCTGCACCCGCTTCAATAGCTAACAAGCCCTGAAAAACGGTATAAATCGCTGTTGCTGTAATCTGATAGCCTTGCGCTTTCAATGTTTTCATGGCAGCCAAACCAGCAGGCGTTACCGGAACCTTAATATAGACATTTTCCGGTGCCAATTCACGAATTTTTTTAGCGTCTGCCAAAATCCCTTCATAATCCTTTGCCACAACTTGCACATGTAGTGAAGCATTTGGACCGATGATGTCACGGATAAGGTGCAAACGTTCAAAAAAGTCAATGTCACCTTCTTTCTTCGCAATCGTTGGGTTTGAGGTCACCCCCGCAAGGGGTAAAACCTCAGCCCATTTTCGTATTTCCTCTATATTTAAGGTGTCCAGCATGAATTCCATAATAATAACCTCTTTTACAATGTATGTTCTGTACGACCAATGATGTCGTCTTGTGTTGCTCTCGACAATACATTGAAGAATGCTGAATAGCCTGCTACACGGACAATCAAATCACGGTGTTTTTCAGGATGTAGTTGTGCATCAATCAAGGTTTCTCGAGAGACAACATTGTACTGAATATGATAGCCATGCAAGCGGTTAAAGAATGTCCGCAAGAGGGCAATTAATTTTTGTTTGTCTTCTTCTTTGGCAAGTGTTTGTGGATTGACCTTCTGATTGAGCAGAACGCCTCCAACAATTTCATGCGTTGGTAATTTGGCAACTGATTTCAAAACGGATGTCGGTCCATTTTTATCCATATTATGTGATGGAGAACAACCTTCTGCCAACGGTGTACCTGCATTTCGACCATCTGGAGTTGCTAAGGTACCACGCCCCTGTCCAACGTTTGCTGAAATGGATGATGTACCTGAATAACGGATACCACCAATCGGACCACGACCAAAGCGAGTATTTGGATATTTGGCAATCTCATCGATATAAATATCATACGCTGCTGTTACCAATTGGTCTGCATAATCATCATCGTTACCATATTTTGGTGCATCTTCAATCAACATTTCCTGGATTTCTTTACCACGCTCTCCAGCATAGTCTGTTTCCAAAGCATGCCACAATTCTTCTGGAGTCAATCGTCCTTCTTCAAAGACTAATTTTTTGATTGCTGCTAGAGAATCAGATAAATTGGCAATGCCAACCTGCAGACCAGAAATGTAATCGTAAATCGCTCCGCCTTCTTTCAGGTGCTTGCCACGACCGATACAGTCATCTGTCAGAGCCGAGCAGAGAATGTCTGGTACTTCTCTTTCTAAAGCAATGTCAATTGCATTTTCAACGATAACACTCATCCGTGTTAGATGACGAAGTGTCTTTTCCCATGCCGTTTCAAGCTCTTCAAAGGATTTCATATCTTTGAAGTGACCAAAGGCTGGTGCAAATCGTTTGCCTGATGCAGGGTCAATCCCATCATTCATGGTAATCAACAACACTTTCGGGAAGTTCATATAGCTCATACCTGTACAACGGTAACCCCATTTACCAGGAACAGCTGTTTCTACACAACCAATCGCACTGTAGTCATAGGCATCTTCTTCCAAGACACCTTTTTCAATAAAGGATGGAATGATAATTTCATCGTTGTTGAAGGCAGGCATACCAAAGCCAAGTTTCATCACTTCGATGCATTCATTCATGAAACGAGCATCTAGGCCTGCATGATAGCGAACAGTCAAGTTTGGCTGTGGCAGGTGTGTTTGGGCAACAGATTTCAATACTAAGTAAGAAAGTGGATTGACAGCATCCTTCTTATCACGTGTTTGTCCACCAATGGTTACATTTTGGTATAGTGGACTACCAGCAGATGAGAAGGTATGTGATTGACTACGAACCTTGTTGATAGTAATGGTCTTAATCCACAAGTTAGTCAAGCGTTCGACGATGCTATCTTCCGTTTCACGTCCTGCTTCTAAATCAGCTTTCACATACGGATACATGTATTGGTCGAAACGTCCATAGGATAGAGAATGTCCATTTGACTCGATTTGCAAGATACACTGGATAAACCAGACAGATTGCACTGCCTCTGCAAATGTTTCAGCAGGTTCATACGGCACCTTCGCACAAATCCGTGCAATCTCCAGTAGTTCTTGACGGCGTTGAGCGGTTGGAGCTTTCTCTGCCAATTCAGTAGCCAAGGCGACAAAACGATCTGCGTATGCTTTCACCGCATCAATGATGATAAAGATTGAATCATAGAAATGATATTTATCAATACTTGCAGGATCCGTCAAATCGAGATTAGCCTTTGCTTCACGAACTCGCTCCTCAAAACCACGCAACCCTTGTTCCAATACCTTTTGGTAATTGACTGCCAAGTGGGCATCGCCAGAGTTCATCTTACCTTCCATACCAAAGAAGCCAGTTTCCATATAGACTTGAACTTCTTCTGGAAGCAAGACACCTGCACGTGAACGAAGATTATTCTTTTCCCAGAATGGAGCGATGCTGCGCAACTGCTCCTTGGTTTCCTCGGTAATATAGAAGACATCCCCATCCCGTTTTTCGAATAAATCCAATTCATTCAATACAAACTCTAAGGTATATTCTGGGAAGATGGGAGCATCTTTATTTGAAGAAGCTTGGTTACCTGCAATCAGACTTTCTTCTTCAATATAAAGCGTCATGTTCTCCAATATTTCTTTGAGCATATAGGCCCTTTTTAATACATTGGGCTTTTCTCTATGTTCTTGATAGGCTTTTGTTGCTAAAACAGCCCGTTCCGCATCAATATAGGGCTTCTTATCAAGGACATCTTCTCTGTATTTGTTCATCCGATCTGTCAGACTTCCAAAATACTCAGTTTTAATGCTAGTGCCAGCTACTTCAGTCACTGTTTTCATAGTTATACCCTTTCTTTCGAAACTTAATTTTGTTTCGTTTGTAAATTAAGTATATCCTGTAATAGGGGTTATTGTCAATTGATGCTTGTGAGAGCTAAGATTTCCGTAGCCAGTTGCACATTTGTGCAACTCTTTTGTCTGACATCATTGACTAAACTGTTTCTTTCATTTCACTTTCATAGGCAATCTTATCTTGGATTTTGAAGAATGGGAAATAAACAATAGTTGAGACAGCTAAAATAATGATTTGAACAACTGCACCTTGCCAACCACCCACCATAAAACCAGAAATGATTGCTGGAGTAGACCATGGTAGGGTCACACCTGAAAATGGTTGCATAAAGCCTATTGAGATTGCACCGTAGACAATGAAAGCCGCTAGGATTGGTACCAAGACAAATGGTAAGAACATAACAGGATTCATCACAATTGGGAAACCAAAGACGACTGGTTCATTAACGTTAAAGAGTGCAGGAAAGGCCGCTACCTTACCAAGAGCCTTATATTGTTTTGATTTTGCAGCAAATAGCATTGCAAAAACAATACCAAAGGTAATACCTGAACCTGACATAATCAAGAAACTATCCAAGAATTGTTGGGTCACAATGTGGGCGCCATTTTCCAGAGACAATTTATCTGCTGCTAAAAGGGCCTTATTGGCATCGAGGTTTGACAATAGTAAAGCAGTAACGACACCATTGACAACTGACTGACCATGTACACCAAACCACCAGAGGAAGGAAATGAAGAAAGCAATTCCAATCGCACCTGGTAATGAACCTGTCAAACCTTGTAGTGGCACTTGAATCACATCGTAAATCATTTCAATGAATGTACCACCGTTTGTCGCCATCTTGGAAACAATATAGACAATCATAGATAGCAAAAAGATGACAAAAGCTGGAATCATAGCTTCAAACTGCTTGGCAATAGCTTGCGGTACTTGTTCAGGCATCTTGATAACAATATGACGCTGAATAAAAGTCGTATAGATAGCGCCCACTACCAAACCAATAATAATCGCACCGATAATTCCTTGACCACCAAACCATACTTTTGCGATGGCATCACCGATTGGTTCTCCATCAACTGGAATATAAGAAGATTTCAAGAGGATAAAGAATGAAGACAAGGACAGTACGCCCGCAGGGAGAGGCTCAACTCCACTATTTTTGGCATAAGAATAGCCGATCGCAAAACAAGAAATCAAGCCCATAATTGCAAAGGTTCCGCTATAGACTTGCATAAACGGTTCAGTCCATTCCGCTCCAAATATAGAAGCTATTGCAGCATTTAAGCCTTCAAAAGGCAATTGCCCCAAAATTAAGAAAATACTACCAACTACTGTTAAAGGCAAGATAGCCAACATACCATCTTTTAGAGCGATAATCCCTTTCATATTCACAAATTTCATGATTGGGACAATAATTTTTTGTGTATCAATTTTGGACATGACCATACTCCTTTATGAAACCATGCTGAGTGCCAATTGAAGAACTTTTTTCCCGTCCAACATCCCGTAGTCTGCCATTGGAATCACGGCAATAGGGACTTGCTTTTCATCACAGAGCGCTTTAGACTTATCAAGCGTATATGCTACTTGTGGTCCCAATAAAGCTACATCAATTTCGTCAAGGTAATCTGCAATTTTCCCTTGGGAATGCGCGTCGATTTCTACTTCGACACCTGCGTCTGCTGCTGCAATCTTCATGTTGTTTACCAACATGCCTGTAGAAAAACCAGCGGCACAAAATAGAGCGATTTTAACCATTTCGGTTTCCTCCTAAATATAATTTTTTTGTTTTAGCCAACTTTTTTTAGTTCTTTCCGCAAATCAATGATTTCTTTAATCAAATTGATCTCTGTAATAGATGTCATCAAATGATCTTGCGAATGGACAAATAGTGCTGTAATATCAGATTTTGCTCCCCCAGCTTCCTGTGCTAAGAATTTTGTCTGCATATTGTGAGCTTCTAATAATGCTGCATCTGCCAATTCTAATTCCTCTTCTGCTCGCTCTTCTTCACCTGCTTTGACAAGCGACAAAGCTTGGTAGGCGTGACTTTTCGCATCTCCAGCATAAATAATCAATCCCATGATCAATTGATCTGCAACAATCATTTCCATTTCTTTTTCCTCCGATTTGTTTTATTTGTAAGTTATTATATTTCTTTCGTAACTAAATCATATCATTTTCTCTTTATAGCGTAAATATATTTATAGAACATTTTCTGTTTTAATATATTTCTGCACTTTTGTGCATTTTTTTTGGGATAGAAAAATACTTCAACCACCTTTAAGCGATTGAAGTACTCTCTTACAAATTTGTATGGATATGCACATCATTATCCAGTTCTAAAACTTTTACGATTGTTCGTTCATCTGTGACCAGATGATGAATGTAGCCAGCTCGCAATACAGCTAAAATGGCTTGAGCCTTTTCCTCCCCGTATGCAAGAGCTATGGTATCTGGAACTTCTTTTAAATCATCTAAAGAGATGGCAATGGTCCTCTTTTGCAAATCCTCAACGACAGCTTGTCCGTATTGATTCAGACCACGACAGCAGGTTTCACCAACGGCACCTTCATCTGACAAGGCTTGAAAATCAGCCGTCGTCAACATATCTAACCATTGACGATTTTTTTCATCGACTCGACCGCCAATACCTATTGCTGCTACATCTAAGTCCTTCCAGTCAGCACATAGCTCCTCGAAATATTTAGAAGAAAGAATACCTTGAGCAAGTTCTTGATTCTCCTGGATAATCGTCGCATTGATAAAACTACATTCTCCACGAAATTTATTGGCCATATCGTAAATCAGAGTATTCACATGATAACGCGCGTGGATATGACTTGGACCGCCAGCTATTGGAACAAATTTGACACCTTTCATACGATGATTTCCTATCTTATCTACAATAAGACTGAGGCTTCTCCCCCATGAAAAACCAACTTTCTTTCCATCATCAATTAGATTGGTAAGCATATCGGCTGCAGCCTGTGCCAGACGATTTTCTAAATCAAGCTGGTCCTCATCGGTGCTGTTTTCAACCAGTTCTAAACCTTTTAATCCATATTTTTCTTGAACATATTTTTCTAGTCGATATAGGCGCCTATCAAAATCTTGAATTTCTATTTTTACAATGCCTTCTGACTTAGCCTTGGTCAACATTCTACTGACTGTCGTTCTATAAATTCCTGTCTCAGCAGCAATCTCAGCTTGACTTTTCCCCTCTTCGTAGTAAAGATAGGCTATTTTTGCCAACTGCCTTCTTTTTTCTTGCTTCATACTGCCCCCAACCTAAACTAGCCTTACTGTGACTCTAGCATTTTCTAATTCCTTGACAAGATCTTCAGAAATCGACGTATCTGTAATGACCTGAGCAATTTGACTTAAACCAAATCTGCGTACTGTCCCTCGTTTTGTAAATTTACTAGAATCGGTTAGCACAATCATGTTTTCAGCAACGTCAGACATGTACTGCACTACTTCGCTTCGCATTAAGTTTTTACCTGTAAAACCATGCTCACTATCATAGCCGTCAGTTCCTACAAAAGCCTTATCAACATGGAAAAACTGAATCATTTTATGCAAGAGCGGCCCAACTGTTACTTGGGAATCTTTTTGAAACTCACCACCCAATAAAATAATCTGACAGCTATCATATTGTCGCACATAATTGGCTATAAAATAAGAATTTGTTATGATGGTCACATTTCTCTTGGTTTTGCAAATTTCTTCTGCCAAGAGAGCACAAGTTGACCCAGACTCTATCATAATCGTTTCATTGTCGGCAATAAGATTTGCAGCTTCTTTTGCAATTCGTTTTTTTACGTCATAGCGAAAGGACATCCGAATATTAAGGTCATCGCCACTATTTAAAACAGCATAGCCGTGTTCTCTACGTAATAAACCTTTTGATTCTAACTTATCTAAATCTTTACGGATGGTTACCTTAGAAACGTCCAGTTGCTCCGCCAAACTATTGACATCTATTTTTTCATGTTGTGATACCAGTTGTATAATTTTATCTAATCGTTCCATTTCATCACCTCATCATTATTCTATCAAATTTTGACTCTTTTTCAACTATTTGCAACTTTTTAACTTACGTTCGTAATTGTAAAACTTTCTTTTGTGTGATAAAATCAAATTAATCGAAAAGGAGAAAGAGCATGAATACACGAAAAGGCATTATTTTTAACATTCAACATTTTTCGCTCCATGACGGTCCTGGTATACGTACAACGGTTTTCTTGAAAGGCTGCCCCCTACGTTGTCCTTGGTGTGCAAATCCAGAATCTCAAAAACGAAAACCTGAACCCATGCTTGATGCTGTTAGTAAAAAAATGACCATCATGGGAGAAGAAAAATCTGTTGATGACATCATATCCGAAGTCATGAAAGATATTGATTTTTATGAAGAATCTGGTGGTGGGCTCACGCTGTCTGGCGGAGAAATTTTTGCCCAATATGAGTTTGCGAAAGCTATTCTTATGGAGGCAAAAAAACACGGCCTTCATACCGCTATTGAAACCACCGCTTTCGTAGAACACCGCAAATTTGTTGACCTTATCCAATACGTTGACTTTATCTATACTGATTTAAAACATTACAATACAATTTCTCATAGAAAAGTCACCGGCGTCAACAATAACCTTATCATACAAAATATCCAATACGCCTTTTCCATCGGGAAAGAAATCGTCCTACGTATCCCTGTTATCCCTGACTTTAATAATTCCCTCGAAGATGCTGAACAATTCGCCTGTCTCTTTAATCAACTCAAGATTGACAAAGTTCAACTACTCCCCTTCCATCAATTTGGAGAAAATAAGTATAAGCTTCTCAATCGAACCTATGCTATGACCGATGTCAAGGCTCTCCATCCAGAAGACTTGGCTGATTATCAGGCAATCTTCATCAAACATAATATCAACTGTTATTTCTAACTTTGAGAAATACAAAAACTTCCTCGGCTGAGCCAATAACATTCCTTTAGAAATACATACTGAAATATGCTTCCGATAGATTATCTGAAGCATATTAGTATACAAAAAAAAGCCCACCTAAGTGGGCAAGGGCATCGTTTCCGATGAGAATAGAAGGTTCACACAACTATTCAAGGTCCGCTCCTGCGTTTCAATTTAATGAAGACCTCCCTAGCGTCGAATGTGACAAAGTCACTACTCGGCTCATCGCATGAATCTATTCTACCATAATCTCAAGGATTTGCAAGCCTGATTACTCCATTCGTTCTTGAATGGTTACTTGTACTCTATCACCAGCCTGTTTACCAATAGCAGATCGAATAGCCTTTTGAACGCCAATAATGTAACAGATATTGCCTGCTTCATCCTTAACTCCCATATTGACAATGGAGCCATCATAGGGATGACCATCAAATCTGGCATGTACCTTTACCCTCCCCTTGCCAAACTCTTCTCGTATATCATAGGGAAAGATGACATAAGCTCCACCCTTGTCTGGTACTGGATGGATAAGGGCTTCAAATTCATAGACTTTAGACATGGTTCCTCCTAGATGTACTTACTAGCCTCACGGATGGACAAGCCTGCCATTTGGGAACGGTAGGTGTCAAGGAAAGCCCGTACCCATTCAGGATTGGTCTTAGAATAATCCCGCAAACTCCAGCCGATTGCCTTATTGATAAAAAATTCAGTCTGATTGAGATTATTGATCAGGATTTGTTCCAACAACTCTGTATCTGTCTTTTCTTTCTGCAAGAGTTGGTGGTCAATGGCAATTCGTCTCAACCAGAAATCATCATCCAAACTCCATTCCAAGATTGTCTGCTTGGCCTCTGGATTGTCCAAAACAATCTTACCGACTAGTTTATCTAATCCATCAATACTATCCCACCAAGACTTGCTTTGAGCCAGTTTTTTCAAGCGGGGTAGGTCAGCTAAGACTAGATCTTTTTTCTTAGTGACCAGGTAATCAATGGCGACATACTGAAACTCACGATAGGGCTTAGACCAGCAAGCCTCTACAAAGTCCCAGTCAATTCCCTGAGCCTTATATTCTTTGAAAAATTGCCTAGCAACTTTCCGTCGATCAGGTGTCCGAACACCTAGAAAGTCAAAGTGATTCTTCATATAGGCTTTCATAGGCTGGGCCTGACTGGCATCCGCCACAGCCAACAAGCATTTTTCTAATTCTTCAATCTTCATTTTGCTTACCTACAAGAGATTTTTGAAGCCAGACAATATCATGCCATGTATCAAATTTATAACCAACTTTTTTGAAATGAGCTACCTGTTCATAGCCTCTCTTCTTATGAAGAGCAAGCGAGGCTGGGTTTGGTAGGGCAATGCAGGCTAAGAAATTTTTTAAACCACGCGCGGTCAGTTCCCTTTCCAAAGCATTATAGAGAAGAGTTCCAATTCCTTTTCCACGTGCTTCTTGCTGAATATATACAGATAATTCCACCGTCCAATCGTAAGCCGCACGGGCATAGTAGGTTGAAGCATAGGCATAACCAACAAGAGCGCCTTCTTCTACTGCGACCAGATAAGGAAACTTCTCCAAGGTCTTTTCAATTCGACTTGCAAAGGCTTCGACAGTCGGCACTTCTGTTTCAAAGGTAATAGCGGTCTTTTCTACATAAGGAGCATAAATTGCCACAAGGTCTGCAGCATCCTCTATCCTTGCGGAACGAATGTCTATCATTTAGTTCTCCAATAATTCTCTATCATAAATTGTATAATCACAACGGTAGATAATTAACCGTTTGCCATCAATCAAGAGTTCAGAAGTCTTAGGTGCATCAGATGCATAAAGAGATACTTTATCACCTACATAAGTAGCAAGCGGTGTTCCGTTTTGCGAACGAATCAAAACCACCTTTGCCTTACCTGTAAAATCATTTTTCAGGCTAGAGACCATCCGATTGACAACAGGAATAGCATGATCATAATTGGACATGTCAACCGTTGTCTGATACTTGGCAAACAAATCTTCCAAGCCCTCTTCTGCCGCAATCAAGGACGAACCGACATGGTCAATTTCATAATTGCCAAGTGTGACTTTTAAAACAGACGAATCCGCATTGGAATAGCCTTCGGCATCCACCGAGTCAAATTCCTGATTCCGCGAAATCGATAGGGACTTACCAGACATTTCATCAATCAACTGAGAATTTTCATCGTATGTCCGTACCGTCATCTCCAAGCCAATCCATTCTTCCTTGGTATTCTTCCACCAATTTGAAATTGATTGACAAGCAGACAAGGTGACTAGGCTGGTTACTAATACAGCACCAAGTGCTAACTTTTTATTCCATTTCATATAAAACCTCCAATGGTTGATACCTTATTGTAACATGTTATACAGTAAATACCAAAATTACTTGCAGATAACAATTTTATCCCAGAAAATAGTCTGGCATACTTTATGAAAGCTATTTTGTAAAAGAAAGAGGAAACATAAAATAAATATCAATAAGTTCATTTCAAACTTTCTTTATAATCAATTGACTTTTTGTACAAAAAGGGTTACATTTAATTTGATATATTAACAAGGAGGTGCTCTTATGAAATTGCTTGGAAAAGTTGCCCTGATTACAGGTGCAGCATTTGGACTTGGAAAAGGAATTGCAGAAGTCTATGTAAAAAACGGGGCTAAAATCTGTATGATAGATAGAGATGAAGCCGTTGAGACAACGGCACAAGAATTGCGAGAAAAGTATCATGCAGATATCATTACACATATAGCTGATGTTCGTGAAATAACACAATTACAAAAGGCAGTAAATAAAACTGTTGCGGCATTTGGTTCTCTAAACATAGCTTGCTGCAATGCCGGAGTCTGTCGCTTGGCGCCATTTGAAGAATTTACAGAAGAAATGAGGGATTTCCATATTGATGTAAATATCAAGGGTGTCTGGAATACTTGCCAAGTCGCTATTAAGGAAATGTTAAAAGGAAACGGAGGCAGTATTGTCATTGCTTCCTCAGTAACAGGAGATATTGTGGCAGATCCTGGAGAAGCAGCTTATGCCATGACAAAGGCTGCAACAGTCGGCTTAACTAAATGCTTAGCGGTTGAATATGCTCAAAAAAATATTCGTGTAAACTGTACACAATTAGGCTACGCACGTACTCCAATGGTAGAACAAATGGCTTTAGAGTCTAATCCTGAAAACCCCGAGCAAATCATCGAGGGAATTGCAAAGGCAGTCCCAATGAAACGACTAGCAGATCCTAAAGAAGTTGGAGAATTATTTGCTTTTCTTGGCAGCGATGAAAGTAGTTATATAACAGGAGCCCAAATTGTCATTGATGGAGGGGCTACTCTGCCAGAGACTGTTGATATGGGTGTCTAACGCACAGTGTAATTAAAAAGGAGAATAATAAGATGAGTCCTCATCAAGTTATTCTCCTTTTAGGTTATAAAAAACCGCCCCATTGGACGGTTATTACACTATTAAAAATTAAAAACATCATTCAAATTCTCAGCCATGGTCGGATGGGTGAAAATCTGTGTTTTGAAGTAGGTATAAGGAATCTTATTGTCAATCGCCATAGCAATCAGGTTAATCAACTCCTCAGAATTGCGACCAAAGAGAGTCGCCCCCAGAACAAGCTTACTTTCCTTATCTACGATAACCTTGAAAATACCTTTGAGGTCATTATTGACATGGGCACGTGGCATATTGGCAACAAGCAATTCATTGGCAATGTAGTCGTAACCTGCTTCCTTGGCTTCCTTCTCCGTCAGACCAACACGGGACAGCACAGGCGTTATAAAGACGCTGGTTGGGATTGACTTACGTTGACTCAAGCTGTAAGTTCCAGTCCCAGTCAACTTGCCGAAAACGATACGGAAGTCGTCTAGGGATGTGTAAGTGAATTGTGGACCGCCATTGACATCTCCAACTGCGTAGACACCTGGAACGGTGGTTTCGCAGTAGTCATCCACCTTAACAGCACCATTTTCCAAAAGCTCAATCGCCGTATTTTCCAAGCCCAAGTCAGCAGTGTTCGGCACACGACCTGTCGCATAGAGGACAGCATCGAAGATTGCCGTTTCGCCATTAACCGTCACGGAGACTTGATCACCTGCTGCTGCCACTTGTTCGATGTTTGCTCCGAGCACGAAAGTCACGCCAGCTTCTTCCATATACTCCTTGGCTAGCTTAGCAACTACTTCCTCTTCTCTCGGTAAAATAGCAGAGCTAGCCTCATATACCGTCACCTGACTGCCGAGTTTGCTGTAAAGTCCAGCAAATTCAAGTCCAATGTTACCACCACCGATAATTGCCAACTTGTCAGGACGAGTTTCCAAGTTCTGAATACCAGTGCTATCATACACGTGAGGCGTGTCCAACAAACCTGGAATTGGAAGCACGCGCGACTTAGCACCTGTATTGATGACAATCGTTTCCGCAGTCAGTTGGATCGACTCTTCACCGGCCGACACTTCAACGACTTTGTCCGCAACAAAACGTGCGTGACCTTGATAAAGATTGGCACCGCTGCCTTTCAAGACCGCTTCATTTTTGTTCCGCAAGCGAGTAGTCACCGTTTCCTTTTGCTCCATGACCTGCTCAAAAGTCCAGTTTTTATCGGCCGCAACCAAGAGGGTCTTGGTTGGAATACAGCCAATATTGATACAAGTCCCGCCAAACATAGCAGGATTTTCCTCAACCAAAGCTACCTTTTTACCAGCTGCTGAAAGCTTACCTGCCAAGGTCTTACCAGCCTTACCAAAACCAATGACTACTAAATCATATTGTTCCATAAAATACTCCTTTTATTTTTTTAACATTAGTCTATCAAAAAAGAAAATTTTTGGCACAATTCTGCTACGGCCTATTATGGAGTCCTAGTTGCAGGAAAAAACATTACAATAACTGAGAAGGTTTAGATAAAAAATAGGTGAATAATAGACGAAATGTACTTATTTTTGATACAATGTATCCATACACCAGTTTA
Source organism: Streptococcus suis (assembly GCF_016743335.1). GTDB lineage: Bacteria > Bacillota > Bacilli > Lactobacillales > Streptococcaceae > Streptococcus > Streptococcus suis_Y. Next base: position 6,541 of record NZ_WCJE01000025.1, on the reverse strand, counting down.
TTAATACAGAAAGGTAAAACTATGAAAGAAAAATTTCAAATGTGTAAAACCTATCTTCCAGTCGTCTTAGCAACGATTGGATTTGTCAACGGTTGCAAAATTATCTTTGGAGAATTAGGTAAGCCAAATGGCATGGAAGCTAAATATCCTCTCTTTCTCCTAACCATTTCCTTGGTTGCTATTTACATCATCCCCCTACTAGTACTGACATATTCCTTAGCTAAACGCTATAACATCTCCAAACAAGTTATAGGGCTTAGCTGGCTTTTAGGCTTAACAAGTAGCATCTCTTTTTCTGAACTGGGACATACAGCTATTGGATATTTCCTGCTCGAAATCGTTAAAGCTAGTAATAATTTCCTAAATGACTGGGGCGCAGCTATTTCAGGTCCATTGGCAGAAGAAATCGGAAAAGGGCTAACTGTTCTACTTGTACTGCTCATTTGTAGAAAAATGACACTAAAAAATGCATTGGTAAGCGGAGTGATTGTTGGATTAGGTTTCCAAATCATGGAAGACATCACCTTTGTTTTTAGAGACATGTTCATGAATAAATTAGACGGCTTTGAAACCATTCTTGAACGCGTTGGTCAAGCTGGTTGGGCCCATTGGGTTTTCACGCTTCTCTTTGCCATTGGCTTAGTAGCCCTTCTCACGAAAAATACAGGTATATCAAAAGCACAGGGAGTATTTTGGATTGGTGCAAGCTTTGGAATCCATTTTCTCTTTAATTCACCATTCAACACAGGTATCTTCCAGACGGTGTTTCCTATCTTGAGTATTTTACTTGGCTTACTTGCCTATCAAACAGTTGAGAAACTATCTGAATAGACAAAAAATCCGCCTTTGAGCGGATTTTTCATATTCTTGTTAGAACAAGCCGATAGCTGTCCCATCTGCCGCCACATCCATGTTGAGAGCTGCGGGTGCTTTTGGCAAACCAGGCATGGTCATGACATCACCTGTTAAGGCAACGATAAAGCCTGCTCCTAATTTGGGAACAAATTCACGGACTGTAATGTCAAAGTCTGTCGGCGCTCCAAGGGCAAACTGATTATCTGAGAAGCTGTATTGGGTCTTGGCCATGCAGACTGGCAACTTGTCCCAACCATTCTTAGCAAATTCAGTCAGCTGGTTACGAGCCTTCTTCTCAAAGACAACGCCTGTACCACCGTAGATTTGCGTAACAATCTTGGTCACTTTCTCTTCTAAGCTATCCTCAGCCTTGTAAAGACGTTGGTAGTTTGCTTCTTGGTTATCAATAGTAGCAACAACTGTCTCAGCCAATTCAACACCACCATCAGCACCATTTGCCCATACGCTAGCCAATTCCACAGGTACGCCAATCTCAGCGCAAAGTTCTTTCAAAGTTGCAATTTCGTCAGCTGTGTCAGATACAAATTCATTGATAGCAACGACTGCTGGAATACCGTATTTCTGAATATTTTCAACGTGACGCTTCAAGTTAGAAAAACCAGCTTTCACTGCCTCTACATTTTCAGCAGAAAGTTCTGTCTTAGCGACTCCACCATGCATTTTAAGTGCACGAAGGGTGGCAACAATAACCACTGCATCAGGAGCTTTTGGTAAGTTTGGAACTTTAATATCGAGAAATTTCTCTGCTCCAAGGTCTGCACCAAAGCCTGCTTCTGTGACGGTATAGTCGGCCAATCGCAGAGCGGTTGTGGTTGCTAGAACTGAGTTGCAGCCGTGGGCAATGTTAGCAAATGGACCACCATGGACAAAGGCTGGCGTGCCATAGATAGTTTGCACAAGGTTTGGTTTAATAGCATCCTTCAAAATAAGAGTCAAAGCACCTTCCACCGCCAAATCACGCACATAGACAGGACTGCGATCGAAACGATAACCAATCACAATATTTGCCAAACGTTCTTTCAAGTCATTGATGTCTGTCGCCAAGCATAAAATCGCCATGATTTCAGAAGCTACGGTAATATCGAAGCCATCTTCACGTGGAATACCATTAAGCGGTCCGCCCAAGCCAACTGTTACTTTACGCAAAGCACGATCGTTGAGGTCCACAACACGTTTCCAGATAATACGACGTTGATCAATGCCAATCACATTCCCCTGATGGATATGGTTATCAATCAAGGCTGAAAGGGCGTTGTTTGCTGTGGTGATGGCGTGCATATCGCCTGTAAAATGCAAATTGATGTCTTCCATTGGCAAGACCTGAGCATAGCCACCACCTGCAGCTCCACCTTTGATCCCCATGACAGGTCCCAAAGAAGGCTCGCGGAGGGCAATCATGGTTTTCTTGCCAATTTTAGACAAGGCATCTGCCAAACCGATAGTAATAGTCGACTTGCCTTCACCAGCTGGCGTTGGGTTGATAGCTGTCACTAAAATCAACTTACCAGGTGCATTTTCCTTAACGGCATTGATTTTATCGAAAGACAATTTTGCCTTGTATTTTCCATAAAGTTCAATATCATCAAAGCTGATACCAACTTTTTCAACGATTTCTGTGATTGGTTTCAAGGTCACACTTTGTGCAATTTCAATATCTGTTTTCATGAGAGCTCCTAATTTCCTTATTTTTTATGGACATTATACCATACCACAGCTTATTTTCGCATATTTTTTAATATTTATTCACTAACGTACGGAATTTTCAGAAAAACTACAGGTTTCCTTACTTAAACAGATACAAATTTTTAAAAACTGCATTCTCATCAAGCTCTACACTTCCATCTAAGAGACTGGTTTTAGTTAGTTTTTTCAAAAGAGAGTCAGTATTCCTTTAAAAATTGCCTTGATTAACAAACCAACGCTTTCTTGCACAAAAACACTTCACTATATAATATAATACCTGTCCTTATATTTTTTTGCATTTTTCCAGTGTCACAGATTGATTAGCAAATCGATTAGTGCAAACTTTACGAAAAATAGAAATTCTAGTAAAATATGAACATGAAACTATTGATTACATCAGGCGGAACAAGCGAAGCTATCGATCAAGTCCGCGCTATTACAAACCATGCTTCTGGAAATCTTGGAAAAATCATTGCCGAACAAGCCTTGAAACGCGGTTATGAAGTTACTCTTGTGACTACAAGACAGGCTGTTAAACCAAATTCTCAGAAGAATTTAACCATTATCGAAATCACAAATGTTGATAGTTTAAAAGAAACATTAGAACCTTTAGTCAAATCACATCAGGCCCTGATTCATAGCATGGCTGTATCCGATTATACACCTGTTTATATGGCTGGTTTAGATGAACTAAGAGCAACTGAAGACATTTCTAGTCTACTAAAAAAACAGAATACAGAAAGTAAGATTTCATCCAAGGATGACTACCAAGTTCTTTTCTTGAAAAAAACTCCCAAGGTCATTTCCTATGTAAAAAAATGGAATCCAGCTATCACACTCTTTGGCTTCAAACTATTGGTTAATGTTCCTAAGGAGGAATTATTTGCCGTAGCTCGCCAAAGCATTGAACGAAATGGCGCTGATTATATACTTGCTAATGACTTGAAGGATATTGGAGAAAATCAACACATTGCCTATTTGGTTGATAAAACAAGGGAGATTCAAGCACAGACAAAAGATGAAATTGCTCAGCTCATTTTAAATACCCTAGAAAAAGGAGAACAAAATGGCTAATATCACACTTGCCGTTACTGGCTCTATTTCAGCCTACAAAGCAGCTGACCTAACTAGTCAATTGACCAAGCTCGGTCATCAGGTTACAGTCCTCATGAGTCGCTCTGCTATGGACTTCATCACACCTTTGACTCTCCAATCCTTGTCAAAAAATCTGGTTCACACAGATGTCATGATTGAAGAAAATCCTACTCTTATCAAGCATATCGATATTGCCAAAGAAACAGACATATTTTTAGTTGCCCCTGCTTCTGCCAATACGATAGCTAAATTAGCTAATGGTATGGCTGACAACATTATTACGGCAACAGCTCTGGCTCTGCCAATTGGTACTAAAAAACTGCTGGCACCTGCTATGAATACTAACATGTACCTCAACCCTGCCACTCAGAAAAATATCAAAACCCTCATGGAGTATGGTTTTGAGGAAATCAAACCGCGTGAAGCCCTGCTTGCTTGCGGCGACTTTGGTACAGGTGCTCTGGCCGAGATTGATGTGATTCTAAACAAAGTAATGGAGGTTCTAAATGAAAACAAATAAATCCAGGGACGTTGCGACTCTTGCAATATTTCTAACAATCATGATTGTCATTGAAGTGGTCAGCCAGATGATTTTTGCTAATTTTATCTTGCCAATAAAACCGACTATTACCCATATTCCCATCATCATCGCTTCCATTCTTTACGGTCCACGCTTAGGGGCACAACTGGGTGGTTTTATGGGAATAATGAGTATCATCCGCAATAGTATCATCATTTCACCGATGAGTTATGTTTTCTCTCCTTTCGTAGAACATGGAAACTTCAATTCTATCCTGATTGCCTTAGTTCCACGTATTTTAATCGGAGTTACACCATATTTTGTTTACAAAATGATGAAAAACAAAAAGGGGCTCCTACTAGCAGGTCTTACTGGTACCTTGACAAATACAATTTTTGTCTTGACTGGTATCTTCTTCCTATTTTCTAATGTATATGCTGGGGATATAAAATTGCTACTAGCTAGTATCGTTTCATTCAATTCTATTGCAGAATTAACCATCTCCGGTCTCTTAACCATAGCTATCGTTCCAGTTTTACAGAAAGTTCAAAAATAAATATCAGAAAATCACGTGAAAGCGTGATTTTTCTTTTCAAACATGGTATAATGAAAGCGTTTAATAGAAAAATTTTTAAGGAGATATGTGATGACTTATCAAGAAACCTATCAAACATGGCTCGACTTTGCAGACCTTCCAGATTACTTGCGTGAAGAATTAGTCGCAATGGATGAAAAAACAAAAGAAGATGCCTTCTATACAAATCTTGAATTTGGTACAGCTGGTATGCGTGGCTATATTGGCGCTGGTACCAACCGCATCAACGTATTCGTAGTTCGTCAAGCTACTGAAGGTTTGGCAAAATTAGTAGAATCAAAAGGTGAAGAAGCTAAAAAACGTGGTGTTGCCATCGCTTACGACTCACGTCACTTCTCGCCAGAATTTGCTTTTGAATCAGCTCAAGTTTTGGCAGCGCATGGTATCAAATCTTATGTATTTGAAAGCCTTCGTCCAACTCCTGAGTTGTCATTTGCTGTTCGTCATTACAATGCCATCGCAGGGATCATGGTGACTGCAAGTCACAACCCGAAAGAATTTAACGGCTACAAGGTTTACGGTGAAGACGGCGGACAAATGCCACCAGCTGATGCAGATGCATTGACCAACTTCATCCGTGCCATCGACAATCCATTTGCTGTTGAATTGGCTGACCTTGAAGCAAGTAAGGAAAATGGTTTGATTACGGTTCTTGGCGAAGAAACTGACGTTAAATATCTTGAAGAACTCAAAGACCTCAACATCAACCCTGAATTGATTGCTGAATACGGTAAGGACATGAAGATTGTCTATACACCGCTTCATGGTACTGGTGAAATGTTGGCTCGTCGTGCACTTGCACAAGCTGGTTTTGAGTCTGTTCAAGTTGTGGAAGCACAAGCAACTGCTGATCCAGACTTCTCTACCGTCGCTTCTCCAAACCCAGAGAGCCAAGCAGCCTTTGCCCTTGCGGAAGAATTGGGCCGTGAAGTTGGTGCGGACGTCCTTCTTGCAACTGACCCTGATGCTGACCGTGTCGGTGTTGAAGTTCGTCAAGCTGACGGTTCATACTGGAACCTCTCTGGTAACCAAATCGGCGCTATCATTGCTAAGTACATCCTTGAAGCCCACAAGCAAGCTGGCACACTTCCTACAAACGCTGCCCTTGCTAAATCAATCGTATCAACAGAGTTGGTAACTAAGATTGCTGAAAGCTACGGCGCTACTATGTTCAACGTTTTGACTGGTTTCAAATTTATCGCTGAGAAAATCCAAGAGTTCGAAGAAAAACACAACCATACCTACATGTTTGGTTTCGAAGAAAGCTTTGGCTACTTGATTAAGCCATTCGTGCGTGACAAGGATGCTATCCAGGCTGTACTTATGGTTGCTGAAATTGCTGCCTACTACCGTTCACGTGGTATGACCTTGGCTGACGGTATCGATGAAATCTTCAAGGAATACGGCTACTTTGCTGAGAAAACCATTTCAGTTACCCTTTCTGGTAAAGACGGTGCAGAGCAAATCAAGGCAATCATGGCTAAATTCCGTGACAATTCACCAGCCCAATTCAACGCAACTGACATCGCTGTCTTTGAAGACTTTGCCCTTCAAACCAAAACAGATAAAGATGGCAACATTGAAAAACTCACTACTCCTCCATCAGATGTCTTGAAATACACCTTGGCAGATGATTCTTGGTTCGCTGTTCGTCCTTCGGGAACAGAACCAAAAATCAAATTCTACATCGCAACAGTCGGTGAAACACTTGCTGAAGCAGAAGAAAAAATCGCCAACATCGAAAAAGAAATCAACGAATTTGTTGGATAATC
>NZ_WCJE01000024.1 GCF_016743335.1 Streptococcus suis | reverse complement strand
TCGCTAGTAAGGGAGCGCAATACGTAGACACAATAAAAGCTCCACTAGTTCCGATAATGAAAACATCCATCACAGAGACTGTGGAGCTATATATAATCTGGAATAACCCTACTTAGTAAATCGATTTGTGTAATCTAAATTCACATCAAAGAAGGAACGCCCTGGCAACAACTCTGCCTTAGACGTATACTGCCATGCCGCCGTCCGTGCATGTAGAGACATGGACATTGCTTGTGCAGGAGTCATTGTAGAGTATGGATATTGTGCTACCCAGAAATTAGTCATTCCAAATTGACTAGTTTGGATTGGACCTACTACTCCAAGAGAATTATCATCAAGCCAGCTAGCTCCCGTGTAGTGGATGAGATTTGAATAGCCTAAACGACGCATCTCTTCCTCCCAAGCCTTCATGTTGTCGTTGATATTTTTACGAGTTGCATACTCTTCAATATCGTTAACCATTAGAGTACTTGTAGGAAGTCCTAGTTTTTTTGCTGCAGCCACAAAATATTGCGCCTCTGCCTTAGCCTCTTCCTTGCTTGTAAAATGAGAATAGTGATAAACCGAAACCTTGAGACCCGCAGCTAAAGCATTTTTTACCTGCCCTTCTGCATAAGGGTTTAAATAGCTTACTGCCTCTGATAGTTTAACGACAACACCTGAAATGCCGTTAGCAGCCAAGGTTTTGTAATCGGCCACTGATAAGGTCCCGTTATGACTACTTACATCGATAAATCTAGGAATCTCTGTTTTTGTATAACTAATCAAGGTATTAGCTTGGGCAACATTGTACTTTTGACCCTGACTAGTTATGGATAGAGAGATGTTGTAATTTCCTTGTTCATATTTATGGTTACTGATTCGAACTGGGACAAGATAACTTCCATCAGATTGCTTTGTCGCTTCATAATGTTGGACATCGTTTTGACCACCAACATCTGCCCAGACGGCTGCCTGGATGGATTCTATTCCTTTAGGAACATATAAATCTGTGATACGAACATCAAAGAAACCATAGGTTCTGTCAATATTCTCAATTCTAACCGTAGCTTTTGGAACGGTATCCTTTATTTCTACTGTAGTTGTGGTAGAAGGAGAGATTCCAATTTTTGTACCATCCTTTTGCACAAGATATAAATGCACCTGATAAGTTCCTGTGCTATAGCCATGGTTTTTGGATTGGACAGATACTTTATAGCTTCCATCTGCCTGTCTTGCAGCTTCGTACCAAACCAAGTCGTCTTGGCCTTTTTCATCTGACCATACGGGTACAAGAACACTGCTAACACCTAAAGGGCTGTCAACGTTCGATACAATGATATCAAAATTCCCGTTTTGAGAATTCTTATTCTGAATACTCACAGTTCCCGTTGGTTTCTTTGCAACTTGTGGCGCTACAGGTGTGTTTGAAGCTGTTGAACTTCCTGCACTCCCTAATCCGTAAAAAGCAATCCCTTCCTGTCGCCAACCGCGACCTGCCAATACTGTATACTCATTTGCATCCTTCGTATACAGATGGACACGCAAGCCCGGGTGATAGAGACGGTAAACTGGAATATTTCCGTGAGAACGGAAGGCTTCTCCTTCTTGTCGCCAACCACGACCTGCTAGAACAGCATATTCGTTGGCATCCTTCGTATACAGATGGACACGCAAGTCCGGCTGATAGAGACGATAAACCGGCTCTCCCTGATTTGAAACAAATCTCCATGCCTCTCCTTCCTGTCGCCAACCACGACCCGCTAGAACAGCATATTCATTTGCATCCTTCGTATACAGATGGACACGCAAGTCCGGCTGATAGAGACGATATAAGGCTTGCTCAATAGTCGCTTCTGCTTGCGTTACCGGAGCAGACTCAGTTTGCGTTGTAGTTGTTGAAGTGATGCTAGTACTGCTTGTTACCGAACTTGCTTCAGTAGTGGAACTCTCTTCAGTCTCAGGTGCTGAACGACGCGAAACACTCGGTTCTTCTGTCGCAGCTGTACTAGTATCAGTCTGAGCAGAAGAACTTATATTCGTTTCTGTGACTGTGATTTCTTCTGAACTGGTGGCCTGCGTAACAGAAACTTGCGCTCCCGATACATCCGAACTTTGATTGGTTTCGGTAGTGTTTGCTGCAACAGGTACACTCATAGCTAGTAAGCAAGTCGCACCAAGCCCTAAACTTTTCATGTATTTACTTCTCATTCGTCATCTCCTATTCTGAATTCAAGGTCATTATAACATATTTCCTTAGGTGTTTTCAAATACTTTTTCAATGAAATTACCAAACATATCACCCAATGATAAAAAGCACTTCTTTTACGTCAGAAGTGCGACAAAAGAGACTCTATGCCTCATAATCTACAATTTATCAAATATACAACAAAGTTGATTTCCTAGTTACAGTAGGAAGTCTGCTCTCATGTCATATTTTATTTCTTTATTGCAAATTGATAGTCATACTGCTCCCCGTTCCTTAATAGGACCATCACTAACAATTGCTTGTCTTTAACATGATAGTTAGCCTGACCCTCCTGAAAAGTGACCGCTCCCTTATCTCCTATTGGTTTGCTTTCCACGTTTTGAGTTGATGATGTGTCAACTGATTTTGTAGTTGGTTCTGGCTTAGTGCTTGTTGTTTCTTGTACCTCCCCTTCTTCCTTAATATTAGCCGTTTCACTAGCTGTTTCTTTATCTTCCTTCATTTCATCTGTTTGACTTGCTACCTTCTTGGCAATTGCTTCACGCTCTTGCAATTCCTCTTCGACCTTGTCCAAGACCATCTGAGCCATGATGTAGGCCGTCGCTTCTTGCCTTGCCACCTGTACCAAGCGGCTTTCGGCATCTTGGCGGTGGAGATAAAACTGGAGCAAGAGACTAAAAACTGCCAGCATCAAAAGGGCATAGAGCAGGATGCCCGCCTTAACTTTTTTCTTTAAAAGCATAGATAAAGGTTCGCTCCTCTCCGTTTTTAAAGCTAAAGTTGATGCGCACTAGCTGGTTTTCTTGGGAAATAGCTGCGCTGTCCACCTGATAAATCATAGGCTGGTAGCCCTGTCCCTTATCATTGGTTTTCCGAAAATCATCCGACCGTGACTTGCCAAAGGCCAAAGCCTGTTCGCCTTTGTTGACATAGACCTTGCCATTTTCAACCTTGACCAATTCAGCCTGGTCCCACTCCGACCGCAACTGGCTAGAAAAGACCAGCCACTCCTTTTGAATAGTTTGATTTTGATAATGCGCTTCTTGGACCAGCAGTTTTGACAAGCTTTCAAAGACTAGAAGACTTCCTGATAGGATGACTAAGGCTACCAAGCATTCCAAGAGAGTAAAAGCAGGAATTTTACTTTTTAACAACCGACAAAACCTCCTTTCCCTCGTGGAAAACAATCATCTTATCCGCTGTTCGTTGAACCTGAACTGTAACACCGTTTAAGGATAAATCATCTTGCTCGGTCTGAACAGCCATCTGTGCTAGATTGAGAACCTCCTGTTGTTCCAATTCCCAAGCCTGTCGCCTACGTCCCGCATCCACAGCTGACAAAATCAAGCTACAAATAGTCACTAGGGTCGCAAGGGCAACCAGACTTTCTAGCAAAATATAAGCCTTATTCTTCTGTTTTCTTATAGCGACCACTCCCTATATATAATTGATACGTGACCGTCTTTCGACTAAGCCGAAAACGAATCTTGGTCAGAGAAGAATTTCCACCATTTTCTTCAAACTGAATAGTTTTCTCCTCCAAGACCTCTACATTTCTGGGTACCTCTACAGCCTGATAACCATTTGTAACTTCCTGTTCACCGATAGCAAGGTTCACTTTTTGATGGGAACTGGCTGCCAATTTCTGACTGTCTTTATAGATAGCTTCAAATTCCCAAAGAAAAATCTCTTCCTGAACAGACCGAAAGACCGTCTGTACCGTTCCCGACAGGCTGATTGCCAGAAAGCTGATGACAAACAAGGTCAGCAGGCTTTCAAACAGGGTGAAGGCCTTATTGGTTTGCTTTAAGAGCCTTGTATTCATTGTAGGATTGTGCTTGTTTTTCAGTGATATAGCCTTTCGCCTGCAACTCTGCCACCGTTGCTTCCTTGTCATGTTCCAGTTCATAAAGCTCCAACTGGCTTTCTACTACCTTGACAACCGCAGCATCCCCCTTCTTCTGGACAGCATCCTTTTGCTTACTCAAATTTGGTACAAAGAGGAGCAAGAGCAGGCTAATAATTCCCAAAACGACTAACATTTCTACCAGTGTGAAAGCTTTTACCTTCATTTCAATTAATTTTTTCATTTTATAACTCCATATTTTGATAAATCGGCAGCAACATAGCTGCGTAGATAAGAACGACCATTAAGGCCACAAAGAGAAAGACCAGCGGTTGAATCAGCTGCATGGCTCTATTGACCCGAGAGAAAAAATCCTCCCAACACTCGGCTGCATAAACTGTCAACTCGCTCCCCAACTTGGACTTGACCTGACCATATTCGACAATCAAACTCAGCTCCCGCTTGAAAAAGGCATAAGCCTTAATGTGTTCGTGAAAACTCTGACCATTGGAAAGCGACTGCTCCAGGTCCTGTCCAATCTCCCGAAAGAGTTGCGATTGCTGCTCCTGCATCAAGCCCACAATCTGCGGCAGGTCCAAGCCTTGCCCAATCAAACTCCCCCACTCCCTGGCGTAATAGGCCGTCAGATAGGTTTGGATGAGTTTTCCGAAAAATGGCAGAGCTGCTAGGCAGGAAAAGACCTTGATTTTGTTAGTTTTGCGAAACCAAACAAGACCAGCCAAGACCGCCACCAAACTAAGTCCACAGAGAGATAAAAAGATGGTCGGCAAATGGTTAATTAGCATAGTCGCTGCATTGCCTTCCTCCAACTGGGGCAGAAGATAGTTTTTCAAGCCCAGCATAATCAAGAGCAGAAAACCAAGCAAGATAATCGGATAGGTCGCCACCTCAATCAGTTTTTTACGAACCTTGCTAACATTTTCTAGATAGGACTGGATATGGCTCAAACTCAGGCTGGTATTGCCATGAACTTCTGCCAGAGCCACCTGCGTGACCACCGCATCTGAAAAACGCAAATCTGCCAGCAAACTTGAAAAGGGTTTGCCTGCTAACAGCCCGTCTGACAAGACCTGGGTGTAGGGATCTGCCAGAAGCTGACTACGTTTGAGAAAATCAACAATCTCCCCCAGATGAAAACCGCTGGCAAAGAGATTATTGAAAAGTTCAATGACTTTACGCTGGCGAACCAAGGGCAATTTTTTCTGTTTCTGCCTGCCGAAGACTGATATGTCCTGCTGCAAAAAGGCGATCAATTTGTTCATTCCACTGGGCTGCGGAATGGTTTTGGTAATTTCCCTTTGCAAAATCCACTACACCTCCTCCCCCAATCAAACGTTGATAGGCAATGCCTTGAAGGGCATTATTTAATTCCTCAGGGCTGACACCTAGTTCCAACATACGGGCGTAGACACCTGAAATAGACCTTGCATGAACTGTTGAGAAAACGGTAGCTCCCGTCAGGCTGGCTCGAATGACTGCTCGAGCGGTTTCCGCATCCCGAATCTCACCGATGATGAGCAAGTCTGGTCGATGACGGAGGGACAGTTTGATCAGATTGTCATAGGTGGCTCCAATGGTTTCATTGAGCTGGAGTTGCAACATGTCCTCCTGCTTGATTTCGACAGGATCCTCGATAGTCAAAATCTGCTTGTCTGGGAATTTCAGCCTGGCAAGATGGTACATGAGTGTGGTCTTACCAGAGCCGACTGGACCCGAAAAAAGATAGAGCCCTCGTCCCTTGATTTCTTCTGCAAGTCGCTCAGCTGCCTCAAACCAGAACTTGAGTTCCTTGTCATTATCATAGAGCAGGCGGATAACCAGACTTTCCTTGCCACGATAATCTCCGACAGTTGATAAGCGAAGCGAAATCTCTCCGCTACCATAATCATAATCACAGGAACCCTGCTGACTACGGCGTTTTTCACCGACATTTAAACCTGCTAAAAACTTGAAATGGCTGATAATGGCTGTTACTTCCTCCTCAGCCAAGTCTTGCACAAACTCTCGCTCGTCCATGATACGATGGTAGACTTGGTAGCCCTGACCACGAGGAACCAGATAGATGTCACTGACCCTATCTGCCACCGCCTCCTCAATCATCTTTCTTGCTTTTTCTTGAATCATACAACCTCCTCACCCTATCTATTCGCAAGGAAACTTGATTTTCCATACTTTTTTGTTAAAATAATAAAAAAGCTTGGAGGTTCTTATGAAAAGATTAAAAAAAGGCGACCACATACGCGTAGTCAGTCCCTTTTCATCTATTGAAAGAATTGGTGGTTTTGAAGCCAATCTTGCCGCCAAGGAAAAATTGGAAAAACTGGGCTTCAAACTCTCTTTCTCAGAACATTATTTTGAAAACGATATCTTCGATTCTGCTCCGATTGCCAATCGTGTTGCGGACTTGGAAGCAGCCTTTGCGGATGAGGCGGTCGATGCCATTCTGACAACCATTGGCGGTTTCAACTGCAATGAACTCTTGCCCTATCTGAATTTTGACCTGATTGCCCGTCATCCGAAGATTTTCTGTGGCTACTCAGATACGACTGCCCTGCTCAATGCCATCTATGCCAAGACAGGTATGCAGACTTACATGGGACCATCCTATAGCAGCTTTAAGATGCGTGAGGGACAAGATTACCAGACTCAGGCTTGGCTCAAGGCTGTGACACAAGACTCCTTTGACCTGACTCCGAGTCCTGAATGGTCTAGCGACGCTTGGTACCTACCAGACGCCCCTCGCACCTTTTACCCAACAGAATGGAAAGTCTACAATCCAGGCCAGGCCTCTGGTATTGCCATTGGCGGAAACATCTCAACCCTCAACCTGCTGACTGGGACGGAGTTCGCACCCAGACCAGACAAATATATTCTATTTTTAGAAGAGGCGGAAGATGATGATTACCTGATTATCGCTCGTCATTTAACAGCCCTTTTGCAAGCCTATCCAAATCCGCAAGCGGTTGTCTTTGGGCGTTTTCCAAAAGAAACCAAGATGACCGAGGAGATTTTGCTGGCCATTTTGGACAAGCACCCCATTCTAAAAAAAGTTCCTGTGCTCTACGATTTGGACTTTGCCCATACCCAACCACTCTTTACCATTCGGATTGGCGGGCATGTTGAGCTTGATGCGGAAGCATTTACTATCAGATTCAGCTAAAAAGGATTGACCCGCAAAGGTCAATCCTTTTTTATTATTCATTTACGCAATTATTTTGTTTTAATTTGCAGGGGCGTACACGAGGTTGCGTAGGTTGCTTAATAAAACCAGCCGATAAATTATCTCTCGCTTCTACCAACATCAACGAATGATACCGTTGTAGATATTCATCACATTCCTCACACCAATGCTGGTCTGATTCATCCCAAAAAGCCACCATTGTGCCATTTTTACACTTTTTATTAGGGAAACTTTCGGACAACCTAACCCACTCCTTCTGAAAAGCTTTTTGCGCATCCTCATAACGTTCATAGGTCTTTTTACTGACTATATCTTCTTCCCAACCATCTAAAAACCACCAGGGTTCAAAATCTCCATACATTCTAATAACTTGATACATAACACATACTTCCTTTTTCGTACACATTATATCGAAATCATCTGATTTAAGAAAACATTCTGCTTGTTAATTCCTTATCAAGTAATGTATGCGCTTCATTTCCGAATATCAAAAAGCACATCCCTAGAAAAGAGAGATGTACCATCTTAATTTATTCAGTTACAGCTTCAAGCTCTGCTTCTGCTGCAAGCTCTTCTGCTACTGTGTCTTCTATGATTTCAACCTCATTGATGGCTTGTGGTTCAAGATTACGGTAGCGGGCCATACCTGTACCTGCTGGGATAATCTTACCGATAATAACGTTCTCTTTAAGACCGAGAAGGTTGTCACGTTTACCACGAATAGCAGCATCTGTAAGGACACGAGTTGTTTCCTGGAAAGATGCGGCAGACAAGAATGAGTTGGTTTCAAGGGAAGCCTTAGTGATACCCATAAGAACTGGACGAGCTGTTGCCGGAATACCACCAGCGATAACCACTTCAGCATTGGCATCTGTAAAATCTGTGATATCCATGAGGGTACCCATGAGAAGATCTGTGTCACCTGGATCCATGACACGAACTTTACGAAGCATTTGACGAACCATTACCTCAATGTGCTTGTCGCCGATTTCTACACCCTGGCTACGGTAAACTTTTTGAACTTCAGAAAGAAGATAAGTTTCAACCGCCAAGACATCACGGACTTCGAGCAAGCGTTTTGGTTGGATAGAACCTTCGGTCAAGGCTGCTCCACGCGCAACTTGGTCACCAACTTCAACCTTCATACGGGCTGTAAATGGAACCACATACTCACCTTCACCAGTTACACCCTTAACAAAGACTTTCTTGGTACGAGTAGAAGCATCTTCTTCAATGGCGACAACTTCACCTTTGACCTCAGTGATAACCGCTTCCCCTTTCGGATTACGGGCTTCAAAGATCTCTTGGACACGAGGAAGACCCTGCGTAATATCGCTGTTTGAGGCTACCCCACCCGTGTGGAAGGTACGCATTGTCAACTGTGTACCAGGCTCACCGATCGATTGGGCAGCGATTGTACCAACTGCTTCACCCACTTCAACCGCATCACCTGTTGCCAAGTTGATACCGTAACAGTGACGGCAGACACCGTGACGAGTGTTACATGTAAATACGCTACGGATGGTTACTTGTTCAACACCAGCATTGACAATTTCACGAGCAATATCTTCAGTAATCAATTGGTTTGGTCCTATGATGACTGCACCAGTTTCAGGATGTTTAACAGTTTTCTTAGTGTAACGACCTTGCAAACGCTCTTCAAGTGGCTCAATCATTTCCTTGCCATCTGTAATTGAACGGATGTCAAGACCACGGTCTGTTCCACAGTCGTCTTCACGGATAATAACGTCTTGGGCAACGTCAACCAAACGACGAGTCAAGTAACCTGAGTCAGCTGTCTTCAAGGCCGTATCCGTCATACCCTTACGGGCACCGTGAGTGGAGAAGAACATTTCCAATACCGAAAGACCCTCACGGAAGTTAGACAAGATAGGCAATTCCATGATACGTCCGTTCGGAGCTGACATCAGACCACGCATACCGGCCAACTGGGAGAAGTTGGAGATGTTACCACGGGCACCAGAGTCCATCATCATAACGATTGGGTTCTTAGGATCTTGTTTTTCAACCAGGCGTTTTTCCAATTTTTCCTTAGCAGAACGCCACTCGTCGGTAACTGCTGCGTAACGCTCATCGTCGGTAATCATACCGCGACGGAATTGTTTCTTGATTTGTTCTACACGTTCGTGAGATTCTTCAATAATTTCAGCCTTGTTGTCGATAACTGGGATATCGGCAATACCCACTGTCAAACCAGCAAGTGTTGAGTGATAGTAACCCAAGTCTTTCAAACGGTCAAGTAGGGCTGATGTTTCAGTTGTACGGAAACGCTTGAAGATTTCAGCGATGATGTTACCGAGATTTTTCTTCTTGAATGGTGGGTTGATTGGCAATTCTGCAATGGCAGCCTTGATATCCGAACCTGGCTCCAAGAAGTATTTGTCAGGAGTTCCTTCTGTCAAGTTGGCATTGTTTGGCTCTTGCAAGTATGGAAGACCTTCTGGCATAATCGCGTTGAACAAGATTTTTCCAACAGTTGTCATCATGACCTTGTGTTTTTGGTTGTCTTTCCAAGGCTTATCGAGGCTATCTGTTGCAATACCAACACGAGTATGCAAGTGAACATAGCCATTGCGGTAAGCCATAACAGCCTCATCCGCATCCTTGAAGACCATACCTTCCCCTTCACGACCAGCATCTTCCATGGTCAAGTAGTAGTTACCCAAAACCATATCCTGAGATGGTGTTACGACTGGTTTACCATCTTTAGGGTTAAGGATGTGTTCTGCCGCGAGCATAAGGATACGTGCTTCTGCTTGTGCTTCTTCTGACAATGGAACGTGAATCGCCATCTGGTCACCGTCAAAGTCGGCGTTGTAGGCTTCACAGACAAGCGGGTGCAAACGAAGAGCCTTACCGTCGATTAGAACTGGCTCAAAAGCCTGGATCCCCAAACGGTGAAGGGTAGGTGCTCGGTTCAAGAGAACTGGGTGTTCTTTAATCACTTCTTCCAAGATGTCCCAAATGCGATCATCTCCACGTTCAATCAAACGTTTTGCAGCTTTTACGTTACCAGCAATATCACGGGCAACGATTTCACGCATAACAAACGGTTTGAAGAGCTCAATAGCCATTTCACGTGGCACACCACATTGGTACATTTTTAGAGTTGGACCAACGGCGATAACGGAACGTCCTGAGAAGTCAACACGCTTACCAAGCAAGTTTTGACGGAAACGTCCTTGCTTACCTTTAAGCATGTGGCTGAGTGATTTAAGTGGACGGCTACCTGGTCCTGTAATTGGACGACCACGGCGACCGTTGTCAATCAAAGCATCCACAGCTTCTTGGAGCATCCGTTTTTCGTTTTGTACGATGATACCTGGAGCGTTCAATTCCAAGAGACGAGCCAAACGGTTGTTACGGTTGATAACACGGCGGTAGAGTTCGTTCAAGTCAGACGCCGCAAAACGGCCACCATCCAACTGAACCATCGGACGCAAATCTGGTGGAATAACTGGAAGGATGTTGAGAATCATCCACTCAGGCTTGTTACCAGATTTGTAGAATGCATCCAATACATCCAAGCGACGAACTGCTTTAATGCGTTTTTGACCAGAAGCTGTTTTCAATTCTTCTTTCAAAGCTGCGATTTCTTTTGGAAGATCAACTTGTTTCAAGAGGTCTTGGATCGCTTCTGCACCCATTTTGGCAACGAATGAACCATAACCATATTCACGCAAACGCTCACGGTATTCGCGCTCTGTCATGATTGACTTGTGCTCAAGCGGTGTATCTTTCGGATCAATCACCACGTAGGCTGCGAAGTAAATAACTTCCTCAAGCGCACGTGGGCTCATATCCAAGGTCAAGCCCATACGACTTGGAATCCCTTTGAAGTACCAAATATGTGAAATTGGTGCTTTCAACTCAATGTGTCCCATACGTTCACGACGTACTTTTGCACGAGTCACTTCCACACCACAGCGGTCACAAGTAATCCCTTTATAACGGATACGCTTGTATTTACCACATGAACACTCCCAGTCTTTTGTTGGACCAAAGATGACTTCGTCAAAGAGTCCATCACGTTCTGGTTTAAGTGTACGATAGTTGATTGTTTCAGGCTTTTTAACCTCACCGTAAGACCATGAACGAACCTTACTTGGTGAAGCTAACGTGATTTGCATACTTTTAAATCGATTTACGTCAACCACTAATAATCCCTTTCTTTTCTTGTGAGAGGTTGGTTTTCCACACCTCAAATTCTTGAACAATAATCAGCAGAATGGATAGCTTGTAAGCTATTTTTCTATAAATCAGACGGAGGAAGACCGTTGGTCCTTATCTCTTTCAGTTCTGAGATTTGGACCAACTTGTTCCATCCATTCTAATTATTCTTTGCCTTCTGCTTCTTCTGCGGCAAAGGCTGCGGCTGCGTCAGCTGCGGCTTTTGCACGTGCTTTTTCAAGATCATCTACGTGGATGATGTCATCATCTTCACCTTCATCAAGGTCACGCAATTCTACTTCGTTGTTGTCTTCATCAAGGACACGCATATCCAAACCAAGTGATTGCAATTCTTTGACAAGAACGCGGAATGATTCTGGAACACCTGGTTTTGGAATTGGTTTACCTTTGGTGATGGCTTCATAGGCTTTCAGACGGCCTGTCACATCATCTGACTTGTAAGTCAAGATTTCTTGAAGGACGTTAGAAGCACCGTAGGCTTCAAGGGCCCAAACCTCCATCTCACCGAAACGCTGACCACCAAACTGAGCCTTACCTCCGAGTGGCTGTTGGGTAACGAGTGAGTATGGTCCGACTGAGCGGGCGTGGAGTTTATCATCAACCATGTGGTGAAGCTTGATCATGTACATGACACCGACAGACACACGGTTATCAAATGGCTCACCTGTACGTCCATCGTAAAGAATGGTCTTGGCATCTGAATCCATACCTGCTTCTTTAACAGTTGACCAGAGGTCTTCTGAACTTGCACCATCGAAAACTGGTGTTGCGATATGAATGCCCAAGTTGCGAGCCGCCATACCCAAGTGAAGTTCCATAACCTGACCGATGTTCATACGTGATGGCACCCCGAGTGGGTTCAACATGATGTCAACTGGTGTTCCGTCTGGAAGATATGGCATATCCTCAACAGGTACAATACGTGAAACGACACCCTTGTTACCGTGACGACCGGCCATCTTATCTCCGACCTTAATCTTACGTTTTTGAGCGATGTAAACACGAACCAACATGTTAACACCTGATTGCAATTCATCACCGTTGGCACGGGTAAAGATTTTCACATCACGAACGACACCATCGGCACCGTGAGGTACACGAAGAGAGGTATCACGTACTTCACGTGACTTGTCACCGAAGATCGCGTGCAAGAGACGCTCTTCAGCAGAAAGATCTTTTTCACCTTTTGGTGTGACTTTACCAACAAGAATGTCGCCCTCTTTAACTTCGGCACCAATACGGATAATCCCCATTTCGTCCAAGTTGCGAAGGGCATCTTCACCAACGTTTGGAATTTCGCGTGTGATTTCTTCAGGGCCTAACTTGGTATCGCGTGTTTCTGATTCGTATTCTTCCAAGTGAACAGATGTATAGACATCGTCTTTCACAAGGCGTTCAGACATGATAACCGCGTCCTCGAAGTTGTAACCTTCCCAGGTCATGTAGGCAACGATAGGGTTTTGACCAAGAGCCATTTCCCCATTTTCCATAGAAGGTCCATCTGCGATGAAGTCACCTTTTTCTACGATGTCGCCCAATTTTACAAGGGTACGTTGGTTGTAGGCAGTACCCGAGTTTGAACGACGGAATTTAGAAATGTGGTAGACATCAAGCGATCCATCTTCACGACGCACTTCTACCTTGTCCGCATCTGCGTAAACAACCTTACCATCGTGTTGAGCGATGATTGCCGCACCTGAGTCGTGGGCAGCCTGGTATTCCATACCAGTACCAACGTAAGGCGCTTTTGGATCAATCAATGGGACAGCCTGACGTTGCATGTTGGCACCCATGAGGGCACGGTTGGAGTCATCGTTTTCCAAGAAAGGAATACATGCTGTCGCAACGGCAACTACCTGTTTTGGAGAAACATCCATGAAGTCTGCTGAATCAGCTGGGAATTCCTGGTTGTTACCTTGGTGACGTCCCATAACAATCTTATCAACGAAACGGTTGTTTTCATCAAGTGGTGATGTTGATTGTGCTACGATGTAGGCATCTTCTTCATCCGCTGTCAACCAAACAATTTCGTTTGTAACTGTACCAGTTGCACGGTCAATCTTGCGGTATGGTGTTTGGATGAAGCCATACTTGTTGAGGTGACCATAAGAAGACAAGTTGTTGATCAAACCGATGTTTGGTCCCTCAGGCGTTTCAATCGGACACATACGACCATAGTGAGTGTAGTGAACGTCTCGAACCTCATAACCAGCACGGTCACGAGTCAAACCACCAGGTCCCAAGGCTGACAAACGGCGTTTGTGAGACAACTCAGAAAGTGGGTTGTGTTGGTCCATGAACTGTGACAACTGAGATGAACCAAAGAATTCTTTAATTGCAGCTGTAACAGGACGGATATTGATGATTTGTTGTGGCGTCAATACTTCATTGTCTTGAACCGACATACGCTCACGCAAGTTACGTTCCATACGAGTCAAACCGATACGTACTTGGTTGGCAAGCAATTCACCAACGGCACGAATACGACGGTTCCCCAAGTGGTCAATATCATCTACACGACCAAGACCCTCAGCCAAGTTGAGGAAGTAGCTCATTTCAGCCAAGATGTCCGCAGGTGTTACTGTACGTACGTTTTCTGCTGGATTAGCATTACCAATCACCGTCACAACACGTTCTGGATCCTTAGGAGCTACAATCTTGAATTTCTGCAAAAGAACTGGTTCAAGAAGAACAGCGTTGTCATTTGGAATATATTCTACCAAGTTGAGCTCATCGAATTGTGCTTCTACTTTTTCAAGCACATCACGACTCAATACAGTACCAGCTTCCAAGACAATTTCGCCTGTCTCACCGTTAATCACATGCTCAGCAAGTGTTTGGTTGAGCAAACGAGTACGGAGGTTGAGTTTTTTATTAATCTTGTAACGACCAACAGATGCCAAATCGTAACGACGTGGGTCAAAGAAACGAGCTGTCAAAAGGCTACGAGAGCTTTCAGCTGTCTTTGGCTCACCTGGACGAAGACGCTCATAGATTTCCTTGAGGGCTTCATCTGTACGAGAATCTGCTGGGTTTTTATGAATATCTTTTTCAATGGTATTGCGAACCAATTCGCTATCGCCAAAGATATCAAAGATTTCATCATCGCCTGAGAAACCAAGCGCACGAACAAGCGTTGTGAACGGAATCTTACGCGTACGGTCAATACGAGTGTAGGCAATGTCTTTTGAATCTGTTTCCAATTCCAACCAAGCTCCACGGTTAGGAATAACCGTTGAACCATAACCAACTTTACCGTTCTTATCTACTTTATCATTGAAGTAGACACCTGGTGAACGAACTAACTGAGAAACGATGATACGCTCTGCACCGTTGATGATGAAGGTACCCATTTCAGTCATGATTGGAAACTCACCGAAGAAGACTTCTTGTGTCTTGATCTCGCCAGTTTCTTTATTCACCAGACGGAAAGTCACATAGATTGGAGCTGAGTAGTTCGCATCATGCGCACGCGCCTCTTCCAATGTGTATTTAGGCTCTTTCAATTCATAACCAACGAATTCCAATTCCATGGTATCCGTAAAGTTTGAAACTGGAAGTACATCTTCAAAGACTTCTTTCAAACCATAATCTAAAAAGTCTTGGAAAGAGTCCGTTTGGATTTCAATCAAATTTGGTAAATCAAGAACTTCCTTGATTCTTGAAAAACTACGACGGGTACGGTGCTTACCGTACTGAACTTCATGTCCTGCCAAAAGTTTTCTCCTTTGTAATAAGATACTAAGCCGTAAACAACTCAAAGAAAAATAGGAAACACGACGACGGAGGCAAGCCTCCTAGGAGCTGTTTATCTTTTTTCACAGAGTTGTAGGCGAGTTCAATTAAAAGATACGAGACCGTGAAAACCAAAGTGAAAATAGGAGAGTGACGCCGTGTCACCAGACACAAGGAGCTCTATCTTTTTCACACAGGTTTTAGGTCGAGTTCAATTAAAAGATACGAGGACGTAAAATTCGAGAGAAAAATAGGAAATCGACGTAGTGCCATCAGACACTAGGAGATTTATCTTTTTTCCGACGAATTTAGTCCGAGTTCAATTAAAAGATACGAGGACGTAAAATTCGAGAGAAAATAGGAAATCAACGAAGTGTCATCAGACACTAGGAGATTTATCTTTTTTCCGACGAATTTAGTCCGAGTTCAATTAAAGATACGAGGGCGTTTAACACTCCAAAAGAAAATAAGCGGTAAGTCCGAAATCTTTGATTTCGTTGACGCATCCTCGTCAGAACGACCAGGACTTTCTTGACAGAATGTCGAAGAAAGTTCAGACGTTTACGACGCCAAGGGGTAAACAAAGTCAAAGTTCTACAGGAGTGTAGCCCGAGTTCAATTATATACAGCCATGTGATGACTAATATTCATCCTTTTTCTGAATTTTTAGAATCTTTAAGAATAGGTAACAATTCTCAAAAAAATTCCTCATAGACACAAAAAGAGCAGCTAAATCTTCCTTTGAAAAAGTTTGATTTAACTGCTGCAAGCCTTGTCTGGACAATATTTCAAACAAGACACACGACAAATAATTTACGCTATTATAGCACAAGTACTAGGAAAAATCAAGGTGAATCATTATTCGCTTGCTCACTAGTTGCTGTTTGCGTTTCTGATGACTGGTTCGTGTTATTAGCTGAAGAACTCGTTCTACTCCGAGTCGAACTGCTTCGTTGGGTTGAGCTACTTGATGTTGGCGTTTGGGAACCGATAATTGTATTCCAAGCCTGTGCTCGGTCACTATCTGTCCCCCCAACCATGAAGTTATAACTCGTTACTGGTGCACCATTTTTAGCCCAATAACTAGTTGTCATCGCACCACCAACTGTTACTTGGCGCCCATTTACCTGTGTCGTCCCTGCACGTTGACCTGTAGAAGCAACGACACTAGAAGCAATAACACTACTGTCTAATTCAAATTTTCCTGCGAACATATCCGCATTAACATTGTAAAGCGCATCAACCATATAGGCCACATATTGTGAATTATTGTGGTAGCCTGTCCAGACATACATTTCTGAGTTATCATCATTCCCAGCCCAGGTACCTAAAGTTACTCTAGGGGTTGATAGCATGAGCCACACGTCATTGACTTCATTACTTGTTCCCGTCTTACCGACGAAATCAGATGATGCTGCCTGTGGGTTTAAACCACTCAATCGACTCTTGAACGTCGTAGTATAACCAGAGTTGACAACCTGTCTCAAAAGCTGGTTCATAATACTTGCAGTTGCTTTAGAATAGACCTGAACCGGAGCCGCTTCATGCTGATACACTACTGTTCCATCAGAAGCAGTAATGCTTTCAACAATGTAATGTTTGTTATAAACGCCACCATTTGCCAAAGTTTGATAGGCATTGGTATTTGTCAATACTGAAATTTCAACACCACCGCCCAACGGTACACTTTCAATATCGTACATAGGAATATGATAATTCATTTTATCCATGTACGCTTTGGCATCTACACCTGCATTTCTCATCATCTTATAGGTCCAAAAAGCAGGAATGTTAACAGAACGGTCAATAGCCGTCTGTAAGTTCATCATACCAGTACCACGTCCTGAACCATACATAATCGGTTGTCCACTTGAGAAGTTCGTTGGATAATCGGAAAGGATGCTGGCAGAACCTATCAAACCTTGATCAATCGCAATACCGTAAGCTAACAGAGGCTTGATGGTTGACGCTGGCGAACGAAGAGTATCAAAGGCATGGTTATTTTGGTTGGTTGCATAATCGCGACCACCCACAAATCCTAAAATGGCCCCTGTGGCATTATCAATTAAGACACTGCCTGTCTCGACATATTCGTTTCCATCATCCAAAACAGAGCCATAATTTGCCACAACAGACTGCATCGCCGCATAGATTACTTGATCAACGGTACTCTTGATCGTATAGCCGCCTTGACTCAATTCTTGCTTAGCCAATTCTTCATAGGAAGCCTTAGTTTCATCGTTTTTCAAGTCATTTTCAGAAACCTTATCGCGTTTTACCAGATAATCAAACATAACCTCTTGCGCTTCTTCCATGACCTCGTAGTAGAGATAATCTTTCGTATCCGCCATTACAGGAGCTGGAGCAATAAAATCTTGTTTAATATCGTAAGCTTTGTAGGTTTCGTATTCTTCCTTGGTCAAGAATGACGCCCGATACATATTAAAGAGAACATCTTGATAGCGTTCAATACCGTAAATCATATCTTCATCTGATTTACGTGTTCCATCTGATGCATAGGGAGAATAAACAATCGGACTTTGAGGTAAGCC
This sequence comes from Streptococcus suis, assembly GCF_016743335.1. Lineage (GTDB taxonomy): Bacteria > Bacillota > Bacilli > Lactobacillales > Streptococcaceae > Streptococcus > Streptococcus suis_Y. Next base: position 18,006 of record NZ_WCJE01000024.1, on the reverse strand, counting down.
TGCAATAAAAGCAGCCTGCGGAACAGTCAAGTCTTTCGCTGGTTTACCAAAAATTCCCTGAGCCGCAGCTTCTACCCCTGCAATATTTCGTCCCTGATTATTTCGACCAAATGGAGAAACATTTAAGTAAATGGTCAAAATCTCTTCCTTGGTCATATTCCGCTCTAATGCCAAAGCCGAAACAATCTCATTAGCCTTACGCGTAAAGGTTGGAGCATCTCCGACAAGTTGCTGTTTTATCAATTGCTGCGTCAAGGTTGAACCACCGCTAGATGAACCTAGACCAACTGATCCCAGTGCCGCACGCAAAACAGCCTTAGGCACAACCCCATTGTGGGTTTCAAATGTTTCATCCTCTGTCGCAATTACAGCCTGTTTTAGATAATTCGAGACCTCTTCCGAAGTAATGGGTACACGAAGCAGATCTGAATTAACTTCCGACACCAAGCTACCATCCGAATAGGTAACGGTGGAAATCCGACTAACTTCTGAAACCTTCGCTACCAGTTCCTCTGTTTTGGGAATCTTAACGTCATCAAAAAGACTAACCACGAAACCAATTCCTATGCCCGCACCAAAAAGACCGAATAGGAACACCAAGACAGCTACTGAATTGAATAATAATTTCAGCGTCCGAAGGAAAACTCCTACTACATCCCCTAAGCCTAGGGCACTGATTTTCTTTTTAAAATCTTGCTTATCTGATTTAGTCGTCATATTAACTCCTTATCGTTCCATTATACCAAATTTTGTTTATTTTCCGCAATTTCGTGGTATAATAGGGAGAAATTTTTTAAAATGAAGTTCGGTCCAAAAATCATATAAAATGATTTATGGTCCTGTATATTAAACCTAAAGGAGACAGCCCACATGAACATTTTTGAAGAACTAAAAGCTCGTGGCTTGGTCTTTCAAACGACAGACGAAGAAGCCTTGGTAAAAGCATTGACAGAAGGACAGGTTTCTTATTACACTGGATACGATCCAACAGCAGATAGTTTACACTTGGGGCACTTGGTTGCTATCTTAACCAGCCGTCGTTTGCAGTTGGCTGGCCACAAGCCTTACGCCCTAGTTGGCGGTGCGACTGGTCTGATTGGCGATCCTTCCTTCAAGGATGCGGAGCGCAGCTTGCAAACCAAGGACACCGTGGACGGTTGGGTGACAAAAATTCAAGGTCAGCTTTCTCGCTTCTTGGATTTTGAAAATGGTGACAACAAGGCCGAAATGGTCAACAACTACGACTGGTTCTCAGACATCAGCTTTATCGACTTCCTTCGTGATGTTGGTAAATACTACACGGTCAACTATATGATGAGCAAGGACTCTGTGAAAAAACGGATTGAAACAGGGATTTCCTACACCGAGTTTGCTTACCAAATCATGCAGGGCTATGACTTCTACGAGCTTAATGACAAGCACAATGTGACCCTACAAATCGGTGGTTCTGACCAGTGGGGCAACATGACAGCAGGTACTGAATTGCTTCGCCGCAAGGCTGACAAGTCTGGTCATGTCATGACTGTACCACTTATCACCGACTCGACAGGTAAGAAGTTCGGTAAGTCTGAAGGCAACGCCGTTTGGTTGGATGCCGACAAGACTTCCCCTTATGAAATGTACCAATTCTGGCTCAATGTCATGGACGATGATGCTGTTCGTTTCTTGAAAATCTTTACTTTCTTGTCATTAGATGAGATTGCTGAAATCGAGAAACAATTTGACGCTGCCCGTCATGAACGTTTGGCTCAGAAGATTTTGGCTAAGGAAGTCGTGACATTGGTTCACGGTGAAGAAGCCTATAACCAAGCCCTTAACATCACCGAGCAATTGTTCGCAGGCAACATCAAAAATCTGTCCGCAAAAGAACTCAAACAGGGCCTCAGCAACGTTCCAAACTACGCTGTACAGGCTGAAGACAACCTTAACATCGTTGAACTCCTAGTCACCTCTGGTATTGTCAACTCAAAACGCCAAGCTCGTGAAGATGTGCAAAATGGTGCCATTTATGTCAACGGTGAGCGTGTGCAGGACTTGGACTATACCCTTTCTGACAGTGACAAGATTGACGGCGAGTTGACCGTTATCCGTCGTGGGAAGAAGAAGTATTCTGTTTTGACTTATTAAGCGATGAAAAATACCAAGCAAAATCCTAAAAATCAAGAATTTTTGAACGACTACTTTGAACAAATGGCTCAGGAAGCCAGTCTTTTGCATCCTGAGTTAGAGCATTTGTCTGCCGATGAACGTCAAGCATTTTTGGACCAACTCTATCGTGAGGATGAGACACGTCGTGCCAAACGCCTGAAGGAACATCTGGAGGTGTTCTCCGACGCAGTGATTGGGGTTATCATCACCATGATGTTGCTGGAAATTCCTTTACCGAGCGACACTGTTGATACACATCACTTTTTCACTGGCATCCTCATCTTCTTTGTATCCTTTTTCATCGTGGCGGATTTTTGGTATGACAACCACAAGATTCTGGGACAGATTGAGCACGCAACCAGCAAAATCTTGATTGTTCAATTCAACTTTATGGCAACGCTAGCCCTCATTCCCCTCTTTACTCGGTGGATGATGGAAGGCATAACTACCACGGCTGTTGTTGGTTATGGGGTCGTGACCATTGCAGTCAATCTCTGTCAATCCATTTTGAATTACTTTGTCCTACAAGAAAAGTTTGCCGGAACAACATATACAAAGCGGTTTGTTTCCATGGCACACTTACGACAATTGGTGACCGTCGCCCTTTTCAACATCGTCGTTATCCTATTTGCTTACTTTAATCCGACACTTGCCTTTTATTTCTACATTTTACGCCCAATCGTATCTTTCCTAGGAGCAGCCTTCTTCGAAAAGAGACGGCAGGAGCGGAAAGAAAAAATGGCAGTTAGAGTAAAACACATATAATTCCCAAGGAAATCCTATGTGATTTCCTTTTCTGCTAACCTAGGAGAAAAGACATGACCTGCATTTTTTGCCACCAACTCAAAGAAGAAGATATTCTCTACCAGACGGAACATTTCAAGGTCGTCTGGGATATTGACCCTGTCCAAACAGGGCATCTACTGATTATCAGCAAGGAACACTATGACACGCTCAGCCAAATCCCTTCTGCTGTTCGCTATGAGCTATCGGACTTGGAAGTCTTTTTGACTGATAAACTCTGCCAAGCATTGACAATTGACGGTGTGACCATAGCCTGCAACGATCGCTTGTTTGATGCTGGAACCCACTTCCATGTCCACCTGATTCCACGCTTTCGATCAGACGGCTTCTGGGACCAAATTTCACTTGCACAAGTACAGCTGGACCTGACTCATTTTCTCAAAGCATTATAAAAAGCAGCCCGACGGCTGCTTTTTCGCTTATACCAACTCTTCTACTTCATAGACCGTATCTTCCAAGGCCTCTTGATAACCTTCCAAGTCATAGGCTACAGAGGTTTCCACCTCCGCCAACTGCTGATCCAGCTGGATTTTCACCTCTTCCACCCCATCCAAGTCCAAGAGGCGATTGGTCACATGTTTAACACAGTTTTGACAAGACAGGTTTTTCAACTTCAAGATTTGTTTCATCGTAGTTCTCCTTTTTTATGATGACCACAGGTACATTGCCCCGCCAAGCACTGACAGACCACATGCTCAGGTGCTGATTCTTGCAACTGACGAATTTTTATCGCCAACTTTTCTAAAGTCTTTTTGGAAAATATCCCTGTCTCTAGCAAGTTTTCAACCAGTTGTCCCTGCTTTGTGGAGCATATGGTAGCCAGTAAGAGCTCCACCTGCCCCTGCAAATGGTCCTCTTCACTGATAAGCGGGTAGTAGTGGTACTTGCTAGTTTCCTTAGCCATTCTCAAATAGTTTTTCTTCCGCAGCCGCCCCAAAAGTGTCTTAATGGTCGTCGCCTGCCAATCAAAGCCTTCCTGCAAGACCTGAATAATTTCCTGGGAAGTCGCACCAGGCTGGGCCCACAAGACCCGCATGACCTGCCACTCCGCAGCTGAAATCGTCTGCTCCACACATTCACCTCCCAACAATAATTTTCTAACTTTAGTTTACGTTTGTAGTCAAAAATTGTCAAGAAGAAAGACTGAACAATCCGTTCAGCCTTACTCTCTTAATGAGCCAGCATTTCCTGACCAATTTCCAAACCAGTCAATCCAACTGGATAGTAGGTCGGCCAGTTTTCCAATTCTTCCAACAGTTTTTCTTGGCTCTCTCCACCAAAATAGATATGGAAGTGACCTGTTTTGACAGGTGCGATATTGTGGTCGCTAAATTGAACATATTTATAGTCACCTGCGTTTGCATCCGTTGCTTCAAACAAGAAACGAACACCACGATTTCCTTTTTTGTAGGTCAAAATCTTGTAGCCCACATACTTATACGTGAATTTTTCTTTCTTATCTCCCACTACAAATTCCATGGTATTATCTGTAATGTTAATTTGATCAACATCTGTTTTGTAGCCAGTATCGTAATAAACCTTGTACTCTTCAGCTGTCATACCACCTTTGATCTTAGCCTTGTAATCCCAGACCTGATCTAGTGTACCATCAAGCAAGTATGGATAAACAGATTGCCACTCACCTACATAATCTGAAAGAGTACGATCTTTTACGGCACTATCTTCAAAATAACCATTATAAACAGTTTGCGCAGTCTCAGCACCCTCTTCTGGCAAAATTTCAGAACCTTCTTGGGAAGTTGTTTTTTCAAGGGCAGTCAGATTATCTTCCATAACAGAAATATAATCCTTACCATTTTTCATATCCTCATCCGTCAAACTTTCAAGAGGATTAAGAACGTCCAACTGAACTCCAGTCTCTTTGGCAAGTGTTTCTGCAACAGATTTTGACGCATTTTCTTCAAAATAGATATACTTAATACCATATTTATTAATATACTCTGTCAATTCTGCTAGACGTGATGGAGTTGGATCTTCATCTGCAGCAACACCTGTAATAGAAACTTGTTTCAAACCATAGTCCAAAGCCAAATATGCAAATGCAGTATGCTGTGTAACAAAGTATTTCTGTTTCGCAGCAGATAATGTTTCAGAATATTTAGCATCCAAAGCATCTAATTTCTCAATATAGGCTGCCGCATTTGTTTCAAAAGCATCTTTCTTTTCTGGGTATTTAGCTACCAAACTATCACGAATATTTTCTACAAGTGTGATGGCACGCTCAGGAGACAACCATACATGCGGATCATAAGCATGGCTATGCCCCTCCTCGCTATGGTCGTGACCTTCATGTTCCTCCTCACCGCCAGGCAAAAGCAACATCCCCTCCGTCGCACTAATCACATTAACCTTTGTTGTATCAAGTGATTTTTCAACATCATGGACCCATGTTTCCATATTCTCATTTTCATAAACAAAAGCATCTGCCTCTTGGATACGAGCAATATCTTTAGCTGACGGCTCATAACCATGAACCTCTGTCCCAGCCTTAACCAACAGATCAACATTAGCTTCATCACCTGTCACCTGCTTGGTGAACTCATAAACAGGATAAAAGGTCGTTACAATATTCAACTTCCCATCTTCAGAAGCTGTGCTATTGCTACAAGCCCCTAAAAGCAAAGCTGAGACAGAAAAGAATAATAAACCAACTTTTTTCATCTTAACTCCTTATTTTTTAAATTTTTGAACAACATTCACCAGTAAGAAAATACTAATGAAAATCAAGGTAATACTTGCACTCGCTGGGGTTTCTGCATAGTAAGAAGTCAGCAACCCCATGACCATTCCAAAAAAGCCTATGCCCATCCCCGTAAAGATAACAGCTTTAAAACTCTTACCAAGTCGCAATGCAATAGAAGCAGGCAAAACCATAATTGTTGAAACCAGCAAAGCACCTGCCGCAGGAATCATTAGAGCAATGGCAACACCAGTCACCACATTAAAGGCAATGGACATAGCTCGCACAGGCAATCCATCTACAAATGCCGTATCCTCGTCAAAGGTAAGAATATACATAGGACGTAAAAATAGTAATGTCAGCACAATGACAATCACAGCAATCGTAAACAAAGCAATTACCTGCTCCTGACTAATGGTCACTATCGAACCAAACAGATATTGTTCCAGGCTAAGCCCTGATTTCCCACCAGATTTATTCATGACAATGAGCGAAATAGCCAAACCAGTCGACATCAGGATAGCCGTCCCAATTTCCATAAAGTTCTTGTAAATCGTACGCAAATACTCTAAAAATACAGCTGCCACAATAACGACAAGAACAGTCGAAAGTGTTGGTGAAATCCCCAATACCAAACCAAATGCAACCCCTGCCAGCGAAACATGACTAAGAGTATCCGACATCAAACTCTGCCGTCTAAGTATCAAAAAGCCCCCCAAAATGGGCGAGAACAGACTCATCGCAATGATTGCCAGGAAAGCACGCTGCATAAAGTCATAATGAAATACAGATAGATCAAACATGGGCAACCTCCTCATCCGCTTCATGAACATTGAAACAACGCCAAGGAGACTGCTGATCACGAACCAAGTGAATGTTTCGATCAGCATACTTATTCAGCTCATCAGGATCATGAGTTATCATCAAAACCGACTTCCCATGCTTCTTAGCCGAATGATGCATGAGCTGGTAAAAAGCATCTTTGGTCCCTGCATCCATCCCTGTTGTCGGTTCATCCAGAATAAAAATATCTGGATCAGAGGCAAACATACGCGCAATGACCGCACGTTGCTTCTGCCCACCACTCAAAGCACCTAAGCGCTTATCTCGATGTTCCCACATACCAACTGATTCCAAACTAATCCGAACATGTTCCTCATCATGGGCTGTCAAACGACGAAACCAACCTTGTCGAGGATAACGCCCTGATTTTACAAATTCGTAAACCGTGCTTGGAAAACCAGCATTAAAACTTGCAATTTGCTGAGGTAAATAGGCCATTCTTAGCTTCTTACCCTTTATACTCTTCTCAGCAATAGAAACCTTCCCTTGTTTGGGCTTCAATATCCCCAAAGTCGCCTTAATGAGGGTTGTCTTGGCTGCGCCATTCTCACCAGTCAAAGTCACAAATTCCCCACTATCAAGATAATAATGAATATGTTCTAAAACCGGTTCTTTGTCGTAGTAAAACGACAAGTCTTCCACAGTAATATATCTCATTTATTTTCTAATCTTCTCCACTAACTCACTTAAGAATCGAGCAATTGACTCCTGCTCTTCAAGACTATAATGTTCCAAAAGCTCTTCATAAGCTTCCAAGGTATGCGCGTGATGATGAGCATGCTCTGCAGCAATAGGCTTAGCAGCCTCAGTCAAACTAAAGCGAACAATACGAGCATCCTTATCATCTCTAACCGCTACCAATAACCCCTGAGCAACTAATGATTTTGTAGCCTTCGTGATCGCAGCCTGACTAACATTCAACTCCTTAGCAATCTCAGTATTAGTATATGCAGCCTTTTCAATAAGCATCAAAATATGCTCCTGCGTATTCGTCAACTTCACCGTGCTTTGACAAGATCCAACCAAAATCTCCAATTGATTCTCCGAACTCAAAACAATCTCGTGCAGGTACTTCTCAATTTCTAATGCAATACGATTCATAGGCATCCCCTTAACCTTTTAATTAACTTGTTAAGTATACCACATAGAAAACAAAAAAACAAGGAAAATTTACTGAAAAAGAGTATATCTATCCATAGCAACTCGTAAGCCTTCTTAATAAAAAAGAAACACCAAAAAAGAGAGAACGAATTTCGTCCTCTCTAGGTGTTAGCTTTTCGTCTACCCACTACAGTTGACAATGAGCCAGAAAAGACAAGGCTTAGAAACCTTGTCTTTTCAATAACTTTAAACTATACCGGCGGCCGGGGTCGAACCGGCACGTCCTTGCGGACACTGGATTTTGAGTTTGGCACTCGAAGTTTTAATAGGATGAAAACCGATAAAATCGGCATTATAAGTAACTACTTCTATCAAAAAAATGGTAGATTTTTTTATTTTTAGTAACTTTTTAGGATTTACTTTTCTTCAATTTATCCATTATTTCTTTGCTCAACTGATTAAGTTCCTCGTCTGTTCCAAGTTCTTCTCCAAACAACTTACTGAAAGTAAAAGATTTATAAACTTTATCACGGCTTTCCTCAGTACCATCATCAAGTAATTTTAGATAATATTGAAAGTCTCTAACTACTCTCTGCTTTACTGTCTCAAAATCTTCATCTTCAGTAACTGAATAATTAACAGGTCTCCATTCCTCAACCCATTGAATTACATCATCCCAATATCCCATTTTGTCTCACTTTCCAATTATTATTTTACTATGTGTTGAATTTATTATAACCTCCCTGTAAATAATTATCAATCACATACTAAGGCTAACTTGAAGTCAATATTTTTTATATTTTGCTTGCCATATGAAAAATTTAGTGTTATACTATAGGTAGTCAATACTCAATAAATTAAAAACTTTTTAGAAAGAGGGATTCTTAATGAGGATTCAAATGAGATTATCTAAAGAAGGTCGTATCGTTTTGGAGGAATTAAAATTAGAATATCTAAAGAAAGGGGAAGAAAAAACCTCTGGAGTAATTCTGGATGAGATTTTTGAACACTTTAAACAAAATTTTCAGAAAGTAAATTGGAAGTTTGTTCAAAATGAACCTGAATTTGATGATATTTTAGCAGATTATACTTCTGTCAATCCTACAACTCTTAATTTAACCGAAGAAACAATCAATATAATGTATGAAATCAGAGACCATTTCAATAAAGTGTTAAAAATGAAAAGAACCGTCTACCGTTCATTTATTATTCGAATGATTTTGAAAGCTTACAAACTAGAAAGGCAAGGTACAGATATTTATTTATAATAGATGTTTATTTCATCTATTATAATTTTAAATCAATGGGTAGTCAAAAATGAATAATTATTTTGGCTTTAAATTTATTAGAACGAGGTGGGTTCATGTTTGAAATTGACCAAGAAACTTTAGATTACTTCTACGAAGAATTGGAAAGCTATTATGATGAGGACGAACAAGGAGAAATTTTTGACGGACTAAACGACTAGGAGGAGATTTCCCCCTCTTGCTGATTTACTAATAGAAAGGTTTATTATTATGACACAACTTACGATTTCCACTTGGAATATCAACCAACGCTCAGGGATTGGAGAACAAATTCCTGATATGGTTGTAACTGAACTAAAACAATTAGACACAGATATTATATGTCTAACAGAGTATGTAAAGACTGAAAACCATAATTTATTCTGTACTAGATTACAAGATATTGGCTATGAAATTTTTGTAGATGACTGTACTCTTGATTTTGGAAATGAAATTCTAATAGCTATTAAAAGTTCTTTAATTACTGATAGTAAATTCACTACCATTGATAATGATGATAGTAATCCAAATTTTTTGCGAGTTACAGTAAATATATTTGGTAAAGAGTTAAATATTATCGGTACTCGTATAAAAATTGGTGGAAAAGATGTTATTAAAGATTTTAAAGAACGCAAAATACAGTTAGATAATCTAATTGCAAATTTACCTTTAAGGCAAGACAACACAATAGTTCTAGGCGACTTTAATAATGGCTTCTTCAAACAAAATGATGATGTTTATTCCTACCAAGGAAAAGCTAGGGAATTTTACTCTTATCCATTACTTGTCAAAGAAATGAGTCAATCAGGTTTAACTGCATATACTCCATCAGATGTAAATTCTTGGAAGTATTGTAAATTAGACCATATTTTCGCTAATGTCCCTATATCAAATGAAAATTATTCCTGGAAATTCATAAAAAATCCTGATTATCAAAATAAAGTCGGTTACCCCGACCACGCAATCCTAACTGCAACTATCTCACTTTAATAGTAGAGAGGAGATTTTATGATTAGACTGAAACATATAGCAGATTTAACAAGAAATTACATTATTTCAAGTCGTCGATTAAGAGTAGTCCATTGGTTGATACTAGGACTGACGGTCTGCACTCTATTTACTATTATCGTAAATATTAGGGCACCTGCTTTTCTTCAAATCCCATTCTTCTTACTAAGTGGTTTTGTTATATATAAAATCCACCTTAAATTAAAATCTTTCAGATATAACCTAGATTTTTATTTAATAATTAGAGAAAGTTTATTGTATGTGCTATATACTAACCGACTTTATACTGCTCAAAAAGATAGTACAGGACATGAAAAAATTATTAGGAGTGCAACCTTAGAATATGAGCTAGATAGGCAAAAGGGTCACGTACTTATTAAAGCTCTGATTACAGGCGATGAATTTAGCAAAAAAGTACAGTCACTTAATGATGTCCTTGCTGGAGTTCTCGAACTTGAATTAGACGAGAAAATTATCCGTCCTAGTTTTGTAGAGTACCACTTTTACTACAAAAAACCAGAAAGATTAACTCTACAATCTCACAGCCAAAAACAAATGACTAACAACCTTAATATTGATTTAGGATACGGAATAATCTATGACCCTGTAAAATGCCCTCACATTTTGGTTTCAGGAGGTACAGGAAGTGGAAAGTCAGTTTTTATTACTTTCTTGATTTTAGAACTTCTCAAGCGACAATCAACTGTCTACATAGCAGACCCAAAAAACTCTGACCTGGGTAGCTTGTCACATTACTTTGGAGAAAAATATGTAGCAACCACTCCTAATAATATCGCTCGTATTGTCCGTTTAGTAGTCGAAGAAATGCAGGAACGATATCAATATATGCGTGATAACTTTCTATACGGCTCAAACTTTGCAGACCATGGCTTTAAACCTCTATGGCTGATTTTTGATGAAATGGGGGCATTTCAAGCGTCAGGGATAGATAAAAAATCAAGAGAAATCATTGCCGAAGTTATGGACGGAATTAAACAAATTATTTTACTTGGAAGGCAATCAGGTATATTTATCCTTGTATCAGCCCAACAAATGAGAGCCGAAACCTTAAATACTGACCTTAGAGATAACTTGGGATTGAGAATCGCTCTTGGTGCCAATTCTAATGAAGGTTATAGAATGGTCTTTGGCTCTGCTACTCCTGACAATTTGAAACCTATTGAAGTAAAGGGAGCTGGCTATCTTTATATGCAGGGTTCAGGAAGAGAAAACGCTCAATACTGGGAAAGCCCCTACTTAGATACCAAACAATTTAATTTTATAAGCGAACTACAATTATATTTAGAGGAAACCAACTAATTGCAATCGATATTTTTACTGAAATTCGTAAGATTTTCAGTAGAAATATCGGTTCCTCATCGCTCAGCGATGATAAGAAAGGAAACTATTATGAAACTAAATGATTTTTTGAAACCTGAGCTCCTTGGTAATCGCTTCTTTGCCGTAAAAGGATATACTGAAGTCTTAGACAGAGAAACCAATAAACCAATAGCTTTACGCCTCAATGTATCAATTCAAGATGAAACCTCAGATTTCTTTATGGAAATGATTCAAGTCAAGGTCAACACTTTAACCCCTACTGCTTCTGTTCAAGAAATGGCAAACAACAAGACTTGTCCTGTTGCACTTAAAGATTTGAACGTTGGACAATTCAATGGCAATCTTTGGTTTGCTTGCTCTGATGTCTTACCTGTAACAAAATAGTTATGTTAAAATATAACAAAAACATATAAAGGAGTTTTACAATGCAAATTTTCACTTATAACGATTTTCTAAAAGACAAAGGAATCATAACTTTTGAACAGGCTGAAAAAATTTATGAGGATTTAATCAGCTCGGTAAATATTCATGATTCAGAATTCCTTGAATACTGGCAAAGACTAATTGAGCTATGTGCTCAATATGCCGAGGCACGTGGTAAGTTCTTAACTATACCATTAGCCGAGAAGGATTCTGCTAATAAATCAAGGACGCGGATTCATGATTCAATTATTATTCAACTCAAAATTATTAAACGATACGCTGAAAAAATTGGAAATGATACCTCTTGGTTTGATAAGTTTCATGACGATAGAAAACGAATGGGGGATTTTGCTAATTACTTAAATTATGTCTACGCAGTAAATGCAAGATAGGAGAAACCAATGATTGAAGATGTCAACTATTATTCTCAACCTCCTGGAAAATATTCCGATTCAGAATTACAAGCAATAAAAGATTTATTAGAAGTAATGATATTTTTTATTGATGATACTCCTCATACTAATAATAAACGAATTTGGTTTGAGCCACTCAAATATTGGGAAAATACAAATTATATAAGGTTCTCACACCAAATTGACTTTCATTCTTTACATCGTATCGCTGAAGAAGATTTAAGTTGGGAAGGTGGATATAAGTTCAAACCTCAACAAATTGAAGATATATTAAAGTGGATGCAAACTCAAGAATGGATAAGAAATGAGTAAGAAGTCATTTCAGTAGGAGGTTATATGTCTAAAATTTATGCCATGTCCGATATTCATGGGCATTATGATGAATTTATTGAAAGCCTGTCAAAAGTGGATTTATCTGATACGGACAATCGACTTATATTGCTTGGCGACTACATAGATGGCGGTTCACAATCTTTTCAAGTTATATCAAAAATCATTGAACTAGAAAAGAAGTTTCCTGACCAAGTTATCACTTTATTAGGAAATCATGAAGAATATTTTTCTGAGTGGCTCTTTGAGGAAGACGGAGCTTCTAAATACACTTCTTATGATACTATAATTAGTTTCATTGGTCAGAATAGGCGAAAAAATATCGTTGATACAGTTTTATCAGATTTTTCTCTTTCTGATGAAGAATGCCTAGTCCAAATTAACAAGAAAATAAGAGACTGTGTTACTTCTGAATATCCTGCAATAGTAGATTGGTTTAGAAATAAATATTTTAATTCAGAACGTTTTTATGAGACTGATAATCAAATATTTGTCCATGCTGGAGTTGATGAAGAGTTCGGAGAAAATTGGAAATTGTATTCTAATCCTGATATTTTTACTAACAAATTTCCAGCAAGTATCGGATTTTTTTATAAGGATATTATTTCAGGACACATTGCTTCTTCAGAGGTCGCAAATGACCCAAGCTATCTTGGGAAAATCTACTATGACCAAAAAAATCATTATTTTATTGATGGTTGTGTTGGTAAAAGTCATATCATACCCGTTCTTTGTTATAATACCGTCACTCAATCATATAACTACTAGGAGGGTTACCTATGCAATATTTTATTGCTGACACTCATTTCTTTCATGAAAATATTATTTTAGCTTGTGATAGACCTTTTTCAAATGTGGAAGAAATGAATAATACTATGATTACAAACTGGAATAATAGAATCAAAAATAACGATGATGTGTATATTCTTGGAGATATGTTTTTCCGTGCTGATATTAAAGAAATCAATAATACCCTAAAACAACTTAAGGGAAAAAAATATCTGATTCATGGAAATCATGATGATTATATAAATCACCCTGATTTTGATACATCTGAATTTGTATTTATAAAGCCCTACTATACATTTAAACATAACAAAAGAAAATTTATCTTATTCCATTACCCAATACTAGAATGGGAGGGTAAAAAACAAGGAAGTATTCTTTTATACGGTCATGTTCACAATGATTGTCCTGATTACTATTCAAAAGTTTTGGGGAACAATGCGATAAATGTAGGGGTTGATGTAAATGATTTTTGTCCAATAAGTTTAACCCAAATATTAAACAATAATACATAACTACTTCTAATCATGTACCTAGGCAAAACTGCCGACTGGAGGTCGGCAAGCTGGAAGCGTGTTTAGCGGAGCGGTGCTTAGGATCACATGATAGAAGTAGGGAGGAGCTTTGCTCCTCCTAGTTTATTTATTATATAGACAATCTTTTGGCGAAAGCCAATCAAAAAGGAACTATTTTTTATGACCTCATATAATAAAAAAATAGTCCGCACTTCTTCCTATATTGAAATTTGGGAATATGATAAGCCAATATTTTCAAAAGGAAAATCAATTACAGATACTAATACTGAAAACAAGGAAAAATCAAAACGCAGAACATTTGACGAACTAACACCAGAAGAACAAGAACAACGTCTTGAACGCATGAAAAAAACTCGCTTAGAAGCAAAGTGGAGCTTACTCCGCCTAGTCGATTGTAACTTTGATGATACGACTTCTTTTCTTACCTTGACCACTAAAGAAAATATCAGCGAGAGAAACGAATTCAAAGACTTACTCAAAACATTTATCAAACGCTTTAACTATCACATATTTAAAACTAAGAAAAGCCAATTAAGATATATAGCAGTATTAGAAAAGCAAAAACGTGGAGCATGGCATGCTCATATTCTACTTTTCAGCGTTCCCTATATTCCACATAAGAAACTATTAGAGCTTTGGGGACACGGAGCAGTACGGATAAATAAAGTTGATGTTGATAGCAAAGAAAATCGTGGCCGATATGTTACTAAGTATTTTGAAAAAGGAATTGGACAAGAATTGTTGGAAAATTTCGGTAAACAAGCCTATTTATCATCACGTAATTTGAAAAAGCCTGATGAAGATAAGTTTTACACCTATGAAGTTTTCAACTATGATAGTTCAGTCGTACTATATGAAACGGAATACACTAGCAAAGTTTATAAAGACGGTCAGTATTTCGATAATCTTGTAAAGTATAAGAAAATAAAATTAGATGATTAAAGGAGTAAGTCACATGATAGCAACTGTAAATAAAAATGACCTTGTTGCCCTTGGTTTCTCTGAAGGAACTTCTAAACGTATCATCAGACAGGGGAAAGAGCTTCTAATAGCAAGAGGATTTAGAGTATATCAAAATAAGCGTATTGGAACTATCCCTGCTTCTATCGCTACTGAATTACTTGGTTTTGATGTTCAAAATAGCTCTCTTTCTAGGGGGTAATATATGGCAATTAGAAAAGATAAAGACGGCGGTTGGATAGTTGATATTAGCAATGGCTTTGACCCAATAACACTAAAACAACGTAGAGTAGTTAGAAAGGGCTACAAGACCAAAAAAGAAGCTACCGAAGCAGAACACTACCTAAGAAGTGTAGAGCTAAAAGAACGCTTCTATGGGGCTAAAATAACTGTTTCTATGCTCTATGAACTGCTAAAAGAAGAAGATAGCATAAATTGTCGCAAGATTAGCTATATCAATACTCAAGATAATAACTACAACAGACATATTAAAGATTATTTTTCAAAGGTTGATAATGTTGGAAAATTGACATATGAGGACATATATCAGTTTAGGGAATATCTTAAACAGAAAGTAGCTCAAAATTCAAATAAACCGTTAAGTACAAATACTATCAATAAAATAATGATATTACTCAAAAAAATCTTTGACGTAGGCTTGCGAAAAGGTTATTACGCTACAAATCCTGTAAAACTACTAAAAAAATTACCAATTGAAAAAACAAAAATGCAGTTTTGGACAGTTGAAGAATTTCAGCAGTTTCTAACGCTGTTTGAGCCTGAAGAATACAATATCAAACTACTATTTACCGTTTTGTTCTTTACAGGGTTAAGACTTGGAGAAGCACTAGCACTAACATGGCAAGACATCGACTTCTCAAGCAATACAATTCATATCACAAAATCTATCTATGTCAATAAAGGAATTAGCCACATTAGCACAACAAAGACTAAAGCAGGAACTAGGATGATTATTATAAATAAAAAATTAAGCCAAGAACTACAGCATTGGCAACAGCAACAAAAACACCTGTTGGAACAATTTACAAGCGACAGTTTAACCCTCCAAGTGTTTCAAAGTAACCCTCTCACAATTACGAAAAATGCTATTGAGAAGCAATACAAGAAAATCCTTGAACGCGATGACACACTAAAAAAGATACGCATACACGATTTTAGGCACTCACACGCTTCCCTGCTGATTAACCAGGGGGAAGATTATCTAGTAGTCAAAGAAAGACTGGGACACGCTTCAATCACGACTACGATTGATACTTACTCCCACTTGTACCCAAGCAAACAAAAAGCATTGGCTGATAAACTTGATGACCTGCTATAAAAATTTGATATACTAACTAAAAGAAACATCAACAAAATCTAAATAATATGAAAGGTATAACAATGAAACATAATTTCGAAGTTAAAATTCTAATAAAAGAAAACCTTGGCGAAGACGATAAAACTTATATTCAGAAAGTAATAAACAAGTTAAAAAAACGTTACGGCATAATACAGGAAGGAAATATATATTATAGAAATGAAGTAGAGAAATTTGATGATTACCCTTATAGCGTGAGTTTTGCTTTAAGACTTTCAAGATATACTAGGTATTTTGAAACATTTCAATTTAATAATATTGCAATTGGTGAATATAATCGTATGGAATTCGAGCCAAAAGTATGGAAAGAAAGTCATAATGCAGAGGTTGTAATATTTCTAAAACAAGACTTATCTGAAGAAGAAGAGAAATACATCTTAAATGAAATTGAGAAATATAAAAAAGAATTAGGAATCATACAAGACGGAAATTTATTTTATAGAAATGAAAGAAAATTACTAGATGACTTCCAATTCATACTTAAATTCGGCTACATGATGAGTAAATATAAGAAATATTTTGATGTCTTATATTTAAATAGTATGGCAGAAGGTATCTACAATCATGAACTTTAAAAACTAACAAAGTGTACTATAAACTGTCAAACAGAAAAAGAGGTTTAGACTTTTAGTCGTAACCTCTTCAAATTTAATTAAGAAAATGTGATGCCAAAGGATTAGTTAAACTAACAAAGTAAGTGAACTTCTTATTAGTGAAATCCACACAATAGAAGAAGATACAGTCGTCATCTATTGAAAACTCAACTTGAAAAGGTAGCAATCCATAGAAACTGATAATATTTCTGATATAGCACAAGGTAGAAAACAAAAAAATTTCATCAGCAAATTCTATACCTAAAATTTGATTATGTTCAAGCAGAAAATCACTCCATAATGTAATATCAAATTTATCATTATCTATGAAAAACTCAGTTACTGCCTTGACATTCTTTGAATTAACTTGTGACAATGCATTTAATATTGTAGTATTATCTACGTTGCCAAGAACCAAGTTTGAGATATTGTTACTAATAATAATCTCCGCCCTCCTTTTGAACGTAGAATAGTAGTATTTTGACCCCTCATTTTTTTCTTTAATATAATCACTAATGGTTCTATTATTTAAAGTATTAAACGAAGTACTATAAAACTCAGACTTTGTTAGTGGTAACCTAAAGTGGTCTGGTAAAAAATCGTACTCTGGTCTCCAATCGTTCAAAACAGCATCACAGATATCTTTAACAAGTATTGGGCTAAGTGGCATAAATTTTTCCTCCAAAAATTACTAATGTGTCAATTGCACCTCTATGCAATCTTGCTCGAACGCTCCTCATTACGAAGCCTCCTTTCTCAAAAAGAGCGTATCTTGTTCAATCTCGACTACCCATAGTGTAGCACTAAATTTTTCAAATTGCAAGTCCAATGCAAAAAAAATAGTAATTTTTAGTAACTCAAACAAGAGAAACTACAAGCACAAAATAAAAGACAAGGCTTAGAAACCTTGTCTTTATAACTATACCGGCGGCCGGGGTCGAACCGGCACGTCCTTGCGGACACTGGATTTTGAGTCCAGCGCGTCTGCCAATTCCGCCACGCCGGCATATAGTTGAACTGGGGTAGCTGGATTCGAACCAACGCATGAGGGAGTCAAAGTCCCTTGCCTTACCGCTTGGCGATACCCCAATATTAAAATAGGCGAGTGAGGGGAATCGAACCCCCGAATGTCAGAGCCACAATCTGATGTGTTAACCACTTCACCACACCCGCCATATAACACGGGCAGTAGGAATTGAACCCACACTGAAGGTTTTGGAGACCTTAGTTCTACCTTTAAACTATGCCCGTAAAGGTATGGAGAGAGAGGGATTCGAACCCCCGAACCCGAAGGAGCGGATTTACAGTCCGCCGCGTTTAGCCTCTTCGCTATCTCTCCGAAATATAATATTAAG
>NZ_WCJE01000023.1 GCF_016743335.1 Streptococcus suis | reverse complement strand
TAGCGTATCAAATTGATGCGCTTTTTTGATTGCTAATAAGTGTATTATATCATGTTTACACTTGTAATCGTGTTTCTAAAGCCGTTGTTAAAATTTCCGAATAGTTCAAACCCTCACGGTCTGCTAGTTTTGTTAACCATTCAGGCACTGTCACATTCTTTCTAATTGCTTTATTATTCTTAATATACGGTGTTGGGTCAGCTTGTATCATTGAAACAAAGCCATCAGGAGCGCTTAACTCCTTTATATCGCTTGCTTTTGGTAACTCCATCCCCTCGTCAATATAAAGGGCAATAGAGCTTTCTAAAAACTCACGGGCATTGTACATAGCTTCCTCAAGGTTATCCCCTTGAGTACCACCACTAAACTCTGGGAACTCCACCCAATAACCTTGTTCGTCTTTATGAAAAATAGCTGGGTAAGATTTTAACATGTTTCTACCTCCAAAAGCGAAAGAGGAGGGGCATTCAAAGTAGCCCCAAATCTTTCAGGATTTTCTTTTCTAACCCTTTTCCCAAGTCCTTGTTTCCATGAACTGGAATTGTGACTATTTTTGAAAATCCTTCTTTTTTGAAATGGTGGTGACTTCCATTAACTCGGATTTCTTTCCACCCGTTAGCCTCTGCAAGTTTTGCCATTTCTTTTCCAGTAAGTGGCATAGCGCTCTACCTCCTTACATTATTTATTATATACGCATTATGCGCATTTGTCAATAGATTATGCTATTTGTCTTACATTCCTAAAAAATTTCAAAAAGGGAAAATTGTGCACGGAAGAGGGCGGCGTCGTTGAACCCCGAACAAACCCACCCCCGTTGAAAAAAGATGGGGGTATTTACGAATATTAAGCCTGTTCATCTTTATACTGCAATAATTTCCCATTCTTGAATATACAAGCAAAGTCTAACAAAGCTGTTTGTAATGTTTCATAAAATGCTGACTTTCCCATGTAAAATCCTTCATAGAGTGCCAAACCTGTTTTCTGTCGCTTGATATACTTCTCTGTCAGTATGTCACTATATAACTTATCCAAGTTTGAGATAGCTCGCTCTATCTCTTCCACTTCCTGACTCACTGCGATAGCGTTCAGTAATTTATTTTCGTGCGTGTTTCGGGTCGTTCCTGTTTTTACCTTATCCGATACATTCCAACTACTTTGTAAAGTGGTGGTAGTGCGTGCTATGGTTTTCAAGCGTGGATATTGTTTCAAATATCGTTTAGTGATCGCTATGGTTTTCTTTTCGTCTATCATCGTATCTAAAAAAATCAAGCTAGCGCCCTCCAACTGTGGTATAATAGTCTTTGCGATATTACTATTAGCTGAGGCAGAGAGTGCCTTGGCTTTTTTTGTTTAATCACGCGCCACCGTATCTGAAACATTGTCACCGTGACAACCCTCTCAGCCAATAGCTATTACCTTTTCTAACATAGTTCAAAAACCTTTGATAATGTTTATAATATCTATCACGCTTCATTCTCTTTGGACGGCTAGGAAAGCCATCAAACATATATCCGCCACGTTCAGGGGTCCACCCTGGTTGGACCTTCCTAGCCTCCCTTAGTGCGCGTTCCCAATAATATTGGCAGTCCGTCTTACTGCGGTTTAGTGTCTGCTTATGGACTTGTTGGCAATTCCCGCAACTAAAATACAGATACCGCTTATAGAGCTTTCTGCACCGCCTACCACAATCAGGGCAAAGAAAGAAATATCTATAACCGCCTTTTGTCCCTGGTATTCTGGCCAATTCAAAGCTCTCTCTACCCATAACAATAAAAAGGTTATCTAAATCAATCGTCAAGGGGTAACCGTCTAATTCAGCCTTTCCCTGAGTTATTCCTTTCTTTTTCATAGCTCTGGTAAATGCCTCTATATACAATACTTTCATTCAAAAAAATACCCCTATACTGTAAAAACCCAAAACTATTGGCTTAAGTACCATTATTCCGCATCTTCAGCAATGATTGCTCGTAACTCTTCAACCGTCAAATCTTCAAACGGATTATGAGGCGCAACGGATACCATACCATCATGTTCTAGTTTTGTCTTGGTTTTAAATTCATCATCTTTCCGCTCTAAGTACCATTTGGAAATAGCCACGTCTCCATCCTCTATGGCGTTAGATATGTTCAACTTTGCGCGTGTTTTCAGTCGTTGCTTCAGTAGCTCTTTTCGGTCAGAAAACTGTGGATTTTTCTTACAATAATCATAAAGGGTTGGTTTTGAAATATTCGCATACAAACAAGCTTCTTCGTCGCTTAAACCTCTTAAAAATGCTTCCTCTAATTTCTTTACCGTTCCTTGTGTCATTTTTGTAGGTCTACCACCTTTATTTTTCATTATGTTATTCCTCTCTAATTTTAGCACAAAAAGAGGCTGTAGCCTCTCTCTGCTATTCTGCTGAATACTTCCACAAAGCGCAATAGTTATCTTCGGGATCAAGCTCCTTCAGTAACTTTCTTGCTTCATCATCTACGGCCGTCATATTCTCCCATACCCCATTCACTGCCATATCAGGATAATCATCGTCTAGCACGCTGTCAGCTAGTTCCATCAGTTCAAGCTCTAACCCAGCCACTTTTTTTAGTAAGCTGTCAAAGCTCTCTGACTGCTTGAGTTGTTCCGTGCGCTGACGGATATACTCTTGTTCGATTTTCTGTTCTTGTTCGTAGTCGTCCAAGTCTACGCCTGTTAACTCATCAGGATTGTTGTAATAGTCTTTAAAACCGTCACAAATCCGCTTGAATGTTTCAGTAAGTTCAGTATCTGCTGTATACTCCGCCACCAAACGGTTAGCATATCCGCCCTGTCCGTCATTGTGGTAGCTCACTTCAATAGCTGGTTGTTCAAATGTTCCTGTCATGTAGCCCATAAGCGCATGCCCTGCGACTTGTGCGGTGTCGTGGTCTTTGAATGTGTAGTTAAATGCAAATGTATTTGGTGTGTCTGAAATAGTTTTTAATGTCATGGTATTATTCTCCTTGTTTTAGTTTGTTGATTGAGTAGCGTTTATCCTTGATTGTAAACGACTTGAAAGAATTACCTTCTAAGCCTTTCAAAATACGGCTATAGTTCCGCTCGTTGTAAACTGTCTTCAACTCTGACCCACTTAGATTAGTGTTGATGATTGTATTCTCACGACTATTCAAAATATCAAAAAGCAGGTCCTGTTCCCAGTCGCTTTTGGGTTTAATAATCGCATTTTTTGCCCCTAGATCATCTAAAATCAGATAATCGACTGACTTCAGCAACTCCACCGCCTCAAATTCTGTCAGTTTTGCCCCTTGTCCGTAGTTCCAACCTTCCTTGATTTTTTTGACAAGTTCTGTCAGGTTTACAAAGAGCACGCTTTTAGGCTCTCCTTTCGCCTTGTAGCCCTCGTTTATCGCTTTAGCCATTGCAATACTTAGATGGCTTTTTCCGATGCCTGTAGAGCCTGTGATAAGGGTATTTGCTTTGAGCCCTGCAAGATACTTTTCCGCCTGCCCTTTAGCGAAAGCTAGTAGCTGTTTTTCCTCGGCAGTTTCTGCTTTGAAAGTATTAAAACTAGCCCCCTCTAGTTCTCTTGGAATTGTGCTATCTCGCATAAGCACATTATAGGTCCTTGAGTAAAGCCCAGCGTTCAAATGCTCTTCTACTGCCCTTTGTTCCTGTTGTTGCTTTTGTTCTTGCTCGCACTCAGGACAAAAAGGCTCTAGCTTCCGTGGTTTGTCTTCTCCAACCACCTTGACAGCTCTATCAAGTTGGACTAATGGGATGTTATGTAGTGGGCAAGTCACTTCTAACTGTCTAAGGTGCTGTAAATTCTGAAATGGATTTCTCAATTCCTGTCCCCTTTCTAAAATGGCACTTCTGGGAAATTGTCCGGACTATCTTGCCTAGGTTGTTTCATCGCTTCGAAGTCCACTTTGTTCTGCTTTACTTGTTCGATAGTCTTTAGACCTTGACCCTGCCAGCGTTCCAGAATAGAACGAGTATATCTGATCGACCTCCCACCGTTCAGGATAGTTTCGTCTAAGGCATACAATACTAAGCGTTGCCCATGAACCTTTAATAGGTCTTCGACTTCTTGGGTGACAGTTCCACTAATTGCCATTTCACCAAATGCTTCTTTGAGTTTTTCAAAGATGATATTTTTACCAGCTCCAGCAGCCGCATTTTTTTCTTCTTGCTGTTGCTCTTTCTCTTTCTCTAACTCTATATCTATCTCTAACTCTATCTCTGTTGGACACAAGTTGGAATTTGTCAAAGACTTTTGGACATTGTCCAACCTCTCTTTATTCTGTCGTTGTTCCCGCTTGTAACTGGCCCAGTTTGTTTCACTCATAACCATAGCTTTAGCCTGTGGTAATTCTGCGTTTTGGTCTTCGTCAATCTGAATTAGTCCGCATTTTGTAAAGTATGCCATGGTCATATCGATATCATCTTCCGACACATCCAACTTCAAAGCCAATTCTTCCTTGAGATTTTCAAAATAACCTTCGTAGTAGAGAATGCAATCACTTTCTAAACTTTCAAGCATAAGACGGATGTAAATTACTGTCATAGTGTAACCGCCTGGAATAGTCTTCAGTCTCTTAATAAAAATATTGTCAAAAAATTTTTTATCAATCTTCAACCAAAAATATATTTTAGTTTTTGCCATTCTCCACCCCCAAAAATTTCAAAACATCACTGACCCTGTAAAAGATTTTCCTAGTGTCTTCTAGCGGGGGCTGGTAACGTCTTAGCCCGTTATCTTCCCAGCGTTTCAAAGTCTTATTTTTTATACCTAGCTCATCCTTCAACTGTTGGGCTGTAATCAGTCCAGTAAGTTTTGGCTTAACCCTCTCACGCGCCTCCAGATAGTTCCCTATAAGTTCCAGAATGCCCGTTTTTAGGTCCGTTTCACTTTGTGCGGTTAGTTCAAGCCTCATCTCTATACTTCCTCCAGTCTTGTAAATCTGCGGTTAGAAGCGCGTGGATACGCTTATGCTCCTGGTCGTATTGACGTTGGAGCGGTAGCACTCCAGCAAGTCGTTCCACTTCATTCTGGGGGATATAGTATCCCCCTTGCTTGTTATCACGCCCGCCACAAACGGGTATGCCATAGTCAACTATTAGCTGGCGGATATGCTCCCGAATGGTTCGAACGTCCAAACCTGTTAGCCGCTCAATGTCCGCCCCTGTGATTGGTAAGTCCATTCCAAGCGGTAGGAGCTTGAAAACTTTATATAAGTGTGGTGGTAGTTGTTTTTTTGTCATTCGTTTCCCCCTAATTGTAATATCTGCCCTGTGCTTGAATATAAGCCCCGTAGTTCGCATTTGTCAGCCGTCGGGTATTGTTACCCTCTGACTTGATTTTGGGCTTGTTATGGAGCTGATACGTTCCTAAATGTAGCCATAGAAAGATATTCAGCGGTGTTAGTATTGCGATAAGCGTTAACGCTGTTTCAATTGTCATTTCTTGCATTATAGTAACCCTCGCTCTTTTAGATCTTTGATAACTAGACTGCGTAAATAAGTCCAAGTGGAAGCAGTAGCGTGTGTAATGCCGTTACTCAAATTATTTTCTTTGATAGCCTTATCTAAAAAATTGAATAGCAACCACTCAGGGGCTTTCTTGTATCGCTCCGTGATTTCATTGTCGTGCTTTTTAAGCTCTCCAAGCAAGTTGTTTACATTCGCTTGATAAAACTCTTCATGGTCCGCCTCAGCCACTTTATAAGCCTCTGAAAGCCTGTAAAACTCCATCCAGAGTGTTGTAATAGCCGTCCTACACTCTTCAGCGATTTCAGTAGCTCCCTTGTGACCTTTGGCGACATGCCACTCGCTCAGAATGTCCAATTTTTCTTCTGTGATTTGTAACTTTTCTTCAAACTGTTCAAAATACTGTTTCATGTAGTTTTTACCTCGTTTTGTTGTTTATGATTTTCTGTGTAATGGCCCTGATGGGCTTTTTCCGTGTGTAAAAGGCTTGATTTCTTTACTATACTTTTTTCTTTATACATTTCTATACTAGCCCAGACTATCCCCAGCGGTTGCCCGCCTCAGACTTATCAGGTTGCCCCTGTGGTCGTGTAAGCCTGTGCCAAAATAATAACCTTGCTGTGTGTAATTTTCTTAGGGCGGTCTAGGTTGCCCTGGGTCCATTGCAACCTAATGCCGATACCAGCACCTAATACTTTTCTACTCCAGTTTTAAGGGTTAGCGCCCCTCTGTATGGTCATAATATCCTAGATATGGTATAATCTAGCTATTAAATCTTTACTAAAATCTTTTTAATAACAGCTTGCCTGCTTGTTAATTTTGTTTTAGTTAGTGGTTAAAAGGCTTTGCTGGTTGGTCCCTGTTAAGCCTTTTTTTTGTTGCTCTCACGCGCCTTGGGGTGCGTTTTTTCTGAATACCATGTTTTTGATGTCTTGGTATGTCATGCCTAGGTTGATCATAGCAATAGCCATGTCTTCTAATGCTTGGTATCTGATAAGCTCTTGGCTGGTTAGGCTATCAACACCATTATGACCGCCACGGTGTGCCACTAGCTGGCGTTTATTCATTCCAGTAGTTCCCTTTAGCAACAAGTTTGTAACAGTGCTGTGCGCGTGTTTTGGGGCTTCCTGCCATGTTTCAATAGCTTCATGTAGTGCCTTACGTTTGGGCTTTTCTAATGCCCTCTGATAGCGAAACTCTGCCACCTCATCACGCATTTCAAAGAATGCTCGGACTAGGTTTGTTTTGAATTTGACAACCTGGGGAGTGTTATCCAGATAAGTGATCAATAAAGTCGCTTGTTGCTCGTTTAAGTGATAGACCTTTTTGGGTCTGCCTTTTCCGTCTAATTTATGGATTTCAAATCCATAAAATCCAAACGCCTCAAATCGTTCTTTGTGATTTCTCAATAGGCGTGTAACAGTGTGGTGTTGTACTCCAGCACATTCTGCGATTATCTCGCTTGTTGTATATGGCTCTTTCCGTCCGTCCATGTAAACTAATTCCATTGGCTAACCTCCAATCACTGCCACTAGCTTAGCCACTCGTTCAAGCCCTGCAGTGATGTCTGCTAGGTTGTCCATTTCCTGCACCTCAGCGATTTTATTCTTGATATAAGTTAGGTCGCTGATACCTGGTAGGGGCTGGTTTGTCGGTTGGTCTTGGATTAGTTCGCCTTGCATGTAGTAGCCTTGTGTTCGGATTTCTTTTAAGATTTGCTTGACTGCTTTTCGGAATTCCTTAGCTTTTGGTTTGCTTGAACGCATAAGCACTTCATATAGTCCGTACTCGGTTAAAAACCACATCGTCTGCCCGCTACGAAAATTTTTCGTAGTACCTTCTAAAGGTGTACATTTTACTTTTTCATCGTCATCTACTTTCCTCAACATCGCCTGTACATCATAGTAACCTTGGCTTGTCTTTGTATACTCAATCATTTCAGCCACTTCTCTAGCCATGAATAATGGATTTTCAAAATCGCCGTAAACATCTAGCGGGTGTCCGTGAAAATTATCCGTATGGATAACTTGTAAATAGCGACCGTTATCGTTAGTTTCATCAAAAATACTTACTTGCGTTGTCATGTCCTGCTTTACCTCTCTGTATAGATTATTGATTTTCTTTCTGCTGTCCTTGTTGGGTTGGTGCTTGCCCTGTGCCCACTTGCCAACTGTTCGGGGGTCTGTTCCGATACGCTGACCAATAGCGACCAAGTTCAACCCGTGAGTGGTTCGCATTTCTTCAATGACTTTACTGTAGTTTCTCCTCATGGTCCTTGCTCCTTTCTATGAACGGTATAACCGTCTATCATGGTAAAAAAATAATGTCATCATAAGCCACATTGAAAAGTTTTGAAATCTTTTCGGCTTGGTCAACGGTTGGAAAACGCTTCTTGTTTTCCCATTTGCTCCAAGTAGTGGTAGAAATACCAAGCTTTTCAGCCACTTCCGTTTGTTTCATATCTGCGTTAGCTCGTAGAGCTTTCAGCGTGTACTTGTTCATTGCTTCACCTCCTTTTTTACTTTATGAACGGCTTAACCGTGTTTTTAGTATAAACGGTATTACCGTACTTGTCAAGCGTTTTTTAATTATTTTTTAACTTTTTTTCTTTTTTCTTGCTTTCTGTATGCTTTAACCGTATAATTAAACCGTAATACAAAGAAAGGCGGTGCGGTTATGTCGCTAGGAAATAAGCAGATAATAGCAGAAAATATAAAGAGATTGCTAGATAGGAAAGGGCTAAATCCTCGCCAAATGGCACTAGCTTTAGATTTCAAATATACAACTGTTCTCGATTGGGTTAATGCAAAGACTTATCCGCGTATCGACAAAATAGAAATAATGGCAAACTATTTTGGTGTAAATAAGTCTGATTTGATTGAGAAAAAAACTTCTGTCGTTCATTCTTCTAACATTGATAGCGATATAGTCACCCTTGCCAATACTTTGACTTCCTCAAATCGTGCTATCTGGGTTGATTATGGTAGAGAGTTACTACATAAACAAAATGCTTCAATCGTTGAAGAATTGGCTATCACTTACGAAGTCAAAGCCGTTTCACGGCTTGCCGCTGGTGTCGGTTTTGGCTATGATGATAATGATGTGATTACCGTCCAAGTTACCAACGAACCGCCAAAGCATGATATAGCTTCAATCGTTGACGGCGATAGCATGACCCCAAACTACCATGATGGCGATGTCATCTATTTGAGGGATAAGGGCATTTCTTCATACTCTGGACAAGTCTGCGCCGTTGTGGTTGATGATAAAACCTACTTGAAGAGGGTCTACACTGAAGCTACTGGCTTGCGTTTGGTATCGATCAATAAAAAATACAATGATATTGTCATAGATTTCCCACCGTCTGAGGATACACATATCAAAGTTTTTTCTGTCGTTGGTAGTGATAGGGTTATCTAAGCCCTTTCACCACGTTCAAACACTTCTCGGGTACATTTACCCTACCAAGGTGTTTTCACGCGCCTAGGGGCTTTCTGGTGACTGTGTGGAGTGAAAAAAGTCAGTTTTTGTCAGTAGATGAAAAAAGTCAAGAAAAGTCAATAGCCAAAAAAAATGTAAGGTTTTGTCAGGTTGTATATTTTAGTAACCTTAGCAAACCATAGCTACTATATTAGCTATACCTTAGCAAACCTTAGCATTCGGCGCGTGGTATTATCATCATGATACGAACACAAAAAGCAATGTAAATCCGTGTTATTCTGGTACTTTGCTAGGTTTTAATGCTTCTAGGGTGGTGTGTGACCATCAAAGGTAAGATAAAACCATTTGACAACTGAATAAGGGGGTGCTATACTGATGGTGTTAACAAACGTGGTAAGAATGTTAGCACGGTATCAAAAAAGCCCCCAACGGTCGCAACGTTGAGGGTTTTTCTTTTGCCCCTGGGGCTACTTTCTGCGATTGTTTAGCCAATATTCAAACAGTACTGTCAGAATACCAACCAACAAAGGCAGAAAAAACGTGGTAAGTATGAATTCCGCCACGGTATCACCTCCCTTCAATAAAGTCCGGGGGCTTGTCTATCATATCAGAATACCGCTCACCCTGTCAAACGCTCCAAAATCGTCTGTATTCGCTTTTAACTCTCGACTGGTATATTTACCCTACCCACTTAAAATAAACGAAAATAGGGCTATTCTCGTAAGCCTACGCATGATATAAACCTAAAACATTCTAAAATCTTTTTAATAACAGCTTGCCTGCTGATGGAAAGGTTTATAACCATGAAGATTATTGAAGTAAAAAAGAAAAACGGTGCTACTGTGTACCGTGCAAGTGTCTATCTTGGTGTAGATGCCATCACTGGTAAGAAAGTCAAGACTAATGTCACGGGTAGGACCAAGAAGGAGGTTAAAAACAAAACTCAGCAAGCTATTGCAACTTTTAAAACAGACGGGGCAACACGCTACCAAAGTGCCACCATAACCAGTTATAAAGAGTTGGCAGAATTGTGGTGGAATAGCTATAAGCACACAGTAAAGCCAAATACTCGCGGGAACATCAGGGGCTTACTGAAAAATCATGTTATACCACTTTTTGGAGCCTATAAGCTCGATAAACTGACGACCCCACTCATCCAAAGCATCGTCATCAAATTAGCAGACAAAGCAAATACAGGGGAAGCGGGTGCCTATCTACACTATGACAAAATCCACGCGCTGAACAAACGTATATTGCAATACGGTGTTGTTATGCAAGTTCTGCCATACAATCCAGCTCGGGAAGTCATATTGCCCAGGAACGCAAAAAAAGCCACTCGGAAGAAGGTAAAACATTTCAACGGCGAGCAGCTTAAACAGTTTCTTGGCTACTTGGACGGCTTAGACTTAACCAATTACAGAAATCTGTATGAAGCCACCCTATACAAGTTCTTGCTGGCCACTGGTTGCCGTATCAATGAAGCCCTAGCGCTTAGCTGGTCAGATATTGACTTGAACAACGCCACCATTAGCATCACAAAAACACTCAACCGCTACGGCTCAATAAACTCCCCAAAATCAAACGCTAGCATACGCGATATAGACATCGATAGCCAGACAGTAGCCATGCTGAAAGAATACAGACGGCGACAGATACAAGAGGCTTGGACCCTCGGACGTTCTGAAACGGTAGTATTTTCCGACTTTATCCATGACTATCCTGAGGATAAGACCCTAGGGAACAGGTTGACCACTCGCCTGAAGAATATTGGGCTGCCTAATATCGGTTTCCACGGCTTCCGCCACACGCACGCTAGCCTACTGCTTAACTCCGGAATACCCTACAAGGAACTCCAGCATCGTCTTGGTCATTCTAGAATATCAATGACAATGGACATCTATAGCCACCTTTCAAAAGAAAAAGCAAAGCATGCTGTTACATTTTATGAAAAAGCTCTAGAAAACCTTTGAGGGTGAACAAAAAGGGGAACAAATTCGGTTTACAGTAGTTTACAGCACTGTAAAAATCCTTGATATGACTGGGTTTCCAGCGCGTGAAAAACGAAACATACCATTTTGTGATATAATATTCTGTAACGAGGTGACTTATGGAATTTAAATTATTTGATGACTACATCACATTACAAGCATTGTTAAAAACGACTGGTATTCTCCATTCAGGAGGTGCCATTAAAGGTTTCTTAGAAGAAAATACCATTCTTTTCAATGGAGAGGATGAAAAAAGACGCGGTAAAAAAATCCGTGTCGGAGATGTTATCACACTCCCAGACCACAACACCAGCATCACAATCGTCGCTCCTAGTGCAGAGGAAATCAAACAGCACCAA
The DNA here is from genome assembly GCF_016743335.1 of Streptococcus suis. Taxonomy (GTDB): domain Bacteria; phylum Bacillota; class Bacilli; order Lactobacillales; family Streptococcaceae; genus Streptococcus; species Streptococcus suis_Y. Next base: position 26,286 of record NZ_WCJE01000023.1, on the reverse strand, counting down.
GAGGAGCAAGCTGAAAAAGAACGTGTAGCTGCAATCGTTAAAAAGTTAAATCAAGAAAATAAAAAGAATAAGAAACAGGTAAAAATTCCTAAAAAAGCAACTAAAAATACTGAAAGAAAACCTGTTCGTTTCCCTGGTATGTAAAAATGTGGCTTGAAACATTAGCATTACGGCACTTTCGCAATTACAGTCAACAAGATATTGAGTTCAACAAGGGGCTCAATGTCTTTTTGGGTGAGAATGCCCAAGGTAAAACCAATATTTTAGAATCAATCTATTTTTTAGCCTTAACACGAAGTCATCGAACACGGACAGATAAGGACCTACTACAGTTTCAAGAAAAGGAATTATCTATTTCTGGTTTACTCCATCGGACAAATGGTAAAGTGCCACTTGACATACAGTTGACAGAAAAGGGACGGATAACCAAGGTCAACCATCTCAAACAAGCCAAGCTTTCCAACTATATCGGCCACATGAATGTTGTTCTCTTCGCCCCTGAAGATTTACAGCTGATAAAAGGTGCGCCTGCTTTGAGAAGAAAGTTCATCGATGTCGAGCTCGGGCAAATCAAACCACTCTATCTCTCTGACCTATCGAATTATAATCACGTTTTAAAACAAAGAAATACTTACCTCAAATCTACAGATAAGATTGATGAGAACTTCCTATCCGTGTTAGATCAGCAACTTGCTGAATATGGTAGTCGTGTTATCCAACATCGTATTGACTTTCTAAAGAAATTAGAGGAATTTGGAAATAGAAAAGTTCAAGAAATATCTGGCAATCGGGAAGAATTGACAATCGAATACAAAACCTCAATCGAATTGACAGATGATGTCAATTTAATTGATAAATTCTTGACGGAATTGGAAAGGTGTCGCAAACGTGATTTATTTAAGAAAAATACAGGAGTTGGACCACATCGAGATGATGTAGCTTTCTTTATAAATGGAATGAATGCCCATTATGGTAGCCAAGGTCAGCACCGCAGTCTCGTTCTGTCACTCAAACTGGCTGAAATTGAGCTGATGAAGGAGGTCACACGAGAATACCCAATTCTACTCTTAGATGATGTTATGAGTGAGCTAGATAATAATCGTCAAATCAAACTACTAGAAACTATTACAGATACGATTCAAACATTTATTACAACGACATCTTTAGACCATTTACATAAGCTACCTGATAGTTTAAAAATCTTCCATATTGAGTCTGGTAAGGTTACTGAGTCAGAATAAGATTGTTTACACTGTCGTCAATAAAGTTTACAAAAAAGTAAAGACCCTGTCAAGAGGGTCTTGTTTTTGTTTTACTGAACTGAATAGTTTGGAGCTTCGTTTGTGATTTGAACATCGTGTGGATGGCTTTCTTTCAAACCAGCACCTGACATTTCGATGAATTGTGCATTTTCATGCAATTCAGTCAAGTTACCAGCACCTACATAGCCCATACCTGAGCGAAGTCCACCAACCATTTGGAAAATCATATCTGCAACAGAACCTTTATAGGCTACACGTCCTTCAATTCCTTCTGGAACAAGTTTGTTGGCTTCATTGACAGATGCTTGGAAGTAACGGTCTTTTGAACCTTGTTTCATGGCAGCGATAGAGCCCATACCGCGATAGGTCTTGAACTTACGACCTTGGAAGATTTCTGTCTCACCTGGTGCTTCATCCGTTCCTGCAAACATAGAACCAAGCATAACGGCATGACCACCAGCGGCAAGTGCCTTGACAATATCTCCTGAATACTTGATACCACCATCAGCGATAATCGTTTTACCATATTCACGCGCAACACCAGCGGCATCATAGATAGCTGTCACTTGTGGTACACCGACACCTGCGATGACACGTGTTGTACAGATTGAACCTGGTCCAATACCGACCTTCACAACATCAACACCAGCTTCATAAAGAGCACGAGCTCCTTCAGCTGTGGCAATGTTGCCGGCAATCAAGGTACGAGTTGGGAAGTGTTCACGAATTTCTTTAATCTTGCGAAGAACACCTGCTGAGTGACCGTGAGCTGTATCGATGACAATCGCGTCTGCACCCGCTTCAAAAAGGGCTTCTGCACGTTCAAAAGTATCAGATGTAACACCAACAGCACCCGCAACCAAGAGACGACCAAATTCATCCTTCGCAGCATTTGGGAACTCAATCACTTTCTCAATATCTTTGATGGTAATCAAGCCTGACAAGCGACCATTTTCATCAACCAATGGCAATTTTTCAATACGATGCTTGTGAAGAATAGCCTCCGCAGTCGCAAGATCTGTTCCAACTGGCGCTGTCACCAATTCATCGCTTGTCATGTTGGTCGAAATTGGCTGTGAATAGTCGGAAATGAAACGCATATCACGGTTGGTGATGATACCAACCAATTTACGATTTTCCAATGTTTCAACGATTGGCACACCGGAGATACGATAAGTAGCCATCAATTTCTCAGCTTCAGCAATGGTGTGTTCTGGGGTTAAGAAGAATGGATCGATAATGACGCCATTTTCAGAACGTTTTACCTTACGCACTTCTTCAGCCTGCTCTGTAATAGACATATTCTTATGGATAACTCCCAAACCACCTGCACGCGCCATAGCGATAGCCATTTTGCTATCTGTTACTGTATCCATGGCAGCAGAAATAATCGGAAGATTAAGGGTCAAATTTGGTGCTAATTGTGTTTTTAAATCAATATCATGTGGCAATACATGACTTTCAGCCGGAATAAGTAATACATCATCAAAGGTAAAGCCTTTTTTCAAAAATTTAGTGTCCCAGTTTGACATTTTCTTCCTCTTTTCTTTTTTGTTACTAGCTATCGCTATAATTATTTTATTTATGATAACATTTTGAAATCATTTGTCAATTATTATTCGCTTTAAAATAAGTAATGATAAAAATTCAGAAAATTCTTTACTACTTTCTTTTAGAAAATCGAACGTTTGTTTTTTACTTTATTATAAAACAAATAAAAAAAGCAACGTTTTTATGACATTGCTCTTTTATTGTTAACCTTATTTAAAGTAGTTGATTCCCATGGCATCCTTTACTTGATCAAGGGTAGTGGCCGCAACCTGACGAGCCTTGCGACTTCCTTCATTCAGCATGGCATAAACCTGTCCCATATCCTGTGCAAACTCCAGACGGCGTTCACGGATTGGTCCTAATTCTCTCTCTAAAATGTCCAGCAAATAACGTTTGGTCTTCACATCGCCCAAACCACCACGTTGATAGTGCTCCTTCATAGCCTCAATCTCAGCCTTATCTTCTTCGCGCCCAAAGACGTCAAGATAGTGGAAAACCATGTTTCCTTCAATCTTACCTGGGTCTTCAACACGGATGTGGTTGGGATCAGTGTACATGGACATGACTTTCTTCTTGAGCGTATCCATGTCATCTGCCAGATAAATACCATTTCCAAGTGACTTAGACATCTTGGCATTGCCGTCCAAACCTGGCAAGCGACCAGCTGCCTCATTTTCAGGATAAATGCCCTCCGGCTCCACCAAAATGTCCGTCTGGTAAGCATGGTTAAAACTACGAACGATTTCACGAGTCTGCTCAATCATAGGTTTCTGGTCATTTCCTACTGGAACAAAGTTTGCCTTGAAGGCTGTAATATCTGCCGCTTGAGAAACAGGATAAACCAAGAAACCAGCTGGAATTCCTTCGCCAAATCCCTTCTGAGCAATCTCGGTTTTTACAGTCGGATTGCGTTCCAAACGAGCCACCGATACCAAGTTCATGTAGTACATGGTCAACTCTGCCAATTCAGGAATTTGACTCTGGATGAAAATTGTTGTCTTAGCTGGATCAAGTCCTGCCGCTAGATAATCTAGTGCTACGTTTCCAACGGATTCAACAATCTTTTGCGGTTCCTTTGCATGATCTGTCAACGCTTGTTGGTCTGCTAAAAAGACAAAAAGTTCATGTTGACCTGCATCCTGTAATAAAACACGATTTTTCAACGAACCAACATAATGTCCAATATGTAATTTGCCTGTTGGACGGTCTCCTGTTAGGATAATCGGTTTACTCATAAAATGTTCTCCTTTTTTTACATAATAAAAGCCCACGCACAGAAAACTGTGCGAGGGCGTCAAGGACACGGTGCCACCTCACTTATAAGCATTAAATAATGCTTACATCTTTTTGCACATAAGGCCTGCTAGCCGAATCCTTATTTATTCAGATTCTATTCACTCAGTCCATTCATAAGCGACTCTTGTTTGTTTACACCAACCACAAACTCTCTAAAAATTATCCACTTACTACTCTTCTGATTGATTCCTATTATAACCGCAAAAAATTAGAAAGTCAAGCTGACAAAGCCTTGACGATACTGTCTAAATTAGGGATAATAGAAATTGCTTTTATAACACTAACCAAGGAGAATATATGAAAGAACGTATAAAGGACTTTATCTCTGTCACACTCGGATCAATTGTCATGGCCATTGGATTTAACAGTTTTTTTCTAGAGAATAATATCGTATCTGGTGGTGTCGGAGGTTTAGCAATCGCACTCAATGCTCTTCTGGGATGGAGTCCGTCTGATTTTGTCCTCTACTGTAACATCCCTTTATTAATCATCTGTTGGTTTTTCTTAGGAAAATCTGTATTTATCAAAACTGTCTATGGAGCTATCATCTATCCTCTTTGCATCAAGTTGACAGCAGGTTTACCCAACTTGACAGAAAATCCTCTCCTAGCTGCTATTTTCGGTGGAATTATCCTAGGTTTTGGACTTGGGCTTGTCTTCCTTGGAAATTCTTCTACTGGTGGAACAGGTATTCTTATTCAATTTATTCACAAGTACACCCCTTTATCATTAGGTCTGACAATGGCTATTATTGATGGTATTATCGTTGGTCTTGGATTTGTTGCCTTCGATACTGATACTGTTATGTACTCGATTATTGCCCTAATGACCATTACTTATATTGTTAACCGCATGATGTCTGGTACCCAATCTTCTCGAAATGTCATGATTATTTCTCAAAAATCAGAAGAAATTAAAGACTATATTACTAAAGTTGCTGATCGCGGTGTAACAGAACTTCCAATTATCGGTGGATTTACAGGGGTTGACAAGCGCATGTTGATGACCACCATCTCTATTCCAGAAATGCAGAAACTGGAGACAGCGGTATTAGAAATTGATGAAACTGCCTTTATGGTTGTTATGCCTGCGAGTCAGGTGCGTGGACGTGGCTTCAGTCTTCAAAAAGACCATAAACATTATGATGAAGATATTTTGATTCCAATGTAATTCATTGAAAATTCAAGTTCTTTCTAGTACAATAAAACTAATAGACAGAAATAGAGGAGAAACTATGCTTACAGTATCAGACGTGTCGCTTCGCTTTAGCGACCGCAAATTATTTGACGATGTCAATATCAAATTTACAGCAGGAAATACCTACGGTTTGATTGGTGCAAACGGGGCCGGTAAATCTACATTTTTGAAAATTCTTGCTGGTGACATCGAGCCATCAACAGGTCATATTTCACTTGGACCAGACGAACGCCTTTCTGTGCTACGTCAGAACCATTTCGACTATGAAGATGAGCGCGTGATTGACGTTGTTATCATGGGGAATGAGCAACTTTACAGCATCATGAAAGAAAAAGATGCTATTTACATGAAGGAAGATTTTTCTGATGAAGATGGTGTTCGTGCTGCTGAATTAGAAGGTGAGTTTGCTGAACTTGGTGGCTGGGAAGCTGAAAGTGAAGCTTCTCAATTGCTCCAAAACCTCAACATTTCAGAAGACCTCCACTACCAAAACATGAGCGAATTGACCAACGGTGAGAAGGTTAAGGTCCTCTTGGCTAAGGCACTTTTTGGTAAACCAGATGTTCTTCTTTTGGACGAGCCAACCAACGGTCTGGACATCCAATCCATCAACTGGCTCGAAGATTTCTTGATTGACTTTGAAAATACGGTCATCGTCGTGTCACACGACCGCCACTTCTTAAACAAAGTATGTACCCATATGGCCGACCTTGACTTCGGTAAAATCAAGATTTTCGTTGGTAACTATGACTTCTGGAAACAATCCAGTGAACTAGCAGCTAAACTACAAGCTGACCGTAATGCAAAAGCTGAAGAAAAAATCAAGGAATTACAAGAATTCGTTGCCCGTTTCTCTGCTAATGCTTCTAAGTCTAAGCAAGCTACTTCACGTAAGAAAATGTTGGACAAAATCGAGTTGGAAGAAATCATTCCTTCTAGCCGTAAGTATCCATTTATCAACTTCAAATCAGAACGTGAAATCGGTAATGACCTTTTGACCGTTGAGAACTTAAAAGTTGTCATCGATGGTGAAACGATTCTTGACAATATCAGCTTTATCCTGCGTCCAGGTGACAAGACTGCTCTTATTGGTCAAAACGACATCCAAACAACAGCATTGATTCGTGCACTTATGGGAGATATCGAATACGAAGGAACTGTCAAGTGGGGTGTCACTACTAGTCAATCCTATTTACCAAAAGACAATACACGAGACTTTGATACCAATGAATCTATCCTTGATTGGCTTCGTAATTTTGCTAGCAAGGAAGAAGATGACAATACCTTCTTACGTGGTTTCTTAGGGCGTATGCTCTTCTCAGGAGATGAGGTTAACAAACCTGTAAATGTCTTGTCAGGGGGAGAAAAAGTGCGCGTGATGTTGTCAAAACTCATGCTCCTCAAGTCAAATGTCTTGGTCTTAGATGATCCAACCAACCACTTGGACTTGGAGTCAATTTCCAGTCTGAACGATGGTTTGAAAGCTTTCAAAGAGTCCATCATCTTTGCCAGCCACGACCACGAATTTATTCAAACTTTAGCAAACCATATCATCGTCATTTCTAAAAACGGTGTTATCGACCGAATCGATGAAACTTACGATGAATTTTTGGAAAATGCTGAAGTACAAGCTAAAGTACAAGAACTTTGGAAAGCATAATAAAAAGGCGATTCATTCGCCTTTTCTTTTAAATCTATGAAAAAAATATTTACAAAAACATCCATTTATTATCTCTTATCCTTCCTTATTCCGCTGATCATTATTTCTATCGTCTTAGCATTTCAAGGAATCTGGTGGGGAAGTGATACAACAATATTGGCCAGTGATGGCTTCCACCAGTATGTTATTTTTAATCAAACATTACGAAATACTTTACACGGAGACGGCTCTCTCTTTTACACATTTTCAAGTGGTTTAGGACTCAATTTTTATGCTCTATCCTCCTATTACCTAGATTCATTCCTATCTCCAATTGTCTTTTTCTTTGATTTACAATCCATGCCTGACGCTATTTACCTTGTCACTATTGTCAAATTTGGATTGACTGGGTTGTCAACTTATTTCAGTCTAAAGGGTATCCATAAAAATTTGAAAGAAGAATGGGCACTATTACTCGCTACTAGTTTTTCTCTGATGAGTTTTAGTACAAGTCAATTAGAAATAAACAACTGGCTAGACGTTTTTATACTCCTCCCACTAATTCTTCTTGGATTGCATCGATTATTAAAAAAACAGGGTCCGATTCTCTACTACATAACATTAACATGCTTGTTTATCCAAAACTATTACTTCGGGTATATGGTGGCTATTTTTCTAACATTATGGACATTGGTTCAATTATCATGGATAGATAGTCAGAGAATCAAAAGATTTATCAACTTTACAATAGTGTCAATTTTATCTGCTCTAAGCAGCATGTTTATGTTGTTACCAACCTACTTGGATTTAAAAACTCACGGTGAGACATTTACAAAAATTGTCAACCTAAAAACCGAAGACTCTTGGTATCTGGACTTCTTTGTAAAAAACTTAGTTGGTAGCTTTGATACAACAAAATTTGGTTCTATTCCCATGATCTCTGTTGGTCTCGTTCCATTAATACTCGCTTTATTATTCTTTACATTAAAAGAAATAAAACCAACTGTCAAACTCTCCTATGCTCTATTCTTTACATTCATTATTTCAAGTTTCTACCTACAACCACTCAATCTTTTTTGGCAAGGTATGCATACGCCAAACATGTTCCTCTATCGTTATGCATGGGCTCTATCAATAACCATTATCTATTTAGCAGCAGAGACATTGGTACGACTACGTCAAGTAAGTATTAAAAATTTTACTCTGATTGTTTCATTTTTACTCATTTGTTTTACTTCTACCTTTATTTTTAGAGATCATTATGAGTTTCTAACGGATGTAAATTTCCTACTCACACTAGAATTTCTAATAGCCTACTTCATTCTTTTTGTAGCAATGATTCGCTATAAATCATCCTTAAAATGGATTAATATTGTTTTATTGTTCTTCACTTTCTTAGAACTTGGATTACATAGTCATTATCAGGTTCAGGGGATTTCTGATGAATGGCATTTTCCTAGCCGATCAAACTATGAAGAAAAATTGACAGATATTGACAGTATTGTAAAGTCTACAAAGACTAAAACTGATTCATTTTATCGTATAGAACGTCTATTACCACAAACTGGCAATGATAGCATGAAATTCAATTACAATGGTATTTCTCAATTCTCCTCCATTCGAAATCGTGCTTCCAGCTCAGTACTAGATAAGCTCGGTTTCCGTTCAGACGGTACCAATTTGAATCTTCGTTATCAGAATAATACAATTATTGCTGATAGCCTATTCGGAGTCAAATATAATTTAGCTACTACGGACCCAAATAAGTTTGGTTTCACACTGAATCAGAGTCAGTCTACTATTAATCTTTACGAAAATAGTTTTAATCTAGGGTTAGCCCTATTGACTGAAGGGATTTACAAAGATGTCAATTTTACAAATCTGACTCTCGATAATCAAACAAATTTTCTTAATCAACTAACAGGGCTATCTCAAAAATACTACCACACTTTATCAGATGTTGTTTCACGAAATACAGTTGAATTGAGCAATCGAATGACTGTCAACAAAGTTGACAATGAGGATGCTGCAAAGGTAACTTTCTTAGTAAATATACCTGCAAATAGCCAAGTATACTTAAATTTGCCAAATTTAACATTCTCAAATGAGAATCAAAAAAAGGTTGTCATTACTGTCAACAATCAGTCAAGTGAGTTTACACTAGATAATGCTTTCTCTTTCTTCAATGTGGGGAGCTTTACTACAGATGTACAAGTTCAAGTCGATGTATATTTTCCTGAAAATAATCAAGTTTCTTTTGATAAACCACAATTTTATCGATTGGACTTATTAGCTTTCCAACAGGCTATTTCCATTCTCCAAGAAAAACAAGTAATAACAAAAACTGATGGTAATAAAGTAACCGTTGATTTTGTAACCGATAAAGAAGCCTCACTCCTCCTTACTTTACCATATGATAAAGGATGGAATGCAACCATTGATGGTAAACCTATTAAAATCCAAAAAGCGCAAGAGGGTTTTATGAAAGTGGATGTAAGTCCAGGTCAAACTAAACTAGTTTTAACCTTTATACCAAATGGTTTCTATCTAGGTTTACTGATTTCTTTTGGTGCAGTTTTTGTATTTTTCTCCTATCAATTCATTGGATACTATTATTCTAAGAACCGAGAATCCTAAACTTTCTCGGTTTTTTCTTGTAAAAAACAAAAAACCTTGATTTCTCAAGGTTTCCTAGTGTTTATTTACTCCGCCAACAGATAAGTATACGTTAAAATAAGTTAAAATAGATAACAAAAATAGCGATAATCAAGGGTTTGTTACTTATCTATGGAGTAATAAAAAGCAGTAATTTGACCAAATTTTGACCAAATGAATTTTTCTAAAATATTTACGTTTTTTCTGAATTATACAGAATTTTTATAAAAATACACTCTGACCAAGTTTTGACAAAGAAACGTTTCGGAGTAACTAAAAATTTTCTAAATCTATTAACATTCCTAAAAATTGTTGGAATAGCGTAGTCTTTCCGAAATTTTTTGGAATCCAAAAAATCTTCCTACTGCTAAGTAAGAAGATTTTTTCATTTTAGCTAACTATCCTTGTTTGCGTCTTCTTGCACTTGCAAGACCAAGACTAGACAATGCTGTCACACCTGCGAGTGCCAACAGACTTGTTTGCGCCCCTGTGTTTGGCAAGGTCTTAGCACGTTCGACACGTGAGTAGGTCACTTTTTCTCCAGTAGCTGTTTGTGTCACGGCTACACCCGCTGGTGCTTCCGTCACCACAACCTTACCATCAACAACTTTCACATCTTGACCTTTTGCAACGGCATCTTTAATCACGTTAACATCAACAGCTGGCTTGTCCATTGCAGTTGGTGCATCTTTTGGTACTGCGACAACTGTTCCGTCTGGAAGAGTAGCAATGATGTTATCTTTTGCTTTGTCTTCAAGTTCTTTAACTGTTGCGTATTCTGCTTGAAGTTCTGCCAATTTAGCTTTTTCTTCGTTGAGTTTAGCAGTAACAGTTTCAAGTTTAGTTTGTGCAGTTTCAGCTTTAGTTTGTGCTTCAGTAAGAGTAGCTTGTTTTGCTGTGAGAGTTGCTTGTGCGTCAGCAAGAATTGCAGGAGCATTCAAGTAACCGTTCAATTCTTCAGCAAGTGCTTTTGCTTCTTCAACCAAGCGGTCTTTTTCTGCAAGGAGTGCGTCACGCTCTTTGTTCAAGCTATCAAGTGTTGCTTGTTGGCTTGCAAGGTTAGCTTGAGCTGTTTTAAGAACTTCAGCTTTTGCAGTGGCAGTAGCTTGTGCTGCAACAAGTTCAGCTTTAGCAGTATCAAGAGCTGCTTTCTTTTCAGCAAGATTTGCTGAGAAGTTGTCAACAGCTTTTTGAGCGTCAGCTTTGCGAGCTTCAGCATTTTGAAGAGCAATGGTTGCAAGACGTAGGTTATTTTCTGCTACCTGTGTTTGAAGCGGTGTGGCAGTAGCATCAGCAAGGACTTTCTCTGCCTGTGTTTTAGCTTCAAGTGCGGTAGCGTAATCTGAGCTTGCTTGGGTCAACTTAGCTTTTGCTTCATCAGATGCAGTTTGTGCTGCTGTAAGAGCTGCCTGAGCTTGAGTGAGTGCTGCTTGAAGTGTTGCTGGGTCATTTGGGTTGGTGATTGGGGTGCCAGAATCTTTTGAGTACCAATCAAACATATTGATAATATGAAGTTGACCACCAAATGTACCGATACCAACACCAAGAGCTTTTGCATTTGGACTTAGAATGTTTGCAGAGTGACCCCAATTTGATGGTGCATCAGCGAATGCGGCAACTGTCACAAAGTTGTATGCATATTCTTTTAAATCATACATAGTACGAACTGATGGAATAACGCTGGTAGCATTCTCTGCATGAGTATCGTTACTAATGTGACCGTAACCTGTAATTGGTTTATCACGTTTGATATAATTTGCAATTTGGATTTTAGCTTCATTCATTGAATTTGTTGTTAATGGAATTTCAGCAACACCAAATTGTTTACGAATTGCGTTAATAATTTGTAGATTGTACAATGCAAAATTTTGCAATTGTTTTTCAGTCAAATTGTTAACATCAATGATTTCATTTTTATCAGCTTCACCAATCTTAGTTGAAGATTGCTCAATAGCAGTAGCACCAGAATCAGTCATAAAGTCTGAGTCACCTTCAGCTTTATCAGCTTTGAATTGAGTCAAGTCTGCGATTGTAACAGTATCCACATTTGCAAGAGCGTCTGTTGCTGATTTGACAGCATCAGTAGCCTTAGTTACTGCTTCAGTTGTTGTTTTAACAGTATCTTGTGCAGTAGTCAATTTTGCTTTTGCTGTGTCGACAGCGTCTGTTTTGACTGCAACGTCAGTTGTTGCTGCATCAATTTTAGTTTGACGGTCAGCATCTGCCTTTTTAGCTGTATCAACGGCTGTAGTAGCAGTTGTAACATTATCTTGTGCTGTTTTGACGTCAGCTGTAGCTTGGTCAAGTGTTGCTTGAGCTTCCGCAAGACCAGTACCAGAAAGAGCATCTTGTGCTGCTTTAACATCAGCTGCTTTAGACGCTACTGCGCTATCTGCTTGGTCTTTTTCTGCTTGGGCAGTATCAACAGCGGTTTTGGCATCTGCAACAACTTGTGTCTGTGATGCGATTTCAGCATTGACTTCATCCGTTTCAGCAGCGTTTGCTGTTTGGTCAGCAAGGTTAGCTGTTTGGTCAGATTGGTTAGCTGCAATGTTTTCTGGTGTTGCTTTAGCAGCGTTTGCTTCTGCGTCAGCTACAGCTTGGGTTGCAGTATCAACAGCAGATTGAGCGTTAGATACTTCTTGATTAGCTGAGTCTACTTCAGCTTGAGCTTGACCCGCTTCTGTTGCAGTAGCATCAACAACAGTTTGTTGTGCGTCAACTTCTGATTTAACATCAGCAGCAGTTTTAGGTGCTTCAACAGTATTAGTTTCTGTTGCTGGTGTTTCAGTTGCAACTGGTGTTTCAACAGTTGATGCCATTAATGATGCTTCAGCTTCTTCATAAGAAGAATAAGTTTCATTTGGTACAGATTTTACAATTTCGCCTGTAGCATTATTGACAGTTTGCCATTCACCAGTAACACGGTTTAATTGAATTCCATATTGTGTATTTGCTGATACGTTAGACGCACCAACGGTTGCAAGGGTGATAGCAGCACCTGTTGCTAGAGTTTTAAGTGTTTTTTTGTTCATAGTTTTCTCCTATTATTACAAACAACCTTTTGAAGTTGCTTTTACATAGATTTTAACACATATAAACAACTTTGTAAAGTTGCTTGCAACTTTTTAAGAAGTTAATATTTGTCGTCAAAAGCTGTAATATTGGTATCGTGAGGTATATCATGAAACAATCATTACGAACATTTATTGGCAAACGAATTCGCCTTTTAAGGTTGCAAAAAGGGTTAACCCAAGAACAAGTTGAAGCAATGGCAGACTTAGGTACAAACTACGTCTATAAATTGGAACACCTAGAAACAAATATAAAAATCAATACATTAGAAAAAGTAATGGAAGCTCTTGATTGTGATATAGCATCATTTTTTGACATAACCCCTAAAGATGATAATCCTCATATTGCAGATTTTATTGCTAATCTTAAAAGTATTCCTGAAGGTCAACAAGAAGAAGTTCTCTCTGCTTTTAATACTATCATAAACCAGCTAAAACTAAAGTAACCGCTAAGATGCAAAATCCTAGCGGTTTTCTTTTATTTTAAGTAACCATTATTACTTAATAACCTGTCTTCTGCTTCTACAACTTCTTGAGGACGAGGTAAACCAAAGTTACCTACCGACCGATTGTAGCTCTCTACTTTTTCAACATCACTATAAAATGTTTCCATATCAAATTCATGACCTAATGCTGCAAACAAGTTTTTTAACATGGTAGGCACAAGGTCTTTTTCTATACGCTTTTGAACTAGATACCAATCTGCCACTGCATCAGTTGTCATTGGGGCAGCATTATCATATAAACCCTTTTCTAATTCTGCCCTTGCTTTTTCACGTTTTTCTTTCCTTTTTTTAAGTGATTGCCTCTTAATACTATTACTGTTGTAATCATTTATCAGTTTGTTAATAGTTTCCTCATCATAGAATTTTGGATTTGTTCCCAAATCAGAATTATATTCAAATCCCTGCAAAATAGCACGACTTCTCTCAGAAGAAAGATATAATTTTTTGGCTAAATGAGCACTTGTATAATATCTTTTTCCTTTATAATCTTCATAATCTCTAGATACTCGTCCCATGTTTCCCTCCTTTATTATTCAAACGGCTAAATCTCAAAGTCAACCGATTATTTTCAAACAGTATTGTACCAACCACATATCCGTTTGTCAAGCAATCGGCAATCATAACAAACGGCTATTTCAGTTGCATAACCGTTTTTTCTCTTGTGCAATCGATTATTCTCTGCTATTATAGAGCCATAACAAAACAGCGCTAATTTGTTATTTGTCGTCAAATAACAGACTCAGTTTGTTATCGCTCAGGCAGAAATGCTTCAAATATTGTTAATTAAAAGGAGAGACCTATTATGGCATTTTATAAAAAAACAAATGGCTACAGTGCTAGCCTTGCAAAAGAACTTCTTGATAATGAAGTACTGAAACTAGCTGGAAAGCTTGTTGAGAATCAACATGAGTTTATCAAGACAGGTGAAGTTATCAACGGTAAAGAAAAAATGAAGCGTACCGACAATGTACAAGCATATCATATTTATGTTGCCACCGATACTCAAAACCCTTTTAAAGTAAAGTTTGCTTTAGGGAATAAACCTGATTTAAGTGAGTTCGAGATTGGTGATACGGTAACATTTGAAGGTCTAGAAGCCTTCGAAAATAATTACGGTCAAGTCTATTTCCGTGCAACTGGCATCAAGAAAGGTAAGTAACTATGGCATTTTTGGTTAACAAAAGCCAGATTCAGAAAGCATCAGGAACAACTGTTCCTGATGCAACTGAATTCGGTAAAGATAAATATACACTAGCACAGTTTATTTTACGCAACTTGAATAATGCTCTTGATATTAATGATGAATCTTCTTATCTTAATTCCTTCGACATTAAAGTTTTGAGTAACGATAGCGGAATGTTGTTCATTCCAAATCTCCCTGTATCATATCCAATAAGTGCGCAACTTTATTTTAATCTGTATGCAATTTGTGCAGGTATTCTGTATCCTTATAAGACATTATTACCTCAGAATAACGCCTATTTTGTTCCCTACGATACTGATAATCCAAATCAAGCACGAGCATTCTTTTTTCCATGGCTAGACGGTGTTCCTAGTCGTTTACAAATCAAAGACATTAACCGTTTCATCAATGAACGTGTTTCTGATAATTGTATTCCCTTGATGGCAAACGGTGTCAACGGAATTAACCTAAATATGAATACCGTGGTACATCTAGCTATTTCGGGGGCGTCAGGTTCAGGTAAATCTCACTTTGTTCGCTACCTTATCCTATGCTTGAAAAAGTTTACAAACCAAATCATCTGTATAGACCCAAAACTATCTGATATTTATCTTTTAGGGAAGGAATTAGGATTAGAGGTCTTTGCGCCGACACAGGGAGCTAATCTTAATAGTTTTATTACAGAAATCAATGAGGTATTAGGGCGTGTCATTAGCAAACTTTTTGAACGACAAGAAATCCTATTAAAACACCCTGACAAGAAATTTGAACGAATTTATGTGGTCATTGATGAACTGCTAGCACTGGTACAGGGAAGCTCAAAACAGGCTCGTGAAGCCTTTTCACAACTCCTAGGTACAATAGCACTGCTAGGTCGTCAAACACAAATCAGCCTTGTTTTGCTAAGCCAAAGGTTTGATGCAAATGCTTTCGGTGGTAACACAGCTGTTCGTGAACAGCTAAATTGCGTTTGTATATTAGGAGAAGTCAACGCAAATACCTGTCAATTTCTATTACCGAATACTGATGTTTCAAATATTGTTGTTCCTGCTGGTATCGGTACAGGTATTATCAAATTTACTGACAGCAAGCATCAGACCCACATTATGCCATTGTTAACACCGACTTATAATATTCGAAAGGACAGGGTTTCATGAAACATTATTTTAACAAATATAATCTTATCAATTTTTCAATCATCACGCTACTAGCAACTACACTTATCGAACGAATTGCTTGGTACTTGATTGTTCAAATGCATCTTACATCATTTTTTGCAGCTGTACTTTTCATTTTAACTCTTCGCTTGATTATGATAGCTGCAGTTGCTTTACTTTTCTTTACTGTCATTATTGAGTTGGGAAATCGTAATGCAGAGTTTGATTATTTCAGTAATAGCATCAAATCCTACATTGCAACTTGGAAAATTAGGCGATACTGTACCCAAATCAATGTTGAGCCATCACTTGAAGAGTCTGTGCATCAAATCCATACGAAGCAAATTATCACTAAGAAAGCTAATCATTCATTGCTGACTTTAACCGTGACCTATTACACTGACAGAGCAATTGCTATATGGCTACTACCACCCAATAATGAAAGCCAAAAACAGATAGAAGAATTATTACCAAGAACAAAGAACGAATTGAACCTACTTGATGATAATTATATGTTTACCGACTTTATACGATTGCCAAATAGTCGTATCGTCATCTCAGAAGCGACTAGGCGCAAATAACGGTGCGGTGGCTGCTGCTGAAGGCAAGCAAGTCACCAGCACCAAAACTTAAAACAATCCATGTCTAAGGTGTGATGTAAGGCTAGTGTTACCCTTACATCACCTAAAAGACAAGACAAAAAAATCAAATGGAGAATTAATAAATGACTAAAGAACTTGATTCACAATTTAAAGCAAGCTCATTCTGTTGTACATTGAATAATATTGACAAATTATTTGATTTGAATGATACAAGCTTTGACGACCCAAAGTATTCGGACAAAACTCGCAAATTAGTCAAAGAATTTCGTGCCAATCTTGACCCAAATAAATCATATTCAGAAGAAGACATGGTCAATTATCTTATATATTTATGGATAAACACTAAAGAAGACAAACGGTCAGCCGCAGCAAACTATGAAATCGGAGCCAATGGGGTGCACCACGCACATCTGATTTTAGAAGCCAAAAATCAAACACGCTTTTCAGCTATCCAAAAACTTTATCCTGCTATTCATGTGGAATTAACTCGGGGCAGTCGTGAACAAGTCATTGCATATTTAAACAAAAGTGGAAAACATGAAGAAAAGTCACACACAACTGTTGTTCCAATGATTAACCACGGCATCATCGAAGCCAATCAGCAAGGCAAACGTACTGACTTAGAAACTATTCAAGAGCTTCTTGAAACTGGTCTGACGCCTGAACAGATTATGCGTCAGAACCTTTCCTACCGAAAATTTTCAAAAATGATTAAGGAACACTATTATCAAATGCAAGTTGAAAATGCTCCATTGGTCAAAAATATGACTATCTATTGGCACTTAGGAGGCTCAGGAACAGGGAAGAGCTTTATGCAAGTTCAACTGAAAAAAGAATTTGGGACAGATAGCGTCTATGTTCTATCAGACTACGGGACTGGTGGCTTAGATAACTACACAGGCGAACCTATTCTATTTATGGACGAATTTAAAGGCGATATTGATTATCAAACATTTTTGAAACTGCTTGACGTATATCCAAACCAAGTTCATGCACGTTATAGTAATATCTATGCTCTTTGGGATACTGTTCATATCTCTAGCATCTTCACGCCTTATCAAATTTACACAATGTTGGTACCTGATGAAAAACGTAAACACGACCCGATTCAACAACTGTACCGTCGCATTCATTACATTGTATACCACAGCAAAACTATTGATAATGAATACAAAAGTCTGACAATGACAATGAATGATTATCTAACACTGGTTAAAAATAAGTTAGATTTCGATAATTTAATTCAGAACTATATAACTGAAGACGATGCATCATCAGATTATACTTATACTCCTAATCAAAAAACTACCGCTGACAAGACCTCAACCGACCAAAGCGAGACTGACAGCGATAGCTAAACATATAGATGAGAAGATAAAACTTCTCTCACATACTATTATAACAAATTTAACTATTAGAGGAATACTACTATGAAACAAGAACAAAAACAAGAATTTATTAACCGTGCAATACAAAATGTCAGTTTAATTTCTGAATTAGTACTAGAGACACATGAAGCCGCATTTTATAATATGAATTATTTTTTACGTAGTTTACATATCTTAAAAAATCTTTCTAAAGAAAAATTACAACAATTCCATGAAGCAGAATATTTCCTATCAAATCTGAACTATATTATTGTTCCATTATTTATGAATTATAAATCTTGCTATGAAACTTTACATCTACTCTATTTTATGGATTCAAATTTAACTTTAGAATCACAACATATGGCTCTCGCTCAAACTGAGCAACTTCTCAATGAACTTTTAGAAATGACAATCTTTCATGCAAAAGCTGCTATCCCTCAAAGATATAAAGAAGCGATATACTTTGAATCCCTTACAACAATTGAATTTCCTTTTAAGGAAAAGGAGTAGTTTATGATAGATACAATACAAATACAATTAGACAATATTACTGTGAAGCTTCCTTCTACGCATTTAATCGTAAGCGTGGAAGAATATCAAACCCTCAAAAAACAAAGCTCTCAAGGTCAATACATGACCTTAAATGAGGTCCTAGAACTACTTTCAGTCTCTAGACCTTGGTTTTTAGAAAACGTCCTATACAAGCCAACTATTCGCAAACAAATTGATATTGACCAAAATAAAGACGGATTCGTGAAGTACCCTCTGAATCAAGGCGGACGTTATTACTTTCTGGCTAGTAAAACACGTGATTTTTTTGAACGAAATTTTCTAGAAATTTTCAAATAATTATGCTATGATAACCAAGACAACCCTTGGTTATCTGCTTTTTATGAAAGTGAGGTAACGACATGGCATCTTATAGACAAAGAGGTAAGAAAAAATTATGGGATTATAGAATATTTGATGATAAAGGAAAAGTCATAGCTTCTAATTCTGGTTTTAGAACTAAAAAAGAAGCTGAAATGGAAGCACTTGAAATAGAACTTCGACTGTTAAAAGGCTCTCAGATTGATAGACAAATTAGTTTACATGAACTTTGGAAAAAATGGTATGAACTACATATCGTGCCTTTAAATAAAAAACAGGCGACACTCAACAAACACATAAAACGTGGTAAACTAATTGAAGAGTTTTTCGGAAATATGCCTTTAGTAAATATAAAGGCTAGTCGCTATCAACTCTTTATCAATCAATTTGCCAAAACTAATGGTCGTGATAATGTTGCACGTTTAAATTCTGAAGTTAGGAAAGTTCTAGAATTTGCTAAGCAAGACCGACTTGATTTTCATGACTTTACAATAGGTGTAAAGATTACTGGCTTAGAACCAGCAAAATCAAAAGAAGATAAGTATATTCATAGTAAAGCAGATTATAAAAAGTTAGTTAATTATCTTTACAACAATGTAAACTATACTGACAACTTAGTTTACTATCTTCTTTACATACAGTTAAAGACTGGTATGAGATTTGGAGAGGTATTAGGCTTAACTTGGGATTGCATACTTTGGAAAAACAAAGAGATTATTACTTATCGACGATACGATTCAGCGAAAAATGAGTTTACAGACCCTAAAACAAAAACATCTGTGCGAAATATTCCAATTGATGATACTGTAATAGAAGTACTTGACAAACTACTTAAGGAACAAGATTCTATTGATTTTGAGAATCCAGATAATCTTTTATTTGTTGACCCTATTTATGGTGTACCGTCAAATAAAACAGTCAACACTTGTCTTAGCGAACTACTTTATCAACTAAATATAACTCCAAAAGTTCTAACTGCTACTGGTATACGTCACACCTACATCAGTATCTTACTTGCGGAAGGAATCGATATTTGGACACTTTCAAAAATCGTAGGTCATAAGGACACAAAGCAGATTATAGAAACTTACTCTCATCTTATTAAGGAAAAAGAGGAGGAAGAAACTGAAAAAATTAGGAAAATCATGTCAGCAACCATTTGACCGTTTTTTGACCAAATTTTTCTATTGTATGATTATTCATGCCATTTTTTCACTATTTTTTCATTCTTATCCAATATATAGTAGAAGTTGAAATATTTGTAAGTTCATTGACCAACTTTTGACCAAAACAAGAAAAAACCTTGATTTCTCAAGGTTTCCTCTGCTTTATCTACTCCGCCAACAGGGCTCGAACCTGTGACATCATGATTAACAGTCATGCGCTCTACCAACTGAGCTATGGCGGAAGAAATAGTCCGTACGGGATTCGAACCCGTGTTACCGCCGTGAAAAGGCGGTGTCTTAACCCCTTGACCAACGGACCATTTTTAGAACAATAACTAGTATAATACATGTGACTTTGTTTGTCAATACATTTTTTGATTTTTTATTGTATTGACAGAGTGCTTTGTTTAATGTAAAATAAAATGGTTAAGGTTCCATAGCTCAGCTGGATAGAGCATTCGCCTTCTAAGCGAACGGTCGCAGGTTCGAATCCTGCTGGAATCATTTAGACCTACCTCGAGTAGGTCTTTTTTCTTGCCATAATTCATAATTAATATATAAAACTGGCAAAATCAGACCAATAAGGGCATATTCTTTAAATTTGAAGGATAGGTGAGTAGATATGATGACACCTAGCATAAAACCTATAATGGTCAATAAGATGTTTCTACCTGTTTTTCTAAGTTCTGAATCTTTTTCAATAACTCCTTTAAACCAGAGATAAGCAGCATTTTTGACGTTCCCTGTCATCATCACATTGGCATACGGAGTACCTCGTAACCTTCTAAATGTTTCTACTTGAATAGAGGCTACGAAGGCTAGACTAGCAATTGTAAAAGACGCAGGCATAATAGGTGAGAGAATGATAGTTAGTAAAATAAGAACTAACATCATTACACTACTACCAAAGTGCCAAGACCATGTTTGTTTTTCAAAATACCTTCTTGCTAAGTAGGTAAAAAATTGTCCGAATACAAAAAATAAAATGGGAATGGAAAAATTAACTACCTGCGCAAAATCACCTTTAGCTAAAAAATAAGCTAGGGAAATAACATTTCCAGATTGTACTCCAGCAAAGCGACCACCCTGAGTCACAAAAGTAAAGGCATTTAAATAACCACTGATAAACGTTAATGAACAAGCAATTCTCAATCCCTCAAAAACACGATACTCTTTTTGATTCATTTTCACTCCTTGTTTCACGTGAAACTACTTATGATATGGGCTTCCCTGCTGAATCATAAATGCACGATAAATCTGCTCGATGAGAACTAATTTCATTAGTTGATGGGGGAGCGTCAACTGTCCAAAACTCATCAACAAATTAGCTCTTTTTTTAATACAAGAATCGAGACCCAAACTACCACCGATGATAAAAGTTATATCTGAATACCCATTTACTGCAATGTCAGATATCTTTTGACTAAATTCTTCCGATGGAAATTGTTTGCCTTCTATCGCTAAGGCAATGACAAAATCTCGCTCTCCAATTTTAGACATAATTCTATCGGCTTCTTTTTTTAATATTTGTTCATTCTCTGCCTGACTGGCTTTATCTGGTGTTTTTTCATCAGGAAGCTCAATCATATCCAACTTAGCAAATCGTCCCAATCGTTTACTATATTCTGCAATACCTTCTTTGAGGTACTTTTCTTTCAATTTTCCAACGGTAATCAATTTTATTTTCATAAAATAATTGTAACATATCCACAAGCGTACGACAGAAAATATTTTTAGAAAATCAGGATATGGCTAGAGTTTTTTCACATAATTCACAGAGTTATCCACAGGTTGTGGATTGATTTTTGAAAACTTTAAGCTATAATTAAGAAAGCAAGAGTAATCTTAAGGAAAATTAAAGAAATGGAAAGGATTCCTTATATGAAAAAATATTTGAAATTTACGATTTTATTTGTAATTGGATTTTTGGGTGGTCTTGTCGGGGCCTTATCAGCCTCTTTCTTCCAGCCACAGGTTCAACAAGCAAATTCTGCCATCACTAGTGTCAGCAATGTTCAATACAATAATGAAACTTCCACCACAAAAGCTGTAGAGAAAGTACAAAATGCTGTTGTGTCTGTTATTAATTACCAAAAATCAGCCAACAATAGTCTTGGTGCTATCTTTGGAAATATTGAATCATCTGACGAACTAGCCGTTGCTGGGGAGGGATCTGGTGTTATCTACAAAAAAGATGATCAATATGCCTATATTGTAACAAATACGCATGTCATTAATAACGCAGAAAAGATTGATATTCTTTTAGCATCTGGAGAAAAAATCAGCGGTGAACTCGTTGGTTCCGATACCTATTCTGATATAGCTGTTATAAAAATATCAGCAGATAAAGTCACTGCTGTTGCTGAATTTGCTGATTCCGATACAATTAAAGTTGGAGAAACTGCTATCGCAATTGGTAGTCCTCTAGGTAGCGTCTACGCTAATACAGTTACTCAAGGTATTATTTCTAGCCTAAGTCGGACAGTTACTTCACAATCAGAAGATGGTCAAACAATCTCAACCAACGCTATTCAAACCGATACAGCTATCAACCCTGGAAACTCTGGAGGACCATTGATTAATATCCAAGGACAAGTTATTGGTATCACCTCTAGCAAAATCACCTCAAGTTCTGTAAGTAGCTCAGGTGTGGCTGTGGAAGGGATGGGATTTGCTATTCCTGCAAATGATGCCGTAGCCATTATCAATCAACTTGAGAAAGCTGGAAAAGTTAGCAGACCTGCTCTTGGAGTTCATATGGTTAACTTGACGACCTTGTCAACTAGTCAATTGGAAAAAGCTGGATTATCAAATACGGAATTAACATCTGGTGTCGTAATTGTCTCTACACAAAGTGGACTACCTGCAGATGGAAAATTAGAAACTTTTGATGTCATTACTGAGATTGACGGAGAAACTATTCAAAATACGAGTGATCTCCAAAGCGCTCTCTACAAACATCAAATTGGAGACACAATCACTGTAACTTATTACCGCAATAATCAGAAACAAACTGTTGACATTAAGTTGACACATTCTACAGAAGAGCTTAGCGAATAATTGACAAATGAGACTTTACACAATTGTAAAGTCTCGTTTTTTTTGCTAGAATAAGGATATATGGAAGAATTACGTACACTAAATATTTCAGAAATCCATCCCAATCCCTATCAGCCAAGAATTCATTTTGATGAAAAGGAGCTACTTGAGCTCGCTCAATCCATTAGGGAAAATGGCTTAATTCAACCGATTATTGTAAGAAAATCTTCTATTATCGGATACGAATTATTAGCTGGAGAAAGAAGGTTGCGAGCCAGTCAATTAGCTGGACTGACTACAATACCAGCAGTGGTAAAAGAACTAACTGATGATGATTTACTCTATCAGGCTATCATAGAGAATCTGCAGCGTTCTAACTTAAATCCGATAGAAGAAGCAGCCTCTTATCAAAAATTGATTAGTAGAGGGTTAACGCATGATGAAGTTGCTCAAATCATGGGAAAATCAAGACCATATATCAGTAATTTATTGCGCCTACTAAATCTATCATCTCAGACTAAACAAGCTGTAGAAGAAGGAAAAATTTCACAAGGGCACGCGCGACAATTGATGTCATTTTCAGAAGAAAAGCAAGCCGAATGGGTTCAACTCATTTTATCAAAGGATTTAAGTGTGCGTACGCTTGAAAAATTAATAGCTGCAAATAAGAAAAAACACACTAAGCTTAAACAACGCGACCAATTTTTAAAAGAACAGGAAGATTCACTCAGTAAAACTCTTGGAACAGCTACAAAAATTATCAAGAAGAAAAACGGGAGCGGAGAAATTCGGATTAGCTTTAATGACCTCGATGAATTCGAAAGAATTATCAACAATTTTAAATAGACTTGTTTACAATTTATTTTTATAAACACTCTTTTCCACACTAAAATTATTACAAAAAGTCAGGACCAGAAAGGGTTCTGACTTTTATTCACATCTTGTGGAAAACTTTTCTTAACAGTGTGGATTTTTAAAATCATCTGTGGAAAACTTTTGTTTTTTATGGTACACTATTCTAACGAATATAATGTGAAAGGGGGAAAATATGAACCAAGAACAACTTTTTTGGCAACGATTTATTGAATTGGCAAAGGTAAATTTTAAGCCATCTATTTATGATTTTTATGTCGCTGATGCAAAATTACTCGGAATCAACCAGCAAGTTGCCAATATTTTCTTAAATCGTCCATTTAAAAAAGATTTCTGGGAAAAAAACTTCGAAGAGTTAATGATTGCCGCTAGTTTTGAAATCTACGGAGAGCCTCTTGCCATCCAGTATCAATTTACAGAGGATGAACAGGAGATTAAGAACACTACAAACGCAAGAAGTTCAGTGGTTCACCAGGTACAGACATCTGAGTCGGCTACTCCTCAAGAAACTTTTAAACCGGTTCATTCTGATATAAAATCCCAGTACACCTTTGCTAATTTTGTACAAGGAGATAATAATCACTGGGCAAAAGCAGCTGCACTAGCTGTTTCTGATAACTTAGGAGAGCTCTACAATCCATTATTCATTTTTGGTGGTCCTGGTCTTGGAAAAACTCATATTTTAAATGCGATTGGAAATAAGGTTCTAGCCGATAATCCCCAGGCAAGGATAAAATATGTCTCATCGGAAACATTCATCAATGAATTTTTAGAACACCTCCGTCTCAATGATATGGAAAGTTTCAAAAAAACCTATCGTAATCTGGACTTACTTCTAATTGACGACATTCAGTCTCTCCGTAATAAAGCAACAACACAGGAAGAATTTTTCCATACTTTTAATGCGCTTCATGAAAAAAATAAGCAGATTGTACTCACAAGCGACCGTAATCCCGATTACTTAGATAATTTGGAAGAAAGACTAGTAACACGTTTCAAATGGGGGTTAACCAGTGAAATCACTCCACCTGATTTTGAAACACGTATCGCAATTTTACGTAACAAGTGCGAGAACCTGCCTTACAACTTTACAAATGAGACGCTATCCTATCTAGCTGGGCAATTTGATTCGAACGTACGTGACCTTGAAGGTGCCTTAAAAGATATCCATTTGATAGCCACTATGCGGCAACTGTCTGAGATAAGTGTCGAGGTTGCTGCTGAGGCTATTCGATCAAGAAAACAAACAAATCCACAAAATATGGTTATTCCTATTGAGAAAATCCAAACCGAAGTGGGAAATTTCTACGGTGTCAGCTTAAAAGAATTAAAAGGTTCTAAGCGTGTTCAACATATCGTTCACGCGCGACAAGTTGCTATGTTTTTAGCACGTGAAATGACAGACAATTCCCTTCCAAAAATTGGGAAAGAATTTGGTAATCGAGACCATACAACCGTTATGCATGCATACAATAAAATAAAAACTCTCCTCTTGGATGATGAGAATTTAGAAATAGAGATTACCAGTATAAAAAATAAACTTCGTTAACCTGTGTATAACTTTTCAAAAAAGCTCTGTTTTTTCCACAAGTTGTGAACAAGTTAGTTTCTGCAGTTTTATTGGTCTTTCATCACTTTTCCACAGAATACACAGAGACTACTATTACTATTAACCTTATAGATAATAAATAAAGGAGAATCCATGATTCAATTTTCTATTAATAAAAATATATTTCTACAAGCACTTAGTATTACTAAACGGGCAATCAGTACAAAAAATGCTATTCCAATTCTTTCAACAGTAAAAATTACAGTAACTAGTGAAGGAATCACTTTAACTGGTTCAAATGGACAAATCTCGATTGAACATTTTATTTCTATTCAAGATGAAAATGCAGGACTTTTGATCAGTTCTCCAGGCTCCATTCTCTTAGAAGCTGGTTTCTTTATTAATGTCGTATCCAGTATGCCGGATTTGGTCCTTGACTTCAATGAAATTGAACAAAAGCAAATCGTTTTGACAAGTGGTAAGTCTGAAATCACATTAAAGGGAAAAGAAGCAGAACAGTATCCTCGTTTACAGGAAGTTCCAACTTCAAAGCCATTGGTGTTAGAAACCAAAGTATTAAAACAAACAATTAATGAAACAGCATTTGCAGCTTCTACACAAGAAAGTCGTCCTATTCTTACGGGTGTTCATTTTGTTTTAACAGAAAATAAAAATCTAAAAACTGTTGCAACAGATTCACACCGTATGAGCCAACGGAAATTGGTCCTTGATACATCTGGTGATGATTTTAATGTTGTCATTCCAAGTCGTTCTCTCCGTGAATTTACTGCAGTTTTTACAGATGATATTGAAACAGTAGAAGTCTTCTTTTCAAATAATCAAATCCTTTTTAGAAGCGAGCATATTAGCTTCTATACACGCTTATTAGAAGGTACCTACCCTGATACAGACCGCTTAATTCCAACTGAGTTTAAAACAACTGCAATTTTTGATACTGCAAATCTTCGTCACTCGATGGAGCGTGCTCGTCTTCTTTCAAATGCAACCCAAAATGGTACAGTAAAACTAGAAATTGCTAATAATGTTGTATCGGCTCATGTAAATTCTCCAGAAGTTGGACGTGTGAATGAGGAATTAGATACTGTAGAAGTATCAGGTGAAGACTTAGTAATCAGCTTTAACCCAACTTACTTGATAGAAGCATTGAAAGCCACAACTAGTGAACAAGTGAAAATTAGCTTTATCTCTTCTGTCCGTCCATTTACATTGATTCCAAATAATGAAGGGGAAGATTTTATTCAATTGGTTACACCAGTGCGTACCAACTAAATAATAT
>NZ_WCJE01000022.1 GCF_016743335.1 Streptococcus suis | reverse complement strand
CTTTTTTTCTTCGCTTTACTTCTGAAATCTCTTTCATTTTATGATAAAATAGACTTACTTTGATATAGTCTTTTGGTTTACTTTTAGAACTAGGCAACGAGCCGCAGGCATAACTGGAGTTAGGCAAGGTGAGTTAACGAAGTAATAAAAGATAAACCAAATGACGATACTGAAAAGGAGAAAATATGACAGTTAATTTTAGAGCAGAGTTTGACAAACGCAAAGATGAGTTTCTAGCGGACCTCTTTGACCTCCTCCGCATCAATTCTGAGCGTGACGATAGCCAGGCAGATGCCCAGCATCCATTTGGACCTGGTCCAGTACGTGCCTTGGACAAGTTTCTAGAAATTGCTCAGCGTGATGGTTATCCGACTAAAAATGTCGATAACTACGCAGGTCACTTTGAATTTGGCGAGGGCGATGAAGTCCTTGGTATCTTCGGGCACTTGGATGTGGTGCCAGCGGGAAGTGGCTGGAACACCGACCCATACGAGCCACAAATCATTGACGGCAAGCTCTTTGCCCGCGGATCCTCTGACGACAAGGGACCGACCATGGCTTGCTACTACGGCTTGAAAATCATCAAGGAGTTGGGCCTTCCGACCTCTAAAAAAGTCCGTTTCATCGTCGGTACCGATGAAGAGTCAGGCTGGGCGGACATGGATTACTACTTTGAGCATGTCGGTCTCCCATTACCAGATTTCGGATTTTCTCCAGACGCTGAGTTCCCGATTATCAACGGCGAAAAAGGCAACATCACAGCTTACTTGCATTTTGCGGGGGAAAATAGCGGAGCTGCTAAACTGCATTCCTTCACAGGCGGCCTGCGTGAGAATATGGTGCCTGAATCTGCGACAGCTATTATCTCTGGCGACCTTGCAGATTTGGACAGCAAGTTGGCAGATTTCACAGCAGCCTATGGCCTAAAAGCTGACGCGGAAACCCTTGAAAACGGTCAAGTTCAAGTCACCATCATCGGAAAATCAGCCCACGGTTCAACCCCAGAAGAAGGTGTCAACGGAGCAACCTATTTGGCAAAATTCCTCAGCCAATTCGCCTTTGACGGAGCAGCTAAAACCTATCTTGACTTGGCAGGACAAGTCCTTCTGGAAGACCATGACGCTAAAAAACTCGGCGTAGCCATCTACGATGAGCAAATGGGAGCTCTTTCTATGAACGCTGGTGTCTTTAAGTTTGATGAAACCTCATCTGATAACACCATCGCCCTCAACTTCCGTTATCCAAAAAATACCAACCCTGAAACCATCAAGGCTGGTTTGGAAAAACTGGGCGTGGAAGCTGTTAGCCTGTCTGAGCATGGCCATACCCCACATTACTGCCCAATCGATGACCCAATGGTCGCAACCCTCTTGTCTGTTTATGAAAAACACACAGGCTTGAAAGGTCACGAACAAGTGATCGGTGGTGGAACATTTGGACGCTTGCTCAAACGTGGCGTTGCCTACGGAGCCATGTTCCCAGGCGATATCAACACCATGCACCAAGCCAACGAATTTATCGAAGTTGAGCAACTCTACCGCGCAGCTGCCATTTACGCAGAAGCTATCTATGAATTAATCAAATAATACGAACCCATATTTACAGTACAGCACTTTTGTCTAAGGCTAGTTTTTCAGCTCCTCATCGTTAGTTTTTTTCAAAATACAGTCAGTATTCCCTCAAAAAACTGCCTTGATGAGTGAAAAACTATCTCTTATATCAAAGTACTTTACTTGTGAATACAGGTTCTTATCAAGACGGGGATGCCCGTCTTTTTTAGGAGGAAGAATGAAACTGAAAGAACTTTGTTTTTCAGACATGGAAATGGTTAAAGAATTATTTTTATCTGTTTTCAGCCAAGAACCTTGGAATGATGATTGGTCAGATGAGGAACAATTAGACCGCTACATAGGCGATTTACTGGCACATCCAAGAGCACTCAGTTTTGGCTTGTTTGACCAGGAAAAATTGCTAGGTCTATCACTTGGTTACATTCGCTATTGGTATGAGGGGACCGAATACCGAATTGAAGAGTTCTGCATTTCCCGTGATTACCAAGGACGAGGAATTGGTAAGGACTTTCTAAAAAGAATTGAGGAGCAGCTGGTCGAGAGAAAGATTGTGCATATTCTCCTGCAAACCGAACGTACTCTTCCAGCCTATTCTTTCTACAAAAAATGCGGTTTCCGAGCCTTAGAAGAAGATGTGACCATGGTTAAGAAAGTAGGACATCATGGAACTTGCTGATATTCGTCAAGCTATCATTGAGGATGTTGCTAACCGAGACTTTACGAATAAGGGAATAGCTCCCCTTTTCCAAGCCCCTTCGACCGCAAAAATTCTCATTATTGGACAGGCGCCGGGATTAAAAACACAAGAAAAAGGTCGCCTCTTTGATGATGCCAGTGGAGAGAATCTGCGGAAATGGTTGGGCGTGGATCGACAGACTTTTTATGAATCGGGTCATTTTGCTATTCTTCCTATGGATTTCTATTATCCAGGAAAAGGGAAGTCTGGGGATTTGCCGCCTCGCAAGGATTTTGCGCCCAAATGGCACCCGCTTATTCTGGACCAACTGCCAAAGCTTGAGTTGACCATATTGGTAGGCAATTATGCTCAAACTTATTATTTGGAAAAATCCCAAAGGAACCTGACGGAGAGAGTGAAGCGTGCAGATGATTACCTTCCCACCTTTTTTCCTTTGCCCCATCCATCACCTAGAAACAATATCTGGCAGGCAAAGAATCCTTGGTTTCAAGCGGAAATCATTCCAAATTTACAAAAAATACTTATGCAAATACTTGAAAAATAAGGTAAAAATGATACAATAATATAAAAGATAACGTTTTCTTCCTTCAGGAGGTGCTTTATGAAAAAGTATTTGTATTATTTATTGGGTTTCTTGCTTTTATTGTTCAGCCTAGGTCAGCCTAGTCTGGTAGGAGCTGAGGGAATTCCAGCCCGTCCAATTGATACGACGGTGGTTGATGAAACCCAGCTTCTTTCCAGTGAAACCATTGCCAACATTGACCAGCTCAATCAGACCTGGGCAGCAAGTGAGCAGCAGTTACAGGTTGGGGTCTATGTGACGGAAAGTCTTTCTACTGATATTGAAAGTCTAGCTAACGCAACTTTCCGTGACTGGCAGGTTGGCTTTGCAGGAACGGACAACGGAGTTCTTTTAGTGGTTGCCATAGCTGACAGAGCATTTCGGATAGAAACCTCTGACAATGCTGCAACGGTGTTGACAGATGTGGAAGCCAAGGACATTCTAGATAATGCTAGAGAATTTTTCCGTCAGGAAGACTATGATGGCGGAGTGACCTACATTGTCCAATCCATCGGAGATCGCTTCTACGGGACTAGTCTGGGTCAGGAACAGCTGGCTGCCATGGAAGAAAGGACCAGTGAGGAAAGTGATAGTTTTGTATTGTTTTTAATTCTAATACTAATCTTCATAATTTTTGGAATTATTGATAAGGCTAGCCGTGGTCGTGGTGGTGGTCCAGGAAATCTGCTCTGGATGCTGGTAGATGACCACCATCATTACCACAATAACCATTCCTCCCATTCTTCATCTTCTTCATCATCCTATGGTGGAGGGGGCTGGTCTGGTGGCGGTGGTGGAGGCGGTGGAGCCTCATCTGGTTGGTAAGAAAAGAAAGGAAAGTCTATGAAAAAGAAATGGTTAGCCATACTCATCCCGATTCTAGCTCTGCTATTTTTAGGAATGGGTGCAGTCGGTCAATACAATGGGCTGGTCGATAGCCATGCAGAAGTGGAAAATGCCCAGGCCAATGTGGATACCCAGCTCCAACGGCGCTATGACCTGATACCGAATGTCGTGGCAGCAGTCAAGGGAGCCATGGAGCATGAGGAAGAGATTTTCACTGCCATTGCAGATGCGCGTGCGAAAATCGGCTCTAGCCAAGTGGGAACCAGCGACTACAATCAAGCACAAAGTCAGCTGGATACGGCTGTTTCTCGCTTGCTGATGGTGGCGGAAAACTATCCCCAACTGACAGCCAATCAACAGGTATCTGACCTCATTACCGAGCTAGAGGGGACTGAAAATCGGATTTTGGTTGCCCGCAAGGATTATAATGCGGTGGCAACAGCCTACAATAAAAAAATCAAACGATTCCCGACGTCCATCTACGCCAACCTATTTGGCTATGAAAAAGTAGAGCTCTTCCAGGCAACAAATGATGCTGCGACAACAGTTCCAAGTGTGGATTTACAAGATAACGAATAAAGAACTCGGCTCCCTGAGCCGAGTTCTTATTTTATGGATTGATCCAAACACCAGAAACGTAGTCATCTGACAGTGTGGTCTGGCTGATAATGTTTTTAGCCTCCATATCATAGATAAGGAGTTGATTTGCCAAAATTATCATTAAGCGCTTGTCATCGATTTGACGGATATGGTCGATGTAGTGGGGACGGGGATTTAAGTCCTTCAAAGTATGGTAGGATTGCTCGCCAGTTTGGGTATTGTAAATAGTAAAGGAAAGTGGGCTAAACATGCCATTTTGATACTCGATGAGGAGAAGCTTCTGGTCTTTGAGAGCATGTAGTGTACTTGGTGAGGGGTGTTCTAAAGTTACTGACGAAAATGTTTTTGTTTTTGTATCAAAGGTTAGGAGTTCGGATGACTGTTCAATGTCAGTATACTCACTTGTTTTTTTCCCTAAATTTGGGAGATAGATGGTTCCATTGACCAAAAGCCCCTCTCCTGTGGCAATGGTATTGTCGTACTTGAATACCTCTTGTTTTGAAAAATCTTTCTTATCAAAAACCACTAAGACATTTTCCTCGGGTCCTTCTTGGGTAAAATCTTTCACAAAACCAGTTAAATAGACTGACGTTTGGTCTGCCATGACTGGAGCATTTGGTATGAAGTCGTCATTGAGGACAAGCGTCTGAATGGATTCAAACTGCTTATCAAATTGCGTAAGCGTATGATAAGCACCAGCTGTATAGAAATGGTTTCCATCTGTACCACTGATCGAGGTACTATGTTTGCTAGGCTTTCGCAAGACAGTGCCAGTATTGAAATCGATGGATATCAGATTGTCGTTAATGAATTTTTGCTGATCGTTGGCAAAGACTAGATATCGATTGTCTATGACATAATTTTCACCAGAGCCAAAATAGCCTTCGGAATTCATCTTTTGGGTATGAAGTAGAACAGGTTCTTGACCAATTAGCTGAAAGGATTCTACCTTACCGGGATAAACCAAGTAGAAATCAGCTTTCTCTGTTAATTGAATCTTATTGTGCTGGTAGGCGTAGAGTTTCCAGCCAATAAAGGGAAAAACTAGACAGGACAGAAGTGTAATACAGATGATGATTTTTTTCATGGAAAGACCTCCTCTCTATATTTTAGTATATCTTAAAGTGTATATATTGTCAAGAATTTATGTGTTGATATATCAAAAAAATCATACAAGTTTTCTTGCATGATATGTGATACTATTTTCCAAGGCAGAACTGGCTAAAGAGTTGAGTTATGAGTTCATCTGGAGCTGCATCTCCTGTGATTTCTCCTAATATCTGCCAACAACGGGTCAGGTCAACCTGCAACAAGTCTACTGGCATGCCCATTTCCAGTCCGTCATTGACAGCTTGTAGGCTTTGGACGGCTTGCTCAATCAGGGAAATGTGGCGGGAATTGGAGAGGTAGGTGGCATCTTGCTCTACCAGACCAGCATTTTCAAAGAAGAGCTGGTTGATTTTTTCTTCGATTTGGTCGATGTTCTGGTTTTGCAAGACGGAAATGCGGATGACATCCTCAGGCAGTTGGTCTGCCTCAATCTGTTCTTCTAGGTCGGTCTTGTTGAGCAGGACGATACGGTTGGCCATATCTGAAATGGCTAGGAGATTACGGTCTTGCTCGGTCAGGGGCTCAGATGCGTTGAGGACTAGCAGGATCAGGTCGGCTTCCTCAAGGGCTTTTTTAGACCGTTCCACACCGATTTTTTCAACGATGTCATCTGTTTCACGGATGCCAGCGGTATCAATCAGCTTGAGGGGGACGCCTTTGATGTTGACGTATTCTTCGATAACGTCGCGGGTTGTTCCAGCGATATCTGTAACGATGGCTTTTTCCTCGCGGAGAAGATTATTGAGTAGGCTGGATTTTCCCACATTTGGACGACCGATAATAGCGGTTGCGATGCCTTCACGCAGGATTTTTCCACGGCGGGCAGTACGGAGGAGATTTTCCAAAAGCGCTTGGAACTGGAGAGTTTTCTCGCGGACCAGCTCTGTCGTCGCCTCCTCGACGTCGTCGTACTCAGGGTAGTCGATGTTGACCTCGACCTGTGCCAGCGTGTTGAGAATCTCCTGGCGCGTGTCGTTGATGAGCTGGGAGAGGGAGCCGTCAAGCTGGCGGACGGCATTGTGCATGGCCTTGTCAGTCTTGGCACGGATGACATCCATGACGGCCTCGGCCTGGGTCAAATCCACACGGCCGTTGAGAAAGGCCCGCTTGGTAAATTCGCCCGGCTCAGCCATTCGAGCACCCTGGCGAATCAGGAGTTGGAGGATTTCGTTGGTAACGGCGATGCCTCCGTGGGTGTTAATCTCGATGACATCTTCGCGCGTGAAGGTCTTTGGTGAACGCATGGCTCCGATCATAACCTCGTCCAGAATCTGATTGGTTGCGGGGTCGATGATATGGCCGTAGTTGAGGCTGTGACTGGGCACAGTCGCCAAATCCTTACCTTTGAAAACTTTGCTGGCAATGGCAAAGGCATCCGTCCCAGACAGGCGGACAATCCCAATAGCTCCCTCACCGAGAGGGGTGGAAATAGCGGTAATGGTGTCGAATTCTTTGGTAATCATATATCTTTCTTTCTAAAATCGTCTTATCTATTAGTGTATCATGGAATGATGAAAAAAGCACAAATGAGGGATGGGGATTAATATATTTAGGGTAAGTTTGAGGATTACTTTATTATAATATTGTATCATGTATCGACTTAAAGAAAATGGTCGAGTTGGTGTCATTCTACCAGATGGATTCCTCTTTGGTGAAGGAGCAAAAATACGACTAAAGCAGAAATTGGTTGAGGAGTTTAATCTTCACACTATAATTCGCTTACCACATAGTGTATTTGCTCCATATACAGGAATCCATACGAATATTCTCTTTTTTGATAAGACGAAAAAAACAGAAGAAACTTGGTTTTACAGATTGGATATGCCAGATGGCTATAAAAATTTCTCTAAAACTAAACCAATGAGAAATGATCACTTTAATCCAGTTCGTGAATGGTGGAAAAATCGCCAAGAGATTTTAGAAGGGAATTTCTACAAATCTAAATCGTTTACACCAGATGAGTTAGCTAGTTTAAACTATAATTTTGATCAATGCGGTTTTCCAAAGAAAGAGGAAGAAATTTTAGAGCCACTTGATCTTATCCAAAACTATCAGCAAGAACGAGCTATCCTAAATAAAAAAATAGATACTATTTTGGCGGAAATTTTAGAAATTTTGGAGGAGAAATAATGACTCCTGAACAACTGAAAGTAAGTATCTTGCAAAGAGCGATGGAGGGTAAGCTTGTTCCGCAAGACCCAAATGATGAGCCTGCAAGTGAACTTTTGAAACGTATAAAGGAAGAGAAAGAGAAGTTGATTTCGGAAGGAAAAGTCAAGCGAGATAAAAAGGAAACAGAGTTTTTTCGTGGTGATGATGGGAAACCTTATGAGAAGTTAGCTGAATGTTTTTCGTATTGCATTACCTTGTTCGTAGACTTTATAGGTGTTCTGTCCCTTGGGAACAAACATTGATTTTGGTATTGAACTTCCAAAAGGTCCTCGTTTTATAGAACCATTTTCTAAGGTACAAATATATGGAAAATAAACTACTGCCCATCCATCTGGAATATTTTTTTCAAATTCTTTAACTGTCCCATCAGCTAACTTCTCATAAGGTTTCCTACATCCCTAAGTTGATAACAAATATATTTGAGTAAATAAAAATTTTTTAGGATTTGAGACATTATTTTTTGACTTTCTATTCCCCCTTGTCCCTCCCCCTTTTCCATGCTATACTATATGTAATCGTTTTACTTCAAAGGAGACAAAGATGACAAATCTTAAAGAGCAGGTTGGGATTAAGGCGGCGGAGTTTGTGACGGACGGGATGATTGTTGGGCTGGGAACTGGTTCGACGGCCTACTATTTCGTGCAGGAGATTGGCCGCCGGGTTGCAGAAGAAGGGCTACAGATCACAGGCGTAACGACCTCTCATGCAACGGCTGAGCATGCTGCGTCCCTTGGGATTCCCCTAAAAAACATCGACGAAGTCGAATATGTGGACTTGACGGTGGATGGAGCAGATGAGGTTGATGGAGACTTCAATGGGATTAAAGGCGGTGGCGCAGCGCTTCTCATGGAGAAAGTGGTAGCAGTCAATAGCAAGGACTGCATCTGGATTGTCGATGAGTCCAAGGTGGTAGATACCCTAGGAGCCTTCAAGTTGCCGGTGGAAGTCGTGCAGTACGGTGCGGAAAATCTTTTCCGACTATTTGAGAAAAAAGGGTATCGTCCAAGTTTTCGTATGCGTAATGGAGAAAAACATATCACGGATATGCAGAACTTTATCATTGACCTTGATTTGCGCAGAATAGAAGACACATATGCCTTGGCGGAAGAATTGGATCGGACCGTCGGTGTTGTAGAACACGGTCTCTTTATTGGATTGATTTCCAAGGTAATTGTTGGTACACAAGAAGGACCGAACATCATCGAAAAGAAATAAATTGAAACCGCTTCTCATTTTGGTACAATGAGAAGCTTTTTTATGGTATAATGAAAACACGAACGTTTAGACTCTTCAAAAATCTATCCCCTTACCTCGTAGCAGTCAGATGATAGGTACTGAAAAAGCGATAGCTGAACAGCAGTCGGTGAAGCGAGTAACAGTATCTAGTGTTGATAGTTAGGAAGTTTGATGCCGAGAGCTTTGACTGTATAAGTATTGCACCCCATTAAAATGTTTAGATGTGGTAACGATAATTTCCAGTCTAGCAACTTGGTTGGACGTTGATTTTGGTTGAATCTAACTATTCAAATAAAGGAGACAATTATGCCTAAATTTAAACGTGTTCACTTGGTAGTTATGGACTCTGTCGGAATCGGCGCAGCACCAGACTCAGATAAATTTTTCAATGCGGGTGTAGCAGATACAGAATCTGACACTCTCGGCCACATTTCTGAAAAAGCTGGGCTTGAGGTGCCTAATATGACCAAGATTGGTCTTGGAAATATCCCTCGAGATACAGCGCTTGCGACAGTTCCTGCTGAAAGCCATCCAACTGGTTACGTGACCAAGTTGGAAGAAGTATCGCTCGGAAAAGATACTATGACAGGCCACTGGGAAATCATGGGTCTCAATATTACTGAGCCATTTGATACATTCTGGGATGGTTTCCCTGAAGAGATTTTGACAAAAATCGAAGAATTCTCAGGTCGTAAAATCATCCGCGAAGCAAACAAGCCGTATTCAGGTACAGCTGTCATTGATGACTTCGGCCCTCGCCAAATGGAAACCGGGGAGTTAATCGTCTATACCTCCGCAGACCCTGTACTTCAGATTGCAGCCCACGAAGATATTATTCCACTTGATGAGTTGTATCGTATCTGTGAATACGCTCGTTCCATTACGCTTGAACGCCCAGCTCTTCTAGGCCGTATCATCGCCCGTCCTTACGTTGGTGAGCCAGGCAATTTCTCACGAACTGCCAACCGTCACGACTATGCAGTATCACCGTTTGAAGCAACAGTACTCAACAAACTAGCAGATGCGGGTGTACCAACTTACTCAGTTGGTAAAATCAGTGATATTTTCAATGGTTCAGGTATTACAAATGATATGGGTCACACCAAGTCCAACATGCACGGTGTCGATGTGTTGATTGATACTCTGAAGTTATCAGACTTCGAAGAA
Source organism: Streptococcus suis (assembly GCF_016743335.1). Taxonomy (GTDB): domain Bacteria; phylum Bacillota; class Bacilli; order Lactobacillales; family Streptococcaceae; genus Streptococcus; species Streptococcus suis_Y. The sequence continues at coordinate 28,320 of NZ_WCJE01000022.1, read as the reverse complement.
GGTTTCTCCTTCACAAACTTAGTTGACTTTGATGCTGTGTATGGTCACCGTCGCAATATCGAAGGCTACCGCGATTGTTTGCAAGAGTTTGATGCACGTATTCCAGAGATTATTGACAATATGCGTGAAGATGACCTGCTCTTGATTACTGCTGACCACGGCAATGATCCATCCTATGCTGGAACAGATCACACACGCGAATATGTGCCTCTCTTGGCTTATAGCAAGTCATTCAAGGGAAGTGGAGTATTGCCAGTAGGCCATTTTGCGGACATTTCAGCAACCGTTGCGGAAAACTTCGGAGTGGACACAGCCATGATTGGTGAAAGCTTCTTATCACAGTTGGTTTAATGGAGAAGCTAACGGTCTATTACAATCCTGACTGTAGCAAGTGTAAAAAATTAAGAATATTGCTGTCCAGTCAGGATATGGAAGTCAAGTGGGTTAATTATTTGGAAACGCCATTAAGGGGAGCTGAATTGACAGCTCTCTTGGAAAAAATGGGCAGTCAACCTTCAGCAGTTACTCGATTGAAGGAGGAAGAACGACTAGCCTTGTCAGAAGAAGAAATCTTTGAGCGTTTAGTTAAAGAGCCTGCTCTTCTCAACCGTCCCATTATCGAGCGAGAACAGACGGCCTTTCTCTGTCGTCCGCTTGAAATCATTAAAGAAAAAATGCCAGAATATGACTGGTCGGATTATTTATAAAAGGAGAAAATATGAGTTTACTTGCAAAAATCAATGAAACAAAAACGTTCTTGGAAGAAAAAGGAATGATTAAACCTGAATTCGGTTTGATTTTGGGTTCTGGCTTGGGTGAATTGGCCCAAGAAGTTGAAAATGCCATTGTCATTGACTATGCAGACATTCCAAACTGGGGCAAGTCAACAGTTGTAGGTCACGCTGGGAAGTTGGTGTACGGTGATTTGGCAGGTCGCAAGGTTTTAGCTCTTCAAGGTCGTTTCCATTTCTACGAAGGAAATCCGATGGAAGTCGTGACTTTCCCAGTCCGTGTCATGAAAGCTCTTGGTTGTGAAGGCGTGATTGTTACTAATGCCGCAGGTGGTATCGGCTACGGTCCAGGTACCCTTATGGCCATTACAGACCACATCAACATGACTGGCCAAAATCCATTGATTGGCGAAAACTTGGAAGAATTTGGTCCACGTTTCCCAGATATGTCCAATGCCTACACTAAAGAATACCGTGAAAAAGCCCATGCCGTTGCGGAAAAATTGGGTATCAAGTTGGACGATGGTGTCTATCTCGGTGTGACAGGCCCTACCTATGAAACACCTGCTGAAATCTTGGCCTTCAAGACTATGGGTGCCCACGCAGTCGGTATGTCAACAGTACCAGAAGTTATCGTGGCAGCTCACTCAGGCATGAAAGTCTTGGGTATTTCTGCTATCACAAACTTTGCGGCAGGTTTCCAATCTGAACTCAATCACGAAGAAGTTGTAGAAGTAACCGAGCAAATCAAGGGCAATTTCAAGGGCTTGGTGAAAGCTATCTTGGCTGAGTTGTAAGCATTCAAAAATAGAACAAAGAGGTACATTACATGTCTATTCATATTTCTGCAAAACCTGGTGAAATCGCTGATAAGATTTTGCTTCCTGGTGATCCGCTTCGTGCTAAATTTATCGCTGAAAACTTCCTTGAAGATGCCGTTTGCTTCAACGAAGTTCGCAATATGTTCGGCTACACAGGTACCTACAAGGGTCATCGTGTCTCTGTCATGGGAACAGGTATGGGAATGCCATCTATCTCTATCTACGCCCACGAGCTTATCAATGACTACGGCGTGAAGAAGCTTATCCGTGTAGGAACTGCCGGTTCGCTCAACAAGGATGTCCATGTTCGTGAATTGGTTTTGGCGCAAGCAGCCGCAACCAACTCTAAAATGATGAACATTGATTGGCCAGAATATGACCTGCCACAGATTGCTAGCTTTAATCTCTTGGACAAGGCCTATCACATTGCCAAAGACCTGAATCTGACGACTCATGTCGGTAATGTCTTGTCTTCAGACAGTTTCTACTCACCAAAACTTTTCAGCCGCAACTTGGAACTTGGTCAAATTGGTGTCAAGGCAGTCGAAATGGAAGCAGCTGCACTTTATTACCTAGGTGCTAAGTTTGGCGTTCAAACGCTTGCCATTATGACGATTTCAGATAGCTTGGTTAATCCAGAGGAAGACACCACAGCAGAAGAGCGTCAAAATACTTTCACGGATATGATGAAAGTTGGTTTGGAAACTCTGATTGCAGAATAAAAAAATAGGCAAACTATTTATGCAATTTTGTATAATAGCTTGTCTTTTTTTTATAAATAGGGTATAATTTAGAAAACGTTTACAAAGAAAGAGTGAAATCTTTCTGAATGATTACATTAATATATCTAGGAGAGCCCTCATGATTAATTTACAAAATTTTGTTCAGTCTATGTATGCCAAACGCATTGAAGATTGTACAGACCAAGAACTCTATTACGCCTTGCTTGCTTTTACAAAACAGCAGAGTGAAGCTAAGTATACAAATGACCAAAAGAAAAAGGTCTACTATATTTCAGCAGAGTTCTTAATTGGTAAACTCTTGTCTAATAATTTAATTAACCTTGGTCTTTATGATGAGGTTAAAAGCCAGTTGGTGGCGGCTGGTAAGGATTTGATTGCTATTGAAGACATGGAGCTTGAACCGTCTCTTGGTAATGGAGGTTTGGGGCGCTTGGCTGCCTGCTTCCTTGATTCAATTGCTAGTTTAGGTCTTAACGGTGATGGGGTCGGCTTGAATTATCACTTTGGTCTTTTCCGCCAGTTGTTTGAATATCATCAGCAGTCAGCTGCGCCAAACGAGTGGATTACACCACGTTCATGGTTAACAGAGTCACCGATTTCTTACCAAGTGCCATTTGCTAACTTTACCTTGACTTCTAAGTTGTACGATATCGATGTGCCTGGTTATAAAATGGAACGCAAGAATCGCTTGCGCTTGTTTGACCTTGGTTCTGTGGATGACAATATCATTTACGATGGAATTGAATTTGATAAGGAAGATATTTTCCGAAACTTGACTCTCTTCCTCTATCCAGATGATTCGACCGATGAAGGAAAAGTTCTCCGCATCTTCCAGCAGTATTTTATGGTGTCTAACGCTGCGCAACTATTGATTGATGAGGCGATTGCAAAAGGTTCAAATCTCCATGACTTACCAGACTACGCAGTGGTTCAAATCAACGATACTCACCCATCACTTGTTATTCCAGAATTGATTCGTTTGTTGGAACTTCGTGGCATTTCATTTGATGAGGCAGTTGAAATTGTTAAGAAAATGACAGCCTATACTAACCACACTATTTTGTCAGAAGCTCTTGAAAAATGGCCGCTTGACTTCTTGAATCGTGTGGTTCCTCACTTAGTACCATTTATCGAGGAATTGGATCGTCGTGCCAAAGAAGTGAAGGATGATCCTGCTGTCAATATCATCGATGAACATGACCGTGTTCACATGGCCCACATGGATATTCATTATGGTTATTCTATCAATGGGGTGGCGGCACTCCATACCGAGATTTTGAAAACATCTGAGTTGAAAGCCTTCTACGAGCTTTACCCTGAGAAGTTTAACAACAAGACAAACGGCATCACCTTCCGCCGCTGGCTCATGCATGCTAATCCAAGTTTGGCAAGTTACCTAGATGGCTTGCTTGGAGATGGCTATCATCACGATGCTAGCGAGTTGGAAAAACTTTTAGAATACAAGAATGATAAGGAACTGAAATCTTGGTTGGAAAAAAACAAGCAACACAACAAGCGTAAATTACAACGTCATATTGCTAAAACTCAAGGTGTTGAAGTTAATCCAGAGTCCATCTTTGACGTGCAAATCAAGCGTATGCACGAATACAAGCGTCAACAAATGAATGTCCTTTATGTCATTCACAAGTATTTGGACATCAAGGCTGGGAATATCCCCGCGCGTCCATTGACTGTCTTCTTTGGTGGAAAGGCAGCTCCAGCCTACACAACTGCCCAAGACATCATTCATTTGATTTTGGTATTGTCACAGGTGATTAAAAATGATCCTGATGTGGCACCACATTTGCAGTTGGTCATGATTGAAAACTACAACGTAACGGAAGCCAGCTTCATCATCCCAGCGGCAGACATTTCTGAGCAAATTTCTCTTGCATCTAAAGAAGCTTCTGGTACTGGTAACATGAAATTCATGCTCAACGGTGCCTTGACTATTGGTACAGATGACGGTGCCAACGTGGAAATTCATGAATTGGTCGGCGATGAAAATATCTACATCTTCGGTCAAGATAGCCAGACTGTTATCGACCACTATGCAAATGGAACTTACCATCCATATTCCTTCTACGAACGTGAAGCTATCCGTCCATTGATCGATTTCATCACTTCTGATACCATTCGTCATGCTGGTGGTATTGATGAACGCCTATGGCGCTTGCAGGATAACCTCAAGCACAATGACCACTTCATGACCTTGCTTGATTTGGAAGATTATATCTCGACTAAAGAGCAGATGTTAGCAGACTACGAAGATCGCGACAGCTGGTTGGAAAAAGTCATCGTCAACATTGCTAAAGCAGGATTCTTTTCATCAGACCGTACGATTCAACAGTACAACGAAGATATCTGGCATTTGGAAGCGAAATAGAAACTGGGAGCGGGAAAGAACTCGACTGGTCAAAGAAAGAGTTCGTCAACAAGTCTTTATTTCTAGTTGTTGAGCTGAAACAGTCTATTCCCAGACATCAATTTATGTGAGCTGACTGCCGTCAGCTTATATCTCCCACTTTAAAAGGTCTCCCAGACCTTTTAAACTCCCACACCCGTATAGCTCAAACTGTCTGGGGGACAGTTTGAGGTTGGAAATAGAGCGAACAGAGTTCGCTACAAAACTGTCTGGGGGACAGTTTGAGGTTGGAAATAGAGCGAACAGAGTTCGCTACAAAACTGTCTGGGGGACAGTTGGAGGTTGGAGATATAGCGAACAGAGTTCGCTACAAAACTGTCTGGGGGACAGTTTGAGGTTGGAGATATAGCGAACGAAGTTCGCAACAGTCGTTAAGTCAGAGTAGTGACTGTTGGAGGTTGGAAATGAAGCGAACTCTGTTCGCAACAGTCGTAATGGTCAGATTTGGAGTGTAAAACACGAATTGCTGAGATTTTCGAAGCAAATCCTATCTCCAACCTTCTTCCTCGCTTTCATGCTTCGAGGCTCAGGCTGAAACAGTTCCCCGAACTGTTTCACTCCACTGGACTGTTAAACCCAATCAACCACTGCGCTGAGATGTTGACACGAACCCTGAGAAGCGAGGTTGGGCTTTTTGCCCATCCTCTTTATGTTCTGACTTTAAAAGTATGAGTTGTTTTGGATTGTACTAGGAGATTTCCAAGGGCTAACTAATACTGTTCAAAAAACAAAAACTAACCTATAATAGATTTATGAATGTAGCGTTACAATAGGACTTTGAAAACTTTCCGAGAGAAACTTGACACAAACCCATTGGACCATTCTATTGCAAATGAAGAGATTTTTTAGTATACTATGAGTGGCTCATGTGGACTAACCTCCTGTATGTTTCATCACTTACAGTATAGTCCATTTGCTCTTTTTATTATATTTTGAAATGAACTAGCATAACGGGTAAGTAATAGAAAGGTTATTTATGAAAAATAGAAGTGGTCGTAAGAAGTCTTCAAGGTTAAAGATTTTAAATTACGCATTATGGATACTATATGTCGTTGTCCTTGGATTGACTTTGTTTACCATGTATCGATTTAATATCTTAAATTTTAGATATATAAATCATATTCTAACAGTTCTATCAATCGGGATTGTACTTATTACAGCTTGGCTGATTGGACGGAAAAAGGCGCGTGTCTTAACAACAGTTATACTGGCATTATCGTTAATCGTAGCATCACTTGGTGCCTATGGTATGAACGAAGTCGTTAAGTTTTCGAGCCGTTTGAACTCGAATTCCGTATTTACAGAGTATGAGATGAGCGTCATCGTGCCAGCCAACAGTGACATTACTGACATCAGTCAACTGTCTTCTGTATTAGCACCGTCAGATTATGATCAGGATAATATAACTGCCTTGCTGGATGATATCGCTAAGATGAAGTCTGTTCAATTGACTACCAGTCCGACTAGTTCATATTTGACAGCCTACCAGTCATTAATCAATGGTGAGAGCCAAGCGATGGTAATGAATGGAGTCTTTACCAATATCTTAGAAAGTGAAGACCCAGAATTTTCGTCAAAAGTTAGAAAACTTTATAGCTATAAAATCACTAAAACTGTTGAAACAGCAGTAGGACAAGCGAGCGGAGATAGTTTTAATATTTACATTAGTGGTATTGATACCTATGGGCCGATTTCATCTGTTTCGCGTTCAGATGTCAATATCATTATGACAGTCAATCGTGCTACCCATAAGATATTGTTGACAACGACACCACGAGATTCTTATGTAGCTATTGCAGATGGTGGACAAAATCAATATGACAAATTAACGCATGCTGGTATCTACGGTGTAAATGCCTCTGTCCATACCTTAGAAAATCTCTATGGGATTGACATTAGCAATTATGTGCGGCTGAATTTCACTTCCTTCCTTCAATTAATCGACTTGGTGGGTGGAATTGATGTATATAACGACCAAGAATTTACAAGTTTACATGGGGATTACTATTTCCCTGTAGGACAAGTTCATTTAAACTCAGACCAAGCATTAGGCTTCGTTCGAGAGCGCTACTCTTTAACAGGGGGTGACAATGACCGTGGTAAGAACCAGGAAAAAGTGATTGCTGCCTTGATTAAAAAGATGAGTGCGCCAGAGAATCTAAAAAATTATCAGGCAATCCTATCTGGTTTGGAAGGATCTATCCAAACAGATTTGAGCTTGGAAACGATTATGAGTTTAGTGAATACCCAACTAGAATCAGGTACACAATTTACAGTCGAATCACAAGCATTGACAGGTACCGGTCGCAACGATTTACCGTCGTTTGCTATGCCAGGTTCACAACTATATATGATGGAAATTAACCAAGATAGTCTGGAGCAAGCAAAGGCAGCGATTCAGTCAGTATTGGATGGAAATTAAAAAATAGGAGAGATTATGTATAATCAGGAAGTAAATGCAACCGAAATTGATGTGTTATCACTTTTAAAAACCTTATGGAGCAAGAAATTCCTTATTATTATCACAGCTCTTTTTGGAGCGGGGATTGCTTTCGTCTATAGTAGTTTTTTAGTTACCCCTCAATTTGACTCCACTACACGGATTTATGTAGTCAGTCAAAATGTTGAGGCGGGAGCTGGTTTGACAAACCAAGAACTTCAGGCTGGGACCTACCTCGTTAAGGACTATAAAGAAATCATTCTATCACAAGATGTGCTATCACGTGTAAAAACTGAGCTAGGATTGGTCGAGGATATATCAGATAAAATAACTGTCAACATCCCAGTAGATACACGCATCGTTTCGATCACAGTCCGTGATGCAGATCCAAATGTGTCAGCTCGGATTGCAAATAGCTTGCGAACAGTGGCTGCACAGAAAATAATAGATGTTACTAAAGTGAGCGATGTGACAACACTAGAAGAAGCGGTGCCAGCTGAACAACCATCTACACCAAATACCAAACGGAATATTGCAATTGGTATGTTGGCAGGTACTATGTTAGCCGTTGGCTTTGTATTAATCGTAGATATATTAGATGATCGAGTGAAGCGACCACAAGATATTGAAGAAGTAATGGGCTTGACCTTGCTTGGTGTAGTACCAGATTTTAAGAAATTGAAATAGGAGTGAACTATGGCAACGTTAGAAATTGCGCGTACAAAAAGAGAGATAGTAAATAAAACCGAGGAGTATTTCAATGCCATCCGTACCAACATTCAGCTTAGCGGAGCGGATATTAAGGTTGTTGGCATTACCTCTGTTCAGTCAAATGAAGGTAAGAGTACAACTGCGGCTAGTCTCGCTATTGCCTATGCTCGTTCAGGTTATAAGACCGTTTTGGTGGATGCAGATATCCGAAATTCAGTCATGTCTGGTTTCTTCAAGCCAATTACAAAGATTACAGGCTTGACGGATTACCTAGCAGGGACAACAGACTTGTCTCAGGGATTATGCGATACAGATATTCCAAACTTGACCGTCATTGAGTCAGGAAAGGTTTCACCTAACCCTACTGCCCTTTTACAAAGTAAGAATTTTGAAAATTTACTTGCGACTCTTCGTCGCTATTATGATTATGTTATCGTTGACTGTCCACCATTAGGACTGGTAATTGATGCAGCTATCATTGCACAGAAATGTGATGCGATGGTGCTTGTAGCAGAAGCAGGCAATGTTAAGCGCTCATCTTTGAAAAAAGTAAAAGAGCAGTTGGATCAAACAGGCACACCGTTCTTAGGCGTTATCTTGAACAAATATGATATTGCCACTGAGAAGTATGGTGAGTACGGAAACTACGGAAATTACGGCAAAAAAGCCTAATTTCTCAATAACATAAGTTTGATAAGTAGGTATTAGTATGATTGATATTCATTCGCATATCATATTTGGTGTGGATGATGGTCCCCAGACTATAGAGGAGAGTTTGGCATTGATTGGTCATGCTCATGGTCAAGGTGTTCGAATGATAGTAGCTACCTCCCATAGACGAAAAGGAATGTTTGAAACACCAGAGAAGGTCATTATGGCAAATTTCTTGATACTTAAGGAAAAGGTGAAAGAAATATACCCTCAACTGACCCTCTGTTACGGTGGAGAAATCTACTATAGGAAAGATAGTTTAAGTAAACTTGAAAGAAAGAGATTTCCTACACTTAATGGTAGTCGCTATGTTTTACTGGAATTTAGTATGAATACTCCATGGAAGGACATTCAAGAAGGGGTAAACGAGGTCATGTTGCTTGGTTTAACACCAGTTTTAGCCCATATTGAAAGATATGATGCTTTAGCTTTCAATGCTGATAGAGTTAATGAACTCATTGAGAAGGGATGCATGACACAGGTTAATAGCAGTCATGTCTTGAAGCAGGGATTACTTGGTGATCGTGCAAAGGAATTTAAGAAAAGAGTACAATTTTTCCTGGAACAAAATCTAGTTCACTGTGTGGCAAGTGATATGCATAATACTACGACAAGACCTCCGTTTATGAAGGAAGCATATCAGCTTGTAAAAAAAGAGTATGGCGGGGATAGAGCAAATGCTTTATTTACGAAAAATCCTCTAATGATTTTGAAAAATCAAGTACAGTAACCTCATAGAAATAGTGGAGGAGATATGGGTAATGAAATAGGATATCGCCAAACGAAATTGGCATTGTTTGATATGATAGCAGTTGCAATTTCTGCAATTTTAACAAGTCATATACTAAATGCTGATTTAAATCGTTCTGGAATTTTTATCATAATGATGGTTCATTATTTTGCATTTTTTATATCTCGTATGCCAGTTGAATTTGAGTATAGAGGTAATCTGATAGAGTTTGAAAAAACATTTAACTATAGTATAATATTTGCAATTTTTCTTACGGCAGTTTCATTTATGTTGGAGAATAATTTCGTACTTTCAAGACGTGGTGCCGTGTATTTCACATTAATAAACTTCGTTTTGGTATACCTATTTAACGTAATTATTAAGCAGTTTAAGGATAGCTTCCTATTTTCGACAACCTATCAAAAAAAGACGCTTCTAATTACAACGGCTGAACGATGGGAAAATATGCAAGTTTTATTTGAATCACATAAACAAATTCAAAAAAATCTTGTTGCATTGGTAGTTTTAGGTACAGATATAGATAATATTAATTTATCATTACCGCTGTATTATTCTGTTGAAGAAGCTATAGAGTTTTCAACAAGGGAAGTGGTCGACCACGTCTTTATAAATTTACCAATGGAATTTTTTGACGTAAAGCAATTCGTTTCAGATTTTGAGTTGTTAGGTATTGATGTAAGCGTTGATATTAATTTATTTGGTTTTACTACGTTGAAGAACAAAAAAATCCAACTGCTAGGTGACCATAGCATTGTAACTTTTTCCACAAATTTTTATAAGCCTAGTCATATCATGATGAAACGACTTTTGGACATACTCGGAGCGGTAGTCGGGTTAATTATTTGTGGTATAGTTTCTATTTTGTTAGTTCCAATTATTCGTAGAGATGGAGGACCAGCCATTTTTGCTCAGAAACGAGTTGGACAGAATGGACGCATATTTACATTCTACAAGTTTCGTTCGATGTATGTTGATGCCGAGGAGCGCAAAAAAGACTTGCTCAGCCAAAACCAGATGCAAGGCGGAATGTTCAAAATGGACAACGACCCTAGAATTACTCCAATTGGACATTTCATACGAAAAACAAGTTTAGATGAATTACCACAATTTTATAACGTGCTAATCGGAGATATGAGCTTGGTTGGAACTCGACCACCTACGGTGGATGAATTTGAGCGATATACTCCAATGCAAAAGAGAAGATTGAGTTTTAAACCAGGGATCACAGGTCTCTGGCAGGTTAGTGGTCGTAGTAATATCACAGACTTCGACGACGTAGTTCGGTTGGACTTAGCATACATTGATAATTGGACCATCTGGTCAGATATTAAAATTTTACTAAAGACAGTCAAAGTTGTATTGTTGAGAGAGGGAAGTAAGTAAAACTATATGAAAGTTTGTTTGGTCGGTTCTTCAGGGGGACATTTGACTCACTTGTATTTGTTAAAACCGTTTTGGAAGGAAGAAGAACGTTTTTGGGTAACATTTGATAAAGAGGATGCAAGAAGTCTTTTGAAGAATGAAAAAATGTATCCATGTTATTTTCCAACAAATCGGAATCTCATTAATTTAGTGAAAAATACTTTCTTAGCTTTCAAAATTTTACGTGACGAGAGACCAGATGTTATTATTTCATCCGGTGCGGCCGTTGCTGTTCCTTTCTTTTACATCGGGAAACTATTTGGAGCAAAGACGATTTATATTGAAGTATTTGATCGAGTTGATAAATCTACATTAACTGGAAAACTAGTTTATCCCGTAACAGATATTTTTATTGTTCAGTGGGAAGAAATGAAGAAGGTATATCCTAAAGCTATTAACTTGGGGAGTATTTTTTAATGATATTTGTAACAGTAGGTACACATGAGCAACAATTTAATCGATTGATAAAAGAGATTGATTTATTGAAAAAAAATGGAAGTATAACCGATGAAATATTTATTCAAACGGGTTTTTCAACTTATGAACCTAAATATTGTACATGGAAGAATCTTCTATCATATTCTGAGATGGAAGACTATATGTTGAAAGCTGATATTGTAGTGACACATGGAGGGCCAGCTTCATTTATGGATGCCATGTCTAAAGGAAAAACAACAATAGTAGTTCCAAGACAAAAAAAGTATGGTGAACATGTAAATGATCATCAGTTAGAATTTTGCAAAAAAATAGTAGAAAAAGGTTATGAATTGACAATGGTCCAAGATGTGAGTGACCTAAAAAACTATTTAAATGAATCAAATATTCAACAAGTTAAATTAAATCATAAAAGATTTGTTCAATCATTTATAAAGACAATCGATAAGCTACTGGAAAAGTAATCCGGTTTAAGTAAAGTGTATGTCAGCACATACTCTCGGGAGTCTGTTGTTAAAGGTCATTGCTATTCGTTAAAATATTATTTATGTATAAAGAGATAATTTTACAAAAAATAATTAGAAAGAGTACATATTTTGTAATGGTGCCAAAATGATTCCGAAAGTAATTCATTATTGCTGGTTCGGTGGAAATCCTCTACCTGAAAGCGTGAAAAAATGTATTGAAAGCTGGAAAAAATATTGTCCTGAATATGAAATTATTGAGTGGAATGAGAGCAACTATGATGTTGCAAAAAACGACTACTTAAGGAAGATGTACTCCCAAAGGAAGTATGCTTTTGTTTCGGATTTTGCCCGATTGGATATCATTTATCACAATGGTGGTATCTACTTGGATACAGATGTTGAATTGATAAAAAATTTAGATTCTCTACTATTTCAAGAATGTTATATGGGATGTGAATTACCAGGAGAGGTTAACACGGGTCTAGGATTTGGAGCCCAGAAAGGTCATGAGTTTCTATTAGAAAATTTATCGGCATATCTGAATGGGGAAGCTGATGGTAAAACATGTGTTGAAGTAACGACTGAACTTCTAAAGAAAAGAGGATTGAATGCCAATCAAGAAATTCAAGTAATCGAAAGTGTAAAAGTATATCCTTCTGAATATTTTTGTCCATTAAATATGGGGACGAATAAATTACTGATTACAGATGCCACTTATTCTATTCATCATTATGACTCATCATGGTATGGAAGTGGTGTCAGGGCGACTATTAAAAAAAGGTTAATACCGTTTAAAGTGATGCTAAAAAGAAAAGTGAATAATATATTTGGAGATGGAGTATATGAACAAATGAAATCAACAGCAAAAAAATTATTTAAACATGCCTGATAATAATAGTAAAATTATGTTAAATGTATCTAAAAAAAATTTCCTTTATCTACTTTCGTTGTTTTTAATAACATTTGCTAAAGGGCTAGGATTGGATTCTAGTAGTGATATTTACAAAGCGGTTTTCTATTTGACAACATTATTTATTCTTTGGAATGTTCTTAAAGAAAGATGGACCAAGGACGAGTATAAAAAACTGTTTATTATATCTGTATTGTTGGTCTTGAATTTTCTATTTGGAAAAGATATTACATCAATTTTTTCCTTGGTGTATTTGATCGGGACTAAATATGTTGATATAAAATCAATTCTAAAAACTCTTTTTTGGGCACGATTTATTAGTTTTGTGTCCTTGATCACTGCTAATGCATTTGGTCTTGTGGAAAGTAGAGTAATTCTTTTTTATCGAAATGAACAGTTTGTAGTAAGAAGTGACTTGGGATTTGGTCATCCAAACCTTGCACAATCTAGTTTTGCATTACTTGTTCTGTTGTTTTGTTATCTATATCGGAAAAAAATTAATATTGTTACATGTTCTATATTAGCTTTATGCAACTATTTTCTGTATCAACAAACATTATCAAGGACTAGTTTTTATCTGGTTAATTTAATCTTGTTACTATTCTTTTTTGAGAAGTTTTTCCCAAACATAATCCAGAAAATGATAAAGTATACTAAGTATATTCAGCCAATTTTATTGGTGTTAACAGTTGTTTTGGTTAAGTTGCTTTACTTACCATTTGTTCAAAGACTAGATATCCTTTTCACAGGACGTTTAGCCTATTCGGCCATTGCGTTAAATTATGGTGTTAGTCTTTTTGGTCATCCTTTTTCAGCAGTTAGTGCATTATTTGATAATAGTTATTCCATGATCCTCTATAATTCTGGACTTATTTTAACCATTCTTTTTATGTATGCCTATTATAAGACATCTGAAAGCTACATTCAAAAAAAGGATAACGCTACATTAATCTTATTTATCGCTATATCCTTATTATTATTTTTTGAAAGTTACTACGTTAACACTTTGTTTAATCTGCTATTTTTCTTTATATTCAAAGAGTTGGTCTGGAAAACACGACCATCAAAAATAAAAATAAGATTTAGATTTGTTTAGTAAAGTCTGTTACTGTTTGTACTGAAGTTCGACAAAGGAATCCTAAAATTCCACGCAATATTATGTAGGAGATGCGATTGTAGTGCTATATATTTTTACCCCAACTTATAACAGAAAACATCATTTGCAACAGTTATATGTTTCTCTATTACAGCAAACCAATAAAAATTTTATCTGGTTGATAGTTGACGATGGATCTAGTGATCAAACGAATGAATTGGTGAAAGAATGGCAAAACGCTAACCAAATACAAATTATTTACGAATATCAAATAAATCAAGGAAAACACGCAGCTTATAATAAGGCTTTAGAAATTATGGGTTATAATGGTTTTCACGTTTGTGTAGACAGTGATGATATTCTTTCAAATGAAGCAGTAGATATGATACTCCAAGATTGTGTGCGTGTTTCAAAACTTGAAGAATTTATTGGAGTTGTTTATCCTAAAATAGAGAGAAAGTCTCAGTTGGAAACAAAGTGGCTACCAGCAGAAGTCAATAGTGTGATGATTCCAGATATTAAGCTGAAGTTTGGTCTAAACATTGAAACCTGTATTGTGATTAAGAATGAAATTGCAAGTCAATATAGATTTCCTATATTTGAATCAGAAACATTTTTAAGCGAAGAGTTGTTCTACATTTTCTTAAGCAACTACGGATCGTTTATTCCACATAATAGAGCAGTTTATTATTTTGATTACTTGGAAGGTGGCTTAACAAACAACATCTTTTCAATCTGGGTACGGAATCCTAAAGGAACTCTCTATTTTCTAGGGAAAAGAAAGCAGTATATTCTTGACACTTTTCATGGTTTTGAAAAGTATCGTGAGTTATGCAAGGTTAAATTAAATATAAACGCCTTTCGTTTTGCCTTAAATGACAGAAGTTGGATGAAAGGTTATGGTATTGTAGATTATGTGATGCTACCGGTTACTTTAATTATAAAGTACAAAAGATTTTGTCCCAAAAGCAATTAAATGAACTATGCGGATGCATGTTTTTATAAAAATCAGAAGAGAAAATAGATGACAGTAATGAATACGACTCAAAAACTTGTATCGGTTATTGTACCTGTGTACAATGCAGAATCTTTTCTTGAAAAATGTGTAGAAAGCCTTTTATCACAAACATATGAAAATATAGAAATAATTCTCGTGAATGACGGCAGTAGTGATTTATCAGAGAAAATCTGTTTAAAATATGTAAACAAAGATAATCGAGTAAGGTATATTTATAAAGAAAATGGAGGGGCCTCTACAGCTCGTAATAAAGGGATTTCAGTTGCAGAGGGAATGTTCGTCATGTTTTGTGATGCAGATGATGCGTATTTTCCAGATGCGGTAGAGACACTGTGTCTTGCTCAAGAAAAATATTCGGCAGATATGGTAATCGGTGGTATCACAAATCTTGATGTAAAGGACTCTGCCTCCCTCTCTAACAAAATAAAAGAAATAGATATAGAATCTGCTTTGGAAGAAATGTACTACGGAGAAATAATAGGAGTATCGGCATATGCGAAGCTATATAGGAAAGAGACATTGCTAAAACACCCTTATAAAAAGGGGGTAATTCATGAAGATACATTTGCATCCTACAAGCATATATTTGAAGCTAGAGATAATTTAGTTGTTGTGGATACAAATATTTATTTTGTAAATCAAGAAAACGAAAGTATCAGTCGTTCAACATTTCATCCAAGAGATTTGGTGTATAGGGATGCTATGTATGAGAATTTAGCATTTTTAAAGAAAGAAAATTTTGTTACAAATAAGAAGATTCTATCCGCTTGGTCATTCATGTATATCATACCGATGCTAAGGATTATTGATAAGATGATTAAGGTCGACTATAGATTTGACTATTCGTCTTATAAAACGGATTTTATAAAGTATTTCAGACTATTTTTCTTCTCTAGACGAGTTTCTATCAAACATAAATTAAAGTATTTACTATTTCTAATCAATTTTAATCTATATAAGAAGTTATTTGGTTAGTTTTCTAAAAGGAGTAAGTGGTTTGAATGATTTAATAAGCGTTATTGTTCCTATTTACAATGTTGAACAGTATTTAGAAAAATGTATAGAGAGTATACGTCAGCAAAGTTATCAGCATATCGAAATTCTTCTGATAAATGACGGAAGTACAGATAATTCTGAGCAAATTTGTTTAGATTATGTAAACAAAGACAATCGAATACAGTATTTTAAAAAAGAGAACGGCGGACTATCTGATGCCCGTAATTATGGTATTGAACGTTCAAGCGGAGAATATTTATCATTTGTTGATTCAGATGATTACATTGCGGAAAATTTTATTGAAAAATTGTACGAGTCAATAAAAGAACAGAAATCAGACATTTCCATATGCAATGTAGTTAAAGTACATGAAAATGGTGAAATTGAGCAGGAGCCTGATTGGGAGTTTCCTGTTGTGAATACGTCGCGTAATATTTATAGAAGCCATCTATTAGATTATGATTATAGATTGGTTATTTCTTGCAATAAGTTATATAAAAGACATCTGTTTGATACTATACGATTTGAAGTTGGTAGAATCCATGAAGATGAGTTTATAGCATTTCTGTTGTATGATAAAGCAGAAAAAATAAGTTTTTTACAAAAAGATGGTCTATATTTTTATTTACAACGCTTTGGTAGTATAACTAAAACTTCCAAACCAGTATCAAAACAATTTGACTCTTTAATTGATTTTCCGCAGAAGAGGATTGAGTTTTACCAAAAAAAGAATGATGATGAATTGCTAGATTTATCTCTCGCATCGTATTGTCAATTTCTCATTCACTTAGTTTCATGGGATATATTCGGAAAAAAAGAGCGACAAGTGTTACAAGAATTGTTTAGAGAATATTATAAACAATTAAAAATTAGAAAAGTAGATTCTCAGCTTAGTTTTACAAAAAAAGTTGCTTTTTTTCTCGCAGACTATAACATTTTGTTAGTAAATCTTATAAAAAATGTATTTTCTAAGAAAGTTCTTCCACGATAGCTATCACGTTGCTTAATTGTGTTAGAGACACTGAGCCAGATGTGAACAGGTTATCGTCAACTGCAGAGGAATTGTTTGAAAAGGCAACACTTTATAAATTTTGTACAGAAAAGTGTTGCCTTTTCACAACTTACTATCATTTAAAAAAGAGGATTGTATGTCAGTAAAAAACTTTACAAGTGTAAATAAATCCAACTCGAATCGCATAGCACTCTTTGATACGATTAAATGTATCATGGTACTTTGTGTTATTTTTACACATCTGGATTGGTCTGTTGAGCAGCGTCAATGGTTTATCTTCCCGTATTTCGTTGACATGGCTGTTCCAATTTTTCTGTTGCTTTCTGCCTATTTTCGAGCGAATAAGTGGGATACAAAACAAGAGACGCTAAGGCTCAAGTTCAGCAGTAGTATAAAAGAAAGTATAAACCTGCTTTATCTCTATGCTATCGTGATGGCTGTTAATATTTTATTGAGCTATGCGAATCATCTAATAGCAGTAAAGCCTTTTTCAGGTTTTTCATCGCTCCGTTCATTTGTCATGTGGCTACTTTCTGGAGAATCAGGTCCAGGCAGTTACTATGTTCCGTTGTTGATTCAGGTAGTTTTTTTATTACCAATTTTGTATGTTCTTTTCGAGAAAAATAAATGGTTGGGCTTGCTTACTTGTTTTTTAGTAAACGTTTCAGTGGATGCATTATTTGCTACTAGGGCTGAACACTATATGTATATATTTGTATATAGGCTAATATCACTTCGTTATCTTTTTGTTCTAGGGCTTGGTATTTTTCTTTCAAAACAGGATGTCCGTTCCAAGGTAGATACTTTTATTGCGACCCTATTTGGGATTATTGGAGCTATTCTGATTTTTGTGAATCATTCTATAGAGCCCTTCTCCTGGTTTTATGGTTGGAAGTCTACTTCCTTCCTATGCGTCCCATTTGCGTATGCTCTGCTATTTTTTATGATAAAGTATGGACGAACGATTCCAGCAACACTGTTGTCAAAGTTGGGAGTTGCATCGTACCACATATATTTGACGCAGATGCTGTATTTTTCAGCAGTCGCACCATTTTTAGCAGTGCAATTTAAGGTATCTTCGTTGAATTTGTGGAACGGCTTGTTTGCCTTTCTAATTTGTCTGTTTGGTGGCTATATTTTCTACAAAATGGATCTGTTTATGAGATTACGTGGAAAACGATAATGACTCATTTCAGATTAGCAGATACCATTTCGTTTATTAGCCTATTCGCATGTTATTATTCCGACAAAGAAATACAAATAGGTTGACGAGTGAGGAATGGTCGCTTTTCTAAACACCAGTATTCCCCTTTATTTTCAAAGATATATTTATTAACTGAATAAGGAGAAAATTTGAGACGAATTTATATTTGCCATACGATGTATCAGATCCTGATTTCCTTGTTAAAGATGGACGTTGAGAGAGATAGTTTGATGTCCGTTGATATCATCGGACATTTTCCAGATGTAAGGGAGCAACTGCGGCAGCATGTTCATCTAATCGAGGAGACGGAGCGTTCATTTGGTCTATATTCTTTGATAGCCAAATCAAAAACCAAAAAACGCCTTTCCTTACTACAGAGCTATGACGAGGTGATCATTTTTCAAGATCATCGGCAAGTCGGTCATTTTTTAAATAAACATCGGATTCCCTATTCTCTTTTGGAGGATGGTTATAATTTCTTCAAAGATAAAAGAGTGTGTGATTTGAAGTCGATTCAATCGTCTGTCTGGAGAAGATTCTTTTATCAATGGTATTTTAAACCAACATATTTGATTGGTTCAAGTCCCTATTGTCAATCCATTGAGGTCAACGACCTGTCGCTCGTACAATTTGACGAGGCTTATAACCCCTTTGTAGAAGTTCCGAGAAAGCAATTATTTGATCAAGCATCGCCAGAGAAGGTGCAAGCACTGCTGCAGATATTTGGAGTAAGGGCAATAGTAGCGGATGGAGAGTCATCTCAAAAAAGATTACTTTTATTGACCCAGCCCTTGTATTGGGATCATCATGTGACCGAAGAGAAGTTGTTGGAGATTTATGTAGCAGGTCTTGCCCCTTATCGGGAAGACTATAGCATCTATATAAAACCGCACCCACGAGATGGGGTTGATTATTCATTTCTGGGTGAGGATGTGGTGATTCTGCCACAGGGCATTCCGTTTGAGTTGTTCGAAATGGCTGGTAGTATCCGTTTTGATATCGGTATGACCTATAGTTCGTCTGCTTTGGATTTTTTAAATTGTTTTGATGAGAAAGTGTATTTAAAGGACACTTTTCCTCTTCTTTCAAAAAATGAAATCTAATGCGAGAGGATAGAATAGGAGGATTCATGTCTAAAAAATCAATAGTTGTCTCAGGCCTCGTCTATACGATTGGAACCATCCTCGTTCAGGGATTAGCCTTCATTACCCTCCCCATCTATACTCGTGTCATTTCTCAGGAAGTATATGGGCAGTTTAGCTTGTATAATTCGTGGGTTGGGCTAGTTGGTCTCTTTATTGGTCTACAGTTAGGTGGGGCTTTAGGTCCGGGATGGGTACACTTCCGCGAGAAATTTGATGACTTCGTATCCACCTTGCTGGTCTCTTCAATCGCTTTCTTTTTACCAATTTTTGGGCTATCGTTTCTCCTCAGCCAGCCCCTATCGCTCCTATTTGGTTTGCCTGATTGGGTCGTTCCGCTTATCTTTTTGCAAAGTTTTATGAGTGTTGTGCAAGGATTTTTAACGACCTATTTAGTGCAGCGGCAGCAGTCCATGTGGACTTTACTCATATCGGTACTGAGCGCTGTTATTAACACTGCTTTATCTTTATTTCTCATCTTTTCGATGGAGAATGATTTCATCGCTCGTGTAATGGCAAACTCGGCAACGACAGGTGTATTTGCTTGTGTGTCCTTGTTGTTTTTCTATAAGAAGATTGGGTTTCATTTTCGAAAGGACTATCTTCGGTATGGGTTAAGTATATCGATTCCTCTTATTTTTCATGGGTTAGGGCATAACGTACTCAACCAATTTGACAGAATCATGCTTGGCAAGATGCTAAGACTATCAGATGTAGCCCTATATAGTTTTGGCTACACACTTGCTTCCATCTTACAAATTGTGTTTACGAGCTTGAATACGGTGTGGTGTCCGTGGTATTTTGAGAAAAAGAGAGGTGCAGATAAAGATTTGCTCAGCTATGTCCGTTACTATCTGGCGATTGGCCTGTTTGCGACTTTTGGATTTCTAACAATTTACCCTGAATTAGCGATGATGTTAGGTGGATCTGAGTATCGTTCCAGTATGGGATTTATTCCCATGATTATTGTCGGGGTGTTCTTTGTATTTCTTTATAGTTTTCCAGCCAATATCCAATTTTATAGTGGAAATACAAAGTTTTTGCCAATCGGTACACTTATTGCAGGTGTACTGAATATTTCAGTCAACTTTGTTTTGATACCGACGATAGGAATTTATGGTGCTGCTTTGGCAACGACTGCTTCTTATCTGCTGTTGCTAGTCTTGCATTATTTTGTTGCTAAGAAAAAATATGCTTACGATGAAGTTGCGATTTTAACATTTGTTAAGGTAATTGCTCTTGTTGTCGTCTATACAGGCTTGATGACAGTATTTGTCGGTTCAATCTGGATTCGCTGGTCACTAGGAATAGCGGTTCTAGTCGTTTATGCTTATGTTTTTAGAAAAGAACTAACAGTTGTTTTCAATACATTCAGGGAAAAACAGTTTAAATGAAATAGAAATCATTGATTTTTCTTTCAAACTAAAGCTAGATTTAGCTGGAATATGTAAGGACAATGTCTGGATTATCAAAAATCTTGCATTTTATCAAGCGAGATGATAAAATGCGGTAAACATGCGCAAACCCCAAAAATAAGTGTTGCTTCACAAATTATTATGCCATATCATACTAAATTATGGTATAATTAAACTACAAAAAAAGAAGGGAATGTTTCTTATGGCGACAATGAGTATTACACGTCAGATGACAATTTCAAAAGAAGATGTAAAAAAAATACAAGCTTCTAATCCCACTCCACTCTTACAGGAAGTATACGCCTCTGTTGACGCTAAACGTCATAAGGTAAATCTCCCTAAAAACTGGGTAGAAAAGTATATCAAATCATGAAATTGACAGCTATTTCCTTATCAGAATTCTACCAGTCTATTGAAGAGCATGTTAAGAATCAAGCTGTAGAAGCAACAAGCCCTAAGACTATTCGAAAGAAAGCTAGGGCTATTTTTTCGGATGTCGTATCTCAAATGATTTCATTCGGCAAAAATCTTGATATGCAGGACTATCTGAAAGATACGGCGCTGTCAATGGAATTAAGTCATCGTTCAAAAAATTTTATTGTTGTTGATGAAGATAACTTTTACGTTACAGGAGAGTGGCTGGGACTCATTACACTCTCTTTGAAGGTTGTTGATATATCGGATATTGATGAACAGTCAAAGAAAAAAATGGTAATGGCAGGTAAAAGTATCCATAATATTCAACACATTCCTGGAATATTAATAGCACAGCTCGGAAAAAATATGTTATTGAATAATTCGGTGCAGGGAAGTGATTTATTAAAATTAGCATTAGAAATGATTGTATCTGTTCAAAACACTATTGGAGGGAAAATGGTATTCCTTGATAGTGTAAATCACCCCAAAATTATCTCCCTTTATGAGTCATTTGGCTTTGTAAAGTATGGGGAACTTATTCAAGATAAACATCGCATAGGAGTAGTTTATCAGCCAATGGCACTGGATTTAACGAAAAGAGATATGATTGATTAGTTATGGGGACCTCTACAAACTAATTTTCTAAAATTTAAAATGTTGATTTAACAAGGCTTTTGTAACTCCAAATTCGCAGTTTTGGGAGTTTATAGAGGTGCCCTTATTTATATTGTTGTTTTACGGAAACGGTTTATATTTATTTTTAGAAAGGAAATAAAATGGTTTATATTATTGCAGAAATTGGTTGTAACCATAATGGCGATGTCAATCTAGCACGGAAAATGGTTGATGTTGCCGTTGATTGTGGTGTAGATGCCGTTAAATTTCAGACATTTAAGGCAGATTTGTTAATTTCAAAATACGCACCGAAGGCTGAGTATCAAAAAATTACAACTGGAGAGTCAGATTCTCAGCTAGAAATGACTCGTCGTTTAGAATTGAGCTTCGAAGAGTATCTTGATTTGCGTGATTACTGTCTTGAAAAGGGAGTTGATGTGTTTTCGACACCTTTTGATGAGGAATCATTGGACTTCCTGATTAGCACAGATATGCCAGTTTACAAGATACCATCAGGTGAGATTACCAATCTTCCCTATTTGGAAAAAATTGGCCGTCAAGCTAAGAAAGTTATCCTTTCTACTGGTATGGCTGTTATGGAAGAGATTCATCAAGCGGTGAAGATTTTGCAGGAAAATGGAACGACCGATATTTCGATTTTGCATTGTACAACTGAGTATCCAACCCCTTACCCTGCTTTGAATTTGAATGTCTTGCATACCTTGAAAAAAGAATTTCCAACCTTAACCATTGGTTATTCAGACCATAGTGTTGGTTCAGAAGTACCTATCGCTGCTGCGGCAATGGGAGCTGAATTGATTGAAAAACATTTTACGCTGGACAATGAAATGGAAGGGCCAGATCACAAGGCCAGTGCAACTCCTGATATCTTAGCAGCCTTGGTAAAAGGTGTGCGGATAGTGGAACAATCTCTTGGTAAATTTGAAAAAGAGCCAGAAGAAGTTGAAGTACGAAATAAAATTGTAGCAAGAAAATCCATTGTTGCCAAAAAGCCGATTGCTAAAGGCGAAGTCTTTACAGAAGAAAACATCACTGTCAAACGACCAGGAAATGGAATTTCACCAATGGAATGGTACAATGTCTTGGGGCAGGTGAGTGAGCAGGATTTTGAGGAAGACCAAAATATTTGCCACAGTGCTTTTGAAAATCAAATGTAAGCGGAGTAAGGATGAAGAAAATTTGTTTTGTGACAGGATCTCGTGCCGAATATGGGATTATGCGTCGCTTGTTGAGCTATCTACAGGATGATCCAGAAATGGAGTTGGATCTTGTAGTGACAGCCATGCATTTAGAAGAAAAATATGGTATGACGGTCAAAGACATCGAAGCGGACAAGCGTAGGATTGTCAAGCGGATTCCCTTGCATTTGACCGATACGTCTAAGCAGACAGTCGCCAAATCTTTAGCGACCTTGACAGAGCAACTCACGGATCTTTTTGAAGAAGTCCAGTATGACTTGGTCTTGATTCTGGGGGATCGCTATGAGATGCTACCAGTTGCCAATGTTGCTTTGCTTTACAATATTCCGATCTGCCATATCCATGGTGGTGAAAAAACCATGGGAAATTTTGATGAGTCGATTCGCCATGCCATTACCAAGATGAGTCACCTTCATCTGACATCAACGGATGAATTTAGAAATCGTGTCATTCAACTGGGAGAAAATCCCCACCATGTACTGAATATCGGAGCTATGGGTGTTGAAAATGTCTTGAAACAAGACTTTCTGACAAGGGAAGAATTGGCGATGGAACTTGGAATTGATTTGGCAGAGGATTACTATGTTGTACTCTTTCATCCGGTTACCTTGGAGGACAACACAGCTGAAGAACAAACGCAAGCCTTGTTAGATGCACTGAAAGAAGATGGTAGACAATGTTTGATAATTGGATCCAATTCAGACACACATGCTGATAAGATAATGGAATTGATGCATGAATTTGTAAAACAAGACTCTGATTCTCACATCTTTACTTCGCTTCCAACTCGTTATTACCATTCCTTAGTCAAGCATTCACAAGGTTTGATCGGGAATTCTTCGTCTGGCTTGATTGAAGTACCTTCTTTACAGGTTCCGACCTTAAATATTGGTAATCGCCAATTGGGACGCTTGTCAGGACCAAGTGTGGTACATGTTGGAACATCTAAGGATGAGATTGTTGGTGGTTTGGAGCGTTTACGTGATGTGATAGATTTTACCAATCCATTTGAACAACCTGATTCTGCTTTACAAGGTTATCGAGCTATCAAGGAATTTTTAGCTGTACAGGCCTCAACCATGAAAGAGTTTCACGATAGATAAGGGGGATTTGATGAAAAAAGTAGCGTTTCTAGGAGCGGGTACCTTTTCAGATGGTGTCCTTCCTTGGTTGGATAGAAGTCGATATGAGCTAATTGGCTATTTTGATGATAAACCGATCAGTGACTATCGTGGCTATCCTGTATTTGGTCCCTTGCAAGATGTCCTAACCTATTTGGATGATGGAAAAGTAGATGCTGTTTTCGTCACTATAGGTGACAATGTCAAGCGCAAGGAAATCTTTGACTTGATTGCCAAAGATCATTATGATGCTTTGTTCAACATCATTAGCGAGAAAGCCAATATTTTTTCCCCAGATAGTATCAAGGGACGAGGGATTTTCTTAGGGTTTTCAAGCTTCGTTGGAGCTGATTCCTATGTCTATGATAATTGCATCATTAATACGGGTGCCATTGTGGAACATCATACCACTGTGGAGGCCCATTGTAACATTACTCCAGGCGTGACCATAAATGGCTTGTGCCGTATCGGAGAAGGGACTTATATTGGAAGTGGTTCAACAGTGATTCAATGTATCGAGATTGCCCCCTATACAACATTGGGGGCAGGGACAGTTGTTTTGAAATCGTTGACGGAGTCAGGGACCTATGTTGGTGTACCTGC
The DNA here is from genome assembly GCF_016743335.1 of Streptococcus suis. GTDB lineage: Bacteria > Bacillota > Bacilli > Lactobacillales > Streptococcaceae > Streptococcus > Streptococcus suis_Y. The sequence continues at coordinate 3,894 of NZ_WCJE01000022.1, read as the reverse complement.
TAGAAAGATTAAATAGGTGGATTGATGGAACCGATTTGTCTGATTCCTGCTCGGTCAGGATCAAAAGGATTGCCAAATAAAAATATGTTGTTTTTAGATGGTGTACCAATGATTTTCCATACTATTCGTGCTGCGATTGAGTCTGGATGTTTTAAGAAAGAAAATATATATGTCAGTACTGATTCAGAGGTTTACAAGGAAATTTGTGAATCAACTGGGGTTCAAGTCCTCATGCGTCCAGCTGACTTGGCGACAGATTTTACAACCTCTTTTCAACTGAACGAACATTTTTTACAAGATTTTCCGGATGACCAAGTGTTTGTTCTCCTACAAGTCACTTCCCCATTAAGAACGGGAAAACATGTCAAGGAGGCGATGGACTTGTATGGGAAAGGTCAAGCTGACCACGTTGTTAGCTTTACCAAAGTCGATAAGTCTCCAACCTTGTTTTCAACTTTAGACGAAAACGGATTTGCTAAGGATATTGCGGGATTAGGTGGTAGTTATCGTCGTCAAGATGAGAAAATGCTCTACTATCCAAATGGAGCGATATATATTTCTTCTAAGCAGGCTTATTTAGCGGATAAAACTTATTTTTCTGAAAAAACAGCGGCCTATGTGATGACCAAGAAAGATTCGATTGATGTAGATGATCACTTTGATTTTACAGGTGTTATTGGTCGAATTTACTTTGATTACCAGCGTCGTGAGCAACAAAACAAACCTTTTTATCAACGAGAGTTAAAGCGTTTATGTGAGCACCGAGTCCATGATAGTCTTGTGATTGGAGATAGTCGTCTGTTAGCCTTGTCACTGGATGGTTTCGATAATATCAGCATCGGTGGGATGACGGCTGCGACTGCACTTGAAAACCAAGGTCTCTTTTTGGCTACTCCGATAAAGAAAGCCTTGCTTTCTCTCGGTGTGAATGATTTGATTACTGACTATCCCTTGCATGTGATTGAGGATACTATTCGCCAGTTGATGGAAGCTCTTGTTTCCAAAGCAGAGCAGGTGTTTGTGACGACGATTGCCTACACGCTGTTTCGTGATAGCGTTTCAAATGAAGAAATTGTGCAGTTGAATAACTTTATCGTTCAGTCAGCAAGTGAACTAGGTATCTCAGTGATTGATCTAAATGAAGTAGTTGAAAAAGAGGGGATGCTTGACTATCAGTATACCAATGATGGATTGCATTTCAATCAGATTGGACAAGAGCGTGTGAACCAGCTGATTTTGACAAGTTTGACAAGATAATTTGGTGATAGAAGCTATTTCAGTGGCTAGGCTATGTTGGTATGTGTTTTAGAGCCAAGGAATGACATCTGTAAAGGATGCTAGACTTGAGAATTGACAACCATTTAGTTACACAATGATATATATACCCAGAAAGAATGATAAATATGTAGTTCGTATGACGAAGTATCATCATTCTTTTTTTGTTTTAATATATTAGTATATTTCTTCGTAATGGTATGAATATCATTGCAATCAGAGAGAGTTAAGTGTTTGTTTTTCATTATTAGCTACCAACTTGTCCCATAGTAAGTTCTACCTTATTTTTTTGTCTCAGTCTAATTTCCACTTTTGGTGTTAGACTAGAACCTACTTTGAGAATTTAGGGTACAAAGAATGCACTAAAATACTTGAAAATCGGGGGGGGGGTGAGGTATAATTAACTCAGAGTCTTGGTGACTTGAAACTAGGGAAAACTGATTTTTTGAACGCTTCATTTTTTCTCTGGTAATATTTATTCAAAAGGAGTGACGATATGAATCGTTCGAAAAAGAAATCATTTGATTGGTATGGAATGCGTCAGCGTTTCTCTATCCGTAAATATCATATTGGTGCTGCAAGTGTTCTGTTAGGTACGACCTTGGTTCTTGGTACAGGAACGATTGTAGGCGCTGAAACAGGAGTCAATGGGGATGGAGCTTCAAACGGGCAAATTGTACCTGTAAATAATGATGGGATATCCGATGGCACGCAGCCACAAGGGGATAATCAAGGGAACAATAGCTCAGGAGTTCAGACTGGTAATACAACAAATTCAACTGCGAATGTCCAGCCTGCAAATGATACAGGTTCAGCAAGTGGCCAACCAGTAGGATCCGCACGTTCAGCAGATACTGGAACACAAGGAGATGGTTCGACTAACCAACCTGTAGATGAATCGGTTATCAAATTTCCGACTCAAGATAATCAAACACCACCTGCTGGTTACCAGAGCGTACTTTTTCACTCTTCATATGTGAAATTGGATTTTGAAGGAAAGCCTGGTGAAATTGAAATAACTAGAAATGGAAAACCAATACAAGTTGTTGCTTTTTGGGTTAAGACTGGAACTACATGGGGAACATTAAAGAAGGACCCGCAATTTAGAATTCCTAAATATACAGTAGACGACGGCGATTTTATTTTAGGTTATGATAGAAGTGTTGGACAAGTAATACGGCCAACGGATTTCGATTCTCTCGATGACACTCCTATTGTAGACACATGGGAGTTCAGTCCCACTGTGGATTACATTGTTGGCGATGTTTCAGACGGAAAAACATTTGAAGCATACATGAACTCGGGGTCATATGCTCCATACCAAATTCTTCAATTCCACGGAATTACATTGAATGCTAACGGTGGCACAGTAGACGGCAAAGCGAAAAAAGCTTTTTATGTGGCTTATAAGCATGTACAATGGGGTGACGAGCTAGTAACTAAAAAAATCGTTGTTCCATCCAGAGATGGTTATACTTTTGTTCGTTGGCAAACAGCTACAGGAGAAGGAATACCTACTTCGGGACAAATTGAAACGATTGAATTTACTGCTGTATGGTTAAAACATCCAACAGAAGCGGTAAAAGTTTTTAACCCAGAACAACTGAGTGAGACTGATAAAACAAAAGTTGCAGACCTGATTCGTAGTGTCAATCCTGACTTACAGAATAGCATTCAAGAAATAACTGTAGCGAATAATGGTGATGCTACGGTTAGATTTACAACGGGTGAAGAGCGGACTATTTCAGGAGCGAGTTTGGTATCGGACAACTCTGCAGAACAACGCGCTAAAGCTAAGGAATCTATCTCCGATGCAGTATTGCAAAAACAGGATGATATTGCAAAAAGTCAGCTAACGGCAAAAGAGCAACAAGATAAGTTAGATAAATTGAGAGAACTTCAAGAATCTATAGAAGAGCAGATTGATGGAGCGACCTCTGAAGATGCTCTTGATAAGATCGTTGAAGATGGTAAGAATAGCATTGAAAACTTTGATTTAACGAGTGCTACTAAGAAAACAGCTGCTAAGCAAGACTTGGAAACAGCCTACAATGCTAAGAAAGATGAGATTGCTAAGTCAGCCTTGACTGCAGAAGAAAAAGCAGTGAAACAGGCAGAGCTAGATCAAGCCAAATCAACAGCAGACAGCGCAATTGATGCGGCAACAGATGATGCAGGCGTAGCGCGAGCACTAACAGATGGTCAATCCACAATTTCTGGTATCGACACAAGCACAAGTGCTAAGAAGGCTCAAGCTAAGCAAGACTTGGAAACAGCCTACAATGCTAAGAAAGAAGAGATTGCTAACTCAGCCTTGACTGCAGAAGAAAAAGCAGCGAAACAGGCAGAACTAGACCAAGTCAAATCCGCAGCCGACAGCGCAATTGATGCGGCAACTGATGATGCTGGCGTAGTGCAAGCACTAACAGACGGCAAATCAGCCATTGCTGGAATCGACACAAGCACAAGTGCTAAGAAGGAACAAGCTAAGGAAGACTTGGAAACAGCCTACAATGCTAAGAAAGATGAGATTGCTAAGTCAGCCTTGACCGCAGAAGAAAAAGCAGTGAAACAGGCAGAATTGGATAAAGCTAAAGAAGATGCTGAAAATGCTATTGT
>NZ_WCJE01000021.1 GCF_016743335.1 Streptococcus suis | reverse complement strand
AGCCTAGTTTTCACTAGACTTTTCTTATTTATTTTCCACAATAAATCGCAATCGCTTGGCTGACAAAGGTTGCTGTTCCTTCTCCTCCCACTTGATCAATAAATTGAGTAAACCGGTTATCTGCAATATACATTTGTCCTAGACTTGCTAGAATTTCATTGGTACAATTATAAAAATTCTCACTAATATAAGCTTTAAGAACCTCTACCTGTTTCTGAACTTTGGAATCATCAGCTGATAAATTCTTCATTTTTCCAAATTCCATCATAATACCAGACATTTCTGCACTTATCTGAGCAAACCCTTCCTGATTCGTCTTAGCAGAAAATTCTTGAAAAGCAGTGGTATTACCCCATCTTTCTTTAGCTTCCTCCTGGAAAGCCAACAAATCTGACTTATCAAACACTTCAAAATTCATGTAATTTTCTCCCTTCTGCTGTAAAGACTTGGCATGCTTTATGACTTTTTCCAAGTGTTTCTTTTTCAACTCCAGTAACTGAATCTGGTCTTTCAAAGCCGCTTCTCTGTCATACGCCGCATTCCCTACAATTTTTTTAATTTCTTTGAGAGGAAATTCCAATTCACGAAAAAGTAAGATTTCTTGCAACTTTTCAAACGCCTCATTATCATAATAACGATATCCGTTTTCCGCAATAAAACTAGGTGTCAGCAAATTTATTTCATCGTAATAATGAAGTGTGCGCACACTGATACCTGAAAGCTGACTCATTTCCTTCACTGTTTTCATGGAAAATCTCCTCTCTGTGCCTAGTATAAGGAATAACGTAAGGTGAGAGTCAAGGGAAATATTAGAGTTTCTTCAACCGATTATCCACAATAGCAATTTCATTTTCTTGACACCAGTCCAGTACAAGCTCTTTGTAGCATTGTGCCTCAAAAACATACCATTCTTCCAAACGGTCATATCTCTCTAACTCACTCTTAAAACGTCTAAAAGCACCGCGACCTTGAATAGCTCGAGACAGGCGGTCAGCTAAGTCACCATCAGGCAAATGATAAACATAACGCTCCATGAATGCGTAGGGATTGAAGTCATAATAGGTCGGCAGCCTTACGAACCTTCCCGTCACATCCTCCTCAATCTCTTCTTCTAAACCTTCACAGGATTCAAGCCCCGTCTCCTCGACAGACAGATAGACTAATTCATCTAAATAGCTATCATAATAGTACCTGTCATCTTGATTCAACATCTGCAATGCATCTACTACATCTCGAAACCAAACTGCCATATCCTACCACCTCACTGCATCTAATTCCTCTATCATGGCTTTGCGTCGCGGATACTGGACTTTCCACGAGGTGCGAAGACTTGCACTCACCACTTTTCCATCAGGTAAACCTGCAATTTTTACCAAATACCCTGCTAACTGACGATAGCGGCTTCGACTACTAGCCACATCCATCTGCTGACAAAGAGCTTGAGCGTAGGCATCTCGTAATTGCTCAGGCAGTTTCTCTGATAAATAGTCTTCAAATCGATCCAAATTTTCTAAGGCCCAGTAACTTGCTGTAATGCGGTCCAATAATTCCTGCGGTCGGTCTGCCAATTGCAACAATTTCAACTGCTGTGACCGGAAACGACCATCCTCCAGCAAATCATCTAAGTAGCTCTGCCATTCTTCCCTAGAAACATAGTCCCGTAACTCCTCTACCAGCTCCAAATCAGTATCACCAGCAGAGAAAATCATCTCCAGCAATTCTTCTCTGACCTTGTCATCCTGCTCCTGAGACCGATAGATGTCCCGTAACTGCTGGCTATAATCCGACACCAGTCCCCTGTACTGGGCATCCAGGCGCTTACTTTCCTGCAAGAGGTGAACGGCACGGTCTAGATGCTGATTTGCTACAGCCTGAGCAATGGCTAGTTTACGAAGTCCAGCCACCTCCCAATTATTGGCCTGGAAGGTCAGCAAGTCTGCCTCACTAGAGCCCAACTGAACCAACAACCTGTAACAGATCAAGGCAAATCGATCACGACGGAATTTCCATGACCAAGAGGACTGGTCTCCTTCTTCTATCGCCTGCAAGACCGCTTGAAAATAGGTCAATTTCTGCTCAAGGAAATGTTCTTCTTGAAACTTCGTTTCTACAAATTCCATGAGAAGGTCTTCTGCAACCTCATAGCCACTTAGCTTTTCTAAGCACCAGTCTAGTAATTCTTGGACAATCTTATCCGGAGCTACAGTCAATAAATTCTGCCAGTAGCCAGTAAGTATATAAAGCAGACTACCAGTCGTTCCATTGGAATCATCCAACTCTTGCTGGCAAATCTGATGGTAAAAGGCATCTGATACAGCCAAGAAATTCGCATACTCACACCTATCCAGCAACGGCTGGAGATACTGATGCATGGCCTTTTCCACGGCCCGTTCGTAATCCCTAGTCTGCCTATACTCTATAAACCCCATACGCCTGTCCTCAAAAGGAAGCCCCAGGCCTCTGATTTCCTTCATCACATTTTCCACTTGCTGAGGTGTTAGCTGGGATGAGAAACGCAGTTGTAGCCGATTGGCTAGTTCCCTATCTTCTTGGGCTAATTCAAGAACAACAGCCCGTAGTTGCTCAACTGTCAGTTTATCCAGGAGCTGGGCAAGTGACACATCTTTACCCTCAAGAGCTGGCTGGCTATCTAATTCAGAAATAGCAAACAAGACTGCTGCCATATGCTTGCAGTGGTTCATTTCTTGAGCATGGGGACACTCACACCACATACTGACCAGCTGACCGTGCTCAAAGCTAATCTCCACCTCATAGACTTGACCACCAATAACATGTGCATTGTAGCCATCACTGGTCTTTTGAAGCCCTTGAACGGCATCGTCTAAAAATAAACTGCAGCCCCTATCTACAATGTGAGGCTTAAAATAGTCCATCCAATTTTTCATGATTTATTTCCTTTGATTTTTCTACTTAAATTATACAAAAAAAATAGGAAGTTTTTCAAGTCAACGACAAAAACTTCCCATTCTTTATTGCATTCATCTCACCCCACCCTCACCGGCACGCGCCCGTAGGTCTGCTCTGCTATTGCGTCAGCGCCCAGTTGATAGACCGCATCTGCCTGCTGGGTCAGGCTGTCCCAGGGCTCTTTGCCGATCCGCGTCACCAATTCCACCCGCTCCTTGACGGTCTTGAGATAGGCCTGGCCTCGAGCCGAAAAGCCTAGGACATGGACCGCTTCTGGCAAGGGAGTTTCCACCGCATTGACCAAGATGTAGGTCAGCACCCGCCGCACCCGCGCCTTGGTGTAGCGCTTGGTCGCAACGGCATCCACTAGCTCCTCCACGGTCGCTGCGCTCCCAATGGCAGAGCGGATACGACTGGCTAGTTCTTCGTTGACCTGAAAGACCTGACTAAGATCTCGGTGGGTCGTAATCTGGTAGCGGAGCAGGGGAAAATACTGGTCCCAGCTTACCTTGGTCGCCTCTTCAAAGAGACTGGCAGACGGCAAAAAGGCACGCACCAAGTCCAACTGGTCAGCACCCTTTCGGATAGCCGTCGCCGAGGCGTAGGTCGTTTCCACCTCTTCCGAATGAAAACCTGCCCCCTGCCGCTGAACAGGACCGAGCTGAATGCCTGTTCCAGCCACCGCCTTAGCGTAAGCCAAGCCCAGAATATGATTTGGCGTATCACCTGTGAAGGTCAGCCCAGCAAACTCCTGCCACATTGCCTGAGTCTTCTGTGGATAAGAGAGATTGTCTGGCAAGTTTTTCACAAAATTTTCCATCTCTTCCGACTTATCCACATAAATATCCGCAATTTTCTGGTAATCCAGCATTTCTTCCGTACCGAAAACCAGTTTTTCCACACCTAGCCTGTGTAGAATGCTGATTGCTCCCTTGGCAAAATGGTCAGCCGACTGGACCGACACTAAAAAGGGCATCTCAACAACAAGATCTGCCCCATGTTCCAAAGCCATCTGAGCCCGTGTCCACTTATCCACAATGGCTGGCTCACCCCGTTGCATAAAATTGCCAGACATAACCACGATTTTCAAGCCTTCCGCCTGGTCCAGCAGGTATTTATGTCCCGTGTGAAAAGGATTGTATTCTGCAATAATCCCTGAAATCATGCCTTGACCGCCTTGAAAAACCACCGCTGACTGGTTTCTGTCGGAGCTTGATCTTCAAAGTCTGCAAAGACTACCACAGAGGAAAAACCAGCTTGTTTCAAACATTCCACATAGGTTTCAATCGGATAGGTCCGCTCTTCATGAACTTCATCCCGACGGATAAACCGCTCCTCTTGACTGTCCTCATCTTTGACAAAGAAGGTCAATTCATGAACAATCGAATATTCATGCTCCCCTTCATAGGTGTCCCAGACAAAGGCAAAATCCTCATAATTTTCATGGTAGCTATAGCCTGCAAACACTTCCTCCATTTGATAAATAGAGTGAACGTCAAAAAGGAAGGTCCCTCCTGGATTGAGAACAGAATGAACGCCTTCAAAGACCCGCAAAACAGCTTCTTGGTCAGCCATGTAGCAAAGACTATCTGAGTAACAAGTCACCGCATCAAACTCTCCGACACCTTCCAGAGCCATCATATCTGCTTGGGCTAGTTCCATCATGACGCCAGCAGCTTCTGCCTTTTTCTGGGCCAACTCCAGCATTTCATAGGACAGGTCAAGCCCTGTCACTTCAAAGCCCTTTTGAGCAAAACGTACAGCCTGAATCCCTGTCCCACAGGCCAATTCCAAAATTGTCTTGGTGTCTTGTGGCAAGTTCCGCAAGCTAAAATCTGTCCATTTATCATACAAGCTGTCATCCATGATTTCATCATAGACCGCCGCAAAGGTTTCATAAGTTGCCATATTTTCTTCTCTCTTTTCGATAAAAAAATAGTCTCACGACTATTTTAAGCTAATAACCAATTTCCAGTTATAAAGTACAATGCTAAATCCAAGGTAAAAACACAAGCTAAGACATATATAAGAACTGTCAGACCCCTACTTAGTTTAGGACGATATTTATCCACGAAAGCATTAAATTTTAGAACAAATCTTTCATGCTGATTGAAAATTACAGCAATTGCAAGGAGAAAAAGGGGGGCTTGACTCAGTAAAGTCCAGACTGTACAGTAAAATAAGGATAATAATAATTGATTGCCGTGCCCAGATATAGCCAGGACTGCAAGGAAGCTAGGATCGGTAACTGCTGAAAAAATCATAAAGATTATTCCTGCCCAGATACTTGTTGCTTTCTTTTCACTTTGTTTCTCTTTGTATTCTTTTTGATTGTCACGGCGAATACCCCAATAAATCAAGAGAGCGATGAGGACGATATCGATCCAAATCCAACTGGCATCAGGCAGTTGATTAATAGCTACGCCGACTTCCCCAATTAAGTCGCTCAGTTTATTGAGACTAGAGCCTAAAAGTGTCGATAAGATCAAACCTAGCAATGTTGTACCAGATAGTATAAGTCCTGCAAAAAGAATTGCTTGACGCTTGCTTCCACCAGCAGCAAGATGTGCTATGAGCATCAACATACCAACAGGGTCTATGCCCGCTAACCCCAACCCTAAAACTGTTACTAAATTTGCCATAAAGCTACCTCTATCCTAGATACTCCGACACTTCTAAGAATCTTCCTTCGTGCCATAATTTTTCAAGGTTGTAGAGGTCACGCATTTCTTCTGAGAAGATATGAACGACTACGCCTCCAAGGTCCAAAAGGACCCAGCCACCGTTACTATCGCCTTCTACACGGCTACCCTTGATTCCAACTTCCGCTACCTTTTCACGGATGTTTTCCGCAATAGCCTCCAACTGACGACTGTTCATGGAACTGGCAATCACAAAGTAGTCTGTCAGGCTGGTCACACCTTGAACATCAATTACAACAAGGTCCTCAGCTCGCTTGTCATCAGCAGCCTGGACCACAACTTTTACTAAATCTAGTTCTTTCATCTTATCCTCTAATAATATTTTCTAATGTATCCACCTGGGCAAAATTCCATGACCAGATGTTTTGGTAGTGGTCAATCAAGTCCTTGGCATCCAATTTTCCTGAATAACCTGTCGTCGTTCCGTCCTGGATCACAGCTACCTTGTAGCCTAGTTCAAAGGCTACTTTAATCGTCGTGTCAATGCAAAAATTGGTCGCCATGCCCATGATGATGAGCTGCTCAATTCCCTTTTCCTGCAAATATGCATGAAGCCCCGTTTCCTTGAAGGCACTATTAAAGGTCTTATCGAAAATCTTCTCACTAGCTAAGGGTGCAACAGCTGAGTGAATCTCCCAGTCAGCAGTCCCCTTGACCAATTCCTGGTCATGATGACGGACATGGATGACCTCTAGCTCCGCTTGACGGGCTTGAGCAAGGCTCTCTTGCCAGAGCCGAAGCCGATTTTCAATCCCATAGGGCTTGCCTTCCACAGGCAAATGCTGAATGTCAATGACTAACAATGCGGATTTCAAAACTTGACCCCAGGCGTTTCCAAACGGAACACCAATTCCCTTTCTTCTTCAAGATCTAAGACAAAACCATTTTTCTCCAAGAGTCTTGCCATCTTTTGGTTGCCCTTGACATAGGAGACAATCAAATGATTGCAAACAGGGTGAGCTCTTGCTTGATCAATCACAACCTCCAAAGCTGCCTGACCATAGCCTTTCCCCTGAAATTCTTGACCAATCATAAACCGCCAGAGCATATATTGCTGGATGTCCTCATCAATGTCAATCAAGGCAAAACCGACCACCTGTTCATCCGCCCAGATGGCATAGGGAAAGACATCACCATTCATTCTGTATAGCCAGGCATCTGCCAAGGAACGCACGTTGGGAGCCACGAATCCCTTATCTGCCTCAGCTACTGTCAAGTCCAAGACTGCTTGATAGGAGCTTTCATCCAGATATTTTATAGCCTTTTAGTTTGCTTTTAGTACTAGGCAACGAGCTGCAGGCTGTACTGGAGTACGGCAAAGCGAGTTAACGAAGTAATAAAAGAAAAACTAAATGACTATAATGCAATCATCCCTACTCCTTCAACACAGCAACATAGCCATTATAGGTTTCCAAGGTTTGTGGATAAATGGGAATCCCCTTCTTGGCTAAGTAAGAAATGGTTTGGGCAGTTTCATAGGCTACTGCCTTATCCAAGGACTCTTTTGCGATACGACGCGCCTCGTCCACCCCAGGAAAATCCCGATTGGGTTCGATGTAGTCCGCCACATAGAGCACCTTGTCCAGCAAGGTCATCTGCCCTGCACCAATGGTGTGGCGTTGAATGGCTTGGAAGATTTCCTCATCTTCCAAACCAAAATCTTCTGCGATTTTATAGACGCCAACCACACCGTGCAAGATATTATTATCCCAGTTGAGCAGGTCCCTATCCAAATCATACTTGGCAATCAAGTCCAGAAAGACTTGGTCTTCCGCTTCCTTGGCATAATCATGCAAGAGTGCTGCCAGACTGGCTTTTTTCGGATCACAGCCATATTGGTCTGCCAAGGCAAGTGCTGCCTGCTCCACACCCAAGACGTGTTGGAAGCGTGCTGGCTTCATGGCCGCACGAATTTTTTCCAAAAGAGCCTGACGGTCAAATGTCAAATCTGCTGCAATCATTGGTAAAGTCCCTTTTCTTCGATATAGTCCAGAACTTCATGAGGCACCATAAAATTCGGTACCCGTCCTTGCTTGATAAAGTTCCGTACCATGCTGGATGAAATGTCCATCAAGGGCACATCTACCCAGATAACCGGATAGGACGTCCCCGCCTTGTAACGAGGACGCTGGACACCAACAAACTGCACCAACTGGACCAATTCATCAATCCTATGCCATTTTGGCAGGTAGTCTACCATATCTGCACCGATGATAAAATAATAATCCGTATCAGGATTTTTTTCTTTCAACAATTTCATGGTGTCGTAGGTATAGCTGACACCACGGCGTTCCAGTTCAATGGTTTCAATCCCCAAGCCCTCCATACCTGCAATAGCCATCTTGAGCATGGAATAGCGATGATATTCGTCAATAGTTTCTTTTTTATCCACATGAGGCGGAATGAATTCTGGCATGAGCAAGACTTCATCCAGCTTCAACTGTTGACGGACCTGGTCTGCCACAATCAAATGAGCATTGTGGACAGGGTTAAAATTCCCTCCCAGAATCCCTACTTGTTTGCGATTGGTTTCTTTCTTTTCAACCTCTAATTCAACCTTGGTAAAGGGTGTTAAGAGTTCAATAGCCATAGGCTCTCCTTCTTAGATTTCTTTGACCTGTTTGGAAATTTTACGGTTCTCTTTCTTGCTAGATTGTTTGAATAAAATCAAGATGCGACCAATTTTTTGGACCGTATCCACACCGATTTCTTCTTCCAAAATTTCCGCTACTTCGTGGATGTTTTCATCCGTATTTTGTAGCAAGGTCACCTTAATCAATTCACGCGCATCCAGCGCCTGACGAACACTGGTTTTAATCTGGTCATTGAGACCATTTTTCCCAATCTGAATAATGGGTTTGAGACTGTGTGCCTGACTGTTCAAAAAGGCACGTTGTTTTGAAGTTAGCATAATTTATTATACAAAGGGCGTTGTAACAGTCTGGGAGACTGTTACAATCGGGAAATAAAGAAAATAAAGTTTTTCCTTATTGCGCCGATATACTTAGCCCGTGTTCAAATCAGAAGACTTGAACTTCCTTTCTCTTTAATTGTAAAAACTGAAATCAAATACCTCTTATACTCAATGAAAATTAAAATCAGACTAGGCGACGCAGATACAGATAGAACCCTACTACTTTCACGCTTTCAGGTAGCAGGCTGTAAAGCTCCACTGGAGCTTTACACTCATCAAATCAAGTCAACAACGTCTGCTTTTTATTTTCGAAGAGTATTAGATAATCGCCTTGCGAATGACCACATCCACACCTTTAGGTGCCCAGGCAGCAATCTTGGCTTTTTCATTGACACGAATCCAACCAAGTCCTGAGAAGACCACATCCGTCTTCTCGTTGATGGTAAATTCATGGCGGACCAATTCTGGAAATTCCTTCAATTCCTTGCTGGTTGGTGGCACTAAAAGTGAGCCCGCATGTTTCTGGTAAAATTCACTAGCTCCCTGCAACTTGGTACGGTGGAGTTGCAATTCATTGTCAAAGAAGGCCGTAAAGCCTTGGCGTTCACCTGCTACAAAATCAAATCGTCCCAGACCAGCCAAGAACAAGGTTTGTTCTGGATTAAGCTGGTAGGTCTTTGGCTTGATTTCTTTGCGAGGGCTGATGTACTTGAGGTTTTTAGCCGTCAAATAATGAGCCATCTGGTGACGGTGGATAATTCCTGGCGTATCATAGATGTATGAACCATCGTCCAGAGGAATTTCAATCTTATCCAGCGTCGTTCCAGGGAAACGTGAAGTCGTAATGACATCCTTGTCCCCTGTGATTTCTTGAATAATAGCGTTAATCAAGGTTGACTTGCCGACGTTGGTCACGCCGACCACATAGACATCCCGTCCCTTGCGGTGTTGTTCAATCTTTTCAATCAAGTCCTTGATAGCCTGCTTGTTTTGAGCAGAAGTCAAGACCACATCCACTGGTCGCATGCCAATTTCATGTGCCCGCTCGGTCAACCACTGAGTGACCTTTCCTGTCTTGACAGACTTGGGTAAAATGTCCTGCTTGTTGCCGACCAAAAGCACGTCATTTCCAGAAATAAAGCGAGGTAAGCCTGGAATGACCGAACCATTGAAATCAAAAATATCAATAACATTAACCACCAAGGCATCACTTTCTCCTACGCTATGGAGCAGTTTCAAGAAATCGTCATCCGAGATATTGACATCTGAAATCTCATTGTAATGGCGCAAACGGAAACAACGTTGGCAGTAGAGTTGCCCTGTTTCCAGACCTTTTTCTAGGGCTGATTGAGGTGTAAAACCAGCAACAGTCTTATCCGTCGTCTGAATTTGGGCACCACAGCCGATACAAAATAATTCTTCCACTTACATCTCCCTCTTGTAGTCTATCGCTCCATATTTAGCGATGATTTTTTTCATGGTCCGTCGCTCACGCCAACGGTTAATCTGCGTATTGATAGAGTCCGTCTTTATCAAGGGTTTGACCAAGACAGACTTGAGACCAGCTCGCTTAGCAGCCCGAATATCTGTCATCAACTGATCCCCAATCATAACCACCTCATGTGGCTGGACATCAAAGCGTTTCAAAGCACGGTTAATCCCAAAAGTGAAAGGCTTGAGCGCAAAGGCTTCAAATTCAATCCCAAAAGGTGCAACTGCTCGCTTGACCCGCTCGTATTTGTTGTTGGAAACCACCACAACGGGAATGCCTGCGGCCTGTAAATCCTGTAACCACTGGCGCATCTCTGGCGTACCATCTGGATTATTCCAAGCAATCAAGGTATTGTCCAAATCGACAAAGACTACCTTAATCCCCTGTTTTTTCAAACTGTCAACTGTCACATCATAGGCCTTTTCCAAGGCAAAATCTGGCATATAATTTTCTAACGTCACGGACTTCTCCAAAGAATTTTATCAGATAATTATACCATTTTTCTAGGAAAAAAGCGAATAGATAGCCAAAAGGAAAACACCCGGTGGAACCGAGTGCCTATTCTACGAAGCTATTTGCTTTCTAAAATCCAATCCTTAGGAATGAAAATCATATGGGTCAACAACCAATCAATATCCAGTGAATATTTCGAGAAGGCAAATCCAATTTCCTCAACACCAGAATCATCCTCATCCATGCCCAAAATCGTCGTCGCATGACCATAATCAGCATGACTGTCATCAAAGAGGCGCCAAATCAGTGCCTTGTAAACCAATTTTTTGGCATCATAAAGCGTATAAGTCTCTCGATATTCTGAAAAGGCTAGACAGTCCTTGCCTTTGGGTTCGACACCCTTAAGTTGAGCAATAGCAATCAAGCTATCATAGTTGTGATAACGGAGGGAGCTACTCAAGGATTGAGCCAACCTGTCTGCATAGTCCAGGGCTAAATCACTCACCTCCACAGCCACAGTTCCCAACTGTTCTCGCAGTGGATTGAGCAAATTCGCAGCAAAGCGAGCTAACTCTTCACGGATCTCTTGAGGCAAATTCTCTATATCTTCCAGAATAACCTCCCTATCCTGCTCAGAACCCTTGTAGACATTGATGTCTAGCCCCTGCTCACCCAGTTTTTCCAGTTCAGAATCAAAACCTGTTTTCCCAGCTCGAACATATTGAGCGAGAGTTTCATAGTAACCTTCTGGCAAGATGATACGTTCTAAATTATCAGCTCTTTCAATGATTGTCATAGATTTCTTCCCCCCTATGCTTGATATTCTTATTGTAACAAGATAAGGGGAAATTATAAACCTTTTCAACTTTTATTACATACTTATAAGAAGTATAAGGATTTCATACGTCATAACCTACCAAAACAATCTTGTCCCATGAACTTGGTCAATAGCTAGTTTTTCTAGTAAAGTCGGCACATTGTCCACAGTCAATCCTCCTCCAATCAAGATTTCAATTTTACCTTGTGCATAGGCGACAATTTCCTGCAACCAATCCACATTGTTCAAGGCAGACCCCGTCAAACTGCCTCTTGTCAAAATCCGTGTCACACCATGAGCTGCCAGCCAATCAAGAGCCTCGAATTGGCGTTCGCGAGGAATTTGGTCAAAAGCCATGTGAAAGACAATCTGACAGTCCTGCGAAACAGCAAACAGTCTTTCCAAGGCTGGTTCGTCCAACCAATTTTCCTCGGTTAACAAACCATAAACCAGACCATCTGACCCCAGTTCAATCGCTGCTTTACAATCTTCAACCATCATCTCAATCTCTGCCTCATCATAGCAAAAATCTCCACCACGAGGGCGAATCATGGTCATGACTGTTGCATCCTGCTCATGTGCCAGTCGACAAACATATTTGATTATAGCATAACTCGGTGTCGTCCCCCCGACTGCCAAATTATCGCAAAGTTCAATCCGCTGGGCACCCATTGAGATAGCTTTGGCAAGATCTACATGGTTTTCCGAACAAAATTCTTTTATCATTGCAATTTCCTCTTATGTCTTTTACTTTAGTATATCAAAAAAGAGTATATTAACCAATACTCTTCTCTGAAATAATAATATCCTTTAATGAAATAAGAAGAACAGCTCCTAATATCAAGGCCATGCCTAGAAAATCAATTGGATAAAAACGTTCATTGACCAACCATACCGCAAAAAAAACTGAGGCGATTGGTTCGATAGAAGCCAATAGACTACCATTGACAGGACCAACCATACTGACCCCTTTGAGAAAGGCCGTATAGGCAAAAATCGTCCCGACTCCGACAATACCTAACAGGCCCAGGAAACTTCCACCATCAAGCGGTAGATTGCCCTGCCAAGTTTGTAAGCCAAGCGTAACCACAAAGCCGCCCAGCAGCATGCCCAGCCCTATCACCACCATACTGCCGTATTGACGGATCAGTTTTCCTGGCAAAATAATATAGAGCGCATAAGTAAAGGCAGAGAAGATTCCCCAGAACAAACCAATTGGTGTCACAGCCAACTCATCCAATTTGCCATGAGTTGCAATTAAAAATGTACCTGCGACAGCCAAAACAATTGAAACCAACTCAATTCCTGATGGCTTTTCCCTATTTTTCAAACAAGTATAGGCCAATACCAAGACAGGACAAAGATATTGTAAAACCGTAGCCGTTCCTGCATTTGTATAGTAAATCGCTTGAAGGTAGGCCATTTGATTGAGTACCAAACCAAGCATAGCAAAGACAAAAATTCCTAACAAAGCCCGTTTGCTCTTTATGACCTTAATTAGCTGCTCTCTGGCTGTCAAATAGGCTAGCCCGAGCAGAAAAACACCGGATACCATCAACCGAAGGGAGGTAATCATATCCACTGATACACCACGTGACATCAAGTACTGCCCACTTACCCCCGAAAGTCCCCAAGCTATCCCTGCAACTAAAGTTATCAAGGTTCCCAATCTTTTTTCTGCCATCCTATCTCCTTTTCACACTGCGAATATTCCTATTATACCAAAAGAGCAGGACACCGTCCCACTCTTTGCTGTCATTATTGTTTGAGGCCCACAAACTCTACGAATCGTAAAAAAGCTGCCTGACCTTCTGAAGTGCGTTTATAGACACCTGCATCTTCTAGGACACGGGCGAAAATTTGTCCGACAGATGCTCGAATGATTTCTTCAGCCCTTTCTTCTGTCACATCTGGATGCTCAGCCTTCAACCTATCCGCCCAAGGCTGATGATAGTCAGCCACCTGACTATCTTGACCCAGTAAGAATTTTTCTACTTCAGCCAATTCTGCCTTCAAGCGTGGAGGCAAAATCGCCAAGCCCATGACCTCAATCAAGCCGATATTTTCTTTCTTGATATGTTGCACATCTGGGTGTGGATGGTAGATGCCATCTGGAAACTCTTCTGAGGTCTGATTGTCGCGGAGAACCAAATCCAACTCATACAAATCTCCTCGTTTCCTAGCAATCGGGGTGATGGTATGATGGGGAGTTCCATCCGTCTCAGCCTTGATCTGAACGCTATCATCTGAGTAGCTCCGCCATTTTTCCAAAATCTTAGTCGCTAAACCAAGAAGCGATGGCTTATCTGCCGAGCTCAATCGAATCACCGACATGGGCCACTTGACAATGCCTGCCGAAACGGACTCAAAGCCGTCGAAGACCAGCTGACGCTCAATCGGTGCCTTTTCCATGGCAAAACTGTGCCGCCCACCTTGATAGTGATTGTGGGTCAAGATGGAGCCACCCGAGATGGGTAGATCAGAGTTGGAACCGACAAAATAATCCGGAAAGATGTCTAGCAGGTCCAAAAGTTGTTCAAAAGTTTGAGGACTGATAACCATAGGCACATGCTCTTGGTTCAAGAAAATAGCATGTTCATTGTAGTAAGCATAGGGCGAATACTGGAAGCCCCACTTTTCCTGACCAAGATCCAAGCGAATAATGCGGTGGTTGGCGCGTGCTGGATGGTTAATCCGTCCCTGATAGCCCTCATTTTCCATACAGAGTAGACATTTGGGATAATTGCTTGCTTCAGCTTTCGTAGCAGCTGCAATAGACTTGGGATCCTTCTCAGGTTTAGACAGATTAATCGTGATTTCCAAATCCCCATACTCTGTCGAAACTTGATAATAGATATTTTTCGCAATCGCAGCCATCTTGATATAGTCATTGCGCTTACTCAAGGCATAAAAATCTGCCACAGCTTGTTCAGGATTTTCCTGATAGGTCTGCCAAAAATCACCATTGACCTGACTCGGACTTGGGGTTATCAAATCCATCAAACAAGCCCCAACCATGTCCTGCTCTTCCAATAATTCACCCACAAAACCAGTTCGAACCCCGTGAGCCAATAATTCTTCCTTGAGTTCAATCAAGTCTGTTAGCTCTGTTTGGACAGTCAAAACTTGGTCCCCAACCAAGGCTAAAACCCGATTTCGCAGGTAAAGAGCATCCATTTCCTCAAAATCACTGTTGGCAATAACCTGCTCAACAAAACGATCCACCAATCCAGCCATCATTTCTCCAATCTATTTACGAGATAAAACGCGAGAGCCTCCAGCAATCTCCGCTACATAAAAGCTTGGTGCATAGCCAACCACTTCAGTATAGGTCTTGCCGACATTTTCTTTGAAGGCTTCCACCTTATCCTTATGAACAATGGCAATACCACAGCCACCGAAACCAGCTCCTGTCATCCGAGCTCCGAGAACCCCTTCTTGTTCCCAAGCTGTGTGAGCCAAGGTATCCAACTCCAAACCTGTTACTTCATAATCATGCTCAAGGGAAACATGAGAAGCATTGACCCAACGACCAAAGGTTGCCAAATCCCCTTCTTCCAAGGCCTTACGAGCTTGCAAGGTTCGTTGATTTTCTAAGACAGCATGGCGGGCACGCTTGAGGCGGTTTTCATCCTTAATCAAATAACTATATTGATCAAAGGTCCACTCATCCAACTCTCCCAGAGTTTGAATAGTCAAGACTGCATTCAATTCTTCCACTGCTTTTTCACATTCCGCGCGGCGTTCATTGTACTTAGAATCCGCCAATTCACGGCGTTTATTGGTGTTCATAATGACAATCACATGGTCACCCAAATCCAACGGTACCAATTCGTATTCAAGTGTATTGGTATCTAGGTAAATGGCACGCTGGTCTGCTCCCATACCGATTGCAAACTGGTCCATGATACCAGAATTGACACCGATAAAGTGATTTTCCGTTTGTTTCCCAATTTTCACCAAATCAAGACGAGTCAATTCAAGTCCATACAACTCTTCTGCGATAATGCCAATCAAGAGTTCCAAGGAAGCTGATGATGACAAGCCAGATCCGTTTGGAATATTACCGTAAACAAAGACTTCCATACCTGTATCAATGCTGTGCCCTGCTTCTTGCAAGAACTTGAGAACACCCTTGGCATAGTTGGTCCAGTTATCCGCCTTATCAAAGACCAGATTGTTCAAGTCCACTTCGATAATTCCAAGTTCTTCAAAGTTAGCAGAATAGAAACGCAAAACTTGGTCATCACGTTTGCGAGCAGCTCCGTATGTTCCCAAGGTAATGGCTGCTGGAAAGACATGACCACCATTGTAGTCTGTATGCTCACCAATCAAATTAATCCGACCAGGTGAGAAGAAAGTCGCATCTGCCTCTTGACCAAACACATCGAGAAAGGCCTGCTTGAGTTGTTCTTTGTTCATAAGAACCTCCTTGATTTTGTAATCGTTTTCTTTTATTGTACAACTTAACAATATAAAAGTCAATAAATTTACTAAAAATTTACTAATTTTACTTTTTGTGCTATACTAGATACAAATAGATAGGAGAATCCCATGGTTACCATAAAAGATATCGCTGAAAAGGCTCAATTATCATCTGCCACCATTTCCCGCGTACTCAAGAACGACCTGACCCTATCCGTCAGCCAAGAAACCCGCGACCGCATTTTCAACTTGGCACAGGACCTGGGCTACACCAAACACCTCAAAAAACAAGCTCCCCTACAAAAAGGCACCATCGGCATTGTCCAATGGTACACGGAGAGCGAAGAGCTGGCTGACCTCTACTATTATTCCATTCGGGCCAGCATCGAGCAGACCGCCAGTCTTCTGGGCTATCAAATCGTCCGCTCCTTCAACGACCTGACCAACCCCCTCCTTCAAGGATTGGACGGCATCATCGCAGTTGGCAAATTTTCTTCTGGGCAAATAGCAGAGCTGACCAACTTGTCTTCCAAGCTAATCTTTGTGGATTCTGATACGCTGACTGAGGGATTTTCCTGCGTCACGACTGACTTTGAACACTCTGTTCAGACAGTCATCGACCACTTTCGTTCTCAAGGCCTGACAGACATCGGCCTTCTAGTCGGACAGGAAGAAACCACAGACGGACACCAACTGCCAACAGACCCCCGCCTGACTGCCTTTCGAGACTACCTAGACACCTTGGGCATTCTCCAAGAAAATTATATCTACCAAGGAAAATTCTCCACCCAGTCAGGATATGAGCTGATGAGCCAGGCTATCGAGGACTTAGGCGACCAACTACCGTCAGCTTTCTTCATGGCCAATGACACCCTGGCTGTCGGCGCTCTGCGTGCTTTACAAGAGCGTCAAATCGCAGTGCCAGATAGAGTCCAACTCATCACCTTTAACGATACAGCCATCACGCGCCAAGTCTATCCTGCCTTGTCTTCTATCAGCGTCTTTACCGAAGAAATGGGACAGGAAGCCATGCAGCTGCTAGACCGTGTGATTGCTAGTCCGCAGCCCCACCATCCCCGTAAGATTAAACTAGGTACCCAGCTGGTTATACGGGAGAGTTCATACTAAAAGTGCATAAGAAAAATCTTCCTACTTTTGAGTAAGAAGATTTTTCTTATACATTATTAAATACCACAACTTCTCAAATAGCACTGCGAAGCTTTTGCTCATACTAGAATTATTAAAATATTATATCAAATTCTATTATCTTTAGCTTTTCTCAAACTTGCTTCCGCTGCTTTCAATCGTGCCTTATCATCGGGGTTTCCTGTTCGCTCAAAAACTTGTCTTAAGTAAGCAACATCTTTCTCAAGTTGACGCATTTGATTATCTTTCATCGCCCAATCTACATTATTCCTAAAACGTCCCCAAAAGCCCGAAGTCATAGAATCTGTTGCATCTCTCGCTGCACCAACAATAACATCATCAATAGAGTCAATTACTTTATTTCTTGAATGAACAGATGCTTTTAATGCACTCCAAATTCCTCTGCCCAGCATTTGTATACATGTACGAAGAAAAGCATGTACATATCTTTTCTTATCATATTTAACGATAAGATAAATAATTCCAATTGGAATTAAAAGTCCGATTAAGTCAAACATTCTAACCTCCTATTAATAAATCTTTCCTAAAATTGTACTTCTTAATACTTCTGGATGAATAACCAGCACATTGTCAGGTTCATTATCGTAAAGCCATTCTGTATGGTTTGTGACTATCTCTTCAATAAGGTTTCTAGCCCACCGTGCATTAGCCTGCTGATTTTTCGGTATTTGACTGTAAATCTCTGCCACCTGCTCTACAACAGGATAGTCTCCTATCGACCAACGCTTTATCAAGCCAAGTCGGACAATCTCTCCGATTTCCTCTGGACTATAGTCCGGAAACTCAATCGTAATTGGAATACGAGAGCGCATCCCTGAGTTAACATCTAGAAATGCTTCCATTTCCTTAGTATAACCAGCAAAAATCGCGATAAAGTCTGAACGATGATTTTCCAATGCTGTAATTAGAGCTTCAATCGCTTCAATACCAAATTCATCTCGTTCTGACTGTCTTAATTGATAGGCCTCATCAACAAACAAGACCCCTCCCATAGCAGCAGTTAGAACCTCTTTTGTCTTTATTGCTGTCTGGCCAACATAGCCCGCTACTAAATCCGAACGACTAACTTCTTTGACTGTTTTTCGTCCAAGAAAACCTAAGTGGTAAAAAATCTCTCCAATAATCCTTGCTACAGTTGTTTTCCCTGTACCTGGATTTCCAGTAAAAATCATGTGGTAGGTTGGACGATTAGCGTGTGTCCCGATTGTTTCCTCTAATTTTTTGTTAACTTTGGCTTTTTTCACAAGTTTCGTAACAAATTCTTTTACAGGTTGCAAACCAACCAAAGAGTTCAACTCATCCAAAAGTTCTTGTATACGCTGCTCGCTATCAACTAACTCCCCACCAACTGCTAGTGATATATCCTCATTCGTAATTGTTGTTATATCATCACTAAGATTTTTCATTAGACGACTGGCCAATACTTTGGCAATACTTTCATTGAAATTTCGCACAAAACGTGCATTGCTCTTGGTTACTTCTTTTTGATATGCTTTAACAATTGCCCTTTTGTAGTACTCTTCATCAAACTGATAACCCATTTTGTGCAATCCAGCTTTTCCTATTTCGAATATTTCATCTGCAGAATAGTCTTCAAAATTAAATTCATTGCTGACACGAGAAGCTAGACCGGGATTTAAGCCCAAGAAATTTTGCATTTCGTCAGTATATCCCGCAAAGATAACCATGATATCGTCTCGATTATCTTCCATAAACTTCATTATGGTATTTACTGCAATTTTTCCAAAATCGTTACCAGAAGCATTGTTTAATGTATAGGCTTCATCTACAAAAAAGATTCCTCCCCTTGCTTCCTCAAGCTTTGCTAAGGTAATCTCCTCCGTTTTACCAATGACACTTCCTACTAGCCTATCTCTGTCCACCTCCACAAGCTTGTTTTCTTTAATTACACCAGCTTCATAAAGCAATTCACCCAATAAACGAGCTACGGTCGTTTTTCCGGTACCTGGATTACCTAAAAAAAGCGAATGAAGAACAATATTCTGAGTAGGTAAACCCTGCTCTTTTCTCTTCTGATTAAATTTTACAATGGAAATGAACTCATTGACTTTTTCTTTAACAGAATTCAGTCCAATCATGTTTTGCAGTTCATTCATTGCATTATCCTTTGGCTCCAGGTCCTCAATCAATTCAGGGCTGTCAATATCTTCTTCAGTAATACTCTGCTCTAACTCATCACTTGTTGCTTCAAGAAGAATCGGTGATACCGCTTGAACAGTCGAACTATTATCATAAAATATTTTCACTGAACAATCTTCAGCAAAATTTACTTGTTTTACCTCAAGTTGAGAATCTTCCACCTTTAATTCAAGATATGTCCAATTATGAGAGAATAGTGTCTCAATCTGTGCTGAACTAGAGCCATTCAGATAGATTGGATACCATTTATGCCCTCCATAAATTCCGAAATTACCTTTACCGATTGCTTCAGAACCTTCATACAGTTGTAAATATTTTTTAAAATCACTATCATAAACTTCTATAGATGATTGACCAAAAAGTTTAACACCATCTAAACTGCAATTTTCTATAAATAATTTAGATTGATCCTTTAACAAAATAGCATTATCAAAAGTAAAATCCAATACTTCGCAGTTATTTAGTTGAAGCACTCCATTATTGACAAACAGTAACGGATAATATGAACAATTTGAAACATCCACATAGTCCTGAGTTAGATTTCCACGTTCTATTCGACAATTCTCTAAATGAAGTTCTGAACTATAATAGACTTGTAAATTATTGGTCAAAAAATCTCCAACAAAATTAATATTTCTGATAAATACTTTAGCTCCAGATGAAATTTTGATTGGCATTGTAATAAAAACTTTTCCAATGTCTAAATCTTTAGCTACAATCGATATGCTCTCTGTTACTTCCAGTAATTCTGGTAATTCATAAAAACCCTCTGAAACAATAATTGTATCGCCCGATTTCGCCTTTTGTACCGCGTCTAAAAAGTTATGTTTTAAAAAACCAACTCCTACTTCATATATATTTCTCATACTCACCTTACCCAAAAATAATATCTGTATTGTATATTTAACATGACCAAAAAGTTGAGTAGTTCTACCCAACTTTTCTACTAGATTTATTTCTTATTTCTTATTTCTGATTTTTAAATAAGATACAATTCCTATAATTACAAATCCTGTTGCACCCAAAACCGAATAGGTTTCCCCTGTCATCGGCAAGATTCCAAATAGTTTCTTCGGTTCTTGTTTTTCTGCAGCTGATTTTTCTTCTGATGCATTTGTCTTTGTTTCGGAACTGGACGTTGATGTAGATGAAGCTGCTGTTTCCGAACTTGAAGTTGATGAAGTTGCTGTTTCTTCCTCTTTTACAACAAAGTTAGGGTTTGTAAAAGTAGCTAGTACACTGGGATTAGAATAGTCTTCCGCACCAATTGTTACTGTCCAGCCGACATTTTTCAATATCTGCCCTTCTAACAAGATACCAAATTCAACTCTCTCAGTTGGAAGAATATTCCATCCAATACCAACTATGCCAAAAAGTCCACTTTGGGCACCATCACTAGTGATAACAAAGGCATTCTCAGATACTTTTCTTAAAGTCCTCATATTCCCTATCAAATTTCCATCTGAATAGACAGAGGCATATGAACCGTCACCTGCAATTTCCAGAGATGAAGGACGTCCCGGTTTGGTACCATTTGGTGTTTCAACCGTGGTCCAAGTACCTACAAGCTCGCTCGGTAAGGAAATCTCTTGACCGATAGCAGCCTCTCTCATAGCCTTAGGTAACACGGATTGAGTTGAGGAATCTGCTGTAAGAGGTGTTGACAATGGTTTATAGTCTAAAAGTGATAAATCAACTTCTGTTTTACCCGAAACATCAATTGCACCTTCTGTACTTCCTACTTTATAGTCTGCCTCCTGTAGCAAAGCTGCCTCACCATTGGTTTTAGATAGTTGATACAATTTGGCATTTATATCTCCCGATCCTCGAGAAACTTCAAATACTTGAATACTTCCATCTTCATACACTACGAAATTACTACCACCTGATGGACCAAAGATTTTTCCAACTAAAAGAGTCGCTGTCTGCTGGTTGGCATAGTAAAGTGCAACCGGGTTGATGGAACTATCTTCTACTTTTTCACCAATAACCAACTCCTCCTGACCATTTTTGTCTATATCAAAAAGAGAATAGTGAAATTCTTTTGAGCCTACAGAGTTAGTTGCGTAACTTTCATTCGGAACCGTACTCAAGGTCGATTGGTAAACCGAGCTGTCAGCTTGGACTGATTGAGTTCCAATCAGTCCAAGAACAGCCAGTGATAAAATAGTCGTTTTTAGCAAGTTCATTTTTTATATTATTACCTATTTTGTATTTGATTTGTGATGGTCAATTTCTTTTTTGGTTTCTGCTATCGCTGCCTTTGTAACTTTCGTCGCGACACTGGCTATTCCTTTTCCTATCGTGTATCCGTTTTTAGCTACTTTCGCTAAATCCTCTTTGTGAATAACCAGACCACTGTCCTTAAAAAGCATACTACTTGCGAAAATATTTGTTACTGCACAGAGATAATAAAGAATGCCTCCAAAGCCTAAGCCCGATTTTCCTAAAAGCTCTTCTGTTATAGAGGTGTGCACAAGAAGAGCATAGATATTAAACAATACAATCAGGGCTAACTTAATTTTATGAGCAATCCCTGCCTTAGTTGGAAGCAGTGACAGTAGCAAGCTCAAGGCAAACCCACCATACCAAATGAAAAACAGTATTAAAACTGACGGTACATCTAAGTAATCAGCCACTGGTTCATCTATGGGTGCAAGTGAAAGGTGTTCGCTTGTCACAACAGGAAGAAAAAAAATTGTCAGTCCTAAAAGACTTGCTCCAAGTTTTATTTTTTTATAGTTCATCCCCTATCTCCTCTTTCGCTTTATACATTTCTCTTTCATTCTCTAAACGATAATTATCCTTGTTTGCGTCTTCTTACACTTGCAAAACCAAGACTAGATAACACTGCCACACCTGCGAGTGCCAACAGACTTGTTTGCTCCCCTGTGTTTGGCAAGGCCTTAGCACGGTCTACACGTGAGTAAGTAATACCTCGTGGTGTGACGGTGACACCTGCTTGTGGGTTCGCCACCACAACCTTACCGTCAACAACTTTCACATCTTGACCTTTATCAAGAGTTTGTTTGATGGCATCTACATCAACAGCTGGTTTTTCAGCAGCAGTTGGTGCATCTTTTGGTACTGCAACGATTGTTCCGTCTGGAAGTGTTGCAATCACATTGTCTTTTGCTTTGTTTTCAAGGTCTTTGAGTTTGTCATACTCAGCTTGAAGTTCTGCTAGTTTA
Organism: Streptococcus suis; assembly: GCF_016743335.1. Taxonomy (GTDB): domain Bacteria; phylum Bacillota; class Bacilli; order Lactobacillales; family Streptococcaceae; genus Streptococcus; species Streptococcus suis_Y. Next base: position 17,698 of record NZ_WCJE01000021.1, on the reverse strand, counting down.
GCTTTTTCTTCAGCAAGTTTAGCAGTAACAGTTTCAAGTTTTTCTTGTGCTGTTTCAGCTTTAGCCTGTGCGTCTGCAAGAGCTGCTTGTTTTTCAGACAACTCAACTTTTGCTTTTTCAAGGCGTGCTGGTGCGTTCATGTAACCATCAAGTTCTTCAGCAAGTGCTTTTGCTTCTTCAACCAAGCGGTCTTTTTCTGCAAGAAGTGCATCACGCTCTTTGTTCAAGCTATCAAGTGTTGCTTGTTGTTTAGCAAGGTTTGCTTGAGCTGTAGTGAGAGCTTCAGCTTTTGCAGTAGCAGTAGCTTGTGCTGTTGCAAGATTAGCTTTAGCTGTATCAAGTGCAGCTTTCTTTTCAGAAAGTGATCCTGAGAAGTTGTCAACTGCTTTTTGTGCATCAACTTTACGAGTTTCAGCGTTTTGAAGAGCAATTGTTGCAAGACGCAAGTTGTTTTCAGCAACTTGAGTTTGAAGTGGTGTTGCAGTAGCATTAGCAAGAGTTTTCTCTGCTGCTGTCTTAGCTGCTAATGCGGTGGCGTATTGGTTACTTGCTGTTGTAAGAGCTGTTTGTGCATTTGTTAATGCTGTTTGTGCATTTGTTAATGCTGTTTGTGCAGCTGCTTGGTCAGCTTTGGCTTTTTCAAGGGTTGCTTGTAGTTCACCAAGCTTATTATCACCGACTAGTTTTGTCATAAAGTCAGTGTTTGCATCACGATATGAACTAGCTTTATTATTGATATACTTAAGTGTTGATTCAAATGTCAAATCAACATTTCTATCAATATATTGTGGATCTAATTCGTATAATCCTACTCTGAATGGAGCTATGTCTTTTGCGTACTCATAAGCTGTTGGAAATTTGATGTTATTATCATCTTCATAATCTATAACTAGTTGGAATAACTTATCGCGTTCTGCATATTCTTCATTAGAAATTTTTTCACCATCAAGATAACGGCTATATAATCTATTATTAAAAACTGATGCATTTACAATTAATTCTCTATAGGCATCATCATTTTTTAGTAATTCTTTATAATCATTAATTTCTTTAGTAACAGTATTAAGTGCCTTAGACCAATAATCACTATTGCTCTGTGAGGATTGACTATAAACAATACGTGCAGTTGTTGGAATGGTATAACTATGCGTAAAATAAGCACCACCTGCACCATTTCCGCTATTATTCTGATACAACCCCATCATGACGTTTTGCCCTTGTAACAAATTGTTATAATGTCCCCAGTTAGCATGAGCATCTTCAAATGCAAAACCTAACATTGTGTAAGCAAACATAGTATTTAACTCAGTAAATGTCAGTTCTGTTTTCTTAAAACCACCTGTTGGGTAAATGTTTTCGGTGAAGGCATTTGTCACTTTTTTGACTTTGTTAAAACCGCTATGTTCCAATTCTAATCCAGTTTTACTGATATTTTCAGGTAGGTTAGCATGCTCATTCCATACTTCCATTGCTTTTAAACCTTGCTCAATGGATTCCTCTGTGACTTGATTAATAGCGTCGAGACCGCTAATTTTACGAAAGGCATTAAGCTGTGAAGCAAAGGCAATATTTAAAGCTGTATAGTCTTCTTTAGATAAAACGAGTTTACCATTTTGTAATTTATACGTTTTATTAAAAGCTGTTGAACCTACAAGCTGTTTAACGAGTTCTTGTGATTGCTCGTCAGTATATAGCTTCAACATTTGAGATAATAAATGCTCCTCGGCATAGTTTTGAGCTTCTAGGTCTTTTTTCTCTTCTCTTAGACGATTGAACTCAGCCATATGTGCTGTTAATGCCGCTGTTTCATCTTTAAAGTACGATGCACCGGTTTTGTCATTAATTTCAGCCAAAACAGCTGTAGCAAATTTAGTTTTATCATCTTGGCTAGCTGTTGCTTGTTGAATCTCATCTTGTGCTTTTGTAACAGCATCATTTGCTTTAGCAAGTGCTTCAGTTGCAGATGCTACATTGTTTTGTGCGGCAGTAACACGGCTTGATGCAGTATCAACCGCATCTGTTTTAACAGCGACATCAGTGGTTGCTGCATCAATCGCTTCTTGGCGTTTAGCATCAGCTTTCTTAGCGTCTTCAACGGCTTGAGTTGCAGTATCAACGTTAGCTTTAGCATCTGTAACAGCTTTGCTTGCAGTATCAAGGTTAGCTTGAGCTTCAGCAAGTCCAGTACCTGAGAGTGCATCTTGTGCTGATTTTACATCAGTTTCAGCAGCAGTAACGGCGCTATCAGCTTGGTCTTTTTCTGCTTGAGCAGTATCGACCGCAACTTGTGCGTCAGCAACTGTCTGCGTTTGTGATGCGATTTCAGCATTGACTTCATCTGTTTCAGTAGTGTTAGCAGTTTGGTCTGCAAGGTTAGCAGTTTGGTCAGCTTGGTTAGCTGCAATGTTTTCTGGTGTTGCGTTTGCAAGATTTTCTTCGGCATCTTTGATAGCTTCAGTTACAGTCGCAACTTCTGCTTCAGCAGTAGCAACAGCTTGGTTAGCTGCATCTGCATCAGCTTGAGCTTGACTAGCTTCAGCAGCAGTAGCATCAACAACAGCTTGTTGAGCATCAAGAGCTGGTTTGACATCAGCTGATGTTTTAGGTGTTTCTGCAACAGGTGTTTCAGTTGTAGAAACAACAGTGTCAGTATTTGTTTCAACTGTTGGTGTTACTTCCTCAGCGAATGCTGGTACAGAAGTAGCACCGATTGCTGTTGCGATTGCAGCACCTGTTGCGAGAGTTTTGATTGATTTTTTGTTCATAGTATCTCCTTTGTTACTGTTAGGATTGGTTTGACTGTAAAGTCAAACCTTGATATATGTAGTATATCAAGCGATTTGTGCTCTATATTTTTAAAGTATACCATAAACTTCCTTACAATTATTTCCATAGAAAACTATAGGTTCAATATTGCAAAATAGCATCGAAAAGTAATGTATTTTTTTTTTTTTTTTTGAACCCATAGGTCATCTTTTTGTAGATTTTTATCCTAGTTTTAAGTATACTAATCTAAAAAAAGATTGAAAGGAACATTATGTCGAATCTATACCCGTTTGGACCAACCTTTTAACAATTACGAGAGAAAAGAGGGCTCAGCTTAAAAGAGGCTGCTTCTACGATTGTATCACCGCAATTTCTGAGTCGTTTTGAAAAGGGAGAGAAGGGAATTTCCCTTGAAAACTTTAACCGTTTATTGATTGTGCTCGGCTTAGAATGGAAGGACTTTGCAGCTGCATTTGCAGATAATGGCGGAGATTGCATAGAATTTCCTGCTTACGAGTTTTCCAAACATATCACAAATGAAGAAGACATATTTCGCTATCTTCCTGAATACGAAAAATTATTTGATCGATACCTAACTGACAATCCTACACAGGCAGACATATTATTAAAGATAATCAAGCTTGGTCATTATCCAACGATTGCGAAGTCAGAAGAAACCGTCGAAAAAATCCAGCCTGTTATCAATCACCTGATGAAGCTTGAGACCTTTACTAGCTCCGAGCTGGAATTATACTGTCGTATCGTCAATCACTGTCCCCTCGAATTGGTGGAGCACATGTCCAAACAGCTTCTGGTTATGTACAAACAAAGTGCAGATACGGACACCTATATTCGTATTTTAAATGGACTGACCTTCACAGCCAAACACTTTTCCGAACAAGGGTATCATCTAAGGGCTGATAACATTATTAAAGAAGTGAAAAAGCTTCAAACATTTGAACGTGGTTATTTAGCTATACCTCTCATGTTCCTTGAGGTAGAACATATCTACAATCAATTCCGCTGGAATAAGACTGAAGCTATCGAACTCGCTAAAAATATGTTAAATTACTTGGAAAGTGCTAAATTTATTGACCAAAATTATTATTCGAATTTCATCAAAGCCTTTATCTACAACTGTCATAAATTAAATAAAACAGGCGAAGACCTATTTTAACGTTAAAGTAAGTTCTAGTCTGGCACAAAAACTAGAAATCAGACTAATACAAAAAATAAGGCAGAACCTACTACGAAAGCTTGACATAAACTAGGTAAAGTAAGCTAATCACTAAAATTAACAGATTATTTGTATTTTATAAGTAATCTGATATAATAGAGATAGAAAAGGGGTTGGTCTGCAAACCAACCCCATGTAGAACCGTTTAAGACGGTGACCATATATTAGACTATAACTCGTCCAACAACTCGATCAAAAGTGGGGACGGGTTATTTTTTATCACCATCTTTGAAGATTTTATAGCACAAGCCAATCAATGCAATAGTAAAACTACCAAAGCCTAGAATAGTTTGCACAACTTCAAAAGCTGTCAAAAGATGCTCCTCCTTTCCGTCAGATTTTGATGAATTGCCCATAGGCATCACCTCACTTTCAGAAAATAAAGAGCCACCGTCTTCACTTTTCTACCCATCTAGTATAACATATTCATTCCTAAAAATTATTGGAATAGTGCAATATTCCCGAAATATTTGAGAAACCATAAAAAAATTACAACTCTTCTATAGTGATGATATTTTTTCATTTTATACTCAATGAAAATCAAAATCAGACTAGCTCCAAAGGTTTGGGGAACCTTTGGAGGTTGGAGATAGAGCGAACGTAGTTCGTTTCTACTTAGCAGATAGAACCCTGTTACTATTTTGTTTCAAGGTAACAGGCTGAAAGGCTCCACTGGAGCCTTTCACTCATCAAATCAAGTCAACAACGTCTGATTTTGATTTTCGAAGAGTATTAGCTAACTATCCTTTAACAGTCAATACCCGCGCTACTTTCTAATACTTTATACCGTTTTTAAAATATAGCATAAAAATAAGATAGAAGCACCTAGTTTACAAGTAACAGTAAAAACCGCTAAGATTCAATCCTAGCGATTTTTCTCTATTCATTTTAATCCAACAACTTAGCCAATTCCTGAGCCAAGAGTTGTTGTGCAACTTGGGGGTTGGCTTGTCCCTTAGTTGCTTTCATCAAGAAGCCTGTAAAGGCCTTATCGGCATTGCGTTTGCCAGACTTGAAGTCAGCTACTGCCGCTTCGTTATCCGCAAAGACTTGGTGGATAATCGGAATGAGGACAGCTGGGTCTGAAATCTGTACCAAGCCAGCCTTCTCAACGTAAGCCTTGGCAGAGCCGCCTTCTTTGGCCAAGTGAACAAAGACTTTCTTGGCAATCTTAGATGAAATAGTGCCATCCGCAATCAAGGCAATCATTTCTACCAAGTTTTCGGGTGTTAAGGCGATTTGCTCAATAGTCTTACCTTCAGCATTGAGGAACTGAGCCACTTCACCCTGCAACCAGTTGGATACCTGTTTAGCATCGCCACCTGCTGCCACTGCAGCTTCAAAGAAGTCAGACAAAGCCTTGGTAGATGTCAACTGACCTGCATCATAAGCTGTCAAGCCCAAGTTTTCCACATAGTGAGCACGGCGAGCCTTTGGAAAGACTGGCAATTCTGCACGCACTTCCTCAATCCAGTTATCGTCAATCTCGTAGAGCGGTAGGTCTGGCTCTGGGAAGTAACGGTAGTCAGCTGAACCTTCCTTGACACGCATGAGAATGGTTTCCCCAGTAGATTCATCGTAACGGCGAGTTTCCTGCTGGATTTGACCACCTGAACGCAAGATTTTGGCCTGACGTTCTACTTCGTGCTGCAAGCCCTTGCGCACATAGTTAAAGGAGTTGAGGTTTTTCAACTCAGTCTTGGTCCCAAATTTCTCCTGACCATAGGGGCGAAGGGAAATGTTGGCATCCACGCGCATAGACCCCTCTTCCATCTTGACATCTGAAATGCCAGTGTATTGGATGATTTCCTTGAGAGCAGTCAAGTAGGCATAGGCCTCCTCAGGCGAACGCATATCAGCTTCTGACACAATCTCAATCAATGGCACGCCCTGACGGTTGAGGTCCACATAAGAGTAGCCGTCTGTACCGTGGGTATTCTTACCTGCATCCTCTTCCAAGTGGGCACGCTCGATACGAATTTTCTTGGTTGAGCCATCTTCTAGCTCAATCTCAATCCAACCATTGTAGCCAATCGGCTCGTCAAACTGGGAAATCTGATAGGCTTTAGGGTTATCAGGATAGAAATAGTTCTTACGGTCAAAGTGCATATCCTTGTGAATGTCCATATTCAAGGCCAAGGCAGCCTTGATACCAGCGTCCACAACGCCCTTGTTAAGAACAGGAAGGACGCCTGGGAAAGACCAGTCAATCACATTGGTATTGGCATTTGGATCCTCACCAAAATGCGCAGATGAAGGTGAGAAAATTTTCGAGTTGGTATTCAACTCCACATGGACTTCTAGACCAATAATCGTTTCAAAGTTCATTAGTTGGCACCTCCAAAAATCACTGGCTGTTGCTTGTGGTAGTCTGTTGTCGCTTCAAAGGCAGCAGCCACTTGGTAAATGGTCTCTTCTGAATATTTTGGACCAATCAACTGCAAACCAACAGGCAAGCCTTCTACAAAACCAGCAGGAATAGAAAGACCAGGCAGACCTGCCAAGTTTACAGGAATTGTTAACAAGTCCGCCAAGTACATGGCCACAGGGTCATGGTTGAGCGTATCCAAACCAAAGGCAACGGTCGGAGCAGTTGGCCCCAAAATCAAGTCATAGTCCGCAAAGACCTTTTCAAAATCTTGGATAATCAAGGTCCGCACCCGACCAGCCTTCTTGAAGTAGGCATCGTAGTAACCTGATGACAAGCTAAATGTACCTAACATAATACGACGTTTGACTTCCTCACCAAAACCTTGGCTACGGGTTTTCACGTAAATCTCCTCCAAGTTGGTCGCATCTTCTGCACGGAAACCATAGCGGATTCCATCAAAACGCTGCAAGTTAGAAGACGCCTCTGATGATGCGATGATGTAGTAAACAGCGACCCCATACTTAGAATGTGGCAGGCTGACTTCTTCGATAATCGCTCCCAGGCTTTCCAAGTGCTTAGCCGCCTTGAGAATAGTTTCCTTGACCTGCGGATCAATCCCTTCGCCCATGTATTCTTTCGGCAAGGCAATTTTCATGCCTTTAATGTCCTGACCAATCTTGCTAGTAAAGTCTGCAATTTCATTGATGGTTGATGTTGCATCCTTGACATCATGACCAGAGATGACATTGAGCAACTGGGCATTTTCCTTAACCGTCTGTGAGAATGGACCAATCTGGTCAAGAGATGAACCAAAGGCAATCAAACCAAAACGTGACACCGTTCCATAGGTCGGTTTCATACCAACGATACCATTAAAGGCTGCTGGTTGACGAATAGAACCACCTGTGTCAGAACCGAGTGACAAACGGACCTGACCAGCAGCAACTGCAGCTGCCGAACCACCTGAAGAACCACCAGGAACTTTTGTCTGGTCCCAAGCATTTTTAGTCGCTTTGAAGGCAGAGTTCTCATTAGAACCACCCATAGCAAACTCATCCATGTTGGTCTTACCAACAACAATCATATCCCTGGCATAGGCTTGGGAAACTGATGTCGCATCGAAAATCGGCTCGTAGTTATAGAGCATTTTTGAAGCTGCCGTGGTCAAGATCCCCTTAGTAGAGATATTGTCCTTGACTGCCAAAGGAATCCCTGCCATAACATTGTCCGCATCAATCCCTTTTTCATCAAGGGCAGCAGCCTGCGCCAAAGCTGCATCTTCTGTAATAGTCAAGAAAGCATCCACTGCTCCCTCACGGCTCTTAATGTCTTCCAAAGTTGCCTTGGTTAACTCCGTAGCCGAAATCTCCTTCTTGACAAGGAGGTCATGCAATTCATCAATGGTTTTATTGTTAAAAGTCATTAGGCATCTCCTCCCCCGTCTAGAATAGCTGGTACCTTGATAAAGTTATCTTGTGATTCAGGCACATTTTTAAAGAGCTCCTCACGGCTCTCCCCTTTTTGGGCAATATCTGCTCGCAAGACATTCTTACGGTCAGCCATAGTGGTCGTTACCGCAACACCTGTCGTATCTACTTCATTGAGCAATTCAACCATATCGACAATCTTGCTCAAACTTGTCGCAAATTCCGCTGTTTCCTGGTCCGAAAATTCCAGCTTAGACAGCTTGGCAACATGACGGACTTCAGCTTCAGAAATCTTCATTCTTACTTTCCTCCTAATGGAAATCTATCTTCTCATTATACCACATTTCCAGCCCCAGACAAAGGTAGAAATGACCTAATATGTTACCAATTTCCTCCTAAAAATCCGTTCTTTAAATTGCGAAGTATTCCTAATCTCACACCGTAAAACGATAAAAAACAGCAAGTTTCATCTTGCAATAAAACTTACTGTTTGCTTAGCCTATCTTTTTTATGAGCTAATCCTTTGCGTGTTTGCGGTATTTTTCCATTTTCCCTTTAAAAAGCTCCCCATTACTTGGTGCTGTATAGGAGACAGCATTGGCTCCAGCTTCGATAACCCGCCGAATAGAGTCCTCAGTCGGACCACCAGTCGCAATAATTGGAAAGTCAGGGAAAGCTTCTCGAATCTTCTTCACAACCCTTGGCGTTTCTATACCGCAAGAAACATTTAAAATATCTACTCCAGCTTTAATCCGTGAGGTTAAATCAGACTTTTCAGAAACAACGGTATAAATGATAGGAATATCTACTACCTTATTGATTGCCTCAATTGTTTTTACATCCGTTGGTCCATTTACCACAACAGCGTATGCTCCCTCCGACTCAGACAATAGACTCATATTAGCTGAACGCATACCTGTCGTCAAGCCTCCACCAACACCAGCCAAGACTGGAACTGACGCAACCAACATAATACTTTTGATAATAGCTGGACTGGGCGTAAATGGATAAACAGCCAAAATAGCATCTGCATTGTGATTGGCAATGATAGACACATCCGTTGTAAATAAGACTGAACGAATGCGACGACCATAAATACGAATTCCACTACATTCCTTGATAACCTCTGGCATCTGAACAATATCCTGCCGTAAATCTGATAAAACAGATGGAATAAACTGTTCGCTCATCCTCAACCTCCTCTATACTAGCTTCAATAATATATAGTATAACATATTATTTCATGGAAGATACACAAAAACAATCCATTTTACCACTGCTTTCACAATTTGGTACTCTTTCAACAGATTTTTTTTAAAAAAAAGAGACAGCTTTCGCTGTCCCAACCCATCTTAACGACGGATTTCTTTGATACGCGCTGCTTTACCTTGCAATGCACGTAGGTAGTACAATTTAGCACGACGTACTTTACCGTAACGTACGACTTCAATCTTATCAACACGTGGAGTGTGGATTGGGAATGTACGCTCAACACCTACACCACCAGAGATTTTACGTACAGTGTACATTTCTGAGATACCTTGACCTTTACGAGAGATAACAACACCCTCGAAGATCTGAATACGCTCACGAGTTCCTTCGACAACCTTAGCGTGAACACGAACAGAGTCACCAGGACGGAAAGAAGGGATATCAGTACGAAGTTGACCTTCTGTCAAACTTTGGATCAATGGATTCATTTTATTCTCCTATCTTTGTCAATCTTAGGTGCTTTTAAACCCAGCGGATAAACTGTATTTTTGTGCGTCCATTACACACAGACTATATTATACACCAAGTAATCACCTATGTAAAGCATTTTGATAAATTTATCATGGTCAATCACACCGGCTATCACACCGCTTCTTTTACAAGTTAAGTCAACAAGGTCTGAGTTTGATTTTCGAAGAGTGTTAATGATACATTCCTGTTGGAGAAAAACGAAAAACCAGTCCACAGACTGGTCACTATACTATTAATCAATGATTGTCGCACCGAGTACATGACGCAAATGGTTAAGAGCAAACTGATGATTCTCCTCCGTCAATGCAGCAATGGCTGATGAGACCACCTCAATACGATAACCCTTATTATAAGCATCAATAGCTGTATGAAGAACACAAATATCAGACAAAACACCCGTCAAGACAACCGTATCTACACCACGTTCTCTTAGTCGAACATCCAAATCCGTCCCAGAAAAAGCAGAATAATGACGTTTATCCATCCAACGAACACGCGCATGCCCTTTATGTTTTTGATAAAAATCTGCTAAAGGACCATACAAGTCACGCCCTTGCGTCCCAATGATATTATGACTTGGGAAAAGCTGAGCTTCAGGATGAAATTCATCCCCCTCCTCATGACCATCAATCGCAAAGAAAATGTAGTCTCCATTTTCAAAGGCTTCTTGCGTAACCTGAGCAATTCGTTCAGAAATAGCCTGAGCTGATTTTCCAGCAGTCAACTTTCCTTCATCTGCCACAAAATCTATTGTATAATCAATCGAAATCAATGCTTTTGTCATTTTAGTAGTCACGTTTCTTAATTTCATCAAAAATAGCTGGGATGAGAACTTTCAAATAAGTCCCCTTCATTCCCAAAGAACGACTTTCAATAATTCCTGCACTCTCCAACTTACGCAGTGCATTCACAATCACCGAGCGTGTAATACCGATACGATCTGCAATCACAGAAGCAGTCAATTGCCCCTCATTACCATCCAATTCACCCAAAATAGCTGCAACTGCCTTCATTTCTGAGTAAGATAGCGTATTTACCGCCATATTAACTGCCGCACGACGACGTATATTCTTCTCGTCTTCTTCCCGTTGGAAATTAAGTAACTGAATACCAACTACTGTTGCCGCAATCTCAACCAAAATCAAATCATCATCATGAAACTGCTCATCATTTCGCCAAATAATGAGGGAACCAAAACGAATCCCCGTCACATGGATAGGCGCAATCGTTGTCAAACCATTAGGATAAGCTGCCCGTGACTCCACAGGAATAGCTGTCAACTCACTCTCCACAGGCAAGTTAACCTGAGTATCGTAGACCTGCGCAACTGCCTTTACATACTCCTCTGGATATTGTTTGTTAATGTAGAACTCTTCAACCCTGTCATTATTGGTCTTATAGTTCATGTGATAGCCTAAAATCTCACCCTCACTATTGATAATACAAGAATTACAATCAATAATGTCAGACAGATGCTCCGCGATAGCATTGTAAGGCAATTCTTCTGCCAATTGCTCTTCGGAACGCTTCAAAATAGAAGTAATATTCCGTGTCTTCTCTAATAATGTTGTCATATTTTCCTCTTTACTCTGTAATTGCTTTCAGTATAGCAAAAAATACATAAAATTTCAACAATTATCAGAATATTTACCGTTGTTAGAAAAATACAAACAATTTCATTCAAGTAAAAAGAAAAGGCTGATTAACATTCAGCCCTAAATTCCATTATCTACGATATTGCCGCAAGAATCGTGACATTTTTTCTTGAATTTCTGCCAACTCATCCACACGTGGTAAATACACAATACGGAAATGATCTGGATCCTTCCAGTTAAAACCTCGACCATGGACCAAAAGTACTTTTTCTTGCTTGAGGAAATCCAATACAAATTGTTCATCATCATCAACTCTGTACATCTCACGATCAATTTTTGGGAAGACATACAGACCAGCCTTAGGTTTTACAGCAGAAAGCCCTGGAATATCATTAATCGCCTTGGTAATAAACTCCCTTTGTTCATATAAGCGTCCGCCAGGCATCAAGAGTTCATCAACCGATTGGTAACCTCCCAAAGAAGTTTGAACAACCTGTTGCGCCAAAACGTTTGAACACAAACGCATATTGGACAACATATTCAAGCCTTCAATGTAACCTTTTACATGCTTTTTCGGACCAGATAAGACCATCCAACCTACTCGGAAACCACAAATACGATGCGATTTAGACAGTCCATTCATCGTCACAACAAATAAATCTGGAGCCAGTGTCGCAATAGGGATATGAACAGCTCCGTCAAAGACCATACGATCATAAATCTCATCAGAGAAAATGATCAATTCATGTCTACGAGCAATATCAATGATTCCTTCTAAAATTTCTTTCGGATAGAGAGCACCAGTTGGATTATTTGGATTGATAAGGACAATTGCCTTGGTTCGAGAAGTCACCTTAGACTCCATGTCTGCCAAATCGGGATACCATTCAGCTGCTTCATCACAAACATAGTGAACAGCTTTACCACCAGCCAAACTAACTGCGGCAGTCCAGAGAGGATAGTCTGGCATTGGCACCAACACCTCATCACCATTATCTAGCAAACCTTGCATAGACATAACAATCAGCTCACTCACGCCGTTTCCAAGATAAATATCTTCAATATCAACATTTGGAAATTTCTTTAGCTGACAATACTGCATGATAGCCTTACGTGCAGAAAAAATTCCCTTACTGTTCGAGTATCCCTCTGATTTACGGGCGTTATGAATCAAGTCACGAATAACTTCATCTGGAGCAGTAAAACCAAATTCTGCAGGATTCCCCGTATTCAAACGTAAAATCTGCTCTCCATTGGCACGCATGCGCATGGCCTCTTCCAAAACAGGTCCACGAATATCATATGCTACATCATCCAATTTTGTTGACTTGTTAAATTGCTTCATGTCGTCACCTCGACTTTCTATCTTTTCTATTGTACTGTAAAAGCAAAAAAAGTACAAGAATCCTTTACATTTTCTCTCAAAAGGCTTATAATAAAAATGTAAGGAACTACTCTACCTATTTCGGGACAAAGCTCTTCTGAAAGGAGTGATTATTATGACACAATCTTACAAAACAATACTCGTCGCTGTAGACGGATCTAAAGGAGCAGAATTAGCTCTTCATAAAGCTATTCATGTCGCACTACGCAACCAAGCACGTCTGATTATCGCCCATGTGATTGATACCCGTGCTCTCCACAATGTTGTTGCATTTGACGCCTCTGTCTATGAATCTTTAGAAAGAGAGGCGGAGCTCCTCCTCGAAGAATACAAACAAGAAGCCCTCAACGCCGGTCTGACCGATGTACAGATTCGCATTGAATTCGGTAACCCTAAAACCCTATTGGCTATCGATATTCCAAAGGAAACCGGTGCTGATCTTATGTTACTTGGAGCAACTGGTCTAAACGCCTTTGAACGTCTCCTAATCGGATCCTCATCCGAATATATCATGCGCCACGCAACTATCGATTTACTCATTGTTCGCGATGGAGAAAAAAGTTTATAAACCAAAAGACTTGATTTACGAATCAAGTCTTTTCATCTGTCTTTTCAGCTCTTCCTGAATCTTTTCCTCCGGCGCAAACCGTTCTTCCCAATCATCAGGTTTTAAAATTTTATGGCTAATTGGATCAAAATGGGCCTTCCCATCTGGAAATGTTTTCCCCATATTTGCAGTATGGACTATCTGAAAAATTGGTTCTGGATCAACCCCCATCAAAACAAACGAACCATATGTAAAATAAAGAATATCCAGCAAAGCATCTACCTGATCCTGCATCGAAACCCCGAAACTTCTCTTGCCAGATACCTTAGCAGCAGCAGTATCTAAATCCTGATGAAGTTGTTGAATAAAATCATGAAACTCAACTTCAGATTCTGAAGCTGCATGTAGAAATTCTACCAACTCCTCCAATTTAAAACCAGCGCGATGCAAAGCCGTCTGTCCATCATACACACTGGGAAGTTCTTGGGTTTCACCATCCATTAAAAAATGAAAATCCTTTACCCTATTAAAATTATCGTCCTTGCTCTGAAACATCTTATCCCTCAATCACACCAAAATGAATTAATGCCTTATAAATCCCATCACGATTATTTGTATCCGTAACAAAGGAAGCTGCTTGTTTTACCTTTTTCGTCCCATTTCCCATCGCTACCGAGTGCTGAATTTCATTCAACATTTCAAAATCATTATTAGAATCCCCGAATACCATAACTTCATCTAACTCAAAACCATATCGATCTGCAACCTTTACAATACCCGATAATTTTGAATTTCCCTTACTGATAATATCAGTCGCATAAGGACTCGAACGTGTAAAAGACAAGTTCGGAAAGAGCATCTCCAATGATTGTGTCTCCCTTTCCGTCGTCAGCAACATCAGCTGATAGATTGGTTGAAAGAGAAAACCTTTCAAATTCGTTTCCTGTTGAGGACTAATCCAACGTACCAAACGATTGAAAATAAAATTTATGATTCCAGCCCAGGACTCCGGAATCATACGCGTCACACGATAGGCAAAATTTCCTGTTCCAGCACTCATAATCTTACTACCAAATATGCCTTTAGCAGTTCCAAAAGATAAATCCTTATGGTGAGTCTGCGCATACTCCATAATTTGTTCAATTTGCTTTGGCTCTAAACTCTGACTATAAATAACTTCTTCTCTTGAAAAAATATATTGACCATTATAAGCAATGGCCAAATCTAGCCCTAAACTAGCCATATACTGCAAAACAAAACGAGGGTCACGTCCTGTAGCTAAACCAACTAAAATCCCCTTCTCTTTCAAAGCATTAATGGCGAGAATAGTTGAACTACTAACCATACGATTGTCGGTCAATAAGGTACCATCAATATCGAAAAATACAGCCTTTATCGTCAACCAACTCACCTACTTTCTAAGAATTATGTTACAATTAGTATATCACACTTTGAAAGAAACTGAAAATTTATGAAAAAAATTCTAGTACTGCATACAGGTGGAACCATTTCTATGCAAGCCAATCATCAGGGTGAAGTTGCATCGAGTAAAATCAATCCAATGACCCAAATTGATAGCCCACTAGAAGAAATTCAAGTGACATCCTTGGATTTTCTCAATGTTCCAAGTCCACACATTCGCTTAGAACACATGATGACTCTATACCAAAAAATTAAAGAAGAACAAATGAACTTCGATGGTTTTGTCATTACACATGGCACAGACACTTTAGAAGAAACTGCCTATTTCCTTGATACAATGGCTATTCCAGAAAAACCAATTGTATTGACCGGAGCCATGCGTTCCTCAAATGAACTAGGTAGCGACGGGATTTATAACTACCGAACAGCACTACGTGTGGCTGCTGATGATAAATCCGCAGATAAAGGTGTTCTAGTGGTCATGAACGATGAAATTCATGCTGCTAAATATGTTACAAAAACGCATACCACCAATGTCTCAACCTTCCAAACACCAACCCATGGACCACTGGGGTTAGTCACCAAACGAGAGATTCTCTATTTTAAAACTGCTGAACCACGTGTTCGATTTGACTTGTCAAGAGTCACAGGAACGGTCCCAATCATAAAAGCTTATGCAGATATGGACTCCATCCTCCTTGATTCTCTCACTGCAAGCTCAATTTCCGGCTTAGTCATTGAAGCACTCGGCGCCGGAAATCTTCCGCCTACCATCCTTCCAGCCATTAAGAAACTCCTTGATCAAAAGATCCCCATTATTCTGGTATCTCGCTGTTTTAACGGAATTGCTGAGCCTGTCTATGCCTACCAAGGAGGTGGCATCCAACTGGAGCAAGACGGCATTCTATTTGTTAAAGAATTGAATGCTCAAAAGGCCCGACTCAAACTCCTTATCGCTCTCAATGCAGGCTTGGAAGAGCAAAGCTTGGCAGATTACATCCAAGGTTAATCGTTGACGAACTATACAATATGTCAAAAGACCAACACAGGTGTGTCGGCCTTTTTTTATATGACTAATCCAATTCCTCTCCATCTTTCAAATTAGCAAGTAAAATCGACCAATTAGGGTCCTCCTGCCAATTTTCCACGCTAACAATCTGACTAGCAACTCGTCTTGCTTCCTCTAAAATCGGATAGTCCTCGATAATATTTGCAACCTGAAATTCTGGCAAACCTGATTGACGAGTTCCAAATATTTCTCCAGACCCACGCATTTTTAAGTCTGCTTCAGCCAAAATAAAACCATCTGTCGTCTCTGTCATAATTTTCATGCGTTCCTTACCAGACTCTGTTTTAGGATTAGCAACTAACACTGCATAAGACTGCTTATGACCACGTCCTACACGCCCTCTCAACTGATGTAATTGGCTCAAACCAAAACGATCTGCATCCATAATAACCATCACCGTTGCATTGGGCACATTGACTCCGACTTCAATAACAGTGGTAGAAACCAAAATATTCGTTTTTCGCTCCTTAAAAGCCTGCATGATGGCATCTTTCTCGTCATTCTTCATCTTACCGTGTAACAAATCCACTGTAACTTGCTCTCCAAAATGCGCCTGTAAATCAGATTGCAGATCTACAGCATTCTTTAAATCTAGAGCCTCAGATTCTTCAATCAGCGGAGAGATAAAATAAACCTGAGCACCCACTTCTAGCTCCTTCTCCAACCAATCTAAGACCGTGGGCAGCTGTTGATGTTTGACCCAGCGAGTGATAATTGGCTTCCGACCAGCAGGTAACTGATTAATAATCGATACATCCATATCTCCAAAAGCTGTAATGGCTAACGTCCGAGGAATAGGTGTAGCAGTCATCATAAGCACATCCGGATTATCACCCTTCTCACGAAACAGACGGCGCTGTTTAACACCAAAACGATGTTGCTCATCCGTCACAACCAAACCAAGCTTATGGTACGTCACACTTTCCTGGATAAGAGCGTGAGTTCCTACAATGATGTCTACCTGACCACTAGAAATCGCCTCTAAAGCAGTACGACGCTCCGTAGCCTTCATTCCCCCTGTCAAAAGAGCAATAGAAAGTTCTGGAAAAAGCTGGCGCAAACTCTCAAAGTGTTGCTCAGCCAAAATTTCTGTCGGCACCATAATTGCAGCCTGCATCCCCGCAGTCACAGCGGCAAACATAGCCAATCCAGCAACTACTGTCTTTCCTGAACCAACATCCCCTTGTAACAAGCGATTCATGTGCCCATAGGACTTCATATCTGATAGTATTTCAGCCAAAGCCCCAGACTGAGCATCCGTTAAGACAAACGGCAATTGTCTTATTTGCATAGCCAATCTATCAGCATCATAGGCAATCTTCAAACCATTCGAAATATCACGATTATTGGCTTTCAGCATTTGCAACTGTAATTGAAAATAAAATAATTCCTCAAACTTCATACGTCGCAAAGCTTGTCTATACTCTTCTAAATTTGTCGGAAAATGCATCGCAAAAACCGCCTCTCGGCGATTCATTAACCGATAGCGCTCTCGTAAAACTGATGGCAAGTTCTCCTCTAATAAATGCAAATATCCCTGTTCAATAGCTGTTTTAATAGCCTTAACCAAATTTACTTGCGAAATCCCCTGCGCCACATGATAGACAGGTTGTAACTCATCTGATACTTGAGCCAAAACTTTCATTCCTGTCAAACTTGCCTTAGCCTTATCCCACTTTCCCCAAACTGCAATATCCTGCCCCAAAACAATCTTATCTGCTAAATAAGGCTGATTAAAAAACGAAACTGCTAAGACAACCTCACCCTGTTTCATTGAAAAACGGAGTCTATTTCTTTTGTAACCATAATACTGTACATTAGCTGGAGATACCACCTCCCCAACTACCACTGCCTTCTCCCCGTCCTGCAAATCATAAATAGACTTACTCTCAAAATCTTCATATCTAAATGGATAGTAAGTCAGCAAATCATTAATATTCTGAATGTTAATTTTTAAGAATTTTTCAGCCGATTTAGGACCAATCCCTGGCAAAACCGATAATTCATCACATAATCTTTTCATGCCTCTATTATATCAACAAACAATGAATAGACAAAGTAACAAGAAAAGAAAAAAGAGCCAAATTAAAGCCCATTCACCTTAAAAAACAAAAAAAGAGACCTAAACAGCCTCCAA
>NZ_WCJE01000020.1 GCF_016743335.1 Streptococcus suis | reverse complement strand
AGTTCTTTCCCACTCCCTTTTGTATTATTATTGATTACCAGCCACCGTGGCCACCAGCACCTGGTCCTGTTGCTGTGATTTGAGTAATCTGCTCACCGTTAACTGTCACAGTACCTCCTGTCAATTCAGCAGTTCCGTCGAAGTCAAAAGCAGATTGAGCTGTTACATCAATTGTACCACCTGAGATATAAATGTCTCCATTAGCATCAAAGGCATCTGTATCCCCACTACCAACCGCAACTTTCAAGTCACCACCAGTTACCTTGATGAAGATTTCTGATGACGTTGTACTTGCCGCGTTGATGGCATCATCTGAACCATAGACATCAATTGTACCACCGTTGATAGTGATATTAGTTCCTTCCAAGGCTTCTACTGATTCTGATACTGTAATGGTACCTCCGTCAATTGTCAAAGCCGTCTCCGCTTTAATACCATCATCACCTGCTTTTACAGTAATTTCACCACCTGTGATAGTTGTATAACCTTTGGTAGTATCTGTATCATTTGTAGACTTGATACCATCACCACCTGCTGTTACATTGATTGTACCACCATTGATTGTCAATGAATCCTTACCACGGATACCATCATCCACTGCTGTCACAGTGATGTTTCCGCTACTGATAACCATGTCATCTGTCGATACGATGCCGTCTTGGAAGTTGCCTTCAACGGTCAGGCTACCATTTCCTGTAATGGTCAAATCAGCTTCAACATGGATAGCCCCTTCAATATTGGTATCTGTATGATTGCTGGTATCTTTCACTGTATTCGTCGTACCATCTTTGATTTCCAATTCAACATTGTCTGCCTTAATCACATTGATAGCCGCGTTATCAGAACTTGAAATCTCAGCACCTGCTAGAATGATGCGAACATTGGCATCTGTTTCAACCGTTACACCAGCTGTTGTTGAACCAGTCAAAATATAGGTTCCACCCTCAGTAATTTTCAAGCCATCATTTGAAAGCGTCACTTCTGTCGTTGGAAGGGCTGACCAGTCAATAGTTGACGAGCTTGAATCTGATGAAGTGCTATTATTTGAAGTTGTCGCTACACTTGTCTGACTAGTTGCTGCTGAGCTTGAAGTAGTCGTTGAACTTGAAGTAGATGAACATGCTGCTAAGACACCAAGACTCATAAGAGTAACACCAGAGTAAAGTAATTTTTTAAGATTTGTTTTCATAATGTAGATTCCTTTTCTTTCTTTAGGAAGTCGTATCCCTTCCTGATATGCTCCTAGTTTACCTTTCCTTCCTAAAAGAAAGATTAAAGATTACCAAAAGAAAACTTAAAGTCTGATTTTTACCAGTATGCTTGTACTACCTAGGCTCCTTCCACTACCGTCCATTCAACATTCGTTCCATGATTACCCTTCCCCTCAAGGAATACCCTATTAAAATTGGGTCCCCTGATGTAGACTGCCTGAATTTGAACTTACGTCCTTTCCTCTCTATTTGAAAATGAAAAGAATAAAAAGGAAAACAAAGTTATGATGCCAAATAGTAAATAATTACTCCTTATACCAAAGTTATCTGCGAAAATACCAGCTAGAAAGTCCGATACCATAAAACTAATGGAAATAAATAAATTATAGACCGACCATGATACTGCTCTATTTTTTTCTATCGAACTATTAAACATAGAATAAAAATGATTATTATAACTTGAATTGAGAACACGCATCAATAAAAATAATACAATTTCTATGAATACATTCGTTTGAAAAAACATAAAAATAGCTAGCACTGGTAGTAATAAACTGATTTCAAACTTCATTTTTAGGTAACTCCCCAAAGCCATAGCTATATTAAACATGAATAGTACTATGCCCAACATATCTAGTGAAAGTCCCTGTTCATTTAGAAAAATGCCTGCATAGGAATTGCTGATCATAATTAGAGTTGAGAATGCTACTCCTAACAGTAGTAAATACCATGGAATCGTTTTAACATCATCAAAGCTAAAAAATCTTGAATCATTAGGTAATTCATTTTTTATTTCAGGTAATTGTATCACATTTAAGAGGCTGAAAATGACAAATACAATCGAAATAATAATCGGATAAATATAATTCCTATTCAGTAGATAGGGAGATATAATTGTAATAATCGCTATAAAAATGTATTTTACCGTATTGAGGTATTTCAAAAAAGATTGATATACTAGCTCGTTGCCAATTAATTCAAAATTATAAGCATTAAGAACGCCTGAAGATAAGGATTCTGACAAGCCAAAAAATATCGCTGAAATATATATTATTTTTGATTGTCCTAACAGTAAGCAAGATAGGGCTAAAGTTAATAACAAATTTGATAAAATCAAAATTTTCTTATAGCCAAACTTACTTGAAAGAAAACTTAAAGGAATATCAAAAACTGAGCCGCATAACTCAGTAATCACTGATAAAGTAGCTATTTCTGTGAAAGAGAAGCCCAGATGCTTTAAGAGCAATACACCTATAAAATAGTAGGGCAATCCGGACAAAAATATATTCATCATGTATAAGTTCAAAAATCTTTTACTCATAATTGGCAAACTGAGTCTCTAAAATATTCTGGACTCTTCTCCTTGATCAAGTTAATATAGCAGCCACCCTCGCAAATTTTTAACAATCCACAAGATAAACACTTAGAATTCTTCGTTCTAAAAGAACGAATCCCTCCATACAACGGATCATCATACCAAACATCTAACAAATCTTTTTCAAAGGCATTCTGCTTAGTTTGATTAACTCCTAAAAAAGCAATGCAGGGCAAGATATCCCCATTAGACATTATTTCCATCTTAGTATATTTTGCACGACATCCATAATACATTTCGTCAAACTCTGAAAATTCAATTGAATTATTTATCAACTCTGGATAAGCGGTGAAAAGATGACATCCCTCAGTAGCAAAATTTAAATTTGCTTCACGTTGAGTTATATAATCTGTAACATACTCATTCAACCTTCTCAAATCAGCCAAATCGTATTTTTTCTTTATTTTCGTATATCCTGTTACCTCAGAATAATTAGCTACTGAAAACCTATCTATTTTATTCTCTATACAAAAATCAACCAATTCTATAATTTGCTCATAGCTTTGCTTTGTATACACTGCATTAATTCTACATTTTTTTCCAACCTCATTAAAGTACTTCGCTAATTTTATTTGTCTATCAGGTCTCACCCCCATTAATTCAAAATTTAATTTAGAATCTAAAGTCTGCAAAGATAAAACCGGTGTAATATATTTAGATTTAGCTAGAATTTCTACTGTACTTTTCTTTATTAATTGGGCATTAGTTGTTATAGTAGTCTTTATCTTTAGTTCCTCACAAGCTATCAACAAATTATCAATATCAAAATATCTAGTCGGTTCCCCTCCTAAAATTGAAACACTTAACACTCCATTATCTTTTGCTTGGCGCAAAATTCTTTCCCAATCTTTAGCAGGTTTGGCATTTCTATCTTCACGATTTGCTAAAAAACAAAAACCACATTTTAAATCACAGTACATACTGGGGTATATTACTAGTTCAAGCGGAAAACTCAGTATGTTATGTTTTTTTAATTTTGCTACATGCTTTCTCGCATTTTGAAGAGTCTCGTAAGGATTGTTCGATGAATCCTCAATATTATTATCAGAATAGATATTTAATGATAATGCTCTCTCTAGTTTCCCCATCTCAATTTCTTTTTTAAAAAAAGAAGTTGCAATTTCAATACCATGATTTTGAACTAAATATAGAAAGAAAGCCTCAGTCTCATCTAACTCTATTCTTTCAAAATTTGTTTTGTTTATTAAAATTCCACCAAACTTTTCTAATCTAAATAAAATATCTTCTGAAATTGTCCTCATCTTGAACACCTCTTTAAAAAAGCAGAGGAAAATAACCTCTGCTTAACCTATGTATAAATTACTTTATACATGCCAACCGTCGCCTTTTGCCATAGCACTAGACTCAAGGACTTTTTCAAGTTCTTTTGACATAATTGCTACTCCTTTCGAACGTGATACTGTAAGTATATTCTTTTAAATCAATTACAATAAAATGTTCCCATATATGCCAATTAACTATTTTCTGTTAAAATTTTTTTCAAATGTTCTTCATAAATCTGTGCCACATAATCACTACCTGCTAATTTCATCGCTCCAATACACTTCCTCATTTCCACAATCGCAAATTTACTTCCAGTTTTGCGATAGCGATAAAGATTTTGAGCATAGAGAAAAACAAGTCTCTCATAAATTTCTGTTTCGATAAAAAAGCACTGTTTCAATTGCTTCTCAAAATACAAAGCATCTATAAGATTTTGCCGTTCGATACAGGTGATATAGGCATTAAGTAACATCGTAGAAATAAGACGACGATTATTAGGGATTTCTTTAAAAAAGTCTGACCGTCTAGACATTTCCCTCGCTAATACTATGAAAACATCATATTTCAAGACATCTAAAGTATTCATGAAAATCAAAAGTTCATAATAGCCCCAGTATTCCACACTAAATAAATAGTCAGTTAATTCATCTAAGTCTTTATCATTGTAATAATTTTCCCCTGACAAATCTTGCAGGCGAATCTTTAATAAAATGATATTGATGTGATAAAATTTCTCCCGTTTATCCTCCGATTCTATCTGAGAATAAAGAAGTTTTTTCATGCCTTCGACATCACGAGTAGATACATAATAACGTACTTTTGACAGGAGCTCATTTAGTTCATCTCTATGAAAATCATGAACCGCATACATAAATTCATCGATCGGCATGTTAATTTCATCCAATATGAGTAAGAACTTTGAAATCGTTAAGTCAGTCTCTCCTTTCTCAAATCGAGAGAGCTGAGACGTTGAGATACCAACCTTTGCGACATCTTTTAATTTTAATCCTCTCGATTCTCGAAACTTTTTAAAAATTTCTCCAAAATTTTTCATCTCTCCTCCTCCATCACGCATATATGGGAATAATTTTTGTTTGATCCTATAATAGCATACAATAAAGAAAAATAAAAGTGAGGATTATCACATGAAAAAATACCATTTATTAACTCTTCTTTTTGTTATTTTAGAAGGAATTATCGTCATCGGTGTAGGATAAAATCGAGTAAGAGCTACTCACCACCCCCTCTCACACCACCGTACATACCGTTCGGTAAACGGCGGTTCAACTAATTTTTAACGCATGTCGTTCTAGATAATAATCTAAGTAAGAAGCCAGTCCATGTTTAGCGAGGACTGGTTTTGATATGGCACATTTCAATACCGACTTCTGAGCCACTAATGGATAACGGTCACCCTATCCAGATACTTTATTCGCTATATACGCCTTATACTAAATTAGAATCAAATTTCACAAACCGTTCCGGCATAGCTACCAACAACTATTCATTACATTTTGCAAAGTACTGAAACTAGAAAATTTTTAGGTAGTTTATCATTAAATTTACATATCTGATATAAAAATTTCCAATTATACTCATTTTGATTTTATACTCAGTTAAAATCAAAAATAGCGGAAGTCCAGTCTCTATCTACAATTGATTTGAGTTGATAAGCGGTTAAGGTTTGAATAACCTCTTGAAGTTTATCGATTACCTCATTTAAGGTCCTAAATACTTTATTCTTGAAACCAAGTTTACGAATCTCAGTCCAGACTTGCTCAATAGGATTCATTTCAGGTGTGTAGGGTGGAATGAAGGTAAATTCAATATTCTTAGGGATATTTAAGGTCTGAGATTTATGCCAGATGGCATTATCCATGACTAAAACAATATAATCTTCTGGATAAGCTGCCGATAGTTGGCGTAGAAATGCATTCATCCAATCACTATTACATCCGCCTGCTATGATGAAAAACGAGTCGCCTGTATGGGCATCCACAGCTCCATAACAATAGCGGTACTCACGAATATGATGACTTGCTACGTGAGGACGATAACCTTTAGGAGACCAACACGAGCCAAGTTTACTGATACGCCCAAAACCCGCCTCATCTTGATACAAAAAATCTGCTGGGAATAGCAGACTTTTTCCTGAGCTTAAAAATCGAAAAGCGAAGGCGGATTTTTTGATAGCCTTCCCCATCAATAAAGCGCTTACTCGTTCTCTCCTCGAATAAAGATTTTATTTTTAGACGCTAAAATGGTTTCGGCGTCTGCTTTTTTCGGATATTGGGGACGTGGGCTAACTTTACGCCAACCATGACGTTTCAGGAGAGCATAGAAACCTTCTCGAGTTGTCTTGTGCCCAACTCTCTCTTGATAAGCTTTAAAGAGGGTGTTAACAGTAACGAATTCTCCATTCAAAGAGGAAGAGAGATGCTCTTTAAGGAAAACTTCTTCCTCCTCATGCGTCATATACGAACGGCGGCGACCACCACGATTTTCCTTTAAGAGGGCTTCTAAGCCACCACTTAGATAGCGATTCAATAAGTTTCGGACTGTCTGATGGACAAAACCTACTGATTTAGCTACGGATGTTAAATTATGGCATTCAGAATAAAGAATGAGTGCCTGGATTTTTCTATAATGCGGAGCATTATTTTTATCTTTAAGTGCTTGCTTTAATTCTTCAACTTGTGTCTGGGTAAATTCTTTTGTCATAATACTATCATATCGCTATTTTTGATTTTTGTTAAGTATTAGGTCTCGACCTCACGATAGTCAGACTTGGGAGTCGCTATTGGGTTCATGGGCTGTGGGTGCCCACAGAGGACTTGCTCCTCCGATTTACGACATACCGATGTACTCAAAGTGCTTAAGAACTACAAAAGGCCGGGAAACCCAGCCTAGGAATAATCATTGATAAAATCTATAGCTTAACCCAATGCAAGCTTTTCAACTCAAGCAAGGGAGAAGTTTCAGGATTGGTATCTGATTCAGAAATCCGTTTTAAACCTGGAATCATCGCATTGTATTGATAAATGCGAAAAACACCAGCTCCTTCAAATAAGTATGTTCCATCCTGTAAAGGACGAAGTAGGGCGTCCGGTCCAATTTCAAATCCAAGATTGCGGAAATTATCCACCAAACGTAGACTCTCATCGGTAAGCTGAGTATAGAGGTCAATTAAGACATATTCTCCCGATTTGTCCAAAGCTAGAAGCAGCTCCTCTGTACCATCATGGTTGACATCATACAAACTATAAAATATGCCACTGTATTCTTGCCCCTGGCTAGTTAATAAGCTCAGATAACTACTGACCTCATCCTGGTTAATTGCCTCAGCAGGCTGCCCCATATTCGCTTGATAACGATCAATAACTGATTGGTATACTTCACTTAGCTTAGGAGTAGTCACTGAGGATGCTTGCGTCTCGGAGCTAGATGCTATTGTTGACACTTGCTGCAAACTAGAACCATCTGAAACTTGGCTTGAAGCACTAGAACTAGAACTCTCACCACCTTTTACCTGATTAGACTGACAAGCAGCTAATAGTACAACCGTGGACACTAACATCAGTTTACTAATAAATGTTTTCATAACTTCCTCCTGTGCTCTATCTTTGGTCTTAGTATAACATCTTTCCGAGGGCTTGTAAACGCCACCATATTTGGACAAAGCATCCAATCCAGAAAAAGCCGAATGTTTCCATCCGACTTTTGTTGTTAATCTTTCTGATCAAGAGCACGCAACATTTGGTCAATTTTATTGCCGTACTCAATTGATTGGTCTTTTTCAAAGACCAAATCCGGAATTTTATAAAGAGTTAACTTACGACCAAGTTCTCTCTTAATGGTCCCCGTCGCTTTTTCAAGACCCGTTTGTGCTTTTTGATTATCGGATGCCAAATTACTCATGATTGTGTAGTAAACCTTGGCCATTGACAAATCGCCGACCATCTGAACATCTGTAATGGTCACTCCCTGCACACGTGGATCACGAACTTTCTTTTGCAAAATCTCATTGACTTCGCGCTTGATTTCCATCCCGACACGGTCTGTACGAAAATGATTCGCCATATTCTTTCCTTTCTTAGATGATAGAAAAGCTGAGTTTCCCCAGCTTGAATAATCCAAGTAGATTAAAAACTATTGCTTTAAAATCTACTAAAGTCTATTAAATTATCACTTCCTCGACAAAATCACTTGTCTATGATTTTGACAGTGAGAAAATATTATTTTTTGATTTCTTCCATGATGTAAGCTTCAATGGCATCATCAACTTTCAAGTCATTGTAGTTCTCAATCATCAAACCACCCTCTTGGGCATTACCAACTTCTTTCACGTCATCTTTATAGCGTTTCAAACTAGCTAGTTTACCATCAAATACTACAACACCATCACGGATAACTCGAACACTTGAATCACGGGTAACCTTACCACGTACGACCATAAATCCACCGATCGTCCCAACTTTGGATACCTTGAAGGTTTCACGAATGATTGCCTCACCAATGATTTTTTCTTCATATTCTGGATCAAGCATACCTTTCATGGCATCTTCCATCTCTTCGATAACCTTGTAAATGATGCTGTGAAGACGTACTTCAACATCATCTGCTTCAGCTTGGCTACGCGCTTCAGCTGTTGGACGAACATTGAAACCAATCACAAGAGCATTTGAAGCTTCCGCAAGAGTAATATCTGATTCATTGATAGCACCAACTGCGGAGTGGACGATATTGACACGTACTCCCTCTACTTCAATCTTTTGAAGCGATGATGCAAGAGCTTCAACAGAACCTTGTACGTCGGCCTTGATAATCACATTAACTGACTTAACCTCACCTGCTTTAAGGGTATCAAAGAGGTTTTCAAGACTAACTCGTTGCGTTGCTTGACGCTGTTTAAGAAGAGCACGTTTAGCACGTTCTTCACCTGCTGCACGCGCAGATTTTTCATCTTCATAAACCGCGAAATGGTCACCAGCCATTGGTGTTTCGTTCAAACCAGTAATCGAAACCGGTGTAGATGGACCAGCAGTTTTAACACGACGACCAAGGTCGTTTGTCATGGCACGAACACGTCCGAAGGTATTTCCGACAACGATTGGGTCTTGAACATTAAGTGTCCCTTGTTGAACGAGGAGGGTTGCAACCGCACCTTTCCCTTTATCCAAATGCGCTTCGATAACTGTACCAATCGCACGAACAGTTGGGTCTGCCTTCAGTTCTTGGATTTCAGCAACCAAAAGAACAGTTTCCAACAATTCATCAATGTTTTGGTTAAACTTAGCGGAGATTTCTACAAATTCAGATTCTCCACCCCAAGCGGTTGAGATAACACCGTGCTCAGCCAATTCACCGATGACACGCTCTGGGTTTGCACCTGGCTTGTCAATCTTGTTGATAGCTACAATGATTGGTACATTAGCTGCTTTTGAGTGGTTGATAGCCTCAATCGTTTGTGGCATGACACCATCATCTGCTGCAACGACTAGGATGGTCAAGTCGGTAACAGATGCACCACGTGCACGCATAGAAGTAAAGGCCGCGTGTCCTGGAGTATCCAAGAAAGTAATTTTCTTACCAGCTTCCTCAATTTGGTAGGCACCGATATGCTGTGTGATACCTCCAGCTTCCCCAGTAGCAACACGAGAATTACGTAGGGTATCCAACAAGGTTGTTTTACCATGGTCAACGTGTCCCATGATAGTCACAACAGGTGGGCGTTCTGTCATCTCTTCTTCATTGAGGTAGCCCTCTTCTACGAAGAAACGCTCAATATCTGCGTTATCGACCTCTACCTTTTCTTTCGCTTCAATACCATAATCAACCATGAGGAGTTCGATAGTATCTCCATCCAAAGATTGGTTTTGAGTCGCCATAACTCCCATAAGGAAGAGTTTTTTCACAATTTCAGCAGGTTCACGTTTGATTCGTTTTGCAATTTCTGCGACAGTCATGCCAGCAGTATATTCAAATTCAGTTGGCAATTCGTGGAACTTGCGTTCTGTGACAGGTTTGGCAGGTTGGTTAGCCTTGCCTTTTTTATTTTTCTTGTTGTTATTCCAGTTACTTGTTCTTTGATTTCTCACTTGATTTTGACTATTTCGATTTCTTTGTTGTTTCCGTGGACCATCTTCTTCGTCACCATTAAAGTCACGTTTTTTATCTGGTCGAGCTTGTTTCTTACGACGGGTATCTACAGTAGTTTCTGCAACTTGCTCTGGTACCGATGCAACAGGTGCAGGCTTCACAAATGGTTTGCTTTCCACAACCGGTTCTTCAAACTTAATTTCTTTTGGCTTCTTAGGTTGCTTTTTAGCTTCCTGAGCCTGACGAAAACGTTCTTCACTGGTACGAGCATACTCCGCATTTTGTTCTGCTTTCAAAGCAGCAGCACGCGCTTTGAAGTCAATTTTAGGTCCTGCTGGTTTTGCAGCCGCTCTTTGTTCAAAGCGAGCTGACTGACCTGAACGGTTATCACGATTATCGCGACGGTCCCCAAAACGATTGTCCTTTCGTTTATCTGAACCCTGTTCACGTCTATTATCGCGGCGATCATTTCGCTCATTGTTTGAACGTCCCTGACCTTGTTGACGGTTGTCACGACGGTCCTGACCAGATTTAGCTTGACCACCTTTTCCTTGATTCTGAGCTCGCTTAGCAGCCTGCTCTTTGGCCCGTGCTTCACGTTCTGCCTTAAAGTTACGGCTCTGAGGGCGATGTGGAGCTGATTGTACCGCACTTGCCGCAACTTCTTCTTTTACTACTGGCTGTGTTTCCTTAGCTTTTTCCACTTTTGGAGTTTCATCAACCTTTTCAGGCTGGCTAACTTTTGCCGCAACTTTAGTTGCCTCTGATTTTTGTCCCCCAAAGCTTTCTGCAAGGCGTTTAGCACTTGCTTCATCTACGCTTGAAGCATGACTTTTGACTTCAAAACCCAATTCTTGAGCCTTAGCAACAACTTCCTTACTGCTTACGCCTAATTCACGGGCTATTTCATTCAATCTCTTCTTAGACAATGCCTTGTCCTCCTGTTCTATTCCATAATAGACCTCATCTTCTTTGTAAATCCAGCGTCTGTCACTGCAAGAACTTTTCTAGCCTTGCCGACAGCTGCACTCAATTCCAGTGTTGAAAACACTGTTACAACTTCTACTTGATAGGTATGACTTTTATCTGTTACTTTTTTACTTAAATTTCCAGCAGCATCTTCGGCTAAAAACACCAACTTTGCCTGCCCTTTTTGAATAGCTTCAACAACCAGGTCCTCACCCGAAACCAGGCGACCAGCTCGCTGGGCTAAACCTAATAAATTTAAGATTTTCTGTTTCTTATTCCAGTCCAAGTTCTCTCCTCTTGATCTTATGATCAACATAGGCAATTAATTCATCGTAAAATTCTTCGGCCACTTCCATACTAAAGGAACGATCGAAGACACGACGTTTCTTAGCTTGGCTTGCCTCATCATTGTCAAGCTTGATGTAAGCTCCACGACCATTTGCCTTGCCTGTTGGATCGATAAATACTCGACCTTCTTTATTTTTTACAATACGGAGCAAATCCCGTTTGTCGATGATTTCACCGGACACCACAGACTTGCGCAAGGGTATTTTTCTAGCTTTTGCCATGGTTGCTCCTTTTGTTCTATTCTTGTTTTTCTGTAAATTCTTCCGCGACTTCTTCTACAAGCTCTTCTGCCGCATATTGAGCAGCCTCAATTGCTTCATACTCCGATGCTGACTTGATGTCGATACGGAATCCTGTCAAATGCGCTGCCAAACGAACGTTTTGACCACGACGACCAATTGCCAATGACAACTTATCATCTGGTACAACGACTGTAGCATGTTTCCCATCTTCCGTGTCAAACAATACTTGGTCAACTTCAGCAGGTGCAAGGGCATTGTAGATAAATTCCGCTTCATCTGCGACCCACTCGATGACATCAATATTTTCCTCAGTAGGAATCATACGGTCATTCTTAGCATCATAACGAGCTGGGTGGAACTTACTAGTGATTTTCTTGATATTTGAACCACCACGACCAACGATCGTACCGATGGCATCTACGTTTGGATTGTGGCTACGAACAGCCACTTTCGTACGGTCTCCAGCTTCACGGGCAACACTCATGATTTCAACTGTTCCATCGTATACTTCTGGAATTTCCTGTTCCATGAGACGTTTGATCATTTCTGGATGGCTACGGCTGACAAATACGTTAACACCACGACCATTGTCTTCTACCTTGTAGACATAGACTTCAATACGATCATGAGATTGGAAAACCTCACCAGGAATTTGGTCTTGTTTTGACAATTGTGCTTCAATCGTACCAAGGTTGACATAGATAAAGCGATTATCAAAACGCTCTACCGTACCTGACATAATCTCATTTTCATGTTGCTTGTAGGTATTGAAGGTAATGGCACGCTTTTGTTTGCGCATTTTTTCCATGATGGTCTGCTTAGCTGATTGGGCTGCTACACGACCAAATTCCGCTGGATCTTCTGGGAATTTAATTTTGTCACCCATTTCATAAGCTGATGAAATAGCCAAGGCATCTTTTAGACTAATTTCTAGTCGGCTATCAAATACTTCATCTACTACTTCACGAACAGTAAATACATGGAAATCGCCTTTTTTCTCGTCAAATTCGATCACTGCTGATTCTGATTGACCATAACGGCGTTTATAAGCTGAACGAAGCGACTCTGTAACTGCATCAATGATATCCGCTTTGTTAATACCCATGTCTTCCTCTAAAATACGGAAGGCTTCTAGCATTTCTTTACTCATGTTGTTTTCCTTTTGCGCTCAAAAGGTCCTTTCTTAAAGTCTAATATCTTTATAAAATACTCATGAAAGAGCATTATAACTTAACAGCCAAACGGGCCTTAGCCACCGTCTGGTAAGGAATAGTCACTTCCTTCTTACGAGTTTTAT
The DNA here is from genome assembly GCF_016743335.1 of Streptococcus suis. Lineage (GTDB taxonomy): Bacteria > Bacillota > Bacilli > Lactobacillales > Streptococcaceae > Streptococcus > Streptococcus suis_Y. The sequence goes on along the minus strand of NZ_WCJE01000020.1, from coordinate 27,356 downwards.
CCATATACTCCATAATCAGGTCTGTTCCATCAAAGGAGAGCAACGTTCCTTCAAAAACCTTGATTTTATCAATTGCCTGATAGAGCTTGACATGGATGTACTTTCCAACCGCCTTCTCAACAGCATCTGCCGTTTTTAAAGGACGCTCCAAACCTGGACTTGTTACCTCCAGCATGTATTGGTCTGGAAATGGGTCTGGCTTGATAGTGTCCAAAATCGGACTGATCTTTTCGGATAAATCTGCCGTATCTTGAAGGGAAATTCCACCCTCCTTATCGACAAAAATCGATAGGACATAGTCACCGCCCATTTTACCATATTCCACATCCACCAACTCGTAAGGAGTTTGAATAGCGGGGGTAATTGCTGCTGTGACCAATTCAATAATTGATGACATAAACACCTCCTATTTTTACAGTCGCTAGAAATACATTACTCAAATAGTTCGCACTATCCAGGACTCTCTATTTCCTTTGACAGTAAACTCCCTTGTACTATCCTTCATTTCTATATACAGAAATCCGTGTACAGGGAAAGGGTTGACTGACGCCAACCCCTTTTCTCATTATTCACTTACACTATTCTATCATATCTATCCCTATTTGTAAAGGAAAAAGGTCTCTGTTAGACCTCTCCTCATTTTCCACTAAGGGAATTATTGAAACTGTGCTTCCACACGATAGATGATTTGACCCTTGTTTGAGAATTTCTCCTCATACTCTGTCATAACGTTACCTTCCAAACCATCCGCATGCAAATCTAGCCAAACTTGCTTCAAGACCATGCCATATTGAGAAAAACTAGCCAGACTATACTCAAACAGACCACGATTATCTGTTTTGAAGTGGATTTCTCCCTTCTCAGGTAGGATTTCCTTGTAGGTATCCAAGAATGACTTGTAGGTCAAACGGCGTTTCTCATGACGTTTCTTAGGCCATGGATCTGAAAAATTCAGATAAAGCTGATCTATTTCTGCCGGTGCAAAATAGTTGGTCAAACTCGAACCATCCACCTGCAATAATTTTATATTTGGTAAGCCAGCTTCAAGCACACGGTCCAAGGCATAGCTTAACACGGTCATCTGAATATCAATACCAATATAGTTAATATCTGGATTTTGCGCAGCCATACCAGTGACAAAGCGACCTTTACCAGAACCAACTTCTATGTGGATAGGATTATTGTTTCCAAAAATCTCTGCCCATTTCCCCTTACACTCCTCTGGATTGGAGATAACATACTGGGGATTGTTTGCTAGAAGCTCACTCGCTCCCTTACGATTTCTAACTCTCATACTTCCTTATAGAAACTCTGACGGAATTGCCGTAGAGCATAAATTTCTTTATTTGCAGCCAAAACATTGTAGCTTTCTACATGCTTAGCTATTTGGTTTAGATAGCCAAGCTGGCCATACCAATAAACCTTATTTAATACTGTGCTGTTATACTTGTAACCATAAGCACGAAGCCATTCCTCCCAAGATTGGCGAGGAATGTAATGCGTCAAGATATAGGCAACATCGACCATCCTATCAGCTACACAAGCTGTCTCCCAATCTGTCAAATAAATAAAACCAGAAGTTGTTTCTACCCAATTGCTATGATGTAGATCACCATGAACAAAGGTTGCTACTTCTTGACGAAAACTCGGAAGGTTATTCAATAAATCTTGACAAACAGATTGTAGATAAGAATTTTGCCCCAATCTCGTCGGTGCCTCTTTTTGCCAACGATAGACCAAATCTTGAGGCTCCATATAAGTATAATTCATTTGCAAGGCTTGATTCAGCAGGATACGTGAGTAATGCATACGTACCAAAATCTGTCGAACCTGCTTGCTAGTCATATCTTGTCGCTCCAAAGTACGACCATTTAACCACTCTTGTTCTACGCGATGGCCCATTCCCACTTCCCGATTTGCAGACAAAACAGGTGGTGTGATTTGCTCACGAGCTAGTGCAGAAACAATCGGAGGCATCTCATACTTTACAAAGACTTGCGTTCCGTCTGACCGTAGGCCCTTAAACGCTTTACCACTATTTCCTGCAATAGACTGTAACTGTAGCCCACTGGTATCAAACTGCATGCCTTACCTCCTTTAAAAATTCCTTACTATTTTACTAATTTTCGTCTATTTAGTCAATCAATTTTTTTAATTTTAGAGGCAAATATATTTCATGCAAGAAAATCCCCACGAGAAGTAAGACGACTACCATCGTATTCTCTTTAGAAAATAGCAGAGCAAAGCCCAATTCTACCAGTAATAGACTGTATAAAATCACTCTAAGCAAATTCTGAAGACCGATTTTCTTGGAATCTTTCTCCAAAGGATACAGTTGTGTTACATATTGATAATCATAGTGCTTGTAAAGCCCCAACAACTGGAAGACAAGCAAATAATGAAAGACTAAAACTAGGCCGATTGATAACCACGATTCTTCGATGGCAAATAGAGACAAAATCGCCAACAACAGTAGACGTATCGTCAAGCCCAAGTAGTCTCCTGAACGCAAAAAAGCCCGTAAGTAGAGATAAAACCAAGTCTGTCTCGACTTGACAAGACGCAAGATTCCATTGAGATAGCTTCTCGGTTTAACAGTCGTGCTGATGCCTTTAACCGTCGTAAACAAGGCAAAGAAACGTAAAATAGACTGTTTCCTTTTTTGTTCATCTTGAATAGCCTTAGACCAGTCCAATACTCCCTGTGACTGATAAGCCACTAATTGGCGCTTGACAAGAAGACATTTTAAAACCAACAAAATAAGAAGACCAGCTACAATCATCCACATCGGTAAACCCAGTTTCAAATAGATTGGTAACAAAACAAGCTGAACCACCACCTGTATAGAGGACCAAAACAAGACCGTGCGTCTGGCTGCACCCTCGAGTCCTTGCAGAATGTCTTTTTCCTTGGTCAATAGGAAGATTTGATCAGCTTCTTCTAGATAAGTCGCAATTCTTCCGGACACTAGTACCAGTAGACTGATTGCAATAACCACAAAAACAATCGGCAACGGATTCTCAGGGAATGACAACAATAATTGACGGTATTGCAAACTCAAAAAGCCTAGTAAAACCATGAGAACCAAAACAAAATGGTCATTCAGAACATAGCGCAGATACTTGGAACAACGATTTAAAAAATCTAGTCGGCGTTGTTGAAACAATTCTTTCATCCAGCCACTCCTTCTTGCGTCAAGGCCAGATAAATTTCATTCAGACTTGCACCATCCATACCAAATGCGCTTTGTAGCTCCTCCAAATTTCCAGTTGCACGGACCTGTCCCTGATGTAAAATCACAAAAGAGTCGCACATTTTCTCAGCTGAGTCAAGAACGTGAGTGGACATGAGGATTGAAGTGCCCTTAGATTTTTCTTCCTCCAAAAGAGCGATTAAATCAGAGATAGCCACAGGGTCTAATCCCAGAAAAGGCTCATCAACAATCAACAGACTCGGCTCCACCATAAAAGCACAAATAATCATGACCTTCTGCTTCATTCCCTTTGAAAAATTGACAGGAAACCAGTCCAATTTCTCATCCAAGCGAAACAGTTTTAACAAGTGCTCAACACGTCCCCAAGCTTGCTCCCAGGATAAATCATAGGCCATTGCTACCACTTCCAAGTGCTCTTTGAGGGTTAGTTCCTCATACAAACTTGGTGTTTCAGGGATAAACCCAATCTTCTTCCGATAATTTTCAGCCCCTTGTAGCAAAGTTAGGCCGTCAATTGCAATCTGTCCTTGATAAGGTGTCAAAAGACCGATAATTTCCTTAATAGTCGTTGATTTCCCTGCACCATTTAAACCAATTAGACCAACTAATTGACCATCCTCAACGGTAAAAGATACATCTTTCAAAACTGGGATATTGACATATCCCCCAGTTACATTTTTTACTTCTAACATACATTTCTTCCTACAATTTGATATAATTATTATAACAAAAATCCTAGAAAGAGGTTGCCATTATGTCGGATTGTATTTTTTGCAAAATTATCTCTGGAGAAATACCAGCTTCAAAAGTCTACGAAGATGACCAAGTATTAGCCTTTTTAGACATCACTCAGGTCACAAAAGGACACACATTGGTTGTCCCTAAAAAACACTACCGAAACGTGCTTGATATGGATAAAGAAGCTGCAGCCACACTCTTTTCTGTTGTGCCAACCATCGCTCGTCAGTTAAAAGAAAAACTTGGAGCTAGTGGTCTAAACATCGTTAATAATAACGAGGAGGCCGCTGGGCAAACCGTCTTTCATACACACATCCATCTCTTACCACGCTTTAACAATCAAGATGGATTGAGCATTCAATTTAAAGCCAACGACCCTGACTTCCCAGCCCTGGCTCAACTGGCACAAGAGCTCTATCTAGGAGAATAATATGAAACTTCGTAATATCATTTTAGCCGTAAGCGCCGCTACCGCCAGCTTCCTTGCAGTCACGCATCGGGATAAAATCGCTAAAGAAGTACAGGAAACCAAACAACTTCTATCAGATATTCAACTGAGCAAGGACAATATTCAGGAACAACTTGCCATTATCCAAAGTTTTCAAGAACCCTTGCAGGAAATGGCTTCTGACTTACAATATAAGACTCGAGTCTATCAGCAAAGTATTGCAGGAAACTTGGAAGAAATCCAACAGATTCTCAAAAAATACCAGAATGAGAATAGCACTCCCTGACATAGGAAATTTCCAAATATATAAAAATAGAGGTTGTTTGCAACCTCTATTTTTATAGGCTTTTAGTACTCGCTCGTCAAAGTATAGTCGAATGAATTAGCTTTCAGACAAGGAACTGAGGTGCAGGCTGTACTATAGTACGGCAAGCCGAAAGTGACGATGTATCAAAGTTAATTCAAATGACTATAATAAAAGAAAAACTGAATGACTACATTATTGTGACCCGTTTTCATCACCGAGTACTGGCTCTGTTGAAAAATCGGTTATCTGCTCTTCAGTCGTCACAGTCGTAGTAGCCGATGGATTCCCTATTTCTGGATCCAAGCGTTCCGCCCACGGACTTGCTTCTAGCAACAAAAGATTTGTATATACATCATAAACGTTGATTGGACTTGGCAATCCCATCTGTCCTTCGTAGACCTTCACGTTTGTGACTAAGTCGGTTTTTTCTTCTAAGCCGATAGATTTTTTCAAAATATTTTGCATTTCCAATAGGTGTTCGCTGGTTGGTAATTGATAATAGATTTCATCAACCATTTGGTCCACACCGCGCAACTGATAGGAATTCAATTTAGAGACCGAGTCTTTATAACCTAGGAGGCTTGGAATTGTCGCAGGACTAATCTCAATGTTGGTTCGCATATTATTGGAGATGGCGGTCAGAATTTTCTTATACTGGGTCAAACCATCTAACTGGAGGAGTTTTTTTATAATAGCCGTGATAACTTCTCGTTGGCGTCTCTGACGTCCGATATCCCCCTCAGGATCATCATAGCGCATCCGAGCATAAACCAGCGCCTGATCCCCATTTACCAACTGTTGCCCCGGCTGGACAATAGAGGTGTAGGCAGGCTCATGTTCTGAAATGGATATAGGGAAGCCAAGAGTATTGTTTATCTCAATACCTCCAACCGCATCAACAAGCTCAACCAGACCATCCATATTTATTTCGATATAATGGTCAATGTTAATATCCATCATCTTTTCGATCGTGGCAATGGCCATCGGTGCCTGTCCGTAGCTATAAGAATGATTTAGTTTTTCAACCGTTCCTGAAGACTCCCCGTTCGCTTCTGCAATCTCAACCATAATATCACGAGTCAAGCTCATCATATTGGTTTCCTTAGTCTTGGGATTAACAGTTACCAAAATCATCGAATCACTACGGCCACCCTCCCAATCTCCCCCGCGGGTCGCTTGGTCCATATCCACCCCCATCAGTAGGATGGTTAGGGGCTCTGTCGCATCAATAGGAGTAATTTCATTTTCTCCATCTAGCTGCTTATAGGTTTTTGAAATAGCACCTGTAGAAAAATTTAACAAGCTGGCACCATATATTAAGCCGGCACCTAGTGTTAAACCAACAATAGCCAAAGACATTAAGAATATTTTTTTTCCAATTGTCATACTTCACCAATTAACTTGCCCATATAATAAAGATCAAGCCATTCCCCTTCATCTGTTCTAGCCCCTCTCACTTGGGTGCCCTCAATGATAAATCCTAATTTTTGGTATAAATGTACTGCCGCCTGATTGCGAACCTGAACCGTTAATTCCAAACGTTTCAATACATCCATTTCCTCTGCCCAATGCAATACTTCCTCCAGTAAAATCGTCCCTAGACCGTGACCCCAATAGGCTTTTTTTACTGCAATAAAAATATTTCCGATATGGCTAATGCGAAACTGCTTAGAGGACTTAACAGAAATTGCGCCGACGACTTCCGAACCAACCTTAGCCAGCAGGCACAATTCACGAGGATTTTCGATTCCTGCTTCGAAGATGGTCTCCATTTCATCAACACTAACTCGAAAACCAGTCTCATCCATGACCAGATAATCCGTTTCTCTAGCAACTTGATTCATAAAATCAATAAAAGCTGCTGCATCAGCTGGTTCAGCTTCACTAAAATACACTTCTTTTTCAGACATTTTGGAACTCCTTCGCTAAATCGCTACTTTGAGCCCCATGAGATTCGACTGTCAATCGTCGACCATCTCCCTCTTTCTCTATACGAATGAGCAAATAGTCATCCAAAAGACTGGCATCCAACAATTCGCCCCATTCGATAACCGTCACACCACCACCATAGAGAAAATCATCCAGGTCAATGGAATCTGGGTCATCACCAATCCGATAAACATCTAAGTGATAGAGTGGCATGGTCCCCTCATACTCTCGAACAATCGTATAAGTAGGACTCTTAATCATCTGTTCAATTTTTAAACCCTTGGCCAAACCCTTGGTCAGAGTTGTTTTCCCAGCACCCAAATCCCCTGATAATACTAGAACTTGATTTGGCTTACAGGCTTTTCCAATTCTCTCACCAATGGCAATCAATTCATTTTCATTCTGACTATACATGTCTTTAATTATACCATAGCCCCAGTAGTTTGTCATAGGTCTACTGGAAATTGTAGACAAGTCGACAGAAAAAATCGCAAGCCAGAGCCTGCGATTTTGTTTATTCTACGCTGAAAAGATATGGATAGACTGGTTGATTTCCTTGATGGATTTCAACCTCAACATCTTCAAATTGTTCTTCTAGCTGTTCAGCAAGAGTTTGAGCGAGTTCCTCATCACCATCTTCACCGATATAGATCGTTACGATTTCACTATCTTCATCGAGCATTTTCTCAAAGGTAGCGACAAGTGTTTCCATTATATCTGGATTAGAAACCACAATCTTGCCATCAACCATACCAAGGTTATCATTCTCATGGATTTCAAGACCGTCAATGGTTGTATCGCGGACTGCAGTTGTCACGCTACCACTTTTCACCTCTGCGAGAGATGCCGTCATCGCTTCAAAGTTGCTTTCCAAATCACGACTTGGATCAAAAGCAAGCAAGCTAGTAAAACCTTGTGGTAGGGTCTTAGTTTCCACAACCTTAACCGCAACTTCTGCAACCTCAGCAGCCGTCTGAGCAGCCATCAAGATATTTTTGTTGTTTGGCAACAAGATGACATTGCGGGCATTGACCAATTCAATAGCATTGACAAAATCTTCTGTTGATGGGTTCATGGTCTGACCACCTGAAATCACATAGTCAACACCTTGTGATTTGAAGATTTCTGTCAAACCTTCCCCAGCAGCTACCGCAATAATAGCATACTCTTTTTGTTCAGCCGGTTTTTGGAAACTTTCTTCTTTCTCAACCTGAGCTTCATGTTGCTCACGCATATTGTCCACTTTTACCTTGACCAAGCTACCATATTGAAGACCCGCTTGCATGACCAAACCTGGATCTTCTGTATGGACATGGACTTTAACGATTTCATCATCGTTGACCACAAGGAGAGAATCCCCAAGGTCGTTAAGGTAGTCACGGAATTCTTCATAATCAAAGTCCTTGACATAAGTAGGACCCTGGCGAAGAGCTACCATGATTTCTGTACAGTAACCAAAGGTAATATCTTCCGTCGCTACATGACCTGCAACTGACTTGTGGTGCTCAGCATTGATCATTTCAGACATAACAGCAGGTGTCGCCTCAAAATCTTCCGAAGCAATATACTCACCCGTCAAAGCTGACAAGAAGCCTTCGTAGATATAGACCAGACCTTGACCACCTGAATCGACAACACCAACTTCCTTCAATACTGGAAGCATCTCTGGCGTTTTCTTAAGAGCACGATTAGCACCGTCAAGAGTGGCACGCATGACCTCAACCGCATCATCAGTCTCTTCTGCCTTTTTCAAAGCGGCAGTGGCTGCCCCACGCGAAACAGTAAGAATTGTACCTTCAACTGGCTTCATAACGGCTTTATAAGCCACTTCTACACCATGTTGAAAGGCTTGCGCCAAATCCTTACCGTCCAATTCAACCTTGCCTTTAACAGATTGACCAAAACCACGGAACAATTGCGACGTAATAACACCTGAGTTTCCACGAGCTCCCATCAACAAGCCCTTAGAAAGAATTTGCGCAACTTCTCCAACAGTAGAAGCAGACTTATCTGCTACTTCTTTAGCACCATTGGTAATAGTCATCCCCATGTTGGTACCAGTATCCCCATCTGGAACAGGGAAAACATTGAGTGAGTTCACATATTCGGCCTGTTTATTTAGACGAGTTGATGCTGCCTGCACCATTTCTTGAAATAAACTAGTTGTAATTTTAGACACAATTATTCTCCTACGACTTTGATATTTTGGATAAAGACATTGACGGCATCTACAGAGATACCTAGTTGATTTTCCAAGTTGAACTTAACGCGTTCTTGGATGTTGCGAGATACTTCACTGATTTTTACACCGTAGCTCATCACAGTATAAACATCGACTGCAATGCGACCATCTTCCAAGGTCTTAATCACAACACCTTTAGAATAATTTTCTTTTCTCAAAAGTGCTTGAAAATTATCCTTGATCGCAGACTTACTAGCCATCCCAACAACACCGAAAATCTCAGTCGTAGCACCGCCAACAACTGTGGCAATCACGTCATCAGTCAATTCGATTTGGCCGTCTTTAGTATTGATTTTAACAGTCATAATTCGTTACCTCAAATAGTTTTATCACTCCATTTTACCACATTTTCTGCTTTCTGTAAAAAACAAGCTTGTTACATCGGATTTTACAAAAAAAGAGTTCCCAAAGGAACCCTTTTCACAATTAACCTAAACGCTGTTTAGCATCTGCTGCACGTTGGAAAGCTTGTCCGACATAGTTGATACAGAGCATCATCACAAGGATGAAGATGGCTGCTGGCAACCAAATCCATGTCTTGTTTTCCAAAATATCTGCATTGCGGGCATTGGCAATCAAGGTACCCAAACTTGGTACTGTCGATGGTAGACCGAAACCAAGATAAGTCAGCGAAGTCTCAATACCGATATTTCCCGCAAAGTTCAAGGTCAAGTTAACGATAATCAATGAACTTAAGTTTGGTAAAATTTCACGGAACATAATCATGAAGTCGCTTGTTCCCAATGTTTTTGATGCATTGACATAATCTAAACTTGCCTCTGACAAAGTCCTTGTACGGAATAGACGAGCCTTGGCCGTCCAATAAAAGGCACTCATGATGAGAATGAAGTGATAGATCGTATAGTTCTTGATAACTGTTACAAATACAATAATCAACATTGTTACCGGCAAAATCATGATAAAATCGACAATGCGCATCAAGAAACCGTCTAAACGACCACCATAATAACCTGAGATGAGACCAACTGAGATACCAACAATACTAGTAATAATCGTGATGGTAAAACCGATAATGATCGAGTTACGAGCACCGATAATCAGCTGACCAAAGATATCTTTACCACCTTCATCTGTCCCCAAGATATAGCCGTTAACACCTGGTTCCAAGTAACGTCCCAAAAGGTTGACTTTCATAACTTGTTCTTGATCCAACAGAAGCGCTCCGATAAAGACTGCCAAGAGAACCGTCACTAAGATAATTAATGAGGTCAATGCAAGTCGATCCTTCATAAACTCCCGCGCGATGACACGGAAGCCACCTGGAGGAGTTGAAGCAGATTGTACTTGTTTTTTATTTTCTTTACTCACCTTACTCCTCCTTCTATTTCACACGGATACGTGGATCCACGATACTCATGATAATATCTGAAATCAATGTCCCCAACAAGGTACCCATACCAAATATCAATAACAAAGCCAAGATGACACTATAGTCACGACTAGAAATAGAGTTATAGAATAACTGACCGATACCTGGATAAGTGAAAATATTTTCAATGAAGATAGAACCACCAATCAATCCTGTCAATTCATAGCCCAAGAAAGATGCAATTGGCAAGATAGAATTCCGGAAGATATGACGGTTATAAACAACTCTCTCAGGAACACCTTTGGCACGAGCTGTACGAACATAGTCCTGGCTCTTCGCATCGATAATCCCCGTACGAAGATATTGAATAGTGACTGTTGTTGACAAAATTGCCATTGTAATCGCTGGAAGAATCATATGGTGTAAGCGACTGAGAATAGCTGCAAATCCTTCTACACCACCGTCAATCGACCCACGCGTTGGGAACCAACCCAAACTAAAGCCAAACATCCAAAGCATAAGGATGGCAAAAACGAAAGTTGGAGTTGAAAATGTCAAGAAGTTATACACGCCAATGATTTTATCTGCAAGCGAGTTTTGGTAACGACCTGCAATCATACCTAAAGGAAGGGCAATCAAATAAGTCAACACCATCGTCAATAAAGACAACCAAATAGTGTTGTTTAAACGTTGCATGATGACATCAACAACTGGTTGTTTAAAAATAACACTCTGACCAAAATCTCCTTGCAAAAGATTGCCTACCCAGCGGAAATACTGAACAGGGATTGGGTCATAGTAACCTGCCGCAATCCGTTTTTGTTCAATGATTGCTGGATCAATATTGGGGTCAATCAATCCTGTAAAGGGATCCCCCGGCATCATCTTCGCAACAAAGAATGCAATGACACTCAGAATGATAATCTGAGGAATCATCATGAGCAAACGTCGTAATACTGTTTTCCACATCTTAGTTCTTACCTCCTTCTGGAAGGGCTACTTGATGAGTTGCTGAAAAAGCTTTCAAATCGTACACACGACCGTTTTCATCATAGTACTGACCTTGTTTTTCTTGGTACTCCTTCTCTGCAGCCAAACGTTTTTCCTTATTTTTCAAACGATTTACTGGATCAATTGATGGAATCGCAGACAACAAACGTTTAGTGTAAATATGTTGTGGATTATTATAAATATCGTTCTTATTTCCTGTCTCTACGAAACGTCCGCGATACATGATAAACAATTCATCACACATGTGTTGTACAACACCGAGGTCATGGGAAATAAAGAGATAGCTAAGCTTGAACTCATCTTGGATACGTTTCATATAGTTCAAGACCTGTGCCTGAACAGACAAATCCAAGGCAGAAACCGGCTCGTCAGCAATAATCAAACGAGGGTTACTAGCCAAGGCACGAGCAACACCGATACGTTGACGCTGACCACCTGAGAATTCATGAGGATATTTAATCAAGGCTTCTTCATTTAGACCGATTGTATCCAAGAGATGAAGAACCTTTTTCTTTTCTTCATCTGGAGATAAGCGGTCAAAGTTACGGATTGGTTCCGCAATGATATCCAAAATACGTTTTTTCGGGTTAAAACTTGAAAGAGAATCTTGGAAAATCATTTGAACATCACGATTAAAGTTTCCTTTTTTACCACGTGATTTGTTGGTTACATTTTGTCCTTCATAGATAATCTGACCAGAAGTGGCACGCTCTAAACCGATAATTGCCTTACCAATGGTCGATTTCCCAGAACCTGACTCACCTACCAAACCATAGGTTTTTCCTTCTTCAAACTCAATATTAACGCCATCGACAGCATAGACATGATCCGTCACACGGTTAAAGAAGCCACTACGAATTGGATAATGGACTTTTAAATCTTTTACTTCAATAAATCCCACTATTAGGCCTCCCCTTCAAAATAGAATGTCTCATGGCAGGTACAACGAACAAAGTGATTTGGACCTACCTCGTGCATGCTCGGATTCTCTTCATGAGCCTCTGCTCCAATCCACGGAATACGTGGAGCAAAGCGGCAACCCTTACGAACCATTTTTGTAATCGGCGGCACAATACCTTCAATAACATGAAGATCGCCTCCTTCGCTACCTGATTGAGGATTTGACTTCAAGAGCGAACGTGTATACGGATGTTTTGGATTGGTAAAGAGTTCTTCTACTGGCGCTACTTCGACAAACTGACCACCGTACATGACAGCCACACGATCAGCAGTTTCTGCAACTACTCCCAAGTCATGGGTAATCAAAATAATACCAGAACCTGTCTCCGCTTGAATATCATTTAAGAGATCCAAGATTTGTGCTTGAATTGTAACATCCAAGGCTGTTGTAGGTTCGTCCGCAATAATAATTGGAGGTTTACAAGATAAGGCCATGGCGATAATGATACGCTGACGCATACCACCTGACAACTCATGTGGATACTGTTTAAATGTCCGCTTAGGATTTGGAATACCTACCTGAGCCAAGAGTTCCAAAACTCGCTCTGTACGGGCATTAGCATCCAAATCTGTATGATAGAACAGCGCCTCATCAATCTGTGCACCAATCGTCATCAATGGATTCAAAGAAGCCAAAGGATCTTGGAAAATCATACCAATATCATTACCACGTACCGTATTGTACTTAGCTTCATCCATACCAATCAATTCCATATCATTGTACTGGATGCTTCCTGTGATTTTGGTATTCAAAGGGTTATGCAAGCCCATAATGGTCGTTGCCAAAGTTGATTTACCACAACCAGATTCCCCTACAATTGCCAAAATTTCATTTTTTTGCAATGAGATGTCAACACCGTCAACAGCGTCAAAATAATCATCTCCAATACGGAAACCAACGTGTAAATCTTTAATGTCTAAAAGCGGTTTTTCGGTAGCCACGCTTTTTCCTCCTTTATGTGCCAGCTAATCAAGCTCAATCAATTCAATATCCTTACGATTATCAAGTTCATATAATGTTTGATTAACTGACTTTATATAACTACTCTAGAATAACATATTTCTATCAATTATCGTTTGATAGCGGTTACCCATAAGTAAAAAATGTACTATATCCAATCATAAATCAAGACCATCCCTAATACTGACTCAATTAGAAATTGAGTAGGTTAATGTGATCCATCTTGAGTTTTTGTTAGTAGTGACTCATTTTTTGTGTACTGAGTCTACTATACCATAATTATCAGAAAATTCCAATAGCAATCTGAAAAAAGCCAAGCAAGTTGGCTTTTTCAAATTCTATTGTCTTCTTGCAGACTATTCTGCTACTACACCTTTATCAGCTGTAAGTTCGATATTTTCAAGAGCGATACCTTTTTCTGAAGCTGAACCATAGTTAGAATCATAGTTTTTCACACGTTTGTTAAGGGCTGTGATTGACTCAGATTCAAATGTTGGAATAGCAAATGCTTGCTCGTGAGCATATTTTTGCCAAGCCTTATAGTTCTCAACATTTTTCTTATCGTCAAATGATTCTGTTGAGCTGATTGCATTCAACAACTTAGTATTTTCATCAGACACGAAACGTGACATGTTGAAGGCTGCGATTGGACCCCAAAGTCCTGTTGGGTTTGGATCGTAACCTGTTGACCATCCACCAGCATACATATCAATAGCAGCATCATTAGCCTGAACTGAGTTATAGAACGACTTACCTTCAACTGTACGTCCTGTGTAAAGTTCAACGTTCAAGCCAACTTCTTTCCACCAAGCAATGTATTGTTGTACAAGTGCTTCGTTTGCTTCCGTACGTTTACGAGCTGCAAAGGTAATCTTGAACTCTTTACCATCTTTACCTTCACGGATACCATCGCCATCTACGTCTTTGTAGCCAGCTTCTTCCAAGAGTTTTTTCGCTTTTTCAGGATCGTATGAATAGCCTTCCAACTCTGAATCATGAATGTCGCCGAAGAATGAGATAATCAATGAGTTTGCAGGGTGGTAAAGACCATTGTACAATGACTCACCAGCTGTCTTAGTATCAATCGCATAGGCAATTGCTTGACGAAGTTTCACATCATTCATCTTAGCATTTTCATCCATGACGTTTTTCTTAGCAGACTCGTCATATTTACCAAAATTAAATGAAATGTATTCATAAGCTGAGTCCAAAGAACCAACGATATTCAAGTTAGAAGCATCCTTGTATGAATCCAACTGGTCAACAGGCATATCTGCGATGTCATAGTTACCAGCTTTCATTTCAGAAACAATAGTATCTGGAGATACGATGTCAATCTTCAATGAGCTTGTTTTTGGCGTTGTACCTTTGAAGAAGTATTCGTTTGGTACGTAAGTGATAGACTCACCGTTTACGATTTCCTTGATTTTCCAAGGTCCCATACCAACAAGTTTAGATGTACGTGAGTACTCGCTCTTTTCCCAGTCTGCAACAGGGATATCTTTATAGATATGTTCTGGTTGGATATAAGCTGGGACATCACCACCCGCATACATCATTGAAGGCGACATTTCTTTTACAGTCAATTCTACTGTGTAGTCGTCAATTTTCTTAAGACCTGAGATATCTGAAGCAGTTCCAGCAACAAATTCATCCATACCCACAATGTTCAAGAATTTATCATCAAAACGAACACCTGTATAGTCTTCGCTTGCCATTGACTTGATAGTAAAGATGTAGTCATTGATTGTAAATGGCTCACCATCTGACCACTTGTAATCTTTACCTGTCAAACTAACAGTGATTTTCTTACCTTTTACATCAAATTCAGCTTTAGCAAGACCAGAATCATCTAACTTACGATCTCCATCGTAACCAAACATTGAAATATCAACCATTCCACCAAATGTTGAGTCAGTTGTGTTTTCAGTCAACTCGTCAATCAAGAGACCTGATGAAGTTGTAGCTGAAACAAATGCATATTTCAATTGAGCATCTGCGACTGCTGTTCCATCTTGTTTTACTTCAGATGGGAATGACAATTCCTGTTTTGCTGCACCTGATTGTTTTGAACCACATGCTGCAAGAACAGATGCTGAAAGGAGAGTCACACCTGCAAGTGCAAAAAGTTTCGTTGTCTTTTTCATAAAACACCTCTGTTTTCTTTTTGTTTGACACATAATCATATGTCGTTATAGAATTTATTATATCATAAATTTTTCTTAAATAAAGTCTTTTTTGTCAGAAAATTTTGTAAAAACATAATTTTTCAGCATTTTCTTATTTTTTACATATTTTTTCCAAATTTTTCTCACATTTCTTGTGATATAATAGAACAAAATAACAGCCAAAGGAATGATTATGCGTAAATTTTTACTAACACTCACTACAGTTATTGCTCTTTTTTTTACTTCCATACCTATTTTAGCAGAAGATTTTTCTGTTGCAGCCAAGCATGCTATCGCAGTTGAAGTAAGTAGCGGCAAAATCTTGTATGAGCAAGATGCCGAAACCAAAGCAAGCATTGCTTCTATCAGTAAGACATTGAGCATTTACCTGGTCTACGAAGCACTGGCAAAGGGTGAGATCACTTTAGATACTATGGTAGATATTTCTGATTATCCCTATAGCCTCACTTCTAATACAGAATTAAGCAATGTCAACCTAGATGAACGATCCTATTCAGTAAGAGACCTATTAAACGCTTCTTTAATAACATCATCCAATAGTGCTATTATTGCTCTGGCAGAAAAAATAGCCGGTAGCGAAGCTGCATTCGTGGATCGAATGAAAGCAAAAGTCCAAGAATGGGGAATTACCGACGCAAAGATTGTCAATGTATCTGGACTAGACAATACCGACTTGGGTGAAAATATTTATCCAGGGTCCAGTCCTGAAGATGTAAATATGTTTTCAGCCCTAGATGTTGCTATCATTGCAAGACGATTAATACTCGACTATCCTCAGGTTCTCGACATTACCTCACTAAACGCCTACGATTTTGGTGGCTACACTTACTATAGCACCAACCAAATGCTAAGCGATGGTACTCACGCTCGTGGAGGGGTTGACGGCTTAAAAACAGGGACCTCAAACTCAGCAGGTTCAAGTTTTCTTGCAACAACTCAACAAGCTGGTATGCGCATCATCACAGTAGTATTGAATGCCACTGATGGGCTGACCTCTCCAGAAAATCGTTTTGTCGCGACAAATGATTTGATGAACTATGTTTATTCTAACTTTTCGCTTGTTACGCTAGTAAAAAAAGGTGAAGCTTTTGAAGATAGTAAGATAAAGGTTTTCAATGGTGAAAAAGAAACAAGTCCTGTTGTTGCGGCAGCAGATTTAACTGTTGTTCAACGAAATCAAACTGATAATGTCCCCACCGCAACTTTCACAACGGATATAAAAGAAATTGATGCTCCCCTCAAAGCAGGGACCTTGGTTGGCAAACTGCAACTGAAAGATCAAGATCTCATAGGAAAAGGTTATATTTCTGAGCAAGCCAGTGTCGATATGATTATCCCTAGCGATATGAAAGAAGCATCTTGGCCATTCTCTTGGTGGAATCAATTTGTCCGCTATGTCAATGAAAAATTATAAAAAAATAGTATGTCGAACGATTTTCGACATACTATTTTCTTATCGCAGAGTGACATCCGCTACTTCTTATCTCCAGCCTCGGATGGAGAGTTTGACAGGTTTGAATAGCTTTAAAGCTATTTGAGTCACAAGGTTATCTGAATTACAAAGAAGAGCGACTGCCGTTGCTCTTTATTTCCAACGAGCGTTGGCATTGCAATGTAGAGTAGCTTTCGCTAGTCCTCATCTCCCACCTCGGTTGGTGAGAGCTCCTGCGGAACTCCGTATTATATGTCGCTTCCTGTAAGGAAGCGATGTCAGTAGGGTAATCTAGTCTCCCAGACTAGTTTGCTAAATTTACATAGTAGAGCGACTGCCGTCGCTCTCTATCTCCAACCTCGGTTGGAGATTTTTTGGCTTTTAGCAAACTCATGTTTGCTAAATTGCCAAAAATCTAACCAACCGACCCCTCCATCTCATAGGCAATCAGTCTGTTGAGTTCGACTGCGTATTCCATTGGGAGTTCTTTGGTGAATGGTTCGACAAAGCCCATGACAATCATCTCTGTGGCTTCTGATTCGGATAGGCCACGGCTCATGAGGTAATAGAGCTGTTCTTCTGAGATTTTTGATACTTTGGCTTCGTGTTCCAATGCCACTTGTGAGTTGTGGATTTCATTAAATGGAATGGTGTCTGACTTGGAAATATCATCCATGATAATGGTATCACACTCGATGTGGCTAATCGACTTGGCTGAGTTTTTAGCAAAGGTCACTTGACCACGGTAGTTGACTTCTCCACCGCCACGGGCAATGGATTTGGATACGATAGAAGAGGAAGTCCGTGGTGCATTGTGGATCATCTTGGCACCGGTATCTTGGACCTGACCCTTGTTGGCAAAGGCAATAGACAACATAGTTCCACGAGCCCCTTCACCTTCTAGATAAACCGCTGGGTATTTCATGGTCGTCTTGGCACCAAGGTTGCCGTCAATCCACTCAACTGTAGCATTTTTCTCGGCACGGGCACGTTTGGTTACCAAGTTATAGACGTTGTCAGACCAGTTTTGAATGGTCGTGTAACGCATGTAGGCACCCTCGTGGGCAATGATTTCCACAATCGCTGCATGAAGACTTGCCGTTGAGTAGGTCGGTGCCGTACAGCCTTCTACATAGTGAACGCTTGCTCCTTCATCCACGATAATGAGTGTGCGTTCAAACTGACCTGTTCCTTCGTTGTTGATACGGAAATAGGTTTGGAGCGGAATATCCAACTTAACCCCTTTTGGTACGTAGATAAAGGTGCCCCCTGACCAAACCGCTGAGTTGAGGGCAGCTAGTTTATTATCTGACGGCGGAACAAGTTTTCCAAAGTATTTTTTGAAGAGTTCTGGATGTTCCTTGAGAGCCGTGTCGGTATCCGTAAAGATAATGCCGTGCTTGTCGTACTCTTCTTTCATATTGTGGTAGACCACTTCTGATTCGTACTGGGCAGAAGCTCCTGCCAGGTAAGCACGCTCAGCTTCTGGAATACCGATGCGTTCAAAGGTTTCTTTGATTTTGTCTGGCACATCGTCCCAGCTCCGTGCTGGTTTATCCGACGGTTTTTGGTAATAGACAATATCATCAAAGTCCAGTTCAGACAAGTCGGCTCCCCAAGTCTGCATGGGCATTTTCTTGAAGGTTTCATAGGATTTCAAACGGAATTCCAACATCCATTCTGGCTCGCCTTTGATACGGGACATTTCACGAATCACTTCTTCGTTCAAACCCTTACCAGTTGAAGCCACTAGTTCCACGTTCTCGTCATGGAAACCGAATTTGTATTCCCCAAGGTCAATCGGGGTTGGTTCAATTCTTTCTTCTGACATAATATAAGATACTAAGCCCAAAAAGTATGAGAATGCTGTTACGCTTTCTTCAAAGCTTCCTGGGCCTGTTCAATTCCAATCAGAAACTGAACAATCCTTTCTGTATGATTTTCATTTTTTATTTATAGTCTTTTAGTTTACTTTTAGTACTAGGCAACGAGCTGCAGACTGCTTGTACAGTCGAGTGACTGTACAAGGTTGGAGATAGCACTTGCGGAGCAAGTCATCCCCGCAGAGTATGGCAAAGCGAGTTCAAACAATCCAGTGGAGTGTTTGAAGTTGGAAATAAGGAAACGGAGTTTCCTCTTGCGTCGAAGTAATAAAAGAAAAACTAAATGACTATATTGATGCTCATTCAGCACTGTCACTTCGTTCCAGTGCTTTCTTCAGGGCATTCCACGGTAATGTGGCACACTTGATGCGTTGGGGGAATTTGGCAACCCCTGCGAGGAGGGAGGCGTCTCCCAGTTCCTTCTGGCGTGGGTCTTCTTGGCCTTGGACCATTTGTGAGAAAATTTCTGCTAGTTCTTGAATCTGACTGATTTCTTTGCCAAGTACTGCTTCAGTCATCATAGAAGCCGATGCGGTTGAAATGGTACACCCAACTCCGTCAAAAGCAATATCAGTAATCACATCTTTTTCAATCTTGACTGATAGTTCAATCACGTCACCACAGGTTGGGTTGTGGAGCTCTAACTTTTCCACTCCGTGCAAACTTCCGCGGTGACGAGGCGACTTGGAGTGTTCAGACACAACTGCCATATAAAGAGAGTCTAATCTAGATAGGGCCATTGAAAAACTCCTTTGTCTTGATAATTGCCTCGACCAACTTATCACAGTCGGCCTTGGTATTGTAGATGTAAAAACTTGCTCGTACAGTAGCAGGCACCTGCAAATATCTGAGAAGCGGTTGGGCACAATGGTGGCCAGCCCGCACAGCAACACCTTCATAGTCCAGAGCAGTTGCCACATCGTGTGGATGCAAGTCGTCCAAGTTAAAGGCAATAACTCCCGTTCGCTTGGACAGATCCTGACTACCATAAATGCTCAATCCTGGAATAGCCTGCAATTTTGGAAAGACATAGTCAACCAGTTCTGCCTCGTGGGCCTGGATAGCGTCCATACCAATTTCGGTCAGGTAATCAACGGCTGCTCCCAGACCAATCGCACCTGCAATATTGGGCGTTCCAGCTTCAAACTTCCAAGGCAATTCCTTCCAAGTAGCTGACTGCTCATAGACAAAGTCAATCATTTCACCGCCGAATTCAACTGGCGACATGAGATTGAGCAATTCTTCCTTGCCGTAGAGAACGCCAATTCCTGTCGGCCCTAACATTTTATGACCTGAAAAGGCAAAGAAATCCACGTCTAATTCTTGCACGTTGACGGCCATGTGGGGAACTGATTGGGCTCCGTCCACCACCAAGTAGGCACCGACTTGATGCACCAGCTCTGCTATTTCCCCGATAGGAGCCACGCTGCCTAGGACATTGGACACATGAGCTAGAGAGACGAACTTGGTCTTGGAAGATAGTAGCGACCGCAGGTGATCCATGTCTAGCTCGCCGTCTTTTAGGGTCACATAGCGGAGCTTGGCACCTGTTTGCTGACAGGCTTGCTGCCAAGGGATGTTATTGGAGTGGTGCTCTTGGACCGAGATTATCACTTCCTGGTCTGGCTGGAGAATTTCCTTTGCAAACTGAGCCACCCAGTTAAGACTGGTGGTCGTTCCTCTGGTGAAGAGAATTTCCTTGCTAGACTTGGCCTGGATAAAATCAGCCACCTTCTGCCGAGCCGCTTCATAGCGAGCCGTTGCCCGTTCCGACAGGGTGTGAACGCCGCGGTGGACATTGGCATTATCCTTCTGGTAATAATCCGCCAGCACATCTAGTACCTGCTGCGGTTTTTGAGTGGTCGCCGCATTGTCCAAATAGACCAGCGGCTCATCGTTAACAACTTGGTCTAGGATTGAAAAATCCTTGCGAATGCGTTCCAAATCCATATCTTATCTCTTTGTTAGTTTTTCTTCAATCACGGCAATCAGTTGGTCACGAACTTCCTTGACAGGAATTTCGGTAATGACTGCTCCAAGGAAACCGCGAACAACCAAGCGTTCAGCAGTTGCTCGGTCCAAACCGCGACTCATGAGGTAGTACATGTCTTCTGGGTCCACTTGACCGATTGAGGCTGCGTGTCCAGCTGTGACCTCATTCTCATCGATAAGGAGAATTGGGTTGGCATCGGAGCGAGCCTTGTCAGACAGCATGAGGACGCGGCTTTCTTGCTGGGCATCCGCACCTTTGGCACCACGAACAATGTGTCCGATACCATTGAAGGTCAAGGTTCCGCTTTCTAAGATAACCCCATGTTGCAGGATGTGTCCGACCGAATTATGACCGTAGTTGGTCACGCGCGTATCCACACCTTGTACCTGACGACCAGATGAAAGGCCGACAACTTTGAGGTTGGCATGACTGCCGTTTCCTTTCAATTCGCTGTCCAAATCGGCAACCACATTTCCTTCGTTAAGCAGACCAATCGCCCAGTCAATCGTTGCATCATTTCCGAGATAGCCACGACGGTTGAGGTAGGTATCCAAATGCTTGCCAAGACGGTCAATAGCCGCAAACTTGATTTGGCTACCAGCAAGGGCGATTACTTCCACGACAATATTGGCTGAAGTCGTTGCTGCGCCGTCGCCCAGACTTTCAAAGCGTTCTAGATAATTAAGCTTGGCATTTTTTCCAGCGATGATGAGGACACGTTTATTAAAAGCAACTGGACTAGTGCTGTCTTGGTAGAAAAGGGCCTCAACTGGCTGGTCGATTTCAACATTATCTGGCACGTAGAGGACAGCTGTTGCGTTAAAATAGGCTGTGTTGTAAGCCGCTAATTTGTGCTCGTCGTAGGCTACGGCAGCACCGAGGTATTTTTCAATGACATCAGGAATGACATCCATGGCTGAGGCAAAGTCTGTAAAGACTACACCTTTCTCTACTAGGTCAGCGGGCAGTTGTTCTAAAACCGTTTGGCTGCCAACTTGAACCAACATAGGATTGTCACCGATAGCTGTAAAATCTGGAACAGCCCCGATTTCATCATTTGTGGCTAGGCTTCCGTCACCAAGGTTCCAACGGTGAAATTTGACCCGCTCGATAACCGGCAAGTCCAGCTCTGCTATTTTGTCAAAAGCCTTAAGGCGCAGGTCTGTCAACCAAGTTGGTTCTGCCTGCAAGGCTGAAAATTCTTGAATCTTTTCTTTGGTCATAGCTTCCTCCAAAGACTTAAATGTCATCTTCTTTGTAGTCGATGCCAAGCTCTGCTGCAACTTGGACATACCCTTCTTTTTCCAAGCGTTGCGCCAATTCTGGTCCGCCTGAAAGTACGACACGGCCTTCCATCATGACATGGACAACATCAGGAGTGATGTAGTTGAGCAAGCGTTGGTAGTGGGTGATAATCATGGCACCGAAGCCTTCCCCACGCATCGCATTGATTCCTTTTGACACGACTTTAAGCGCATCGATGTCCAAACCTGAGTCAATCTCATCAAGAAGGGCAAAGGTTGGTTCCAACATGAGTAATTGCAGAATCTCATTGCGTTTTTTCTCACCACCTGAGAAACCTTCGTTGAGGTAACGCTCTGCCATTTCCTCTTTCATGTTGAGGAGTTCCATTTTTTCATCCAACTTGGTGATGAAATCACGGACAGAAATCTTGTCTTCGTCTTCCTTACCAGCATTCATAGCGGCACGGAGGAACTCTGCATTAGTAATCCCTGGAATTTCTGACGGATATTGCATAGCCAAGAAGAGTCCCATGCGGGCACGTTCATCGACTTCTAATTCTAAAATATTGACACCGTCAAAGAGAATTTCCCCTTGGGTCACTTCATAACTTGGATTGCCCATGATGGCTGCTGAAAGGGTGGATTTCCCTGTTCCGTTCGGTCCCATGATGGCTGCAATTTCACCTGTTTTAAGGGTCAAATTCACACCCTTCAAGATTTCTTTGCCTTCAATTTCCACATGAAGGTCTTTGATTTCTAATACTGACATGCTGTGCTCCTTTTCATTTTTTTCCTCTTCAAAAACCACATTAACTGACCAAGCAAACTAGATACACCGATAAGACTCAACTTTGGCAGTGGGAAAGAACCCGACCATTCATAGAAGAGTTCGTCAACAAGTCCTAGTTTTAAGTTGTTGAGCTGAAACAGTCTATTCCCAGACTGTTTCACTCCCGCCCCCGCACAGCTCAAAAGGTTCAGTGAACCTTTTAAGGTTGGAAATAGAGCGAACTTTGTTCGCAACAGTCGTAATTGTCAGATTTGGAGTGTAAAACACGAACAAATCTGACAATCAACCACTGCGCTGAGATGTTGACACTAACTTCGAGAAGTGGTGCGGGGCTTGAGCCCAGCCTCTTTTCTTGTTAATGATGATTTTCAGAGAGTGTTAATCTATAAAATAGTCTTTTCTGACGATTTTATACTCTTCGAAAATCAAAATTATCCGTTGTCAACTTACCTTGATGAGCGAAAAGCTCCAGTGGAGGTTTTCAGCCTGTTACCTTGAAATAAGATAGTAACAGAGTTCTATCTTCGGCTTCGTTTCCTAGGCTACTTTTGATTTTCATTGAGTATTAATTAACCATATCCACTATATTATATCAAAAAAAGAGCCTGACGGCTCTTATCTTGTTTAGAAAGATTCTTATTTTCTTTTTTTCTCTTCGTAGCACTTTTTATACTTTGCGATTTTTTCTTGACGGTAACTACTCGGGAGTTTGACAGTTTGAATGACACAAAAGTGCCACAAACGTTGATGTGATGCTATTTTTTTGTCAAATTCTTGCACATATTTATTGCGTACTTTTTCGTACTGTTATATAATAGAGTGAGGTGCGAATCCATGAGAGTTAAAAAATCAGTATCTAAAAACACAATCAATTATGCCATTATTAAAGATATCAAGGTCGGAAACAAACGGACATCAACTATTGTTGAAAATCTGGGTAATCACGAAACTCTTCAACAGCTACATCCCGAAATGGAACCTATGGAATGGGCAAAATTGCGGGCTAAAGAGTTAACCGAACTCGATAAAGAAGATAAACAAGAAATCTTAATCAAACTTCATGAGAATAGGCAGTTGAAACAGGACCAACGAAATGAGTATCATGGGGGATATTTGTTTCTACAGAATATCTATTATCAGTTGGGATTGGATAAAATCTGTCGCGATATTCAGAAAAGGTATCACTTTAGTTTTCACTTAGATACCATTCTGTCTCGCCTCCTCTACGGCAGAATCCTATTCCCATCCTCTAAACGGTCTACCGCTCAATTCTCACAAACCCTTCTAGAACCTACAACGATTGAACTCCAACATCTCTACCGAGGATTAGAAATTATTGCCAAAGAGACGGATTTCATTCAGGAACAACTTTATAAAAACTCAGCTACTCTTTCCTCTCGTAAAACAGATGTTCTCTATTACGACTGTACAAATTTCTATTTCGAAATTGAGGAAGAAGATGAGGAGGGACAACTGAGACAATACGGCTATTCGAAAGAACATCGGCCAAATCCAATCGTTCAAATGGGGCTATTTATGGACTCTCAAGGAATTCCCTTAGCTTTCTCCATCACACCTGGTAACACAAACGAACAGACGACCATGAAACCTTTAGAGAAGAAGATTATCAAGGATTTTGAAAAAGCTCAATTTGTGGTCTGTACAGATGCTGGACTTTCTTCTATTGGTAATAAGCGCTACAATAACATCAGCGGGAGAGCTTTTGTCACAACTCAATCTGTCAAAAAGTTAAAAAAAGAAGACAAAGACTGGGCAACATCTTCTACAGGTTGGCGGTTAATGGGGGAGCAGTCTGGGACATTCTATGATATTTCTGCACTAGACGAGAGCAAGCCTGACCTTCTCTACAGACAAGTCTTCTACAAAGAATGCCCCATGCCTCAAGACGGTCTAGAAGACCAACGATTGATTGTAACCTTCTCAGCTAAATACAGAGATTACCAAAGAAAGATACGCGAACGCCAGATTCAACGTGCTTCAAAATGGCTGGGAAAACCAGCTAGCTACAAGAAAAAACAATCTACAGATCCAAAGCGTTTCCTCAAAGTAACAGAGACAACAAGGGATGGGGAAATAGCTGAGAAAACGTTTATTGAGTTGGACGAGGATCGTGTTCTTTCTGAAGCAAGATTTGATGGGATTTATGCGGTGACGACAAACTTAGACGATACGATTGAGACCATTGTCTCCATTAATCAGAGAAGATGGGAAATTGAAGAATGTTTCCGTATTATGAAACATGAATTGAAAGCTAGACCAGTTTATTTAAGTCGTGAAGATCGTATTTCTGCTCACTTTACAACTTGCTTTCTTGCTCTTATACTCTATCGCTACTTAGAACTAGCCCTTCATAAACAATTCACTTGCACAGAACTGATTGAAACCTTACGGTCATACACTTTTAAGTATCTGCCTGGTTTTGGTTACCTACCAAACTATACTCGGACCGCTATTACTGATGAATTGCATCAGACATTTGGTTTCAGAAGTGATTATCAAATTATTAGCGAAAAAAAGATGAAAAAATTTTACAATCGTCAAAATCGGGAAAAAGTACGCATTTTTGATATAAAATGAAAACCTCTCTAAACCCTTGATATGCATAGGGTTAGGGAGGTTTTTGTCGTTTCAAACTGTCAAAGACGGGATTATATCAAAAAAAGAGCCTGACGGCTCTTATCTTGTTTAGAAAGATTCTTATTTTCTTTTTTTCTCTTCGTAGCACTTTTTATACTTTGCGATTTTTTCTTGACGGTAACTACTATTACCAATAAACCGAAGAAGATTGAGCAACGGAGTTCTATTGATACCAAAGATGCCAATCAATTCACAGAGAATCTCAATCCCCAGTCCCATGGTCACCAATAGGAGAATACCCCCTATTCGACTCGAAACATTGAGCAAAAGAGAGGTCAGGGAGAATAAGAAAGAGATGGCGTAAATCACCAATACAGTGCCACGATGAGTAAGTCCCAGAGAGAGCAAGCGATGATGCAGATGCATCTTATCTGCTTCATAGATTTTTTGTCCAGACAATTTTCGACGAATGATGGCTACTACAGTATCCGTAATAGGCACTCCAAGAATAATCATCGGAGTAACCACTGCAACAGCTGTCGAATTTTTCAGTCCTTGAAGCGACAAGACTCCAATCATAAACCCAATGAAAAGGGCTCCTGTATCGCCAAGATAAATGATGGCGGGATTATAGTTATAAGGCAAAAAACCTACAATCGCCGCAACCAAAACAAAGATGGTTAAGGTCAAAAAAATATTGCTATCATGCAAAAAGAAATAAGACACAATTCCCATCGTTGTCAAGGAAATAATCGATACTCCCGAAACCAGACCATCCAGACCATCAATCAAGTTGACTGCATTCGTAATGGAAACAATCCAAAGGACCGTTAATAGAAAAGAGAGCCAGATAGGAAATTGAAGGAAAGGTCCTCCAAAAGGAATCTTAAAGCTATCAAAACGAAATTCCGTAAAAATCCAAATGATCGTCGCTGCAGCTAGAATACCAAACATTTTAGGAGCAGGCTTTAGCTCCTTGACATCATCAATGAATCCCGTAAGAACGATAATGCTGGATGCTAGGACCAGGGGCCAGATATAATGCAAGTAGGTGCCATGGTAATTGACACGGGTAACAATTCCTGGTAAAAACCATAGGACAGAAATGGTAAATGCCACAAAGATGGCCAGACCTCCCGCTGAAGGCATGGGCACCTTATTTATCCGCCGTGCATTGGGATTATCGACTGCTCCAACCCTCAGGGATATAAAACGAACCAAAGGGGTCGCAATGGCTGATATGACCATGGTTGTAATAATGACCATTATGTATTTTAGAGCAAAAGGAATCATACTGTCGGAACCTTCCTAAGCTCCTCGATTGCCGCAAGCGGAAGCATCAAAGTTCCGTGTTCTTGTAAAGCAGGTCTGGTCAACTTCGTATCATTGGTAAATTCCAACATTCGTGAGAGAATGTAGCCTGGATACTGCTTGGAACGATTTTCTACATTGATAAGAACGGTCAAGTAGTAGTGACCATCCATTTTATATAATTCCGATTCTTCTACTGGATAATCAACCGTACCAACAAAAGTAAACAGATCCTCTATCGTTGGAAATTCCAAAATATAGTAAATATAGCGCTCTTGCTCCTCTTCATCTGCTTCTTCCTCTTGCTCTACCTCTTCCAAATGACGAACGGCTGTTGCATCCGGTGCACTTTTCTCACGAACGGTTTGTTCCAAACTCTTGAAAAACTCATCTGGAGTCATACTTGCGACATCACCAAGTTCCGACAAATCTGTAAATTCATCGAAATTCAAGCTCTGATCCAAATCAGATTTGGTAACAAAGATATCCACCCGATCTGGCTTCGGAGTCACACGAAAACTCAGCATACCGCTTTCTCGGAAAGTCATTGGTAAATCCAATTCATCCAAAACTGTATAGAAGAACTCCTCTGTCTTTTCTTGCGGAATGAGAAAGTCCGAAAGTTCCATTCCTCTCTCTTCCAAATCATCTAATTTTATAGTGATTTTCAAGGTTGAATCACTAATTTGCTTTACTTTCATAACTACCTCATTCATTGATTCATCAATTTCTTAAAATTGATGAATCATTTTCAATACTCATACATATCTTCCACC
>NZ_WCJE01000002.1 GCF_016743335.1 Streptococcus suis | reverse complement strand
TGTGACGATGTATCAAAGTTAATTCAAATGACTATAAAATTTAAAATGTTGATTTAACAAGGCTTTCGTAACTCCAAATTTGCAATTTTTGGAGTTTATAGAGGTGCTCTTATTAGTTACCAACTTGTCCCATAGTAAGTTCTACCTTATTTTTTTGTCTCAGTCTAATTTCCAGTTTTGGTGTTAGACTGCTTTGAGAATTTACTGAAATTTTTTATGCGTATGGCGTGTACTTTCAGAAATTTGGCTTGAACTTCCTAAATAGGTATGTTATACTGGTAAACTGAATAAGGAAATTACCCCTCCTTAAATATTTAAGGGGGGGGGTAATTTTTTTCTATTTTTACGAGGAGAGAGAAATAAGTTGAAATCGTGGGTAAAAGTAGTAAGCAAGTTTCTACTTGCTTTGTTAGTCATAGACTCTATAACGACAACAGCTATCGCCTTATCAGAAACGACTTCGGAAGAAGCAATGATACGCGATACATACTTAAAATCTTATCAAGAGGATACCACTAAGTTATCGCTCACCATTGATAAGGAACAAACGAATTCCGAACAATTAGCTGTTAAACTTAAAGTTGCGGAAGGAGTAATAGATGAGCAAGGATTAACCTTGATTCTGCAAAGCGGTCTGGCTTTGGGTCAAAATGACCAAGGACAGGACATACTTCCTGAAGGTTTCTACCGAGATGAGACTTATAATGAAGATGACAGAAAAGCTACTACAGAAACTGAAGATTCCCTTGCGAAAGGATTAGAACAGTTGCCTGTGTATGGTGAAGGGTACTATTCTTTAAGAATCAAACCGAATGCCAATCGCTCTGTTGCTTTAATTACAGACCCAAGTGACAGTAGTAAGCGATTTGAGGAGCATGTCTTTATTTTCAAAAAGGTTTCCGAGGTTCAGACTGGGGAAATGGTCGCAATGACCAACGAGCATTACCTGACCATTCTCAAAGAAAATCAATCTGTATTTACCAACCAAGAGACGACGGAAATAAATGCCTCAACTGTGATTCCTAGAGGTCCCGGCAGTATTACTATTCAGCTGAGAGCCTATGAAGAGAATAACCCTGACCCTCAGGTGCCCTTGACCGAAAGTGAGTTTGAGATCTCATCGGTCGCTCATCCAGAGCAAACGATGAAAGGGAAGACGGACTTAAACGGAAATGTGACCTTTGAAAATATCGCACTGGGGTCTTACACGATAAAGCAACTCACTTCCAATTCAGATTATACAATCGCTGAACAGATTGAAACGGTGGAACTGACAGAGGCAGAAACAACCAGGACGATTCGTGTTACCAATACTGAAAAGAATGCATCGGAACGACAGAATGGTGGTATTAGCCGTTCTTCTCGAAGCAGGAGAGCTGTCACAGAAGCAGCTTCTTATTCGACTACAACAACTGTTACAAACCCAGATGGAACAACAACTACCTATACACGTGAAGAGTCTATCTTCAAGTACATCTTCAAGCCCATCACAATTTCTATTCCAGGGGTCTATCAAAGTTATTCCCAAGATGGAGTCTTAGAGAAAAAGGAGGTAGTAGTTGACTCAGCTACTAATACCACAAAAATCATCTGGGAGTATACGACTACGGTAGGAGGCGCCAATAGCAATATCACCTCTATTAGAAATGCCTTCTCCACCACAACGGACTCAGGCCTAGGAGAACCACGAATTACCTCGGTCACAAAAAATGGCACTCCGATAACAACCAATACGACCTACTTTGGAAGTTCCGACAATTTCAAATCGGCAACAGATAACTTACCGGTTGAAAATGGGACTTATGTCTATACGATTGAAACTCCTGTAGTGATTCCAAGTGATAACTATAGTTTGGATTATCGTTCCGAAGTAACGGTTAACGCTCCAAAAGGAAGTAAACTTACCTATAATGGTACGTCAGTTACCTTAAGTCAAGCTGAAACGCGTACCTTATCAACAGCAGATACCATTACACTTCCAGCTCAAGAAGATGGTGGAGTGTTGGGTGATTTAAAAGTCGAGACTGTCAATGCATCGAACGTCAACCGTACCATTGGTAAGTATCGTGATGGCAATGATAGAG
The DNA here is from genome assembly GCF_016743335.1 of Streptococcus suis. GTDB lineage: Bacteria > Bacillota > Bacilli > Lactobacillales > Streptococcaceae > Streptococcus > Streptococcus suis_Y. The sequence continues at coordinate 153,079 of NZ_WCJE01000002.1, read as the reverse complement.
TCATCGAATGGACTAGTTCGCAGTTAAATGATACTACAGATTCACAAACGTTTACATTCGACGTTGCTTTAGATAGCTCACAAGCTGTCCATGAATACAAAGTTTACATCTATGAACCAAGCAATGGAACCTATACTGAAACTAGAGCTGAAACGGTCATTCCGATTGGGAATCAGATTACGGTTAGCAATGTACCAGCAGGTGCTATCGCTCTGGTTAAGACAGTAACGAATGTTATAAACGAGAAACTTAACCATACTATTTCAGGAGCACAACTAGAAGCACTGAAAGGTGATATAAAAATCCAGAAAAATTGGGTAAACGGAGCAACACCAGTAAATACAAGCTTCACTATCACTGGTGGTACTGTCAACCAAACCAAAACATTGTCTGCAGGTCAGGCGACCATTACGGTAAATGATGTTCCTAAATTCTCAGGGACAGGTGCGACAGCGATGAAGAAGCGGATTCACTATGAAGTCAATGAAACCGTACCTACTGGCTACATTCTGGCATCGGCTACCTTTGACCTCGAAAGCTTGACCTACCTTTTCAATAACAAAAAAGACGAGTCTTCATCGACACTTCCAGGTCCTCCTGGAACTCCTACCAACTACGGAATTACCTCTGTTGAACCAGTTGATATTAACTATATTAAGTACCAAAGTGGTAGTACGGTTTGGGGTGGATTCAGTGGGTCTTTGAAACTTGGTTTCAAAATCCCGCCGTATGCTCAGGAAGGGGACAGCTTTACAGTTCAAATTCCAGAGGAATTGAAACTAGATCACCCAGCCAATCCAAATCAAGAGTGGACACCAGTCTATGATAATAACGGTCGAGAGATTGCGAAGGTCTATCATACAAAAGATAGAGAACTCAAGTTTGTCTTGACAAAGAACGCTTACTCTGTTTCAGAATATAGCGGTTGGTATACCATCGGAAGTCAACCAAGTAACATCATTCAAAAAAATAATGACACTTCCTTTAGAGGTCCTTATCTGACAGGTGTTGACCCCGTCCTTCCAAAGTGGTATGAATGGGAAAATACTAAATCAACAATTCTTACAAAACAACTGAACTTTACAGGAAGTTATACGGGGGCATCGTTCTCCTATGACAATAAAACGATTAGCACGACTGGGACACTCAATGCCACAAATAATGGCTCTAGTCAAGGGGATCTCCATGAGTTTGATGGGGTGAACAAATACGAGTATGAACAAGGGGAAGATTACATCATTTGGGACCTGATGTATAACACAGGCGGTGATTATTTAGGTACGAGATCAAACAATTTTTGGGATTTGATTCATCCACAGATGAGTTTGTATACCTATGGAAATACTGACCAGAGTGTGGGGACGGATATTGAGTTTTACATTGCAGATGCGACTGCCGCAGCTTCCTACACGAATCCGGTGAAGATGACTTTTAAAGGGACATCTAGTAAAAACGGACATACTCAGTATCACTATTACATACCAGGGACAACGTATGGTGTAGCAGTCTACATTAAGCAAGAGAATACATCTAATCCATCGTTTGACGGCTTTACTTCTAACTATACGCTTGAGTTTTACTATGAGAACCTTCAGAATAAAGCATTGGTTGCTCGTATCAAGATGAGAAAAGGTGCTGCGACCAATGGAGGTTACTACTATAATGGTGCTCAAAAAGCGCTTTATAGTGGTGTTGGAGGGGCGCAGAAGATTTATCGCCGTGCCGCCGAGACGACAGCACGTGGTGGTGCCTATCCGACAGACTGGTATAGTTTAAAACTGAAAAAAGTTAGTATCGAAAATGGTCAAAAGAAAGCTCTCGAAGGAGCGGCATTTACCCTTTACGACGCCAATAAAAAGCCGTATCAAACGGTACGAAGCAATGCCAATGGTGAGTTTACCTTCTCAGAACTCTTAGCTGGAACCTACACTTTTAAAGAAATAAGTGCGCCACCTGGCTATATCTTAGACCCGACAGAACACACGATTGTTGTTACCAATAGTCAAAACATTACCATTGATGGTAAAAAATACGATGCCAATAGTCCAACAGAAGTTGTCAACACCAAGCCAACTACACTACAAATCAATAAGTTTGAGCTTGGTGAAAGTCAGCCACTAAAAGGTGCGGTCTTCAGACTTAAGAGCAAAAATGGTGGCAATTATGACATTACCATAGGTGATGTGATTCCTGCGAGTCAGTTCATTTTCTCTGATCTTACAAAAGGGACCTATACCTTGACAGAGACAAAAGCTCCAGCAGGCTATAAAACAATTTCTCCAATAGATATTGAAGTCTATGAAGAGAATGGAGAGCTGAAAATACGTAAGTTAACAGATACTGCCAATACTCAGACAGGAGCCATCGAAGTTGTCAACGGTAACTTTAGCATCAATGTTGTGGATGAGGACTTCAGTACCGAGTTTACCAAGGTAAACGAGCAAGGTCAGCCACTCGCTGATGCAGTGTTTGAACTTCGTCAGATGACCCAAACAGGCTACAAACGTGTGTTGACAGGGTTGACCTCAAATGCACAAGGGAAACTTCGAGTAGATCACCTGCAAGGTGGGACAACCTATGAACTCTGGGAAACCAGCGCGCCATCAGGTTATAGGAAGCTAACCACAGCTGCCGCTCGATTCACCGTTTCTGACACAGGTGCGATTACCTTTGCATCAGGAGGCAGTCAAATCACTAACCGCCCTCCAACTTATAAGGTTAAAGTGCAGAAAGTCGATGCACTGACTGGACAAAAAGTAACAGTGCAGACCCGCATCGGTATCACCGATAGCCAAGGGAATGTCATTGATGGACAAATTTCAAACTTTACCAATGGAGAAGTAAGTTTCCCTAAAAACTTTGCTCCTGGAACTTACTACATCAAAGAAGAAACAACTCCGTCTGGTTATATCGGCTTATCAGGTTTGGTACCATTTACCATTCGGGCAGATGGTGTAGTAGAAGTGTCTAGTGATTATCTTGAAGGTATTGATGTGACAACGAGCTCACCAGATACGATTACAATAAAAGTAAAGAACTACCCACTTGGCAGATTCAAAGTTAGTAAACGTATCAAGGGGATTAGTGATTTGACCAATCTTATCACTGGGCAAATGACCTTTACGTTGACCAAGAATGATGATCCAAACGTCACCATCGTCAAACAGCAGGCTGCAAGCCAAGATTTTATCTTTGAAAACCTTCAGCCTGGGGTCTATACTCTGACAGAAACTCAAGCACCATCAGGCTATATCAAATCGACAGAAACTTACACGATACAGGTCGATAGAGATGGTAGCGTGCGCTTCTACCCTAATTCAGATACTAGTAGTCACCTTGCGACTGGATTACGTGTCATAAAGTCAGCTGAAATTGCAGCTACCACAACCCACGGTTCTAGTACAGAAGATAAGGCGCTAGACGGTAATCTGACAACTGGAGCATTATATCGACTGTCGAACTCGACATTGAATGAAGGTCAATGGTGGGGAGTAGATCTAGGTTCGGTTCAACGTGTGACTCAGATTCTCTTTGCCCAAGGTAAAAATGCCACAGACGGTAGTGACCGTGACAAGATGGATAGCTATACCCTTGAGTATTCATCAGATGGCATCACCTACCAATCACTCGGTGACTTCACAACGCTTGACCTTACTCAATCGGTAGATGTCTATGCACGATACATTCGTGTACGAAATCTACAGACAGGAACAAATAGATGGTTGGGAATTCGTGAATTACAAGTAAGTGTCCGAGATGCTACCCAAACGATTGAAGCAGGTGGAAGTAATGATACAGCCAATATTATTAAAATTGGGAACATCGAGAATCCAGAGTTCAAAATTGAGAAAGTAGATAGTAATAACAACCAAATCTCAAAACCTGTCACCTTCAAGCTCTATAAAGTTGACGACAATACAACAGCTGATACTGTATCGAGTGTTACTCTTGATGATAGCAATCTTGTGCAAACCTTGACCTTTACAGGTCAAAGTGACATGACTAGGTTAACTGCGACCGCTCTTGGAAAGTATGTTCTTGTGGAAACTCAGGCACCAGAAGGTTATGATGGTTTGGATGGTCCAGTGTTGCTAGAGTTATACGAAACAACGCAAGCTTATGCGTTGACGCAACAGAAAGCTGTGACACGTTTTAGAGTTTTAAGTTCAACCAATTCGGTCAGCATAGCAGATTTGCCTGGTGTTGCTGGGGTTCTTGCAAATGCTATTAGTATAAAAGTGAAAAATACACTGAAAAGCTATAACCTTAAAATTGTCAAGAAAGACTTGACAACCGATTCTGGACTCAACGCCCGCTTCGAACTCTACAATGAGAATGAGTCTACTAAGTTAGACCAAGGCAATACCACGCAGACAGGAAATAGCCTCACTTTCCGCAATCTGCAGCCAGGTATCTATGTCTTGAAAGAAGTAACACCGCCATCAGGCTACATCCAAGTAGAACCAGTTCGACTTGAAATCACGCAGGCGGGTCAATTACAAATCCTGTCAGGAGATACGGAGCTTCTACAAGTTGGTGCATCAAGTGGCAATACGCTTGAGCTCACGGTGAAAAACGACAGTAAGAAAACCCTTCGCATTTCCAAACGTATCAAGGGTCTGGAAAGCTTAGCTAGTCTCATTACAGGAAACATGACCTTTACGCTGTCAAAAGACAACGACACAAGTTTCCGACCAGTGACTGTCACACAAGCTGCGAATACAGACTTCGTCTTTAGTAACCTGACCTACGGTTCTTATACCCTTGTCGAGACAGCGCCACCAGCAGGCTATATGGCCGAGCCGATTACCTATAAGGTATCTGTGAGTCGCTCAGGAGTTTCTCTCTATAAAGTAGCGAACGCAGCTCCGAGCGAACGTGTCGCAGGTGCAACCCTCATCAAGTCAGGCGACTTATCGAATATCCAGTCTGGACAAGATGGAAATGCGATTGATGGTAATGACACGACAGCAGTTACCTACTCAAACTTCAACGGGCAAGGAAACAACATTCCTGCTGGAGCCTATCTAGGGGTTGACCTACAAGGTGTGAAACGTGTCCGCCGCATTCACTACTTGCAAGGCAATCAGAACAATCCGCTGGATAGATTCAACCGCTTCACACTTGAGTACTCAATAGACGGACGCACCTATTTCCCACTGTCCACTTATACAGCCAATGAATTGGTTGAGTTGGACACGGACATAGTGGCTCGCTACATTCGTGTGAGAAATGAAGACCAAGTCGTCAACAAATGGTACGTCGTTCGCGAATTGACCGTCTCAGCTCAAGCTACAGAAACCGTTGGCGCATTATCAACTGGTCAATATCCAATTGGCAATATCCAGCATCCACAGATTCAAGTGGAAAAACGGGATATGAGTAACGCTCGGATTAACCAGTCTGTGACCTTCAAACTCTATAAGGTGGATGATGCGACGACAACTGCGAACGCTGCAGCAGCCATTCAAGAAAGCAATCTCGTCCAAACCTTTACATTGACAAATGGTCAAGCAAGTCAGGCTTTACAAGCCAAGGTACTGGGACGCTATGCCCTTGTCGAAGTCGCACCGCCAACTGGTTATCGTGCTTTAGCTGGTCCAGTCTTACTAGACTTGACAACTGCACAGGAGACACACAGCGGAAGTCAGATGAAGACAGTGAGCCGCTTCACCCTCGTTGATTCAACAGATAAGGTTACGATTGACACCGCTACTGCAAATGTATTGAAAATCTTCGTGAAAAACGAATTACTCACCTACAATTTGCTTATCAAGAAACGAGACCTTGCAAATCCAAATACAGGACTTGATGCCCGTTTCGAACTCTACAATGAGAATGAGTCTACTAAGTTAGACCAAGGCAATACCACGCAGACAGGTAACAGCCTTACTTTCCGCAATTTGCGCCCTGGCACTTACGTCCTCAAAGAGGTCACAGCCCCAACAGGCTACAATCCGATCCAGAAAATCAAATTGACCATCAGTCTAGATGGACAAATTACGATTGTGGAAGGACCACAAGACTTGTTGGAAAGTCAAGCTGTGAATGCCAATAACGAGATAGAACTTGTCGTTAAGAACAGACCGTTTACAGATTTCAGTATCGAAAAGGTTAGCAATCTAGATCCGACGATCAATTTGGCAGGAGTTCAGCTGCAAATCAAGGCAAAAAATAATGGACCAGCTCCGCTATTTAGCGATGATAATTGGCATATCCAACATTATCAAGCAACGATTGATACCGCAAACAAAGCCTTGACGTGGTGGACCCAATCCAATGACGTTGGCAACGCTGTCTTTAAACTTCCTCAGGGAACGTATACGATTAGTGAGTTGTCTGCACCAGCTGGTTACGAATTGCTTCAACCGTTTGATATTATCGTTGGAGCAGATGGTCAAGTTCGGTTAGCAGACGGCGCACCGACCAATGCCGAAATCAATACAAAAGATGGACGGATAAATCTCAAACTCACCAACATCTTCAAACCGAAACTGAAGATTATCAAGGTTGATAGCAGGGATGAGAACCGCAGACTTGCAAATGCAACCTTCAAACTCTATGGCGAGGATGGACGCACGCAGGTTGGAAGTGACTTGGTGACAGGAACGACTGGGGAAGTAGAGATTCCAGCCTTGACACCGGGTACCTACTATCTACAAGAAACCCAGTCCCCAGCAGGCTTCCAGACAAATGGAACCAAGTACAAACTAATTATCGCTACGGATGGGACTACAACAGTAGAAAATGCCGACGACCTTATTGCTGTCGCGCCACTTTCTGATGATAAAGTCATTTCAATCACACTGAAGAACAATGTGAAGACCTATCTCTTGAAGATTAAGAAGCGAGACTATGATAATCCAACTAACGGAGTATCTGGTGCTCGATTTGCTCTCTATCCATCTGAGGGACCAAACGAAGATGGTAGCAATATGGTGCAAGTGCTCATCAACGGTCGTATGACAGCCCTTGTGGGTGGTAGCTACTCTCACTTGGATAACACAATTGATTTTCCAAATATCCCACCTGGAGAATACGTCCTTAGAGAGACACAAGCTCCATCAGGTTACACAAAAATCAGAGATACGCGCCTTCGGATTGGGGAGGACGGACGCTTGACGCTCCTTGATGCAGATCAGGCTCTTGTATCCGTTGAGACAGGGCAGGGGGATACGCTTGTCATGGTTGCCAAAAACATTCGTACTTTTAACTTCCAAATCAAAAAAGTGGATAGTACAAATGAGGCGACTCTCCTTGATAATGCTCAATTCTCAATCTATAAGACAGATGTTAACTGGACAAAAGGGGATACGGCATTGGCTCAAGGTGTGACAAGTGCTGGTATCTATCAGACGAATCTTGAGCCTGGCTATTATATCCTAAAAGAAGACCAGGCTCCTTCCGGTTATCTCCTCAATCAGAAGGAATACCGCTTCCAGATTAACCACGATGGCTCTATCCTTCTTCATAATCCAGACGAGACGGTATCATTGTCTCGAGCAGATACGAATCGTCTTGTCGTCTTTACTATGAAAAATACCCGAACAACCTCTCAGTTCAAGTTGGCAAAACGCTCGTATCGTGATTCAGATCAGCGTCTAGAAGCGACATTTGAATTGAAAGAAAGTGGGAATGCACAAGCGACAGCAGTTGTTAAGACAACAACGACAACAGGAGATGAAGTTCTCTTTGACAATTTGCCAGTAGGGAAATCGTACATTTTGAAAGAGACGGTAGCACCAGACGGCTATCAAAAGATTGAAAAAGAAATCCATATTGATATAGGCGCAGATGGAGCCATCACTATCCAAGATGGAGGTGACCTCATCAGTCTAGACAATACGGATCCTCACCTGATTATTGTGAAAAACCTCCGCAAAGGAGAATATCCGAAAACGGGTGGTGTAGGGATTATTCCTTATATTGCATTAGGGGGGGTGATGATGTTAGTAGCTTTAGCCGTTGAGTTACGTCGGAAAAACCTTATATAATACCTAATGCACAAAAGATTAAAAATAGGAGAACATTCATGAAAAAAATGACGAAATTATTTTCAGTGTTTGCCACGCTATTGACAGTGTTTGGCACGCTGGTAAATCTTGTTCCAGTAGCTCATGCAGCTACTCAAGATACAAAAGTCATCGTTCACAAAATCGTTATGAACGAAACAGACTTTAACAGCTTTACATATAGTGAAGATTTTACCAAATACAATGGTAATACAATTGATAACTTGACAGATTATTTCGGTGGATCTGCAAAAGAAGTTGCTGGAGTAAACTTTAAAGTATGGGAAAAAGTACCAGCAGCTACAGGTACAAAGACAGGTGCTGACCTTGGTATTTCTGGCGATACTGATAACTATCAGCTTGTTCAAAAATATAATACTGGTGTTCCAACAACAGAAAATGGTGCAGAATTCACTCTTCCTGAGGGAACTTACATCTTCGTTGAAGACAAAGAAAACTCACCATATTACAACCAAGATAAAGAGTTGACTGGTATGAAAGCTGTACCATTCAAACTTGAATTACCACAAGCTAAAGTTGACGGTACTGGCTACTTCAATACTACGGATGCTTTGAACGTTTATCCAAAGAACACTGAAGATAAACCTGAAATCACAAAAACTTTTGGTGACGATACCACGGATACAAAAGGTGTGAATATCGGAGACGATATTGACTATAAAATCACAACAACTGTTCCAAAAGATGCAGCCTACAAAACATTTGCTTGGGAAGATACCATGGTTGCAGGTCTTGACTTCAAGACTGGTTCATTGGTTATCTCTTCAGATCAAGTAAGCTTAACTGATACTGACTACAGCTTGGTTGAAACAAAACGTGGCTTTACTGTTAAATTGACAAATGACGGTCTTGCTAAATTGGAAACTGCTGCTAAAGCAGGTGATGTAAACTTCACTTTGACCTACAAAGCAACATTGAATGATTCTGCTGCTGTTGATACAGAGATCCCTAACAAAGTTAAATTGATTTATGGTAACCGTCCAAGCGACTTCTCAGAACCAAAATCAACAACACCGGTAAATGGTGAAATCAAAGTTGAAAAAACTTGGGGTGAAGGAACAACTCAAAAAGACGTTGTATTCGGTGTGTATGAAAAAGAAACTGGTGTACGTGTGGGTGCAATCACACTCCAAGCAGGTACTACATCAGGTAAATTAACAGGTCTTGACGATACTAAAGAATACATCGTCATCGAGGAAACTAGCGTTCCAGGTTCACTTCCTAACTACACAAATGGTGCTACTGGTACTATCAATGTAGAAAACAAGAAAAACCCTAACCCAGATCCACTTGAGCCAGAAGAGCCAAAAGTTATCACTTATGGTAAACGTTTTGTGAAGACTGATGATAATGTTGATAAATCAGCTGCAACAAAACTTGTTGGTGCAAAATTCGTTGTAAAAAATGCAGCCGGTGAATTCCTTGCGTTGAAAGATGAAACAACTCGAACAGCTCAAATGTCTGCTTATCAAAATGCAGAAGATGCTTATGTAGCAGCTGTGAATGAAAAGAAACCTCAAAATGAAATTGAGACTAAAAAAGCGGCTCGCGACGTTGCTTATGAAGCGATGAACATGCAATGGACTTGGGTTTCAAGTCAATCAGCTGCCTTCACATTTGTATCATCAACAGATGGTCATTTTGAAGTAAAAGGTCTTAATGCTGGTACTTACCAACTTGTCGAAACAAAAGCTCCAGATGGATACGCACTTCTTACTTCACCAATTGAATTTCAAGTAGGTCTTGGTACTTGGACAGATAATTCAGAGACTGCAATTGATGGCCACACACGTGTAAACAACAAAAAAGTAACCATCCCACAAACTGGTGGTATTGGTACCCTTGTCTTCACAGTTGTTGGTTTGAGTGTGATGGTATTTGCATTCATCGCTATGAAAAAACGCCAATCTGAAGAGGCATAATATCCGTTGAAAAGGAGGGACAGATGAGACGAATCAGACAGCTAGTATGTTGTTTCATAGCTATTATTTGTGTATTGTCACTGCCCTCGCTTTCACTTCAAGCACAAGATTCCTTTGATGTTCAGGTTCATATTCCGCTTCCTGATGGAATAGATGCCAGTCAAGTTTCGACAGGCTTGGAGGCTTGGTATATCGCTGCAGAAGAGCCAGCCTCTTCTGAACGGTTGGCAGATACTTTATATCAAAAAAGTCGGTCCGAGTTGAACCAACTCTACGGAGAGCCGATTTCCTCGCAAGTCCTTACTTCAGAAGGTCAGGCCACTTTTCAGGGCTTGACGAAAGGTTGGTATTATGTCCGACAAGTGGGAACTCTTACGAGTCTCGAGGTTGTCCCATTCTTGATGAAAGTTGACGGCAGTGTTGCGCGGATTGAGGCTAAGGTAAGAAGGCCTAGCAAAGAAAAAGGAAGTAAGCCATTTCTAAAGGTATCTACAAGTACTGCCCCCTTATCTGGTGCAGAGTTTGTAGTTCTTGAGGAAGTGAACGGAGAATTGAAGGAAGTGATAGTCGACGGCTTTCCCTATCATGTTACTTCTGGAGCAAACGGTCAGTTTGTTGTAGGACCTCTTCCCTATGGTACTTATTATCTGAAAGAGGTCAAGGCTCCTGCAGGCTATATTCTAGCCCAAGATACGATTCCTTTTGAAATTACTTCGGATTCACATGTGTCTGAAATTGTTAAAATCAAGAACAAACCCGTCACACCTCCCGGTATTGAAATCCCATATACAGGGAATGCGGTGGTCATAGCGGTTTTATCGCTAGGCATTATTCTCTTCTTGCTAGGCTATCGTTTGGTAACCTATACGAAACGATAATGTTTGACAGACTACGAATAAAGGAAAAATCTCATTGTCAGGTTGAATCTGTGGCGATGGGATTTTTCTGTTTGAGAATCGGATTGTGGTATAATAGAGGATATTTGGAGAAATGTTCAACTCTGCAATACTATAGAATATAATGGAAAAATGATGAAGAAAAAAGAAAATCAGGTTGTAAACCAAAAGAAATCAGGTAAAACTAAAAAGAAAAAAAAGAAGAGTAACCTTCCTTTTTACTTGGTTTTTCTGATTGGGATGGGGATTTTACTCTATCCTCATGTATCAAATTTTTATTATCGCTATGAAGCTGGTCAGTTGACAGAGTCTTTCGATCAGGAGAAGAAGAATTTAACACCTAAAGAGGTTCAAGAGCGAATTGATTTAGCTCATGCTTTCAACGAGAGTTTAAACAATATCATTGCTGAAGATCCTTATACTAAGTCACGTCACGAAGCTGGGCGGGCAGAGTATGCGAGGATGTTGGAATTGCATGAGAAAATGGGCTATGTTGAAATTCCTAAAATTGATGCCAAGATTCCGATTTATGCTGGAACAGCCGAGTCAGTTTTGCAAAAGGGAGTTGGGCATCTGGAAGGGACATCTTTGCCGGTCGGGGGAAGTGATACCCATACAGTCTTGACAGCTCATACCGGTTTGCCAAAGGCGCGTTTGTTCACAGATTTGACCAAGGTTGAGATTGGGGATACTTTTTATATCCACAATATTTCAGAAACCTTGGCCTATGAGGTGGATCAGATTTTAGTTGTGGAACCGACACAGTTTGAAGAGCTTTTGGTAAAGCCTGGACAGGATTATGCAACGTTATTAACTTGTACACCTTATATGGTAAACACGCATCGTTTATTAGTGCGTGGGCATCGTGTTCCTTATGTTGCTGAAGATTATCGTAAAACAGTTGAAAATGCTGAAATGCGTATTCTTATTCGCTATCTTTTGTATGCATTAGGAATGTTGATTATCATTTTATTAATTTTCCTATTTACAAAAAGGCGGAAAAAGAAGAAACAGGTGAAGAGTGGTGAAGAAGCGTATACAGCATAAAAAAGGATTGTCCAAACAATCCATACTTTTAAAACTGATATTTGTCTTTGGTTTGCTTATTACGGTATATCCGTTGATTTCTCAATTTTATTATCGATATGAGTCAGACCGTGAAGTAGAATCTTTTTATGAGCAAGCACAACAGCTCCCGAGCGAAGAAGTTTCCAAGCGATTAGAGAAGGCGCGGGCGTATAATCAGACCTTGGATCCAAGCAAAATGCAAGATCCATACTCAGAAGAGGAAAAGGCTGGGATTGCAGAATATGCACGCATGCTTGAGGTGAAGGAAAAAATTGGTTTTGTGGAAATCCCAAAAATAAATGAGCAGATTCCCATTTATGCTGGGACAACCGAAGATGTATTACAAAAAGGAGCTGGACATTTAGAGGGGTCGTCATTGCCGGTTGGGGGAGAAAGTACTCATACAGTCATTTCAGCCCATCGTGGTTTACCGAATGCCTCCTTGTTTACCAATCTCGATCGCTTAAAAATTGGTGATCAATTCTATATCCACAATATAGCAGAAACCTTAGCCTATGAGGTGGATCAGATTTTGATTGTTGAACCGAGTGACTTCGACCCGGTCATGGTTCAATCCGGAGAAGATTACGCGACCTTATTGACCTGTACTCCGTATATGATTAACAGCCATCGTTTATTAGTGCGTGGGCATCGTGTTCCTTATGAGCCGAAAGTTGCAGCTAAGCAAAAGCCGATATTCTTTTTAGATATGTTGAGTCTTTCCTATTTAGTTGCTTTCCTGCTGATGCTGTTGATTTTTGGGGTTTTGTACCTTCGACGTAAGAGAAAGCAGCAGAAGGTGAGAGGAGGAACATGAAAAAAATAGGCTACATTCTCATGCTGATTGGTTTATTAATGCCATTAATCTTACTGACAAATATGTCTGTGCATGAGTTTCAAACTTATCGACACTATCAGTCCTACCAAAGTCGTTCAACATCATTCTCAGCAGAGCAAAAAGCGGCAATTGATACTTATGAAGAACAAATCAATAGCGGAGATATCCCAACAATTGACCCTTTTGCAGAAAAGAATAGTTCGGATAGTCATTCTGTTGTTGTTCCTAATTTGGAAGACGGTGTGATTGGTTATCTAAGCATTCCAAGTATTGAAATTCGCCAGCCAATTTATATCGGAGCGACTAGCCAGCATTTAAATGATGGGGTGGCTTCTATTATTGGAACAGATTTACCTGTTGGTGGTATGGGGCACCGAAGTGTCATTGCAGGTCATCGTAGTTGGTATACAGATCTTCGTTTTTTCCGTTTAACGGAGCTAAAAGAAGGAGATAAGATTTTTATTGAAATCGGTGGGACAACACTGACATATTTGGTTAAAAATACAGAAGTGATAAAGGCGACCGATTGGCAAAAATTATTGCCTGTTGAAAATCAAGATATGTTAACGCTGTTGACGTGTGATCCGTTAGTTCCTCCTTTTGACTATCGCTTGTTGGTTAACGCCTATCGTCAGCCGGATGTAGCTGAGGGAGATGCTCAATCAAAACAGACAAGTCAAGAAGAAATGAAGCAGTACCAACAACACTCATTCAGCTTCGTCTTTTATATAACGATATTTGGCTGGCTCTTATTATGCTATATTCTTTATCGTTTTGTCACCTTATTGACTAATACTCTTCGAAAATCAAAATCAGATGTTGTTGACTTGATTTGATGAGTGGGGCTGGGCAAAAAGCCCAGGACCACTACTCAGAGTTCGTGGAAACATCTCAGCGCAGTGGTTGATTGGGTTTAACAGTCCAGTGGACTGTTAAAGGTTGGAGATAGGATTTGCGAAGCAAATCTCAGCAATTCGTGTTTTGCACTTCAAATCTGGCCATTACGACTGATGCGAACAGAGTTCGCTTCATCTCCAACCTCAAACTGTCTCCCAGACAGTTTGAGCTGTGCGGGGGTGGGAAGACGAACTCTTTTTATCTTGGTCGAGTTCTTTCCCACTCCCAGCCTGTTACCTTGAAACAAAATAGTAACAGGGTTCTATCTGCGTAAGTAGAAACGAACTACGTTCGCTCTATCTCCAAGCTCCAAAGGTTCCTCAAACCTTTGGAGCTAGTTTGTTTTTGATTTTCATTGAGTATAAAAAGTAATCTGTTAGAGGTGAACTGTCTCTGAAAAGATGGAGAAATAGATACTTGAATTCTAGCGACTTTTAATGATGAATGTTTACCACTTACCCACCCTTTTTTACCACTTACTGAAATGCCCTTGTAATTGGGAGCTGAACTGGTATAATAGAGCTATCAAAAAGGAGGGAGCTATGAAAGTTAGGATTGAATTTGATGATAGCTTGGATCAGGTTGAAGTTCTTATTCGAACCAGTCAGTTGGGACCGGAAATTGAACAGATTCAACAGGCCTTGCAACAGATAAGTCGCCCCTCACTTGTCTTTTACAAAGGAACGAGTGAATATTTCCTATCCTTGAGTCAGGTGCTCTTCTTCGAAACGGATGGGACCAAGATTTTTGCTCATACAGGCGACGATGCTTACGAAGTGAAGATGAAACTTTATGAGTTGGAGGAGTACTTGCCGTTTTATTTTTGTCGGGTTTCCAAGTCAACGATTGCCAATAGCAAGGCGATCTATTCGCTGGATAAGTCCTTCTCAGGCACCAGTCGGATTTCCTTTTACAAAACCCATAAGGAAGTCCATGTGTCGCGGCATTATTACCATTTATTAAAAGAAAAGTTACAAGAAGTGAGGTAGGAAGATGAAAAAAAATGGTTTAGGAATTGCTCTGCTGGTCTTGGCAGGCTTGGTCCTGTTTCAAGATTATCTGCCAGATATGGATATTTCGCTCTGGAAATTGGTCTGGTTGGTGGGTCTGGGCTACTTTCTGATAAAGGCAATCATCAAGAAACAGCTGATTTTTAGTTTTGTACTGGGGACCTGGCTCTTTATCGCTCTTAACAATCACTTTGACTGGGTGGATATCGACACTTGGACCTTGATTGTGGGTGCTGGTCTAGCCTGTGCAGGTTTGCAGTTGCTGTTCAAGCCAAAGAAGAAGCAAATAACCAGTACAGGTGTCATTGGCGATAAGGGACGGGAAACGGCTTTTGGCTCTTCAACTCGCTACATTCATGATGATAATTTTCTCCATGATAGTGTGGAAGTGGCCTTTGGCTCTAGTATGGTTTACTTTGATCAGGCGATTATTCTGGGAGATAGGGCTGAATTTCATATCGATGCGGCCTTCGCGTCAGTTGATCTTTATCTGCCGACAAATTGGCAGGCGGTCGTGGAGCTAGATAGTTCCATGTCTGCTGTCAATAACTATGCAACTGGTATGGGGGAAAAGATGCTGCGTATCACAGGAGATATGGCCTTCTCTACTCTGAATATCTATTACACCTAGAGTGAACAGAGAGTAGTCTATCCAGGCTCCTCTGCAGAATAAAAAGTCGGAATATTCTGGAAATTGTACAGAAGAAAGGAATTATCATGAAAAAGATTTTGAAAAATGCTACTTATCTATGGGTACTGACTGCGGATATGCTGTCCAATTTTGGTGATGTGGTCTATTATCTGGCCCTGATGAATTATGTTTTGCTGGTGCCCAACAGCCGTCTGGCGCTGGCAATCGTGACCTTCTCGGAAATCTTCCCTAGCTTTATGGGCCTCTTTACAGGCTATCTGGCAGACAAGACGGTCAACAAAATCAGCACGATTAAGTTGACTCTCCTCTTTCGTGTGGCCCTCTACCTCATCCTCGGTTTCTGCATGGGCTTTGAGCCAGCCCTCTGGATTGTCGTAGTGGCTGCTAGCTTCAATGTATTTGCAGACTTCGCTGGCTTCTATGAAAACGGGCTCTATGCACCTCTGGGATTGCGCGTAGCGCCCAAGGAAGAGCGGGAACAGTACTCAGCCTTTCGCCAAACCGTGACCAGCCTCCTCAACATCGCCTTTCAGGCCCTCTCTGCCATCTTGGTTGGTCTGCTGTCCTATCAAAATCTGGCCTTTTTCAACGCCGGCACCTTTTTGGCAGCCCTTCTCATCATGCAGCTACTGACGCCAGCCTTTCGCAAACTCCTGACGGAGCAGCCTTTGAAAATAGCAGAGCAGCCGAGCCAGCCCGAGCAGGGACCCAAGGGGCCAGGGATTTTGGCTTCTTTCAAGCAAGCGGTCGTGGAGCTGCGCAAGATTCCCGAGTTCCGTCTGGTCCTGATTACCAGTCCGATTATCAATGCTTGTGGTGCTATTCTCTATCCTATTCTGGTCCTCTTGATTAGCGAAGACCCGAGCCTCGTCTTCCTCAATGTTGAAACAACTCTTGCCCTGACCATTTTGATTTTCTTTGTTGGACATATTCTGGGCTCGACCTTGGTCTTTAGCCTCTTCAAAAAGACCAGCATGGTGACGCTGGAAGTGGCAGCCACTTTCTCTCTTCTTGGCGTGTTTGTCGGAATGCTACTACATCAACTGCCAATTATTTTCTTCTTCCTTACTACAATGGGAATTAGTTCTGGAGCTAGTGGACCTAAGTTTAACGCTAAGTTTGTCAATTCTATGCCAGAGGAGCAGTTGGCGACCATTGGCGGAGCGGTATCAACCTATTTTATGCTAGGTCAAGCCTTTACTCGACTATTGGTTTCGGGATTGGTCTTGGTGCTAACAGTCGATCAGATTAGCGGATTTTTCCTAGCGGCTGCTGGCTTCTTGGTCCTTTATGTCCTCTACTGGCTGGCACGCAACCAAAAAACACCTCAAAATCAGTCTATCTAGGCTGATTTTTTCTATCTTCTTATGCTTATCTATGCTATAATGTTCTTGATTGCTACTCTTCGAAAATCAAATTCAGACGTCGTTGACTTGACTTGATGAACTTCAGTTCTATCTTCGTCTGCATCGCCTAGTCTGATTTCGATTTTCATTGAGTATGAAAATTTTACAGGAGAGAAACATGACTAAACCAATTCGTGTGCGTTACGCACCAAGTCCAACGGGACTGTTGCATATCGGAAATGCTCGTACAGCATTGTTTAACTATCTTTTTGCCCGTCATCACGGCGGTACTTTCCTTATTCGTATCGAAGACACAGACCGCAAACGCCATGTGGAAGACGGTGAGCGTTCTCAGCTTGAAAACCTGCGTTGGTTGGGAATTGACTGGGATGAGAGTCCAGAAACTCATGAGCAATACCGTCAGTCTGAACGTTTGGACATTTACCAAACCTACGTGGATGAGCTTTTGGCTTCAGGCAAGGCTTACAAGTCTTACGTGACAGAAGAAGAGTTGGTAGCGGAGCGTGAGCGCCAGGAAGCTGCGGGTGAAACTCCTCGCTACATCAATGAATACCTAGGCATGTCTGAAGATGAAAAAGCGGCCTACATGGCAGAGCGTGAGGCGGCTGGCATTGTCCCAACTGTTCGATTGGCCGTCAATGAAACAGGTATCTACAAGTGGAATGACATGGTTAAGGGCGAAATCGAGTTCGAAGGTGGCAACATCGGTGGCGACTGGGTTATCCAGAAACGTGACGGCTATCCAACCTATAACTTTGCCGTGGTGGTGGACGATCATCTCATGGAAATCTCGCACGTTATCCGTGGGGACGATCACATTGCCAATACACCGAAGCAATTGATGGTCTATGAAGCACTTGGTTGGGAAGCACCAGAATTTGCCCACATGACCTTGATTATCAACTCTGCTACGGGTAAAAAGTTGTCCAAACGTGACACCAATACTCTGGCCTTTATCGAAGATTACCGCAAAAAAGGCTACCTGCCAGAAGCTGTTTTCAACTTTATCACGCTTTTGGGTTGGACACCGGGTGGCGAGGAAGAAATCTTCTCCAAAGACGAGATTATCCAACTCTTTGACGAAAAACGCCTCAGCAAGTCACCAGCTTCCTTTGATCCGAAAAAGTTGGCTTGGATGGGCAATGAGTACATCAAAAAAGCTGATTTGGAGACCATTTTCAACCTTGCCAAGCCATTCTTGGAAGAAGCGGGTCGCTTGACAGACAAGGCAGAAAAATTGGTGGAACTTTACAAACCACAAATGTCTTCTGTGGACGAAATCGTTCCGTTGACAGACCTTTTCTTCTCTGATTTCCCAGAATTGACGGACGAAGAAAAAGAGGTCATGGCGGGTGAAACCGTCCCAACGGTCCTCAATGCTCTCAAGGAAAAATTGGAAGCCATGACTGACGAAGATTTCCAACCAGATAATATCTTCCCACAAATCAAGGCAGTCCAAAAAGAAACTGGCATCAAGGGCAAAAACCTCTTCATGCCAATCCGTATCGCCGTTTCAGGCGAAATGCACGGACCAGAGTTGCCAAATACCATCTACCTGCTCGGCCGTGAAAAATCTATCCAGCATATTGATAATATGTTGAAGAGTTTGTAAGACAAGTAATCCCCGCTGTCCTGTGATAGCGGGGATTTTGCTATAACTGATAACTATAACACTTGTATTGAAAACGGTATAACGATTTTCTGAAAAACTGTGTTATCATAAATAAATCACTAGTATTTAGGAGAGTTTATGGAAAATCATAATTTTGAAAATCAGGGTACTTTTAATCGAGAGATGAACAGTCGCCACTTGCAGATGTTGTCCATCGGTGGGGTTATCGGGACAGGTTTGTTCTTAAGTTCAGGCTATACCATTGCACAGGCAGGACCTTTTGGAGCTGTTGCGGCTTATCTTTTCGGAACTGTCATGGTTTACTTGGTCATGTTCTCTTTGGGTGAATTGTCGGTTGCAATGCCGGTGACTGGATCTTTCCATACTTATGCGACCAAGTTTATCAGTCCAGGTACTGGTTTCATGGTGGCCTGGATGTATTGGCTTTGTTGGGTAGTCGCTCTAGCTTCTCAGTTCGTCGGAGCAGCCCAGCTCATGCAGCGCTGGTTTCCTAGTGTGCCGATTTGGATTTTTGCGACGATTTTTGCAGTTATTGTCTTTGGGCTAAATACCCTTTCTGTTGGTTGGTTTGCCAAGGCGGAGGATGCACTCTCGTCTATCAAGGTCTATGCCATTGCAGCCTTTATCGTGCTTGGGACTTTGGCTATTTTTGGTATTTTGCCATTTGAGGGAACCAATGCTGCGCCGCTCTTTACTAATATTACAGCACAAGGCTTACTTCCTAACGGCTTAGTTGGGTTGATTTCAGTTATGCTGTCGGTTAACTATGCCTTTTCAGGTGTAGAAATGATCGGAATTGCGGCAGGGGAGACAGATAATCCCCAAAAAGCTGTACCGCAAGCTATTAAATCAACAATTGGTCTTTTGGTTATCTTCTTCGTCTTGACCATTGTAGTCTTGGCAGCCCTACTTCCTATGTCAGAAGCAGGTGTAACTGAAGCACCGTTTGTACTTGTCTTAGACAAAATTGGTTTTCCTTACGCTGCTGATATTATGAACTTCATAATTTTGACAGCTATCTTATCAGCCTCAACTTCAGGACTTTACGCTTCAAGTCGTATGCTTTGGTCTTTGGCCAATGAAGGCATGATTAGTAAGGAATTGGTTAAAATCAACAAGTACGGTGTTCCAATGCGTGGCATGATCTTGTCCATGATTGGTGTTGTTATCGCCTTGATTGCGTCAATTTATGCTGAAGATACCATCTTCCTTGCTCTGGTTTCCATTGCTGGTTTTGCGGTTGTGATTGCTTGGTTGGCCATTCCATTGGCACAAATCGGTTTCCGTCGTGAATTTTTGAAAACTCACAGTGAAGATGAATTGGAATACAAGACGCCCTTCTCACCGACCTTGCCATGGATTACTGTCATTTTGCTAGTTATTTCTATCATCGGAATAGGTTGGGATCCTTCGCAGCGTGCTGGTCTTTACTTTGGTGTGCCATTCATGATTGGCTGCTATATTTATCACTATATCCGCTTTAAAAAGTGGTAGGAGGAGATTATGGGTCGTTTTAAGGAATTATTAGAACAAAAGGAATACATCATTTTACACGGTGCTCTTGGGACGGAATTGGAATTTCGAGGTCATGATGTATCGGGCAAGCTTTGGTCTGCCAAATATCTTTTGGAAAATCCCCAGTACATCAAGGATATCCACAAGGATTATATTCGTGCCGGAGCAGACTTGGTGACGACTTCAACCTATCAGGCGACCTTTGAAGGTTTGGCGGAAGCTGGTTTGTCACAGGCCGAGGCTGAAAAATTGATTCGTCTGACAGTTGATTTGGCTAAGGAGGCGCGTGATGAAGTCTGGGCCGAATTGTCTGAAGCTGAAAAAGCACAACGAACCTATCCTCTCATTTCAGGTGACGTTGGTCCTTATGCAGCCTATCTAGCCAATGGTTCGGAGTACACAGGTGATTATGGCAACATCAGTTTGGAGGAGTTGAAGGCTTTCCACCGTCGCAGAATCGAACTCCTCTTAGAACAGGGGGCTGAACTCTTAGCCTTGGAGACTATTCCAAATGTTCTTGAAGCACAAGCTTTAGTAGAGTTGCTGGCAGAGGATTTTCCAGAGATAGAGGCCTATATTAGCTTCACTTCACAAGACGGGCAGTCGATTTCTGACGGTACGGCTATTGAAAAAATAGCAGAGCTGGTTAACAGCAGTGAGCAGATTTTGGCGGTTGGTCTTAACTGTACAGCTCCTTCGCTCTACACAGCTTTTCTTGGCAAGTTGAGAGAAAAAACGGATAAACCATTTGTGACCTATCCAAATTCTGGAGAAGTCTATGATGGAGCCACTCAAACTTGGAAGGAAAAGACAGACGGCAGCCATTCTCTTCTGGACAATACTCTTGTGTGGCACAAACTGGGTGCCAAGGTAGTTGGAGGGTGTTGTCGTACTCGACCAGCTGATATTGCAAGTCTAGTTGCTGGATTGAAATAAAAGAATCCCCAATGTCCTATTCAGTGACGATGGGGATTTTGTTATAGATTCTGTAATTTTTCCTCAATCTGCTGGAGTAGATTTTCTAGATTTTCCTTCTGTTCTTGGAGCAGGAGGATTTGTTTTTCACGGTCGACAATTTCATCCAGTATGACCTGTCTGTTTTCTTTTAGCTGTTCGAGACTGCCGCATTTGCTGTCATGTAGTTCCTTGATGCGGATAATGGCTTTGACGGACAAACCTAATTGGCGAAGTCCTAGGATATTTTCTAGGTTGTTGATTTCTTCTTCGTTCCAGTAGTAATTGCCGTCAATCAATTGCGGTTGTAGCAGTCCTTGTTCTGTGTAGAAACGAAGCGTATCCCGTTTGATACCGAATTGTTGCATGACTTGTCCTGTTTTCATAATGTCCTCTTGACAGGGGCTTAGCCCCTCATGATAAATTGGTGGGGAAAGGAGTTCTATATGATTATTGTTGTTAAATGGTTGATTGTGCTCTACTTGGGGCTACTGCCTGTATCTGCTTGGGTATATCGCAAGCAACTTCCTAGCTGGTTACTGGTTTTATATGCTTGCCCAGTTCTGCTCAGTTTATTGGGCTGGCAGACAGTTTTGGGATTTATATTAGGCTTATTATTGGCTTGCGGGGTGAGAGTGATAGGCGGTCGTGTTCTTTTTGGGAGAAATCGTCTCAGTCACTTTTTATCTCATCTTTTACTGAGTTTCATTCTCGCTCTTGCACTTTTCTTGGTCTAAAAACAGCCTCTCCACATAGTCTTTCTGCCTTGGAATAACCAGTTCTGTTTCTAAAAAGTCTTTTAAATCTTCTTGTGGGACCCAGATGTAGTTGCTGGTTTCATCCGTTTGGAGTTGGATTGTGGATTTGTCCCAATTGGTTTCAGCCCAGTAGCAGTGGAAAATGCATTGGTCGTCATGGGCGACAAAGTGTGTATGGTGGCGGAGTTGGTCAGCTGTCAGCTCAATGCCTGTCTCTTCGCGGACTTCGCGCAAAATGGCCTGCTCTGCTATTTCCCCAAACAAGGCCGAACCTCCTGCTGTCGCTTCATAATAGTCAGGGTAGGAGGGTTTGGTGCTGTCGCGTTTCATGAAGAGGGTGCTGCCGTCGCGGTGGCGGATGATGCACTCGACGACCAGGTGGTAGAGGCCGTCGGGAATGGATTCTCCGCGTGTGAGGGTGTGGTCGGTCAAGTGACCGTCGGCTGTGTAGGCGTTCCAGATTTCCATATTTTGCTCCTTTTCTAGATTGGTTATTCATTATATCAAACATGGAAGTGTTAGACAAGTATCTTGCGGGTGTTTGCGTATTGGAATGATTGGAGGATTATTGAGCTAGAAAGCTGACGTCAGTCGCCTCTTCATTTGCTTATTTTCAAATCAATATTGAAACCATACAAAAAATTTTCAAAAATTTGTATATTTATGTTGCAAAAAGTATAAATATACACTATAATAGTCACTAAGTTTTATAAAAATAAAAAGAAATGAGATTGCTTATGACAAAAGAAAAATTGATTTTAGCCTATTCTGGTGGACTTGATACTTCAGTTGCGATTGCATGGTTGAAAAAAGACTATGATGTGATTGCGGTTTGTATGGATGTAGGTGAGGGGAAAGATCTTGAATTCATTCATGATAAAGCACTGTCCATTGGTGCCATTGAGTCCCATGTGTTGGATGTGAAAGAAGAATTTGCTCAAGAATATGTCCTACCAGCCCTGCAAGCTCATGCCTATTATGAGCAAAAATATCCGCTGGTATCAGCTCTCAGTCGGCCCTTGATTTCCAAAAAGTTGGTGGAAATGGCCCATAAGACAGGAGCAACCACTATCGCCCACGGTTGTACTGGTAAGGGAAATGACCAGGTGCGGTTTGAGGTAGCCATTGCAGCCCTGGACCCAACTTTGAAAGTTGTAGCCCCTGTTCGGGAATGGAAATGGGCGCGTGAAGAAGAAATCATCTTCGCCAAGGAAAATGGTGTACCAGTCCCAGCAGATTTGGATAGCCCTTATTCCGTTGACCAAAATCTTTGGGGCCGTGCCAATGAGTGCGGAGTCCTGGAAAATCCATGGAATGAAGCGCCAGAAGATGCTTTTGGTATTACAACTGCACCAGAAAATGCACCAGATACTCCTGAGTATGTCGATATTGAGTTTCAGGCGGGCGTACCCGTTACTGTAAATGGAGAAAAGCTCAGCCTGGCAAATCTCATCCAAAAACTCAATGTCATTGCAGGCAAGCATGGTGTAGGTCGGATTGACCATGTGGAAAATCGTCTAGTTGGGATCAAGTCACGGGAAATTTACGAGTGTCCAGGAGCTATTACCCTTTTGACAGCTCACAAGGAAATTGAAGATTTGACCTTGGTGCGCGAAGTATCGCATTTCAAACCGATTGTTTCAAATGAACTCTCTAACTTGATTTACAATGGCTTGTGGTTCAATCCAGCAACCCAGGCCTTGAAAGCTTATTTGCAAGCAACTCAATCAGTCGTGAATGGCACCGCAAAAGTGAAATTGTATAAGGGAACAGCTAAAGTTGTCGCTCGGAAATCTCCAAATTCGCTGTATGACGAAGATTTGGCAACCTATACCAGTGCAGATACCTTTGACCAAGATGCAGCAGTTGGTTTCATCAAGCTTTGGGGATTACCAACCAAGGTCAATGCAGAAATTCATAAAAAAGACTAGAAAGTAGGAGTGTATGGAAGCAAAGAAATTATGGGGTGGTCGCTTTGAAGCCAGTCTTGAGGAATGGGTAGAAGAATTCGGAGCTTCCATCCGATTTGATCAAAAACTGGCCAAGTATGATATTCAGGGTTCTTTAGCCCATGTCAAGATGCTCGGAGCCACAGGGATTATCAATCAAGAAGAAGTTCAGGCTATTCAAACTGGTTTGGAAGAATTGCTAGCAGACTATGAGGCTGGCAAGCTGGTCTTTGATATTCGTAACGAAGACATTCACATGAATATCGAAAGTCTATTGACGGATAAAATAGGCTCAGTTGCAGGCAAACTCCACACAGCTCGTTCTCGTAACGATCAAGTAGCGACCGATATGCACCTCTATCTGAAGGATACACTCTTTCAAGTTGTAGACAAATTGACCAACCTACGTCAGATTTTGGTAGACCTTGCACAGGAGCATGTGGAAACAATCATGCCCGGCTATACCCACTTGCAACATGCCCAGCCCATTAGTTTTGCTCAGCACTTGTTAGCCTATTACAACATGTTCAGCCGCGACAGTGAGCGCTTTGTATTCAACATGCAGCATACAGATGTATCCCCACTTGGTGCGGCGGCCTTGGCAGGGACAACCTTTCCGATTGACCGTCAGATGACGTCGGATTTGATGGGATTTGCTAAGCCCTATAGTAATTCTCTTGATGCTGTGTCTGATCGTGATTTTATACTGGAATTCCTCTCCAATGCCAGCATTCTCATGATGCACATGTCCCGTTTGTGTGAAGAAATCATTAACTGGTGTTCACATGAATACCAATTTGTCACCCTATCCGATACCTTTTCAACAGGTTCTTCCATCATGCCACAGAAGAAAAATCCAGATATGGCAGAATTGATTCGGGGAAAAACGGGTCGGGTTTATGGAAACTTGGTGGGACTTTTGACGGTCATGAAATCCCTGCCTTTAACCTATAACAAGGACTTGCAAGAGGACAAGGAAGGCATGTTTGATAGTGCGGAAACGATTTTAGTATCTATCGATATTTTGGCAGGGATGTTGCAATCTATGACAGTCCATAAGGAAAGGATGGCTCAATCGACAGAGAAGGACTTTTCAAATGCGACAGAGTTGGCTGATTATTTGGCTAGTAAAGGTCTGCCCTTCCGCCAAGCGCATGAGATTGTTGGAAAACTGGTCTTGGAATGTAGCAAGGCAGGCTATTATTTACAAGATGTTCCTTTGGAACGTTATCAAGAGCTGTCGCCTGTCATTGGACCGGATATTTATACAGCTTTAGAATCGGAAACAGCCGTTTCACGCAGAAATTCGCTAGGTGGAACTGGATTTGAATCCATTCGCCAGCAAATTCAGCAAGCAAAAGCACAAATAATCGCTTCGAAAGGCCTCTAAACGGTATGTTTATTGGCTTTTTTGAATTTTATGGTATAATAGAAGTAATTTTGGAAGATGGAGAGGCATTTTGAAAAAAAGCTATCGTGTCAAGCGTGAACGAGATTTTAATGACATTTTTACAAAAGGAAACAATGTCGCCAATCGGAGGTTTGTTGTCTACCGATTATCTAAAGAGCAAAAGCATTTCCGAGTAGGTTTATCTGTCAGCAAAAAATTGGGAAACGCTGTCATGCGAAATAAGATTAAGCGCAGGATTCGTCACATCTTAATTGAATGCCAACATCAACTGGTAGCAGATGACTTTGTTATCATTGCTCGAAAAGGTGTAGAGGAATTGTCCTATCAAGAAATGAAGCAAAACCTCATCCATGTTTTGAAACTAGCTAAACTATACCAGGAAGGTGTTGTGATTGAAAAAGAAAGTTAAATGGGCAGGTCTACTGGTAGCATCTCTAATTGTTTTAACAGCCTGCGGAACAGGGCCAGTGACCAGTCAATCTACAGATGCGTGGGATAGATTAATTTACTGGTTTGCCAGCATTATTCAGTTCCTATCTATCAACGGTCAAATTGGAATCGGTATTATACTTTTTACCATTTTAATTCGAACCCTTCTGTTGCCGTTGTTCCAAATACAGATGAATTCCTCACGGAAGATGCAGGAGCTTCAACCTCAGCTGAAAAAGTTGCAAGCGGAGTATCCAGGAACGGATATGGAAAGTCGCCAGCAGCTCTATGAAGCAACGCAAGCTCTCTACAAAGAGAATGGCGTTAGCATGAGAGCGTCCATGATTCCGCTCTTTATTCAAATGCCAATCCTTTTGGCCCTCTTTCAAGCTCTGACGCGTGTTGAAGCCTTGAAAGTAGGTCACTTCCTTTGGTTAAATCTTGGGGAGCCGGATCCGCTCTTTATTTTGCCGATTATGGCTGCAGTGTTTACATTCCTCAGCTCATGGTTGACCAATAAATCAGCAATTGAGAAGAATATGGCTATGACAATTATGACCTATGCCATGCCCGTGGTGATTTTTTTCTTTGCTGTGGCAGCTGCTAGTGGGGTGGCTTTGTATTGGACAGTGTCAAATGCCTATCAGGTTGCTCAAACCTTGGTGTTCAATAATCCGTTTAAAATAATAGCAGAGCGTCAAGCGAAAATTGATGCGGAAAAAGAGCGTCAGGCAAAAATCCGACGGGCACAGAAAAAAGCACAGAAAAAGAAATAGGAAAACTAGGAGAGAGAAGATGAAATTTACAGGAGCAAGTGTTGAAGAGGCCATCCAAAATGGCTTGGTAGAGCTAAATATTCCTCGAAAAAAAGCACATATTACTGTGGTTGCGCGTGAGAAAAAAGGTTTCCTTGGTTTCGGTAGAAAGCCAGCGATTGTGGATATTGATGTCATCAATGAAACAACGGTTGTTAAGGCTAATCAGAAAGCAGTTCGTGGCGTTCCAGATGAAATTAATGAACAAAATGAACCAGTAAAAAGCGTTTCAGAGGCTACAATTGACCTAGGAAAAGTTGTTGCAGCGGTGAAAGAATTTGAAAAGTCTGGTCAAACGCTTGATGATGATATTAAAGCGCAGATTTTGAAAAATGAAAAAGAAGCGACAACGATTTTGGAAGAAACAGGTCGGATTGAAATTCTTTCAGAGGATTTGCTAACTACTACAGATGCAACAACATCTGCTAAGGAAGACGTAAATCAAGAAGTCGTCTCAGAAAATCAAGCAGATAATTTTGCTGATTTAGATATTAAGATTGAGCCCCAGTATGATATTGAACAAGTTGTTTCGGAAGTGACAGCTTATGTACAAGAAATTCTGGATGATATGGATGTTGAGGCGCGTATTGATACAAGTCATAATCGCCGTACAATCAATATTCAAGTGGATACCAATGAACCAGGACGCGTCATCGGTTATCACGGAAAAGTCTTAAAGGCTTTGCAACTTTTGGCTCAGAACTTCTTATATAATCGCTATGAGCGTAACTTCTACATTACTATCAATGTGAATGACTATGTAGAACACCGTGCTGAAGTGCTTCAAGGCTACGCACAAAAATTGGCAGAACGTGTTTTGGCAGAGCAGGAAGCCTACCATACAGATCCGATGTCAAGTAGCGAACGTAAAATTATCCACCGCATTATCTCTAAAATGGATGGTTTGACAAGCTATTCAGAAGGTAGCGAGCCGAACCGCTATGTCGTTGTAGATATTGAAGGAAATCATGATTAAAAAGAGGCTAGTCCTCTTTTTTCAATGATTTTCTGATTCTTTCCTAAAAGTATGGTAGAATAGCTTGACAAACGAACAGAATTTATATAAAATAGTTTGGTATGTTTAGTAACTGATCAAAACTAGCCGGCTAAACGAATACAAGAATCTAAGAGGAGGTATTCATCGTGAAACGTACTTTTCAACCAAGTAAAATCCGTCGCGCGCGTAAACACGGTTTCCGTAGCCGTATGGCAACTAAAAACGGCCGTCGCGTGTTAGCTGCTCGCCGCCGTAAGGGACGTAAAGTTCTTACAGTAGCATAAGAAGATGAAAAGAGAAGCCAGCAGAAACTCGAGTCTGCTGGTTTTTTTCTTCTCATAAGAATCTTCTGAAATATGTTACAATAGTAGGAAAGAAAGTGATGGAACGATGATACAAATTTTTGACACCCACACCCACCTCAACGTAGAGCAGTTTGACGGTCGGGTCCAAGAAGAATTAGACTTTGCCAAGGAAATGGGGGTCACCCTCCACAATGTGGTCGGTTTTGACCGTGCAACCATTGACAAGGCTATGGAGCTTGCTGACCAGCACCCTGAAATTTATCTGACACTGGGCTGGCATCCGACTGAGGCTGGCACCTATGATGAGGAAGTTGAACGTTATCTACTCAAGGCTCTTAAACATCCCAAGGTCATTGCCCTAGGGGAGATTGGGTTGGACTACTACTGGATGACGGCAGATAAGGAAACCCAGGCTCGTGTTTTCAAGCGACAGATGGAGCTGGCCAAGCAGTTGGATTTACCCTTTGTGGTTCATACTCGTGATGCTTTGGAAGATACTTACCAGATCATCAAGGAAGTTGGCGTCGGCTCGCGTGGAGGCATTATGCATTCCTTCTCTGGCACGCTGGAGGAGGCTCAGGCCTTCATGGACCTGGGCATGCACATCTCCTTCTCGGGAGTAGTGACCTTCAAGAAAGCTGTCGAACTTCAGGAAGCGGCGCAAGCATTGCCCCTAGAAAAAATCCTGGTCGAGACGGATGCGCCCTACCTGGCACCTGTTCCCAAGCGTGGTCGGGAAAATCGTACCGGCTACACCAGATATGTGGTGGATATGCTGGCCCAGCTTCGCAACCAGTCGGTCGAAGAAGTGGCGAGAGCGACCTACGAGAATGCAAGGAGTTTGTTCAGAATTGACTCAGAAAATTAAGATACAAGAAGTCCTCGTTGTCGAGGGCAAGGACGATACAGCAAACTTGAAGCGGTTTTATGAGGTGGATACCTACGAAACCAGAGGCTCTGCCATATCAGACGATGACTTGGAACGCATCGAGAAACTCCATAACCTGCGGGGCGTCATTGTCTTTACTGACCCAGACTACAATGGGGAGCGGATTCGAAAGATCATTATGCAGGCCATTCCCACGGTCAAACACGCTTTTTTACAGCGGGACGAGGCTGCCCCCAAGTCCAAGACAAAAGGGCGGTCCTTGGGCATTGAGCACGCCAGCTTTGAGGACTTGGAAAAGGCCCTAGCAGGCGTGCGTGGCTACTATGATGATGAAAATAACTTTGACATCAGCAAGTCAGACCTAATGCGCCTAGGCTTGCTTATGGGCGGAGACAGTCGCAGGCGGAGGGAGTATCTGGGAGAAAAACTCCGCATCGGCTACTGCAACGGCAAGCAACTCCTCAAACGATTGGAATTGTTTGGGATAAGTTTGGCAGAAGTGGAAGAGGCTATGGAGAGCTATCATGGATAGGGTCTACGCTGTTAAGTGCTTGGTAAAAAACGAGTTTGAACCTTCTTATGAAAATCATTCATCTTATGAAGAAGTGACCTACTTGCTGCCGGCTGATGTCCTTGTTTGGGAGGATGAGCAGGTTGATAAGAACAAACTAGCAGACTATTTGCGTGGTTTAGTTGAAGATGGCTATGTCAATGCGGATGGTATTTGGAAGCAGAGCCGTTTGTTTCATATTGCCGGTGTGCAAGAAATGGACGACAGGATAGAGTTTGATGGACCAGCCGTGGAAGTCTATCGCTGGTTTTACAATTTTGAACGTCCTGTTACTGAGGAAGAATTTTTGAATCTCTATTATTTTGATGATTTGGGGAGATAGGGAATCTAGAGCGGAAATGTTACTATTTCTGCTTTTTTGAAGATTGCTACTGATATCTATTCGTGTTACAATATAGAAAACTAGGAGGTGGACTAGATTGATAACTATAAAAAAAGATGCCCAAGTAAATTTCAAAACTGATTCCAGACTTTTAGAAAAAGCTAAGGAAATATTTGCTATGAACCAGCTGGATTTGACTGCTGGTTTTAACCTCTTTTTACAAAACATCGCTGTAAAAAATGAGTTGCCCATTCTGACAGAAGAAGAGTTGGAAAGAGAAGAGTTGTTTTTACAACTTCAAAAGGAAATCCAGGAAAATCAGCAGGCGATCGAAGCAGGTCAAGGGATCAGCCTAGAAAGTGTCAAAGAGAAGTATGGAATTTGAGTCTTATTCAGTGATACTTGCTCCAGCAGTGGAGAAGGAATTGGCAGTTATTTACGCCTATTTCTCGGAACAGTTCTCAGAAGAAATTGCCAAAAGACGAATTGAGATGATTGTCCAAGCTTTGGAGAGTTTGCAAATTTTTCCTGAACGTGGCTTTAACGCCGATAACCGTTTTGGTAAACAGATAGACCCGCCTCATCTAACCCGAGGCTATGTCATTGGAAAAGACTACATCGCCCTCTATCGCGTGGTAGAAAATGAAGTGCGAGTGGGTCACCTTTTTGCGACCAAGAGTGATTATGTGAAGTTGTTGAAGTGAGGGAGCATGAGTAGGACAGAGCAAGTCATCCTAACCAATATGTGTATGATTACAGACGGTCAGCAGGTATTGGTCCAGGATAGGAAATCTGAAAAGTGGCCAGGTGTGACTTTTCCTGGGGGCCATGTTGAACGTGGCGAGAGCATTGTTTCCTCCGTCGTCCGCGAGGTCAAAGAAGAAACGGGCTTGACGGTATCCAATCTCGAACTCTGTGGCATTCAAAACTGGACGGATCTGACTGACCATTATCGCTATCTGGTATTTTGCTATAAAACTAGCCATTTTTCAGGCTCTATCCAATCTTCAGATGAGGGCGAGGTTTTCTGGATTGATCGTGCGGATTTGAAGAATGTTTCGTTGGCAGACGGTTTTGAAACCATGCTGGAAATCTTTGAACAGCCACAGCTGACAGAGAATTTTTACTGGTTTGAAGACGGTGAGTGGAAGGTGGAGAATCGCTAAAGGGTTGTACAATAAGTTTGACAACTCTTTTTTTCTATGCTATAGTAAGCCTAGAAATAATGAGAGGTATTGCTTATGGAAGCTATTGTATATTCCCATTTTCGAAATCACTTAAAGGACTACATGAAAAAGGTCAATGACGAGTTTGAGCCTTTGGTCGTGGTTAATAAAAATCCTGAGGAAGATATTGTTGTACTGTCAAAGAGTGAGTGGGATAGCTTACAAGAAACCCTTGCTGTTGCTCGGAACGCTTATCTGTCTCAAAAAGTTTTGCGTGGTATGGCTCAAGTCAAAGCGGGACAAACCCAAGAACGCAATCTGATAGAGGCAGACTAACATGGGAATTCATTTTACAGACGACGCCTGGGAAGACTATCTTTATTGGCAGGGTCAGGATAAGAAAACACTGAAGAGAATCAATAAGATTATCAAGGATATGCAACGACATCTTTTTGAAGGTATTGCCAAGCCAGAACCTTTGAAGTATGATTATCAGGGTGCCTGGTCAAGAAGGATTGATGCGGAGAATCGGTTGATTTATATGGTGGAATCCGATCGGTTGTGCATCCTGTCGCTAAAGGACTATTATGGGTGAGGGGGATTAACAAATGAAAAAAATTGCCCTCCTTCGAGGTGTTACCCCTGTTGGTAAAAATAAAATTCCCAAGATGTCCTATCTGGCGGAAATTTTGACGGAAGTTGGTTTAACTTCTGTTCAAACCTATATTCAAAGTGGAAATGTTGTTTGTGAAACTGATTTATCAGATAAACAACTCAGTCGGCTTATCCATCAAACCATTAAAGAAAAAATAGGTGCAGAGTTAGCGATCATTGTCAAACATCAGATGGAGTTAACACAAGCAGTTGCGGAAAATTCTTTTGGTGAGGGCTATGATCCTTCTCGTGTTCATTTGGTCTTTACCAATGATGAGATAAATGGTGAAAAATTAAACAAATTATTGCACCAAGACTTTGGCGATGAGGAGTTGCGTCTGGGAAGTCGATGTCTATACATGTATCTTCCGAGAGATGCTCGAAAGAAAAAACTAAATACCAATTATTTAGAGAAACAGTTGGGCATTACAGCCACTATGAGAAAGTTAAGTGTTGTTTCACGATTAAGTGAAATGGCGAAATAAAAACAAGAAAGAACACACATGAGAATCGCAGACAAAAACGTTACTCGTGCCGTCCTGGAACGCCACGGGTTTACCTTTAAGAAATCTTTCGGTCAGAACTTTTTGACCGATACCAATATTTTACAGAAGATTGTGGACACGGCAGAGATTGACCAGAATGTCAATGTTATTGAGATTGGTCCTGGAATCGGAGCTTTGACCGAGTTTTTGGCAGAGAATGCCGCTGAGGTCATGGCTTTTGAGATTGACGACCGGCTGATTCCGATTTTGGCGGACACCCTGGGTCGCTTTGACAATGTGACCGTGGTCAATCAAGATATCCTGAAGACCGATCTGCAGACCCAGATTCAGAATTTCAAGAATCCTGACCTGCCCATCAAGGTCGTGGCCAACCTGCCCTACTACATCACCACCCCTATCCTCATGCACCTGATTGAGAGCAAGATTCCCTTCAGCGAGTTCGTGGTCATGATGCAGCGGGAGGTGGCCGATCGCATTTCTGCCGAGCCAAACACCAAGGCTTACGGCAGCCTGTCCATTGCGGTCCAGTACTACATGACTGCCAAGGTGGCCTTTATCGTGCCTCGGACCGTCTTTGTGCCCGCACCAAACGTGGACTCCGCCATTCTCAAAATGGTCCGTCGCGAGCAACCCTTGGTCAGTGTCAAGGACGAAGATTTCTTCTTCCGGGTGTCCAAGGCCAGCTTTGTTCACCGCCGCAAGACCCTGTGGAACAACCTGACCAACCATTTCGGCAAGTCCGAAGAGGTCAAGGACAAGCTGACGCAGGCACTTGGCATAGCAGAGCTGGAAGCCAGTGTCCGTGGGGAAGCACTTTCTATGACTGACTTCGCACGGTTGTCTGACAGCCTTCAGGAAGTCGGTTTATAAGCAAGTATTGATTGCGGAGAAATCTGCAATCAATATTTATTTTAATGGAAAATTGTTTTTCTGTTTGCCTTGTTCGTTGACAGTGGGTGGAAAGCTTGCTATACTGAAATGTGACTAACTTTTGAAAAATATTGTCTGCAAATTGGCAGAATATTTACAAAAACAAGAGAGGGTTTCCCTCTTTTTTTATGAAGGTATCTATATGTTAAAAACTATGCTGAAAAAGCATCCCCATTTAGTAGCCCTAGGCCTATTTGTGGGCTTTTCTTTATTATTATTGGTTCCCCACTTGCTAACTAAGGGGATGGTGACAGGTGCGGACTTGATTTTCCACTACAATCGTTTCTATGATGCGGCTATGCAGATGAAGGAGGGCAATTTCTCCTATATTATCAGTTTGTATGGCTATCAGCAGTCAGGACGGATTGTCAATGCTCTCTATGGGCCTTATTTTGCCTATCTACAGGGAGCCTTGGTACTCTTGAGTGGGACCTGGTTCCGCTATCAGATTTTATCCAATCTTCTCTTGGGTACTCTGAGTGCCACCTCCCTCTACCTGCTCATGCGCGAGGTCAAGGTCAAGTATGTTCACTCCGTTCTCTTGTCCCTCTTCTTTGTGACGACCTACTCCATTCAGTATTGGTGGGCGACCCAAGGATTTACCAGCTGGGGAGTGGCTCTCTTTCCGCTTTGTTTAATCCCTGCAGTCCGTTTCCTACAGACTAAAAAAGTACCGATATTCCTCATGGCAGGAGCGGTAGGACTCATGTTGCAGGTTCATATGCTATCGACCTTGTTCTTGGTCATTGCCTATGGTGTACTCTTCCTTATTGGTTGGTGGAAATCAGACCAAAAAATGAAGATTATTGGGCAAGTAGCTCTATCGGTAGGAATTTTTTTGCTTCTGACCATCAATATCTGGTTGCCGCTTATTTATATCAACGCGACCAACACTTTGGTACCACCATTTGTTAACAAGAAATTTGTCCTCAATACCGTAACATGGCTCAAAACAGCCTTTCTCTACTATCCCTATCCATTGCCAATTTTCTTTGGAATCTATCTCTATTTTGTAGTGAAAAATTGGAAGAAACAATCGCTGGTTCTGGCTGGTCTTGCTCTTACCTACGCAGTATTTTTGATTTTGTCAACCAACCTCTTCCCTTGGCAATTAGTAGCTGGCAAGGGGATCGATTTAGTTGAGTTGATCCAATTTCCTTTCCGCTTCTTCCTATATGCCAATGCCTTGTTGTTGGCAGTTGTGGGGGTACAGGTTTCAGGCTTGTCAGAAAAAATGCAGAAAATCTTTTCAGGTTTGACTGTTATTTCTTTGCTTGTTTCGGTTGTTTTCCTCTGGAATCAGAGTTATAAGGAAATCAAAGGACATTACTATAGCGATACCTTCCTACAAAAACGAATTCATACGACCTTGTACGGGACGACGGAAGAGTTACAGGCTTCATTTCATTCTAAAGACTTGGGTGAATTTATCCACATTGCTCAGAAATCCACACCTGACTATGTACCAGATCTATCAGAGAAGACGGGACATCTGACCAATGAAGAGTCGGACAATACCTATTTTACCTATCGTGACCAAGTGATTTTACCAAATCAAGAGTTTATCAAAGAAGTTGACGGCGATCAGCTGGTGGTGACTTGGACGGCGTCAGAAGCAGAAGAAACTGCGGTACCAGTTATTGTTTACCAAGACAGTCAGCTTATTTTGAATGATACCGTTTTAGATAGAGAAGATATGATTCTTTCCACTATTGGAGTACCAACGGTTACCAGCAAAAAAGGGCAGAATACCCTTGTCCTATCCTACAAGCAACAGTGGTGGTTACTGCCTGTTATCGTGATTAGCTTGACTGGATGGCTAATCTGGTCGATGTACTACGGCTTTATTTACCGAAAATCAAACCTTTCCTAAGAGAGAAATGTTATGAAACAAATCAATCCAAAGGCAAGCAAGCAATTTATTCTGGTTATGATTATGACCGTTTTGCTGGCGATGGGGCGGGCCCTTTTGTTAAGCGGTGTATCTTTTCCGCTCTGGTTTGTCCCCCTGCCCTTACTTGCCTATCTTATTTTTACTTTTTATATCCTGGTCCTGCTGGATAAGTACGAACAGTTTATCAAGACTAAGAGCTTTGCCAAGTATGTCGGCTATTTTCTAGGCTTTCTGTATCTTGTCAATCTAGTCTATCGGCTCAATGCCAAGAAATATCAACCCTGGAATATTTTTCGGAATAATCTCTTTCAATTTGAGCTTCTATTGATGTTGGCTCTTCCCGTATTGTTGGCATTTTTATGGCGGAAGAAGACGGGAATTCGAGAAAAATTAAGCCAGTGGTCAGCCAATCACTTGGTACCAGATGGCTATTTGCTCTTGACCAGTTTGCTTTCTCTCAGCCCTCTAGCTATCTCTTATTGGAAAGATAGCCATTATGAGAGTTTGGTTGAGAAAGGTTCTTATGTAGAATTCTTTAGCCAGACACCATTGTTTGCACCTATTCATTTTATAGGGACCTATATATTTCTCCGCTATCTTCATAAGGCATTTGTAGAGTTTAAGGCCAATCGGACCAACGTTCACAGTATGCTCTTTATTAGCCTGGCTATGGCTATGTTGTCGCATATCGGTTATCAGGCTTCAATGGCTGGAGCGACTGGTTCTTATTTCACACGCCATCTCTTTCCGGGTGCTATTGTCTTTCAAATTGCCTGCCTCTTTTTTCTCAATGTCATCATTAGCCTAGTTATCAACCGTCAAATCCTATCGGTTGCTGTCATTGCTGGTTTAAATGTGACCTTGATAGCGGCCAATTTCCTAAAATTCCGTTATCGTTCGGAGCCATTGACCCCAAATGATTTCAAATGGATTGGTAATATGGGGATGATTCTCAGCTTTATCAGTCTGCGTGTTGTACTCATATCACTATTCTTTTTAGTGATTCTGTTCTTTCTTTATCGGAAAATTCATAAGAACTACTTCCAAGGAAGGATTGTCGCTTCTATCTGGAAAAGGCTGGCAGGAATTTCAGTTATCGTATCCTTGATTTTAGGAATGGGCTGGGCAATTCGCAATGAAAAAGACCACAAGATTGCTGGTTGGATTCCTATTCTTTCTCAGGTCAATAACTGGCGGAACGTAGACTGGAAGGGCTATGCTTTTGTGGCTCGTTATCGCACTCTTTCATTCCTCTGGTTGCAGCAACTCAGTAAGACCAGTATGGAAATGCCTGAGAATTACTCTGAGAAGACCATGAAGGCTATTGTGAAGAAGTACACCGCCTTGGCTGAGGAAATCAATGCAGAACGGACAGGTCAACTGACTGACCAGACAGTTATCTACATTCTTAGTGAGAGTTTGGCTGACCCGCGTCGGATTCCGGGTGTGACCCTTAGCCAGAATGTCCTTCCAAATATTGAGTACATCATGAGTCAGACTACCAGTGGCTTGATGAAGAGTGACCACTATGGTGGTGGTACGGCTAATATCGAGTTTCAGGTTTATAGTGGTTTGCCATTTTACAATTATAATTCTTCTATTTCGTCAGTCTATTTGGATGTAGCACCAAATATGAAGAAGTTGCCAAGTATCAGCGACCTCTATCCAGCAGATAATCGTATCGCCATCCATCCTTACTACGATACCAGTTACAACCGAAATTCTATCTATAAGCAGCTGGGGATTGAGCAATTCTACACTCTCAATAGTGCCAAGTATCCTCTTACTGTGACGGCTGAGGATTATCAGGGGAATTTTGTCAGTGACAAGAAGACCTATGACTTGATTTTGGATCAGGTACGTTCTGCTGATACCAGCTTTGTGTCGGCTATTACCATGCAGAACCATGTGCAGTGGAACTCAGCTGAGCCTGCAAGTATTACAGCATCGGGTGAGGGCTTCACGGCTGAGGAAAATGAAAATTTGACCAGCTATGTTCGTCTTCTATCCTTTACGGATCAGGCAACCAGAGATTTTCTGGATCAGCTTAAGACCTTGGATAAGAAAGTGACAGTTGTTTTTTACGGTGACCACCTACCAGGTTTGTATCCAGAGTCAGCCTTTGTGACCGATCCAAGTCTGCAATATAAGACAGATTATTTCGTGTGGAGTAATTTTGAAACGGAAGACTACCATTATGATTTGGTCAATTCTAGCGACATGAATGCACTGATGCTGGAGACGACCAACAACAAGGTCAGTCCTTACTATGCCCTCTTGACAGAAGTACTTCATAAGGACCGAGTAGGACAGGCTGAGCGGGATGCGAAAGTTGCAGAAGAACTCAAACTGGTCCAATATGACCTATCTACAGGAAAAGGCTACCTTTTGAAATACAAAGATTTTTTCAAAGTAGCGACTGAAACGACAGAATAAAAATAGACCAAGTCAGATAGCTGGCTTGGTTTCTTCTTTATGTGAAAACACACACAAACATGGGGAGTTGTGGTATAATAATTATGTTTACAAATGATTTTTTAATCGTGAGTGTAGAGGTAAAGCATGAATCGTTTTGGTAGGACATTAAAATTGATAAGAGAGGGAAAGGGGAAGAGTTTGGCGGAGGTCGCCAAGGGACATATTTCTACTTCTCAACTTTCTAGGTTTGAAAATGGAGAATCCGACATTACTGTTAGTAAATTATTTGGTGTGCTGGCAGAAATGAATGTGGATGTGGACGAGTTCGTGTATGCCAGTCAGGATTTCAAAAAAGATGAGCTGACTAGAATTTTGGAACAACTAAAACAATCCATCTATATCAGAGATGTTGTAACCATAAAGAAAATCTTGTCTGAACAATTAGCAAAAGCAGAAAGAGATTCTCGTAGGGAGTTTCATCGGTTGAATGCTATTTTAATCGCGTATAAACTGAGCGACTTAGATAAGACAGTAGTTGTTTCGAAAGAAGATACAGCCTTTTTAACGGATTACTTATTTCGAGTGGACAACTGGAGTTATTACGAGCTCTTGCTATTTGCCAATACCATGGATGAATTAGAACACCAGACTATGATGCTTTTTTGCAGGGAACTAATTGGTCGTACACAGTTTTATCGTGAAATGAAACTACATCGATTGGCAGTTTCTCAAATTTTACTTAGTGCCTATCTCGTCAGCGTTCAACATAAGGAACTTGCCGACGCAATCTTTCTTGAAAAGACCATCAAAGGTCTGTTTTTCGATGAAACGGAAATTTTTGAACGCATTTTATTTAAATTTGGTAAGGCTTTTTATGATTATCGAAAAACAGGAAGTGCCAATGCTATCTTGGAGATGAGAAAGTGTATCGAACTTTTACGAGCGGTCGATAGCCAGAATATAGCAGATTGGTATGAAACGATACTTGAAAAAATAGCGAACGAGAAATAGTTGCATATAGGGGACGAATAAAATCGTCTCCAATTCCTATTCTATAATATAGATGAAAGCGACCAAATGTTTGCTTAGAAATCTATCAAACGATGGAGGGGAAATGAAAAAGAGGAATTTTTGGCTAACCTTAACTTGTATTTTTGCAGTAGCCCTGCTCAATGTTGGCTTTCTGTACCAATATCGCTACATTATTGATGCTATTGCAGCTGGAGATAGACAAGCCTTTGTGTCTTATTTTGTGCTGATGGGGCTAACTGTCCTTGTCATGCTGATCTTTGAATACATTCGTCAGATTGCCAATGTCAGCTATCTCAATCAAGTAGGTTTCCAATTGCAGGCGACCTTTATTGGGAAAATTTTTGATTTACCTTTTAGGCGGTTTGTTGACCAGGGGGCAGGGGCCTATATTTCCCAGCTCAATAATGATTTGGAGACGGTGAAAGAAGATTATTACGACGCTTTCTTTACGATTTTTCAAGGTGCTTGTACCTTTGGCATTGCCAGTCTAGCCTTGCTTAGCTTGGATGGTCTGACAGCTATTTTCTTGATTCTGATCTCATTCTTGCCAGTTGTGATTCCCTATTTGTTTAAAAAGAGGAGAAGGCTCAATCAGGAAGCGATTTCGGACAGTCAGCAGGTCTATAATACAAGGGTTTCAGATGTCTTTCTGAGTTATTTGCAAGTGAAAAATAGCCGCCAAAGACAGCAAGTTTTAGATGGTCTGAACGATCGCTATCAAGCAGTCAATGACAAGGTCAATCAGGCCAATCGAACGACAGTAACCATGCGGCTCTTAGTCGGTTTTGTCTTTTATCTGACCACTCTTTCGATTATCTTTATCGGTGGTTTTCAAGTCTTTTCTGGGGCCTTGACCATCGGAGGTTTGACGGCTATTCTGACCATTTCAGAGCAGTTGGTGGATCCCATAAATAGCATTGCGGCAGCCTTTTTGGATAGGCATGCCGTTAAGAAATTGAAGCAAGAGTTTGAGCTATCTACTTGGGGTCAAGAAACGAAGGGGCAGGAACTAGCTTCAGCTTTCCAGAGTATTCAACTGGTCAAGGCTAGTTATGCTATCGGTGAGAAGCAGGTCTTTGAAGACCTGACCGTAGCGTTCGAACGTGGTAAGAAGTATTTAATTCTTGGGGAAAGTGGTTCTGGCAAATCTTCCTTGGCTCTTATTTTGACCAAGAATAGCCAACTGCAAACAGGGGATATTTACTTTGATAAAACCTCTCTTTCAGACTTATCCTACCAAGCCATTCAAGACAAGATTGCCTATTTGCCACAAGAGGGAGCCCTTTTCCATGATAGGGTTCTCTACAATTTGACAATGGGACGGGAAGTTCCAGAAGATAGGCTGATGTTTCTCATTAAGACCATGAACCTTGACAGTCGTTTCCCAAGTTATGCTTCTTTGAGCGAGGAAATTAGTGATGATAGCGGCCTGTCTGGCGGACAAAAGCAACGCCTGCTCTTGATCCGTGCCTTGCTGCAAGATAAGGATATCTTGTTGCTGGATGAAAGTCTGTCTGCCTTGGATCAGGAAACCTATACAGTAATTGAAGCCTACCTTACCTCTCTAGCTGATAAGACGCTCATTCATATTTCCCACCGCGTGTCCGATGAGATTCTTTCTCGTTATGATGGGGTGGTACGGATTGGGGAGAGCAATTAATTTTTGTCCGTTTGTTCCTATCTAGGAGGAGTTATGAAAAAAATCATCTATCAATTGAGGTTTGTTATTGCTATTCAGTTGGTTTTCCATATCTTATATAGTTTGACCAATATCGTATTACCTGAGTTAAATAAGTATCTTTTTGACCATATTTTTCAGATGGGCTGGACAGGACTTGTCTGGCTCTTGTTGGCCTACGCTTTGACCATCATTGCCAATTCAGTCTTTCAGTACATTTCCCAGGTTTATGAGTGGAAGGTGTCTCAGGGATTCTATGTCACGGCTAAAAAAGGTCTGGCAAACAGCTTGTTATCACAGCCTTTAGCCAAATTTTCAGAGAAGAATGTCTCTGCCTATCTATCCATTTTTGACAACGATTTGGAAACCATTGAGGAGAGTTACCTGAGTCCCCTCATGGACATTATCCGCTCTAGTTTGAGCATGTTCATCTATGCGGTTTCCCTCTTTCTCTTTGTTCATCCGCTGGTTGCGGTAGGCATTATTTTGTCATCTGCCTTGGCGGTTTTCATTCCCAAGTGGATTTCGGGTCCTCTTTCTCAGCGTCAGCGGTCATTTTTACAGAGTTTGGAACGCTATTTTCAGGTGGTGACTGACCTCTTTTCTGCTAAGAACCGCGTTAATAGTGAAACCTTCGGCTCCATCAGTCGTGTCCACCATCGGTCGGTAGAAGAAAGTGAACAGGCCCGTTTTCGCTTTGGGCAATTCAAAACCCTGGCCAATGTCGTCAATGGATTTTCCATGTTTTTGGTGCAATTAACGGCTTTTGGCTTGGTCGGCTACCTCTTGCTACAAAAAAAGTTGACCATCGGTGCTGCCATTGCGACTTTTAGCTATGTTGAAAATTTCATCTATCCCATGAAATACATCCTTTTGGATGTCAATTATATCCATTCGACCAAGGAAACGGTCGCTAATTTAGAAGATTATCTTGCTGGTCAGGTCTTGTCTGAGCAAGTGCCAAGCTATCCCAAGGTGACAGCTTTGGAAGTCAGGGATGTGGCCTATCGTGTGGGAGAATTAGCGGTAGCAGATTTTTCCTATCGGTTTGACAAGGGGAAAAAGTATGCCATCATTGGCCCGTCAGCTAGCGGGAAATCGACTTTTCTACGAGTGTTGGCAGGGGAACTGGCTATGGACATGGGAAGTGTTTCCTATTTGGAACATGATGTTTCACATGAAATGGAAGCAGCTACCGCCTTCTATCTTAGCCAGTTTGAGCATCTTTACCATACCGATTTTGAAAACAATGTGTCTGTTTTTGGAACCTATGAGAAGGGAAGAGATGTCATGCTTGGCTTGTTAAGGAGCTTGCCAACGAGTTTACAGGACACCTTGCGTACAACAAGCGATCCCAGTCTCTTGAGTGGTGGCGAGAAAAATACCCTGTGTCTGCTCCGTGCCCTGATGAGCGGCAAGGACATCTTGCTCTTGGATGAACCGACCGCCCATTTAGACCCTGCCTTGACCAAACAGGTCTTGACCCACCTTTTGCAGTTGGAGGACAAACTCATCATTACTATCTTGCACCAATCAGACCCTGCCATCCTAGACATGTTTGATGTGGTTTTGGAAATGCGTGATGGGAAATTGCGTGAGAAGATATAAAAATGAGGTTGAGCAAAAAGCCCAGCACCGCTTCTCAAAGTTAGTGTCAACATCTCAGCGCAGTGGTTGATTGGCTTTAACAGTCTGGGAGACTGTTAAAGGTTGGAGATAGGATTTGCGAAGCAAATCTCAGCAATTCGTGTTTTATACTCCAAATCTGATCATTACGACTGTTGCGAACAAAGTTCGCTCTATTTCCAACCTCAAAAGGTTCACTGAACCTTTTTGTAACGAACCTTGTTCGCTCTATCTCCAACCTCCAACAGTCACTACTCTGACTGTTGGAGCTATGCGGGGGTGGGAGTGAAACAGTCTGGGAATAGACTGTTTCAGCTCAACAACTGGAAATAAGGACTTGTTGACGAACTCTTCTATGAATGGTCGAGTTCTTTCCCACTCCCATTTAGCGAATATCTTGACCAACTTCTGAAAAAGGGGTAAACTGTATGTACAAAACGTCTATACAAAGGAGTTGGGAATAATGGGAGCAACACAACAGGTAAACTTTAGGGCAGATTCATTTTATTATCAGCAGACAAAGGAGCTATTAGCAGGAGAAAGCATGACAGTTTCAGATGTGCTGAATGCGACCTTGAGAAAAATTGCGACAGGTACTATTGATGCCCAAGAATT
This sequence comes from Streptococcus suis, assembly GCF_016743335.1. Lineage (GTDB taxonomy): Bacteria > Bacillota > Bacilli > Lactobacillales > Streptococcaceae > Streptococcus > Streptococcus suis_Y. Next base: position 111,329 of record NZ_WCJE01000002.1, on the reverse strand, counting down.
TGTCACAAAAGACAGTAGGGAGGATAGCAACAAGATTGCTTTTGAAGAGTTAAAGAAAGAAATCTTGTTAGGGCATCAGGATATTCTAGCAGGTAAGACAAGTTCTCTCGTGGCTGTCAGAAAGGAATTTGGTCTTGACTGATAAGAAAAAATATGAGCTTGTTATTTCTGATAGAGCCAAACAGGATTTGCAGGCTATATATGATTACATTCTGATCAATTTTTACAGCCAACAAGCAGCGGCTAGCAAAATTGATTTGATATTGAAGGCTTTGGAAATATTAGAGCTATTCCCTGAAGTCTGTCCCTTGGTATCTAGCAGAGGATTTGGCAACCTAACTGCCGATGGAAAGCCCTACCGTTATATGCCGATAGAACATTATCTCGTTTTTTATTTCATAGAGGGCTATCAGGTTTTTGTAGCCCGTATCTTGCATTCAAAGCAAAACTGGATAACATTACTTAAATGATTTGAAGCCAAATAATTAGCATAAAGTATCACCCCAAGTCATCAACTCTGACTTGGGGTTTCTCGTTTATCATGCGGAGGAAGGGATTTGAACCCTCACACCCGATGGGCACATGCGCCTGAAGCATGCGTGTCTGCCGTTCCACCACCTCCGCTTGCTTTTTATTATACTATTTTTTTCTTGACTTGGCTAGGGGAAAATGGAATGATTATCAAACCATGATCACATGTTCATCAGACCTTTTATACCAATCCCCGCTACAATAGTAGAACAAGGAGGAAAATATGAAGAAAATCATCAAGCAATACCAAGAAAAAGGCACTGTCGTCATTGGCTACGCTCGTGTGAGTTCGAGGGACAATCGGCAAGAACTGGGGCTAGAAGTTCAAAAAGAAGCCCTACACTTCTGTGACAGACTCTACATGGAAAAGGAATCGGGAGGTCATCAAGACCGCCCACAACTTCAAAAAGCTATCAGGCTAGCCAAAGCCTGTGCTGAAAGCGGGATAGAGACCAGTTTTGTAGTCTATAAGCTAGACCGCCTAACCAGAAAGATGCTCCATCTGTCTGCTATCATCTCAGACTTGACTAGCCACCATATCCGCCTGCAATCCGTCCACGAACAAATCGAAACAGACTCGCTGACAGGTCGATTCTTCTGCCTCATGCTAGGCTATGTGGCAGAATGGGAACTCCAAGCCATTTCTGACCGCACCAAAGATGGTCTGCGTAAGGCCAGAGAACGTGGTGTAAAATTGGGCAATAAGGGTATTTCAAAATCAAAAGAAAAACAAGTGATTCAGAGCTATGTGGCAGAAGAAACAACCATCCGAGACATGGTCAACCAGTTGAATATTTCAACAGCGACCATCTATCATGTCTTAAAACGAAATAATATCCCATTTCGCAGTCAAAAAGCACATAATTCTTTGACAGAAACAGCACAAAATGATAAACTGTAGGCGAATATGTGTGTTTTAGTAGACGGTCGTCTGTTAAAACAATCAAAGTCATCAATAAAAAACATTCAAAATGCTGATTTGACTGGTTTTTCAAGCCTTTCCAGGTCGGCATTTTTTTGATTTTTCCTTGTTTTAGTTAACGACCCTTAACTAAAACACCTACAAACCCTATTGTAGCAGGGGTTTATAAGATGTTTAAAAGGAAAGGAAAGGTCAAGAGACCTTAGGAAAATATGATGAATGCAAAAAAATTGGTTAAATGGGGCGTAGCCCTTACGTCTAGCCTTGTTTTGGGTGGGGTAGGTATTCCTACTGGTAGCCAGTTTGTAGGAGAGGCTGTAGTTTATGCAGAAGATCAGCCAGTAGAGACTGTCACCTATCGAATTTATTATTATATAGATGATATCCCAGAAGATGGTGTAATTCGTGTTCCATCATATACGAGCATTGCCCCCTATAAAGAGGGAACTATCTCCAAAGGAGAAACCATAATAGAGAAGGCTCCTCATATAGATGGATACGTCCTTGCCGATTGGTCTTCGGCTGAGACGGTTGTAACCTATGATAGTTTCACTGGCGAAAATGTTTGGCATGACACAGATTGGGTTCCAGCTACAGGTTTTTTCTATAAGAAAGTTGAAACACCAGTGGAAACCCCAGTTGAGAAGCCAGCCGAGACTCCGACAGACCAGCCAACTGAAAAACCAGCTACAACACCAACAGAAAAACCAGTTGAGAAGCCAGCCGACCAGCCAACTGAGCAACCAGTCGAACAACCAACTGAACAACCAGTTGCAACCCCAGCTGACCAGCCAGTTGAAAAACCAATTTCGGTACTAATAGGTGCAATTTCAGAAGTTGATGGTCCATTATCTCATTACTATGTTACCATCAACCCGGGAGAAACAAAGACGGTAGAAACACCCAAAGTTGATGGATACAAGTTGGACCAATACACTAGTCCAACCTATGAACTTACCTATGATAATGCCTTAAAGCAACTAAACTCTGCTGGTTTTGCATGGGTTCAATTCTGGATGATTAAGGACGCCGCTCCAGAAACCCCAGTCGAACAACCAACTGAACAACCAACTGAACAACCAGTTGAAACTCCAGCCGAACAACCAACTGAACAACCAACTGAAAAACCAGTTGAAACCCCAATTGAAAAACCAGTTGAAACTCCAGCTGAAAAACCAGCTGAAACTAAACCAGTTGAACAGCCGGTCGAAGTTCCAGTTGAAAAACCAGCTGAACAACTAGGCGAAACCTCGGCAGAACAACCAGTTGAAACCCCAGCCGAACAGCCGGTCGAACAACCAGTTGACACTCCGACAGACAAACCAGTTGAACAGCTAACAGATGCCTCGTCCTTAACTGACCAGACAGCTGGTAAGGCTCAACCAGTCGTAACAACCGACAAGAAAAAGGTAGACAAGTCCGCTCCAAGCACTCCTGCTGTTAAACCAGAGGAAGGCTCTCAGACTACTGCCAAAACCTTGCCAAAAACAGGTGATAGTAGCTCTATGCTCCTAGTTTTAGGAGGCATCTTGTCCGGTCTTTCAGGTCTCGGACTAGCTGCCACATCACGCAAAAGAGACTAGTCCATCTATGTATACCAAGAAAGCTCTCGTTTGAGGGCTTTTCTAGTGCACATATTCCCATTGGCAAGAAAATACTAGCTGTGCAGGACTTGGCTTTACTCCCTTTTTCCTAGGAAATTTGGTATAATAGGAACAAGTACACACAAAGGAGTCTTCATTGCAAGGAAGAATTATCAAGGCCTTGGCTGGTTTTTACTATGTCGAGGCAGATGGACAGATTTATCAAACCAGAGCCAGAGGAAATTTTCGTAAGAAAGGTCAAACGCCCTACGTGGGTGATTTTGTGGACTTTTCTGCGGAGGAAAACTCAGAAGGCTATATTTTAAAAATCCACGAGAGAAAGAATAGCTTGGTTCGACCTCCTATCGTCAATATCGATCAGGCTGTGGTTATCATGTCGGCCAAGGAACCTGATTTTAATGCCAATCTACTGGATCGTTTCCTAGTTCTCCTTGAACAGAAGGATATGGATCCCATTATCTATATCTCTAAGATGGACTTGGTAGAAGAACGGGCGGAGATGGATGCCTTCAAGGCTATCTATGAGAAAATTGGCTATCCTTTTGTCTATAGTTTGGAGGAATTGACGCCATTATTGCAGGATAAGGTGACGGTCTTTATGGGGCAGACAGGGGTTGGTAAATCGACTCTTCTCAATCGCATTGCACCAGAATTAGCCTTGGAAACAGGTGCGATTTCAGATAGTCTGGGGCGTGGTCGCCATACCACTCGTGCGGTCAGTTTCTACAATGTCTTCGGTGGGAAAATTGCGGATACGCCAGGTTTTTCATCCCTAGACTATGAAGTCAAGGAGGCGGAGGCTCTGACAGATTGTTTCCCAGAGATTGCGGAAAGCAGCCAGGACTGCAAATTTAGGACCTGTACCCACACCCATGAGCCGGATTGTGCGGTCAAGGAAGCTGTTGCCAGCTCTGCCATTTCCCAAAGTCGCTTTGACAATTATCTCCAATTCCTCAGCGAAATCCAAAATCAGCGTGAAACCTATACCAAGGTAAGTAAGAAATTCAAATAGAAAGTTGGTACTCTATGTCACATTATAAGATTGCCCCGTCTATTTTGGCGGCAGATTATGCAAATTTTGAAAAAGAGCTCAAGCGTCTAGAAAAGACAGGCGTGGAGTATGTGCACATTGATGTCATGGATGGTCATTTCGTGCCAAATATCAGCTTTGGAGCGGATGTGGTTGCGGCTATGCGTCCTCATAGCAAGCTGGTTTTTGATTGCCATCTCATGGTGTCTAATCCTGAAAATCATATTGAGACCTTTGCTCGAGCAGGTGCGGATATCTTGACTATTCACGCAGAGGCAACGGTTCACTTGCATGGGACCCTCCAAAAAATTCGTGCGGCTGGTATGAAGGTGGGTGTGGTGATCAATCCAGGCACTCCTCTTGTGACCATTGAGCCGGTGCTCAACTTGGTGGATCAGGTTCTGCTCATGACGGTCAACCCAGGTTTTGGTGGACAAGCCTACATTCCAGAAGTGGCTGAGAAGATTGCGGATTTGGTTAAACTCCGTGAAGCTAAAGGCTTGAACTTTGACATCGAAGTGGACGGCGGGATTGACGACAAGACCATTCATTCAGCCAAAAATGCGGGTGCCAATGTCTTTGTGGCAGGTTCCTACCTCTTCAAAGGCGATTTGGATGCCAACGTTGCCAAATTGAGAGCTGCCCTCCATGACTAAGATTGCTGTCATTGCAGGCGGTTCCTTTGACTGCCTTCCTGAGCCTGCCGACCTCTATGTGGGGGTAGATGCAGGCTCTCTTCGTCTGCTGGACCATTCCCTGCCTCTTGACTGGGCCATCGGTGATTTTGACTCGGTGACACCTGAAGAATTAGGGCGGATAAAGGCTCAAGCAGAGCGTTTTTTGCAAGCTCCTGCTGAAAAAGATGATACAGACTTGGAGCTGGCTTTAAAGGAAGTATTCAAGGCCTATCCGCAGGCCCAGGTTCGTATATACGGAGCCTTGGGTGGCCGCATGGATCACATGATGACCAATCTCTTTCTGGCTGCAGAGCCTGACATGGCAACCTATATGGAGCAGATTGAATTGGTGGACAGTCAGAACATCGTCCGTTTTCGACCTGCTGGCAGTCATAGGATTTCGCCGATTACTGACATGACTTACATTTCCTTTATGCCGTCGGACCAGAGTTGCCTGACCATTCGTCATGCCAAGTACCCGCTGGATGCCAGCAATTATTTTTTCAAAAAATGCTATTCCTCTAACGAATTTATAGATAGAGACATAGACATTCAACTGGATAAGGGCTACGTGGTCCTTATCTACAGTAAGGACAAGGATTAGATGGATATTGTATTACTTATTTTGCTGATACTGGTCTTGCTTGCCTTGGTTTTTCTTTATGGAAAATGGCAGAGCTTGGCCCTGCTTTTGCAAGATCAGGCAGAAGACACAGCAGACAACTTGTCTGATCAGCTCAGCTATCAACTAGAAAATGCAACCCTCAAACAGCAACAGGCCATTCATCAGGAAGTGGAAAGACTCCGCACGGAGCTTTACCAACAGCTAACCGACATCCGTCAAGAGCTGAATAAGAGCCACTTGGAAACACGAGATGCCACCGACCGCCGTTTGCAGGCTATTCAGGAATCCAATGAAAAACGCCTGGAAGAAATGCGGCAGACAGTTGAGGAAAAGCTGGAGAAAACCCTGCAAACCCGTCTACAAGCCTCCTTTGAAACAGTGTCCAAACAGTTGGAGTCTGTCAATCGGGGACTGGGAGAAATGCAGACGGTGGCGCGTGATGTGGGCAGTCTGAACAAGGTGCTGTCTGGCACCAAAACCCGTGGCATCATGGGTGAATTACAGCTGGGACAGATTATCGAGGATATTTTGACACCTAGCCAATATGAGCGAGAGTTTGCCACGGTTTCAGGCTCTAGTGAGCGCGTGGAGTATGCGGTCAAGCTACCAGGACGCACGGAAGGCGACTATATCTACTTGCCAATCGATTCCAAGTTTCCGCTGGCGGATTACTACCGCTTGGAAGAAGCCTACGAAAGTGGGGACAAGGACCAGATTGACCTCCATCGCAAAAATCTCTTGGCTGCTATCAAACGTTTTGCCAAGGATATTCAGAACAAGTACCTTAATCCGCCTGAAACGACTAACTTTGGCGTGTTGTTCTTGCCAACCGAAGGGCTGTATTCAGAAGTGGTCCGCAATCCCATTTTCTTTGATGACCTACGCCGTCAGGAAAATATCGTGGTAGCAGGACCGACCACCCTTTCTGCCCTGCTCAATTCTCTCTCCGTCGGCTTTAAAACCCTCAATATTCAACGGTCGGCCGATGATATTTCCAAGGTCTTGGGCAATGTCAAGCTGGAATTTGGCAAGTTTTCTGACCTCTTGCTTAAGGCTCAGAAACAACTCAATCAGGCTAGCAGCAATATTGACAAACTCCTAACCACTCGCACCAACGCTATCGAGCGTAGTCTTCGTACCATTGACCTGTACGAAGATGACCAAACCAAGGGACTGCTTGGCCTGTCCCCATTAGATGAGGAAGATAATGAAAATTAACCAAATGAAAAAAGATGAATTCTTCGAAGGATTCTATCTCATCAAGACCGCAGATGTCCGTCAAACACGAGCAGGCAAAGACTACCTTGCTCTGACCTTCCAGGATGATACAGGTGAGATTGAAGGCAAGGTCTGGGATGCCCAGCCAGGGAAAATCAAGGATTTTACTGCTGGGACAGTTGTTCACGTGCAGGGACGCCGTGAGGTTTACAACAACACCCCCCAGGTCAATCAACTGGTTCTTCGTTTGCCAAAGGCAGGCGAGCCCAACGACCCTGCAGATTTTAAGGAAAAACCACCTGTGGATGTCAAGGATACCAAAGACTATTTGAGCCAGATGATTTTCCGCATCGAAAATGCCACATGGCAGCGGATTGTCCGTGCTCTTTACAGCAAGTACGAAAAGGAATTTTATTCCTACCCAGCTGCCAAGACCAACCACCACGCCTTCTATTCAGGCCTGTCCTTCCATACAGCGACCATGGTCCGCTTGGCAGATAAAATTGGTGACATCTATCCCCAGCTCAATAAGAGTTTGCTTTTTGCAGGAATCATGCTGCATGACCTAGCCAAGGTGATTGAACTGACCGGACCTGATAACACAGGCTACACTGTCCGTGGCAATCTGATTGGGCATATTTCCCTGATTGATGAAGAGATTACCAAGATCCTGATGGAATTGGGTATCGACGACAGTCTGGAGGAAGTGACTGTTCTTCGCCACGTTATCCTCAGCCACCACGGTTTGCTGGAGTATGGCAGTCCCGTCCGTCCGCAGATTATGGAGGCGGAAATCCTCCACATGATTGACAATATCGATGCAGAAATGATGATGATGTTGACCGCTTTGGACAAGGTTGGTCCAGGCGAGATGACCAACCGTATCTTTGCCATGGATAACCGCGCTTTCTATAGGCCAAATATCGACTGATGGCAGTTAGGATAGTGTCTCGACAGCCCCTCACCAAAGGCTGGTCCACGGACCAAAAGTACACGGTCCAACTAGAAGATGGTCGCTATGGGCTTTTGCGAATAGCCGAGCGGACAGCCTATGAGACCAAGCAAGCAGAATTTCGATTGGTTCAAAGCTTGTTTGGACAAGACCTGCCTGTGGCAGAGCCACTAAGTTTTTGGGCGGATGACTTGTCAGTCTACACCCTTTATGAATGGGTGGAGGGTCAGGATATGAATGAAGTGGCTTCTAGTTTGTCTGATTCTGTCTTATATGATTTGGGCTGTCAGTCAGGGCAGTTTTTGCGAACCTTGCATGCCCTACCGATTGACCAAAGCCAACGGGACTGGAACAGTTTTTATCAGGCTAAGATTGACAGTAAATTAGCTGCCTACCAAGTAGCTAGTCATTCCTATCCAAATGTTCAGGCTATGATAGACTTTGTTCAGGCTAATCGTCACTTGCTTGAGGGAAGACCAATTGCCTACCATCATGGTGATTTTCATACAGGGAACTTTCTACGGGGCCAGAATGGAAGACTGAAAATTTTAGACTTTGATCGACATGATATAGGAGATCCCTGGGAAGAATTCAACCGTTTGATTTTTACGGCAGACTTGTCTCCAGCCTTTGCGCGTGGTCAGGTGGATGCCTATTTTGAGGGGGCTATTCCAGAGGAATTTTGGAAACTCATGGCTCTTTATGTAACAGTAAATAGTCTAGGCGCTCTTTCTTGGGCAGAGCGCGTAGATCCCCTCCAAATCCCCTTGATGCAGGAACAGGCAGCCACCATCTCAGAATGGTATGCGGACTTTACTCGCTGGATTCCAACGTGGTATCTACAAGTTTATAGCTAAATACGAAAAAGCGAACTTTTTCAAGAAAAAAGGTTCGCTTTTTGTGTTTTTATGTGCTATAATAGGAAAAAGCCAAAAAGGAGAACAATATGAAATTAAGAAGAAGTGAGCGTATGGTTGTCATTTCCAATTACCTCATCAACCACCCTTATGAATTAACTAGTTTGAATACCTTTGCGGAAAAGTATGAATCTGCCAAGTCATCTATCTCAGAGGATATTGCCATCATTAAAAAGGCTTTCGAGGAAAGCTCTATCGGGCATATTGAAACCATTACTGGTGCCAGTGGAGGAGTTGTTTTTACTCCATCGATCTCTAAGGCAGAGTCTGTCGAAATTGCACAGGCCCTTCGTGATCAGATGGCTGAAAGTAATCGTATCTTGCCAGGCGGTTATATCTATTCATCTGACTTGCTGTCTACACCACATATTTTGAAAAATGTCGGTCGTATCATTGCTAATGCTTTTAAGGAAGAAAAGATTGATGCTGTCATGACAGTTGCGACAAAGGGGGTCCCTTTGGCCAATGCTGTTGCTAATGTCCTTAATGTACCGTTTGTTATTGTGCGTCGTGATTTGAAAATCACAGAAGGTTCAACCGTTTCTGTCAACTATGTGTCAGGATCGAGCGACCGTATCGAAAAGATGTTCCTGTCTAAGCGTAGTTTGAAGGCAGGAAGCCGTGTCTTAATCGTCGATGATTTCTTGAAAAATGGTGGCACCATCAATGGTATGATTAGCCTCTTGTCTGAGTTTGACTCAACCTTGGTAGGCGTGGCTGTCTTTGCAGAAAACCAAAAAGGGGACCGTAGCGTAGCTAACTACAAGTCTTTGCTCGCTGTGACCGACATCAATGTCAAGGAAAACCGAGTCGATGTAGAGTTGGGAAATATTTTTGAATAACATACATGCAAAAAAGAGCTGGTTTTTCAGCTCTTTTTTACTATTCTTTCAAAACTCTCCGACCGTGCTTCCACGCTGATTTCTTCGAGTGTCAGCGGGTGGGTCAGGCTGAGTTTTTGGGCGTGGAGCATGAGGCGGGGGGCTACGACTCGACTGTAAAGTGGGTCGCCGATTAGAGCGTGACCGTGGTGGGCTAGATGAACTCGGATCTGGTGGGTCCTTCCTGTCTGGAGGCGACAAGAGACCAAACTATTTTTACCAAGGGTCTTCAAGAGGCGGACCTGGGTCAGTGCCACCTGTCCCTTGCGATTATCGACCACCCGCTTTCTGCGGTCATGCCGATCCCGTCCAATCTTATCGGTAATAGTCCAGTGTGTCTTTTTTAGCTGGCCTTGGCAGAGGGCGAGATAGTCACGGTAGATGACCTTGTCTTCCAAGAGCCGATTGAGAATGGGCAGGATAAAGGGATTTTTGGCGAAGAGAATGGCTCCGCTGGTTTCCATATCAAGTCTGTGGACCACATAGCAGGTCTGACCGACATAGGCGGATACATGGTTGAGCAGGGCAATTTCCGTTGGTTCATTGCCGTGGGTTTTCATGCCTTCGGGCTTGTTGACGATAATCAAATGCTCATCTTGATAGAGTTCCTCCACCAAGTTCGCCTGTCCCAGAGGAATGCTTTTTTCAGGGTAATCTTCCTGGTCAAAGGTCAATTCTAACAAGTCGCCTGCGGCAATCGGACTCTGCCAGTTAATCAGCTCACCGTTGACACGGACGTGTTTCTTGGTGCGGAGGAAGTGGCGGATTTTTCTGGGAATGAGAAAATAATCTTCCAAGACTTCCTTGACAGTCAGTTGGGGAAAGACTTGGGGAATGCGAATATCAATTTTCATCTTATAGGCTGGTCGAGTGCTTGGGTTGCACTTTTTCGTTTGGATTGAGGTAGTTCATGGCATTGTTGACTGCGGTTGGGGCTTCGCCCAGTCCAGTCGCAATCAGGTCGATTTTACCCTCGTAGAAGCAACAGTCACCGATGGCATAGATGCCAGGGACAGAGGTTTCTTGCTTGCTGTTGACGACAATGCGGTGGCGATTGAGTTCCAAGCCCCATTCTTTCAGCGTGCCGACAGATGATTTGAAACCGTAGTTGACAAAGAGGTGGTCAAAAGACAAGGTCAGCTTGTCCTCGCTCTTCACCTTATCGAAATCAATGGCAGAAGCTCTGCCATTTTCCCCGGAAAGCCCTTTAGGGATAAAAGGTGTGTGAATAGTAACGCTGGACTGCTTGAGCTCTTCTACGCTGTGCTCGAGGGCTCGGAAGTTATCGCGTCGGTGGACAATCTGGGTGGTCTTGGCGATCTTTTCAAAGGCCAGGGACCAATCGACCGCAGAGTCACCGCCACCCAAGACGACGATGTCCTTGTCGGCATACTGCTGGATGTTAGACACGTGGTAGTGGACGTTGTCAAAGCTGTCGGCACCGTCAATCTCCAGCGGACGAGGCTTGAAGGCCCCGCCACCCATGGCGATAATCAGAGTCTTGGTCAGGTGTTTGCCCTTGTTGGTCGTTAGGGTAATGACCTCCCCAGGTTCGATAGCAGTCAGGGTTTCATTGAGGCAGATGGTGGTGTCAAACGGAGTCAGTTGGGCAAGGAGGTTGTCGGTCAACTCCTGTCCCGTCAGGCTTGGAAAGGCTGGAATGTCTAAAATGGCCTTCTCAGGATAGAGAATGGCAGGCTGGCCACCCAGTTGGGGAAGGGAGTCAATGATTTTGACCTTGGCTTGACGGAGGTGGGCATAGAAGGCGGCGAAGAGACCGACTGGTCCGCCACCGATGATGGTAATATCATATACTTGTGTCATGGGAATCCTCTTCTTTGTTCAGAATGACCCTATTTTATCATATTTTTGGAAAAAATTCCCTGTCTGTTGTCACAAGTTATCGCAGGCTTTTTTCTGCTAGTTTTTAGGAAATGGTGTATAATGGTACAAAATTCACTAGAAAGAGGTAAAGTATGGACGATTTGCAACATCAGCCGATTGAAGTTCCAGAAGATTTCCAAATTGATCATGAAGACCGACCTAGCCGTCACCGCAGGGGAAATCGTGGCTCTGTTGATAAACCAAAGAAAAATTCACGTATTCCGGAGCCGATTCGTAAATTTTGGCGCCGTTATCAACTGACTAAAATTTTAATCATTTTAATGGTCCTGACAGTTCTTACAGTAGGTGGCTATCTATTTTTCCTTGCAAAGACAGCTAATGTTGGTGATTTACAGCAGGCGCTAAAAGCTACAACGATTATTTACGATAAAGATGGTGCGGAAGCTGGGACATTGTCTGGTCAGAAGGGGACCTATGTAGAGCTGGATGCTGTCTCTGATAATTTAGAGAATGCCGTTATCGCTACAGAAGATCGGAGCTTCTACAAAAATTCGGGCATTAATTACCAGCGTACAATTTTGGCTGCCTTGACGTTAGGTCGGTCTGGAGGTGGTTCAACTATTACGCAACAGTTGGCTAAAAACGCCTTTCTAACTCAGGATCAGACCATCAGTCGAAAGGCTCGAGAATTCTTTTTGGCCCTTGAAATCAATAAAAAGTACAGCAAGCAAGAAATCCTGACCATGTATCTCAACAATGCCTACTTTGGAAACGGGGTCTGGGGAGTGGAAGATGCAAGCCAAAAATACTTCGGTATTCCAGCCAGTGATCTTACTCTTGAGCAAGCGGCCGTCATAGCAGGGATGCTCAAGGGACCTGAGATTTATAATCCTTATTATTCTCTAGAAAATGCAGTTAATCGTCGGGATACAGTCCTGCAAAATATGGTCAATGCTGGTTATATTGATCAGGCGACTGCAGATGCAGGTTTCCAAGTAGACCTAGCCAGTCAGCTTTCAGATACCTATACAGGGAAACAAAGCAATTATTCCTATCCATCCTATTTTGATGCTGTGATTGCTGAGGCGATTGAGCGATACGGACTGAAAGAATCAGACATTATTAATAACGGCTATAGGATTTACACAGAGATGGATCAAAATTCTCAAGCCAGCATGCAGGTGATTTTTAATGATGAGACTATGTTCCCAACGTCAAGTTTTGATGGTACCCATGCTCAGGCTGCCAGCGTAGCTCTTGACCCTAGGACTGGTGGAGTTCGCGCCTTGGTTGGTCGAGTTAACAGTTCAGAGGATGCGGTCTTTCGGACTTTCAACTTTGCGACACAAGCCAAGCGCAGTCCTGGTTCAACGATTAAGCCTCTTGTTGCCTATGCTCCAGCAGTAGCGGCGGGCTGGTCGATTGATATGGCTCTGGATAACCATACAGAAACCTACGGCGATTACACCTTGCATAACTATGATTATTCGACTTCTGATACCATTCCAATGTATCAAGCTTTGGCTCTATCTTACAATTTACCAGTAGCTTATATAGTGAACACCTTGGGGATTGACAAAGCCTTCGAGTATGGACAAAAGTTTGGACTTGATATGGAAAATGTCGAGAAAGTTTTGGGTGTTTCAATTGGTTCTGGAGTGGAGACTAATCCTCTGCAAATGGCCCAGGCCTACGCTACTTTTGCGAATAAGGGTGTGATGAAGGATGCCCACCTCATCACTCGTATTGAAACAGCTAGTGGAAAGGTTTTAGCAGAGCATCGAGAAACAAGTACCAAGGTGATTGACCGCTCTGTCGCAGATAAGATGACAGCAATGATGCTTGGAACCTATACCAATGGTACGGGAGTGACAGCAGATGCGGCCAATTATTATATTGCTGGGAAAACAGGAACAACCGAAACGAGTTTTGATGTCAATCTTGTCAATGATCAGTGGCATATTGCCTACACACCTGATTTGGTCATCAGTCAGTGGGTTGGTTTTGAGCAGACAGATGAAAATCATTATATAGATAGCAGTAGCTACTGGATGGCTCCGTCGGTCTTCCAGACTGTAGCCAATTCAATCTTGCCATATACTGCAGGAACTCAATTCGAAGTAGAAAATGCCTATGCACAAAATGGTATTGTAGAAGTAGCTCCAGATGAAGCTGCGCAAACTGAATCAAGCCTTGGTCAAGAGCAGGTACAAGAAATTTCAGATCAGGCGAAAAACTTGATTGAGCAAACCAAACAAAATCTAATCGATGCCCAGTTACCAGAACGAGCAAAAACCTTGTGGGATAACATTACGTCTTGGTTTGGAGAGTTGTCAAATCCATAAAAACATGGTAAAATGAAAAGGATGGAGGGCTTTATGGCACTAAAAAAAGCAAGCCTAGCCTGTACTGTTTGTGGTTCTCGAAACTATTCAATCAGCCTTTCGAGCAATCCCAAGCCAACACGGTTAGAAGTAAATAAATTTTGTAAACACTGTGGACAATACACTGTTCACAAGGAAACCAGATAGGAGTCACGCATGAAATTTATCAAAGACATTATCCGCATTTTAAAAGATACGTCTTGGCCAACTCGTAAGCAGAGCTGGACGGATTTCGTGTCTGTAGTGGAATATACTGCCTTTTTCGTAGCGGTGGTTTACCTCTTTGACTTGATTTTGTCACGAGGAATCATGAGCTTGATCAATCTTTTCTAGAAAATACTTGCCATTTGTAAAATGGAAGTGATATAATAAAGAAAAGCGAAAGCCTTCGGGCTTTTTTTAGCGTCTAAAAATTCCGTGTTTCCAAAGAAAGGAAGTAACAATGTACGATAGTTTTGATAAAGGCTGGTTTGTTTTGCAGACCTACTCAGGATATGAAAATAAAGTGAAGGAAAACTTGCTCCAACGTGCCCACACTTATAACATGTTGGAAAACATCCTTCGTGTAGAAATTCCAACTCAGACTGTTCAGGTTGAAAAGAACGGTGAGGTCAAGGAAGTGGAAGAAAACCGTTTCCCTGGTTATGTTTTGGTTGAAATGGTTATGACGGATGAAGCTTGGTTTGTAGTGCGTAACACGCCAAACGTTACAGGTTTCGTGGGTTCACACGGTAACCGTTCAAAACCAACTCCACTTTTGGAAGAAGAAATCCGTCAAATCTTGGTATCTATGGGTCAAACCGTTCAAGAATTTGATATTGATGTCAAAGTTGGCGATACTGTTCGTATCATCGACGGTGCCTTCACAGACTACACAGGTAAAATTACAGAAATCGACAACAACAAGGTTAAGATGGTTATCTCTATGTTTGGTAATGATACCATTGCTGAAGTTAATTTGAGCCAGATTGCTGAGTTGTAATATATCCATGCTCCTCATAGCGACAAGCTATGGGGAGTTTGTTGATATTTTGGGTGTCCAAAATCTTTTTCTGTTTTGACCGAATTTTACCAAATAACAAAACAAAAAAGCCCAAAAAATCGGGCTTTTGACTTGTATAAATTCGGATAAATTCCTATAATAAAGGCGGTAGACGGATTTGAAACCGTTGGTATATCAAGGGTTTAGGGCTATTTGCCCACCGTTTGCCCACCAACTAATGAATGTCTGCTAAGATACCTCGTACTTCTGCATGGTGTTTTTCTTTCATCTTTTCAAACTGGTGGGCATAGACTTTCAAAGTTATCAAAATAGTTTTATGTCCTAGCAGTTTAGAGATACTTGCAACTGGGACTTCCTTGAAAATGAGATAAGAAGCATATGTGTGTCTTAAAGTATGTGGATGGACATCTCTATTTACCATTCTTTTCAGAGCAGTATTTGTGGCTCTATTTGACGCTCCGAATAAGATACGACCTTTTTCATTCTCTTTCCAGTAATGCTCTTTAAAATTGAGTAAATGCTTAGCGACGTTATCATTAAAGGGGATCTCTCTTACAGATTGTTCATTTTTTGTAGCACTAAAATCTTGTGAGTCAGAATAGTCCCATGTGTTAACAACTATAAAGACTTGTCTTTCAAAGTCAATATCATCCCAAGTCAACCCCATAGCTTCAGCAAACCTCATTCCACTAACCGCCAAAATATAGAGTGTCATGTGTGAAATATATTGAGGGTTCTCTTGCGTTTTTGAGATGACGTAGAGGTATTCATCCTCTTCAAGATAACTTTCAGCCTCTGGCTTTTTTTCTTTCTGAGATTTAACCACAGCCCCTTCCGTAAAATTCGATGGAATGAGCTGATCACGGACAGCGATTTTGACAGCTGATTTAATATGATAGTGTGTCCGCTCAATAGTGTCTTGTGCGTACTTGGAGCCAAACCGGTTTAAAAATTCTTGGTAGCGTACAGGGGACATCTCTTTCAGTTTAATGTGACCAAAATATTTGCTGATGTGCTTTCGGGTTTGTTCGTAGGAATTCCATGTTTTTTTAACAACGTGTGGTTTTTTATATAGCTCTGCCCAAGCTATGTAGTAGTCAAGCAGAGTGACATCATTATTTGACATGGGAGAAGTTCGAAGCTCGACTTCTCTTTCTTGCCCAGCTGCTCTTGCTTGTGCTTTGGTCTTGAAGCCACCGCAAGTCGCTTCATGCCTTTCCCCGAGACTGTCACGATAAACAACGCGGTACTCATAATATTTACCCCTTTTTCTAACTGATGCCATTTGTTTTTTTACCTCATTTCTGATAAAATGAGTACAAGAAAAGACTTGCCAGATTGGCAATTTTTCTTATACGATTCGCCTTACGCTCTGACCGGCCAAAGTTGAGCGTAGGGCTTTTTTATTTTTTGAAAATCAATTTATAGGCAGTTGCTGGAGCAAAAAACAATACTCCAATGACTAACCCAACAAAAAATTCTAATATTTTTTGCTTAAGCAGGAAACTAAATGCTACTAAGACAAATAATATCCCAATTAATATTAACAAAAATGACAGAATTAGAAAAAGATTTTGCCAGAAACTGTTGGTAGTTTGAACTGGTGAAGCAAGACTATCCACTGAAGATGCAGATTTTTTCGGAATTGGAACCTTGTTTACTACTAAATCCAGTCTAAACGATATTTCTTTTTCATCCGAAATTACTTTGGTCAAAGTGTCATCTAAGGTTTTGAACTTTCCACCTCTACCATGTAAGGTTGCCTTAATATTGTAATCAGATTTGCCAACGTACCGATTTACTTTTTTAGCAATATCTGCAGGAAGATAACCGGCAAACAGCCCTCCAGCTAAGACTTTCACAGCATTCGTATCATGTGGATTTTTTGGCTCTCGTACCAAAATAATATCATTTGTCTCAAGATACTTATATTCATACACATTTGAGTATGTTTTTAAAATGTATTCTTTGATGCCTTCATCTGACATTGTCAGATAGTTATTTTTCTTAGAGAGCTTCTTCATGATCTCAAGGGCTTCTTTTTGATGATAATTGGTACCCATAAGTCTAAATGAGTCGTTATAAATCTCTGTCATGTAATCTCCTTAACTAACCAATTTATAAAATTCTTCTTGTATCATTCGCTCGCCCCAGCTGGTTGCGATTTTGTTAGTTTTTGCAAAGTACAACCAGTTAAAATCATTCGGGTCGTACTTACTAAGATATTCCTTGAGCAGTTCTCTAACCATAAATCTGTCAGCTTGATTCTCATACTGCAGTAAGCATCGAGAGTAATTGACAGGATTGTGGTTGATGTGTCCAAGTTCGTGCAATATTACCCGTTCTCGCTCAGCTTTAGTGAGTGCGGCGGATATATAGATGGTTCGTAAGTCTGGAAAATAAAGTCCAGGCCTATCCCACATATCGTCTGGATAAACAAATAATTTAACTTTGTATTCTTCTAACAGTTCATCTATCTTCACTAGCACTAACCTCCAAGGATAGTTCAATGATCTTGGTGATTTTCTCTACATCTTCATCCGAGAGTGGTTTGCCGTCGAATAAGACAACACGCTCGCGTAGGTTTGAGAGGTCGATTGTGGGAGTAGGTTCTTTTGTGGGTGTCACTTCCATACCAAGTAAATACTCAGTTGTAATACCTAATACTTTTGCAAAAGTATCGGCACGGTTTAGCGGGAACTCTCTTGTTTTATTAAAATATCTAGAAAGTGTTGATTTGGCAATTCCTGTACGACGGGCCAACTCACTCATTGAGATATTCTTTTCTCCCAATTTATCCATCAATATTTGGATTATTTCTTCATTGGTCCTCATATTTTTACTCCTTTTTCAATTTGAATTCATTATAACATCGTTCCCAAAAAAACACAAACAAAAGCAAAAAAATAATATTTTTATTTTTTTTTTGCAAAAAATGTTGACAAAACGGAACGAAAGGCATATACTAAAAATGTTCCACAACGGGAACGATAAAAGTTATCAAGAAAGGAGTACGAATGAAAATAAATTTAAAACGTCTAAAAGCAGAACGTATAGCAAAAGGTCTAACCCAAGATGAAGTGGCAAACCGTATGGGCTGGAAAGACCGTGCTTTATACGCTAAACGAGAGAATGGTTTGGTAGATATCGGCGTAAATGAGTTCGCGAATATTGCCGCAATCCTTGGATTTTCAAGAGATGAATTAGGAATTTTTTTTGAAGATAGCGTTCCCGAACGGAAACTATCCAACTAACAAACTAGAAAGGAAGAAAAAGATGTCAGGAATTGAACTCATAAGAAAACGCAATAAAACAACAAATTCTCTGAAAGAGAAAGGTTTTCTAACAGTCTACGACTGTAACGAAAAAAGAACGCTCATCTTAAAAGAAGTGATGCGGTTTCCAAGGGTTAACCCACGATGTGGCTATGCAAACAGCCATACAGTCATTGGCTACTTGGACAAACAAGGTAATGCGGTGTTTACTGCGTAGAAAGGAGAGAGAACATGGAAAGTAAATTGATCGCCAACTGGCAAAAGAAAAACTACCAGCTCAGTCAACTGATAGTTGATAGCCTCGAGGGGCTAGATGTTTGGGAGACTGTGGTGGCACTGGGAAAAATCAGAAAGGAAATGGCATGACAGTATCTAGGGAAATGAATGACTTGGAAATCAAAGTTCTCAATGCTATCAAGAATAATGCTAGTTACGACTTGCCAATCCAAGCAAGTGAACTACGGCTAATATTCAGCATTTCAAAGCGTAGCTTGGAAGAAGTGATTGAAAGCTTGCGGGTTAATTTTAATCATCCGATAGTAGCAAAGAAGACTAAGCCAAATGGATATTACCTGCCTAAGTCAGAGCATGAGAGATTGGATGGGTTGGTACCATATAGGCGACAGATTGAAACCGAGAAGAAGAATCTAGCAGCGATCATGTCGGTGAACTTGGAAAACTACTGGAATACAACACAAAAAGCCTGACGGCAATCAGGCTCACAAATAAATATTACAAGAGGATTATACCATGAAATCAAATGAAACATCAAATGAAATATTAATAACAACAGACTATAGCATTTTTAGTAAATTAAGTAATCGAAAAATCACAGAGAATAGTAAGTTAGAGGATGAACTTCTTTCACAGGGGCAACGGCAACCAATTTTGGTAAATGATAAGTTACAAGTGATTGATGGCCAACATCGCTTGTATTACCTCAAAAAACATCGTAAGCCAGTTCGCTACATCATTGATCCGACCGCAGACTTCAAGACGGTTATTTCAATGAATACCTCCGCAGTGAATTGGGGGTTACGTGATTATGTCTATTCTTACTCATTAGAGGGTGATACCGAATTCATAAAACTAATGAATTTTTTAGAAGAAAATGATTTATTGAGCGATAAGATGGTAATTACTGCGGGTGCTGGTCGTAGAGACGGAACAGGTACTCAAGTTATTACAAGATTAAAAGATGGAGACTACATTTTTTCAAATGAGAAACAGCTAAGAAGTTTTTGCAAGTTTTATGAAAGGGTATTATCTGAAACAAAATTACCAAATAAACCATTTCTACAATCTGTGCTTTGGACTCTTTATACAACCTCAGTATTTTCTGAAGATAGAATGCTATCCCAACTAAAAAAATCAAATGTGAATAGTGAAACTATTGAAGGATATTCTAAAAAACGACTCTTATTACTCTTTTTAGAAACATATAACGGTCGATGGAGTGATGATCATCCTTCTGTTATTCAATATTTCATTAATCGAAAGGGTGCATTAGTGATTCCAAGTTTGCCTAAACAAGATTAGGTTGGAGGACTTTATGAATGATCTAATGATTCAAATGTTGGACCAGTTTGAAGCTGGGCTAATGGACAGAGCGTTGAAGGTCATGCACATAGTGACCGATGAAAAAAGGCGATATCCAATGGAACTCAACAAGTCGCAATGTGCTGAAATGCTCTTAGGAACAAAGGATACGGGAAGTTTTGATGCACGATTTAATTGCCACAAAGATTTCCCACGTATTCCGAACGCTCGCGAGAAGTACCCTCGTGATGCAGTGATTGAATGGTATCACAATAATTGGCAGAGGACAGCGATATGACAGAAGAATTGATGTTGACAGCTGAGCAAGGTTTGGCATTTATTGCTATTTTGACCCCAATCTTAATCTGGCTGATTCGTAAACCTGTTGAGATTGAAATAGAGGTCAGGGAGCCAGTGATTGAAGAAAAGCAACCAGAGCGGAATTTGAGATATCTTCAAATCCACAGATATTACGGAGGATAGAATGAAATTTTGGGACATGATGAAAAAGTTTTTGAGCGTTGAGGAAGATGACTACATTCCTGAAAGCCAACATGAGCTGGAACGTGAGTTGGCATACGAAAGGTATAGGGTCAAGGAATTTAAGAAGTTGGCAGACCTGAAAGAACAGGAATGTGTTGGTAAAGCTAGGCTAATCCAAGAGTTAAATAGACGGATTGAGCATTTAGAGAAGGTTAACAGATGCCAAGCCGAGCTATTAGCAGATCGTGAGGTCTAGCTATGGTCTGGATTGTGGCAAAAATAAATAAAAAGAGTCGTGGTCGGAAGTACCACTACAAGAAGTCTTTTGATACCTGGCAAGAAGCCAGAGTTTATCAACAGGACCTTTGGAATAAGGGCATAGTGACTGAAATGTGGGAGGAGAGGAATGGACAACATAGCAACTCTACCACATGATGTCTTGGCTGAGCAGGCAGTCCTTGGTTCTATCTTCATTGACCCAGACAAAATTGTCTTAGTAGCTGAGCATCTAAAACCAGAAGATTTCTACAGACCAGGACATCAGATTATCTTTCGGACCATGCAGACCTTGTCTGACAATGGGCAGGCGATTGATGCGGTCACGATGAAGACCGCTCTGGAAGACCAGGGAGACTTGAGCGGTGTTGGAGGATTGGCCTACATTGCTGAGATTATCAACGCTGTGCCAACCAGCGCTAACGCTGAATTTTACGCTAAGACAGTCGCTGAGAAGGCCCTGTTAAGGAAAGTCATTGCTAATCTCTCAGATACGGTTACAGGTGCTTATACTGGTGAAATGTCTGCCAATGACCTGATTGCCAGGGCGGAACAAGCTTTGGTTAATGCCAGCAATTCCAATCACAATACAGGTTTCAAGCCAATTTATGATGTGATTTTGGATAGCCATAGCAAGATTGAGCAACGCTCAAATGTGTCAAGCGATGTGACGGGAATTGCCACTGGATTTAGAGATTTTGACAAGCTGACAACTGGACTGCATGAGGACCAGTTGATAATCTTAGCGGCTAGACCTGCAATGGGTAAGACGGCATTTGCCCTCAACATCGCCCAGAATGTCGCCTGCAAATCTAATAAGCCTGTGGCTATATTCTCTTTGGAAATGGGTGCAGAGAGCTTAGTTGAACGTATGCTTGCAGCTGAAGGCACTATCAAGAGTTATCACATCAGGACAGGGAAGCTGACACCGATTGAATGGCAACGGTTGATATATGCCCAAGGGCAACTGGCAGAATCACCAATCTACATCGATGATACGGCTGGCATCAGAATAGCTGAAATTAGGTCCAAAGCTAGAAAGCTAGCCCAAGCAACAGAAGGCCTAGGTCTGATTGTCATTGACTATCTGCAATTGATACAAGGGTCACGTTCGGACAATAGGCAACAGGAAGTGTCTGAGATTTCCCGTCAATTGAAGATTATTGCTAAGGAATTGAAAGTGCCTGTTATCGCTCTGTCACAGCTTTCTCGTAGTGTTGAGCAACGTCAGGACAAACGACCAATCATGAGCGATTTGAGAGAGTCAGGCAGTATTGAGCAAGATGCTGATATTGTAGCCTTTCTCTATCGTGATGATTATTACCAGGACAAAAAGGACGATCAGCCAGAAAAGAACTTGACTGAGCTGATCATCAAGAAGAATAGGCATGGTGACCTTGGGACAGTCAAGATGTACTTCCACAAGGAATACACCAAATTTACAAATACGGAGGAATGAGGATGATTAGGAAGACAGATGTTGAAAGTCACATAGCTTTTATACGAATCCCAAAGCCATTGATTCACGATCAAAAGTATAATCAACTGAGTTTGGCAGCCAAGTTTATGTACGGCTTACTCTATGACCGCTTGCAGTTGTCTCTAAAAAACAAATGGTATGACTCGGACGGTATAGTTTTCCAATACTACACAAATGAGCAATTCATGCTTGACTTGTCAGCAAGTGAGAAGACAGTCATCAAAATCAAAAAGGAATTGTCAAATATCGGGCTATTGAAAGAAGTTCGCCAGGGTGTTAACCTCCCTAACAGACTGTATCTAAGTGCAGTTACTGGAACTGTAAAAAGTACAGGTCAGGAACTGGAAATTTTACAGTTAGGAACTGTAGAAAATACAGGTCAAGAACTGGAAATTTTACAGGGAAATAAGACTGAGAAGAATAAGACTGAGAAGAGTAATAATATAGATATTGTTTCAGAAGTGATTCTCTATCTCAATCAAGTTGCTGGGACTAGATTTACTGCTGGCTCACAAGCTACACAGAAACATATCAATGCCAGGTTGAAAGAAGGCTACACGCTTGAAGACTTCAAACAGGTTATTGACACTAAAACTAGCGAATGGCAAGGAACGGAATTTGCCAAGTTCTTGAGACCTGTTACTTTATTTGGGACAAAATTTGAAAACTACATCAATCAGCAACCACCCAGAAGTAAAAAGAACGATGCTACAGAAGTTGACGAAAGGTTGGGCTTTTAGATGAATCCATTCAAAAATTTTCAGACCAGACAAGTCTTGGACGAAACCTGTGAGGTCCACGGTTGTCAGCTTTGGTTGACCAAGGTACCTATTAAGGGACAGATGGAAGAACTCAAGCAATGTCCAGAATGCACCAAGGCAGCAATCCAGACCTTTGAAAGTAAACTGAACAGTCAGAGCAAGGTCAACAACAAGCTTGCTGATACCTACGCAGTCTTTGAGAGAGACAGTCTGGTATCTGACAAGCTGAAAAGCAAGAGCCTTGATAACTATGAGATTAAGGCTGACATTGACCAGAAGGCTATCAATTTTGCCAAGAGGATTGAGCAATTTTATCGACATAAGGGCTTCGGCAATGCCATTGTGACTGGACCGTCAGGAGTTGGCAAGAGTCATCTGACATACGGATTGGCCAAGTACATGAACGAGCAATTCAAGGCATACGGACATCCGAGGTCGGTGCTGTTTGTATCGCTGGTCACTCTCTTTACCAAAATCAAGGAGAGTTTCCATACAGAAAATGGCTACTCTCAAGCTGAAATGATTGAGCTACTCAGCAAGGTTGACTTTCTATTTTTGGATGATCTTGGAAAAGAGAGTCGGAAGGCTGATACTCGCAATAACGAGTGGACACATCAGATACTCTACGAGATTTTGGACAAACGAAGCAACACGATCATCAACACGAATCTGACCAGCAAGGAAATTAAAACCTTGTATGCAGATGACTATGGCAACGGTGCCTTGTCCAGTCGGATTTTGGAAGGTGTGGTCGGAAACAGCTTTGCATATCCGAAAGAGACGGAAGATAGGAGGTATTGATATTGAAGCAATGATAGTTTGGGCTCTCTTTGATAGTGGCAATGGTTCCTACACAAAAGGAGTTGCTACACTTAAACGTTCAGGGGGGGCGAACATTGACATCTATCCGATTGGCATAGACATAGAAAACAAGAACAATCACTTTA
This sequence comes from Streptococcus suis, assembly GCF_016743335.1. Lineage (GTDB taxonomy): Bacteria > Bacillota > Bacilli > Lactobacillales > Streptococcaceae > Streptococcus > Streptococcus suis_Y. The sequence goes on along the minus strand of NZ_WCJE01000002.1, from coordinate 87,979 downwards.
TCAACTTGAATTTAGCTGACTATAGCAGGCTTTTTGGGGACAACACTCTATTTGACACTTTGGATCAATTACCAAAACCTGACCTAATAATCGCAAGTCCACCATGCGAGTCATGGTCCAACGCAAGTGCCATGAATGAGGGGAATGCCTGTTGGAAACAAGAAGACCTTTCAGATAGTTTATTCGTACCACAGCGTGAGGCTAGTATGTTCACAATCAGGAATAAGTCCGACTATGAACAGGCTTATATCAATTATCAGTACGATAGACAGTTCATGAAGCGTGTGAATGGAGAATTATGTGCCTTCAACACTGTTGAGATTATCAAGCGGTACAATCCCAGATATTTCATTATTGAAAACCCTGCAAGTGGTCGGCTATGGAAGTACATTGAGGATGTTATGGGATTTAAGTTACCTTACCTAAACATCACAAGGTATAACAACTATGATTATCCACTTCAAAAACCTACAAAGTTCGCTAGCAATATCAACTTAGATTTGAAAAATGAAATCATTAAACAGGAAATCGAATGGGGACATTTTTCAAAGTCATACAATGAGAGGTCAAATATACCTCAAAAACTTGTGATTGAGATATTTAGCAGGGTGTATAAGGATTTTATTAAATTATATGATTGAGCTATATTTTATCTTCAATGGATATCGCAGACATCATCTTGGAAACTTTGTTCAGGTCCAGGATGCTATCGATGCACTCAAAGCACACCAAAAATCATCATCAGCTATCAACAATCCACGTTTTCGCAAAAGTATGAGTGGAAATACTATCAGGATTGATTATGGAGCAGTTGATTGTTATTACTTGATAACTAAGAAACTAACGGAGGAAATACAAAATGACTAGAGGACAAATGATGACATTGCCAATCAAGGAGGGAAACTTGATGATGGCCAAAGCTGAGGCGCTAGATGACTTAATTGAAAATGGTGTCATCAGCAAAGAAACTATTATTAACATCGGAGACGAAAACTGGTATGCAGAATACTTAGCAAATAAATGGGGGATTGAAAATGACTAAAACACTTGATGAAAAGGTCCAGCAATGGTTTATCGACCGCAATTTACACGAAGCCAATCCAGTCAAACAATTTGAAAAACTCATGGAAGAAGCTGGAGAATTATTTGAAGGTGTTGCCAAAGGCAAGTCTGACTTGATTAAGGATTCCTTGGGTGACATGCAAGTTGTCTTGACTGGTCTGGAATTGCAGATCAAGAATGGTGCAGACATTCGAGCGACACCAGAAGAAATGGAATTGCTGCTAATGGTTGCCAGTCTTGGCAATCTCGCCAACAAATTACACAAGCATGTATTTTACGATGAAACCAAGACACCACTAATCAAGCCAGATTTGATTATGCTACACAGCAACATCCATTCTGTTGCTATCCATAATTGCACAACGGCTGATACTTGTCTAAAGATAGCCTATGACGAAATCAAGGACCGAAAGGGCAAGATGATTGACGGAGTATTTGTGAAGGATGCAGACTTGTGAGAAAGACATTAACAGCTATCGGTAACTTTTGCATTTTACTATCCATCCTGGCAACACCATTGCTGATCATCTATAAGATTGACAAGCTAGATTCTAAGATTGAGCAACCAAAAATCATCGTCTATCGAGTTGACAATGCGGGTGCTGAAATGGTTGGCACTGTGACGGACAAGGAAATTATCCAAAGTAGATATATCGTGACGGTTGGAGCCTATGGGAAATTTATGGTCACTAAAAAGCAATATGACCAAATTAACATAGGCGATCCAATACCGAATTTTCTGAAAGGACGTGGGAGTTGATGACGCATTGTGATTTTACGACTAAGCGATTAAATACACTGACTGATGAAGGTCAGTTTGGTTTCAGGGTTATTCATGACAACGTGAACAGTCCAAGCCATTACCAAGGTAATTACGGCATGGAGTCAATTGATGTACTTAGAAATTTCATGACACCAGAACAACTGAAAGGCTTTCATCTCGGAAATGCCTTGAAGTATCAGCTACGCTATCAAAAGAAAAACGGTCTGGAAGACCTGAAAAAAGCAAGAAAGAACCTTGATTGGTTGATTGAGGAAGAGGAAAAGCAATGCACAGAACAGTAGGAATACTTGAATTTAAAGACTTTATGGCATTTGAAGATGGTCAAGCTGTGCCAGTATATCTGCACAGTGCCAATCCGAATGTACCAACAACAAACAAGGACGATGCCATGCGAGTGACCAAATGTCGCTACAAGAAAGAATTTGCTGACAAATATATCTTTAGGAAGGTGGAGGTGGAGTGATGGTCAAAACACTAGAGCAGACATTAAAAGATGATTCTAAGAGCTTCAAAGTACCAACTATCATTAGACCATATGATATTGGTTATAGAGTTATCTCCGAAAACGGTAACATACTCAGTTTGAGAAATGGTGCCAGTGTATTCTCCTTGCCTTCAGAAGCTAGAAAATCAATCCAAAAAGAATTTGGAAAAGATGACCCGAGTTTTGATGTTGAAAAATATAGGGTTGAAGAAGTGGCCATTATCAATTTTGAAAAATTAAAGATTTTTCTGCAGGAGACTAGAACATGAAAGGAAAAATTTCTGTAGGCTACCACTCTGAGCAATGTAGGGTAAGGATTAACAAAGAATGGAGGCGGGCTGAATTTCTTGGTATATTTCAAGATACTGGCACAGATTTGTTCGGTCAACCGTATGCAAGACCAGTTGCTGTAGTCAAAATTAACGGCAGGCTAGTCAGTGCTGTGCTTAATGAGGTAAAGTTTGATGAGAATCCTGAGTTGATGGAGGAGGAGTTACATGATCAATAATGTTGTACTGATTGGTCGATTGACCAGAGATGTGGAGCTACGCTACACGCCTAACAATGTTGCAGTTGGAGCCTTCAACCTGGCAGTCAACCGTAATTTTAAGAACGCTGCTGGCGACCGTGAAGCTGACTTTATCAATTGCGTGATTTGGAACAAGCAGGCCGAAAACTTAGCCAACTGGACCAAGAAAGGTCATCTGATTGGCATTACTGGACGAATCCAGACCAGAAGCTATGAAAATCAGCAAGGGCAGAGGGTTTATGTGACCGAGGTTGTCGCTGAAAGTTTCCAGGTGCTTGAAAAGCGTGATAATACTGCTAACTATTCAAGTATGGACGAGCAAATGCCACCAGGGTTCGGCGGCCAGCCGATGGATATTACAGATGACGGGTTGCCGTTTTAGGAGGATATGATGAACAAACGGATAAAAAAGAAAAAGCAAAAGGCAGCATATAAAATTCCAAAACAGATCATTCGCTTGGCAAGAAGATGGACGGAATTGGACAGCGAGATAGTTTTCATGGCTGAGTTTCGAGATATTGAAAATGGTCATTATCCGAAAAAGCTCGTGGAAAATTGTGTTCGTAAATACAAGAGAATCAATGATTTTTTAATCAATATTGAATCTGATAGTATCTTACGGAGTTGTTTTATTATTTGTCACAGTGCTTACGGAGATGAGCAATTTGACGGAGAATACTGCGATCAATCTTGTGGTTATTCTGAAGATGATTACCACGGTGTCTATTACTATCCGATAGGCGAAAATCTATATTTTGCCTACAATTACGAATGCTATGGGAAGAAATGAATACTGAACTAATGAATGAACTAAAAGAACTGCTCGGCTTATTTCCAAGGTCATTTATAAATGCGAACCTGGAAGTGATACTGATTCCAAAAACAAACACGTATTTTAGTTTGGAAGGAGTACAATCACGAAGAGACATCATCGCAAAATTATTGATGTGGTGCAGTAGGACAATAGTAAAAGGTCAACCGTTTCGTAGTCAGAAAAGGAATAACTTATTTAGAGAAGTTATCAAAAAATCTTTTAATTACTACTTAGGAACACTTTTTTCAGATGAGGATATAGTTTTGATTTATCAAAGATTAGGCAATGGAATCAATCCAGAATTGACGTATAGATTTATTGATAGTGGATTTGACATGGAGGTGTTAGATGACGACCAACATTGTCCAATTCATACCGAAACATGATATATGCTATGAATGCTACAAGAGGAGAGCAACAAAGTTGTGTGATTTTATAATTGGTCAGACAGGAATAACATTCTATCGAAGTTTCAGTTTATTTAAAAATCAGCAACCAAGGTTTCTTACTTGTGATAAGCTGCTCTGTGACAGTTGCTCAAACAGATTTCATGGCATGGATTTATGTAAAAATCACTTTAAAAAAATTACAGGAGGTATTAAATGAGTTTAAATGGAATTAGATTGTTACCAGATTATGGATGTAAGATTGAAATTGATGTAGTTCAGTTGCTCAAAGAAAATGAGTTCCTGAAAGATGAACTTTACAACCGTGCATACAAAGACATCGAGCGTCAAGAAATTGAAATTGAGACCCTGAAGGACAAATGCGTCGACCTCATGTTGGAAAACGCTGACTATGTCTGGGACGAAATGGCTAGAGAAACAGCCAAGAAAAGGGCTAATACTAGAAAATGGAGGGCGAGATGATTACTATTCAGCTTGATGAAGAGTTATTGACAGCACTTGTTTTTGCAGCAGCTCAAAGCTCATGCGGTTTCAATCGAAACACTTTGCAGGAGAACCAGTTGTGGCATTTACATTGCTGTGACTATAACGAACCAGTATATGAAGTGGCAAAGCAAATCAACCTTGATGACATTCAAGACGAAAGCTACAGAGCCTATTTTCAAGAAGTAAGGGCGAAAGGTGATAAATATTATTCGGAGGTAGAAGAAAATTGATGAATGGTTACGAGTTTATGGCCCAGCATCCATTTTTGACTGCATTTATTGTGTGGGTAGCCTGTGCCTATTTCGCAGAGTGCATCAAGTATCTATCTGGTTACAAGGAGCAGAAAGATGAACAAAAGAATCAAGAAGAAGAAAGCTAAGCAAGAAGAGTTGAGAAGACAGAAGGAACTTGAACAGCTGATTCGATGGTTGAATGAAAATGATATTTCGTTTGAACAGATTGCCCAAAATGTCGCTATATGTTGTGCACAAGTGATTGATGGATTATACAAAGCAGTCATTACATTTGCAGAGGGAGTAGGAAGGTTGGTAAATTCTATTGATTGTAGCAGAATTGGACACGAAGAAGACGATAGAGAAAGCAGAGAGCACTCTTGAAAAGTACAAAATGTGGCGAAACATTGCTAATGATTTTCAGGAACAGAAGATTACTCAGCAATACACTTTTGAGCCTAGACAAAGTGTTTCAAAACCAAATCAACAAGTTGAGAAATTGGCACTTAATCATGTCGAGGCAGTTAATGAGCTAGAAGCCATAGAATATTCGGTTTCACATATTTTACAGCCAGAGCTAAGATTGATACTGATTTTTAAATATCTCAAACCCTATCCAATACCCAGAGAAGAAATCATGAAAAAAATCGGTTATGAGGAAACTCGCTATCATGAATTACTTAATTTAGCATTGATTTCATTTGCAGAGATTTACCGTAGAGGTGTGTTGTTGGTTGAAAAACGGAGTTTGGGCGGAGTTTGAGCGAAGTTTAAACGGATTAAGACCGCAGGAAATATACAATTTTCAATGCTAAAATAGTAGTATGAGACAACAGGAACTAGGCAGGCATTGACCTGTCTTTTTTATGATTGGAGGTGAGCAAGTGCGGTCTGTTGAACCTATTCGGAACGTTGATGATATCGAACGTATCAAAGATTATCTGAAAGAGAGAAACGAGCGAGATTATATCTTGTTCATGTTTGGGATTTACTCTGGTATTCGGATCAGTGACTTCATTGGCCTTAAAGTCAAAGATGTTAAAGGGGACAGGGTGTTTGTGGTCGAGAAGAAGACCAAGAAAGCCAAGCCATTTGCCATCAATCCAAAGCTAAGAAAAGCCCTAAATCAATACATAGAAAATAAAGAACTGAAAGATTATGACTTTCTATTTCCAAGTAGAAAACGCGACAAACGTAATGGTGTTCAGTTCGCCCCAATCCAACGGAAGACAGCGTGGGAGATTGTCAAGAAAGCTGGTCAACATATCGGGCTGGAAAACCTTGGTAGTCATTCCATGAGGAAAACATTTGGATATCATTACTATATCCAGACACATGATGTGGTCACATTACAAAAAATATTCAACCACTCAACTCCAACAATAACCCTGATTTACATTGGTTATCAGCAGGATGAATTGGATGAGGCAATACTGACGTTTGACTATTGAATGTAACAAAATAAAAGCATGTTACTTTCATTTTTTTAGAATGCAGCTGAAGTCTTGATGTATCTAGCTTAGAGTAGATTATAGCGAACGTAACAGAATATAAGATATGTTACTTTCAACAGGTGTTTCAGGAGGTAAAAAATGGCTGAAACTAGACCAGACAGAAGTGGTCCGCATCGGGTAGCTTTTGAGAAAAACAAGAAGATAATTCTTAAGACAAGAAACACATGTGGAATCTGCGGAAACCTCGTTGATAAGTCATTAAGTTATCCGCATCCATTAAGTCCTGTGATAGATCATATCATCCCTGTCAATCGCAATGGACATCCATCGGATATTAACAATCTTCAACTTGCTCACTGGCAATGCAATCGGCAGAAGTCCGATAAACTATTTGCTGACGATAAGGTAAATGGAACGAAAGTTGTTGGCAATCGAAATTTACCACAAAGTATGAATTGGACGAAGTACCGAGGTTGAGAACATAGGGGAGTACCACCCTCCCCACCGCCTCGGCAGAGCTTCACGCCGTCACTGTACATTTTTTCTCGCGCCAAAATTGAAAGGAGACCAGATTGGAATACAAAGGTATTGGATACCTCAGACGAAAGCTAAACGAGGTGAAACCTCGTGTTGATTTGAGGTACAAGCAGTATGCTATGCAGCATAAAGATAGCTCGTTCGGGATTACCATTCCACCAAATATCCGTCAACAGTATCGGTCGGTCTTGGGCTGGTGTGCGAAAGGTGTGGATAGCTTAGCGGACAGATTGGTTTTCCGTGAGTTTGACAATGACCAGTTTCAAGTCAATGATATTTTTCAGCAGAATAATCCAGATGTCTTTTTCGACTCTGTGGTTCTATCGTCCTTGATAGGTTCGTGTAGTTTTGTCTACCTGTCCAAGGTTGAGGATAAGGTGCGTCTGCAAGTCATTGAATCCAGCAATGCGACAGGTATCTTAGACCCAATTACAGGGCTGTTGACAGAAGGTTATGCGGTCTTACAAAGGGACGACAATGGCAACCCGAAACTCGAAGCCTACTTTACGGCAGAGCAAACAATCTATATTTCGGGTGCAACGTTCACTCCGATTACCAATCCAACAGGTCGGCCATTGCTTGTTCCCGTGATACATAGACCAGATGCGGTTCGTCCGTTTGGTCGTAGTCGGATAACTCGTGCAGGTATGTACTATCAATCGTATGCTAAGAGGACTTTGGAACGTGCCGATGTGACGGCAGAGTTTTACTCGTTCCCACAGAAATATGTTTTGGGCACAAGCCAAGATGCGGAACCAATGGATAAATGGAAAGCGACTGTGACAAGTCTCTTGGAATTTACTAAGGATGACGATGGTGACGTGCCGAGCATTGGACAATTTACCACGGCAAGTATGAGTCCATTTACGGAACAGTTGCGGACTGCAGCAGCTGGATTTGCTGGGGAAATGGGGTTGACATTAGATGACCTTGGTTTTGTGTCGGACAATCCATCATCGGTAGAGGCAATCAAAGCTAGTCATGAGAATTTGCGATTAGCTGGTAGAAAAGCTCAACGTAGTTTGGGCAGTGGGTTATTGAATGTTGCTTATGTCGCTGTCTGCTTGCGTGATGAGTATCCGTTTTTGAGAGAACAGTTTGTCAAGACTGTTCCTAAATGGGAACCACTCTTTGAAGCTGATGCTACGACGCTGACGATGCTAGGGGACGGTGCTATCAAAATCAACCAAGCTTTGCCAGGTTATATCACAGCTGAGACTATCCGTGATTTGACGGGAATTGTTGGTGACAGTGAAGCTAAACCTGTGATTCCAGAGGTGACGGCGAATGGAACGTGATATGTTACCAGACTTGCTAAAGGAAGTGCAGGACAAGTTTGAAGCATCCTATGGTAAGAGTGAGGTTGTCCGTCGTGCTTTTGAGGAGTTGAAAAAGAAGAGGGCGACCTATGCCACAGCAAATGATTTTGCTCTGGAGGTTGGAGACATTCTGGCAGAGGCTCTCAGTTCGTCTGTAAGGGGCGATAAGTTGCCAGACGGTAAAATGTACTACAACATAGCGGATAGGCTCTTGGCGGACACGCTAGGGCGGAATTTCGAGCTTGTGAGTGGTTATACTACTCAAGTCCAGGAGGATTTGAATAAGTCTGCAAATATTGGTCTACAGGTGCAGGTGCCAGAAATCAATCAGGACAGGATTGACGGTCTTGTCAATCGTTTGTCATTCGAAGATGATTTTGATAAGGTTGCTTGGATGTTGCAGGAACCGATTGTCAATTTCACGCAGTCGATTGTGGATGATAGTATCAAAGCAAATGCAGAGTTTCATTACGATTCGGGACTATCTCCTCAGATTATCCGCAAAGAAGGTGGCAAATGCTGTGACTGGTGTCGCGAAGTTGTTGGAATCTACCAGTATCCAAAAGTTCCGAAAGATGCCTATCGCAGGCATCAACGATGCAGATGCACAGTGGATTATGATCCAAAGAATGGGAAAATTCAGGATATTTGGAGTAAGTTGTGGCGGAAGCAAAAAAAACAAGAAGAAGCTGAAAAAAGAGTCTCTGAAGCAGTGTTTAGTGAAGGTGTTTTGCAACTCAAAAAGGATATTGCTAAGATTAACATGACAACAGCCACTCCAAATGATATAATTGAGATAGGGAAGCGAATCAATTATCACTTTAACGTATCAGAACATATCGGAAACAACGCAAAACTCAAGGAGATTTTTTCAAATTTTCGTGATATTGGCGGAGAAATTCCTAAAGAAGTTTGGGCTAAAGGTTCTTCTAAGGTTGTAAAAGACCAATTGCAAAATGCTTTTTCGTATTATCCAAAAGAATGGGCTAAAATACCACAGAAACACGGGAAACAACTGTCAGCCATTAAAAGAAAACGCGGATATTTCTCTGGCTATGATGTAAATCTTGTTATTGCAACTAATGGAGTTAGACAATCTACTCCATTCCACGAAATTGGACATTTGGTAGAATGGGCAACCCCTGATTTGGTTCGTTTAGAGAAAGCTTGGGTAGACCAACGTACTGTTGGAGAAATGGATTCACGGCTCAAAGATATTTTCCCAGGTTCCTCATATGGACCGAGAGAAGTCACGAAGAAAGATGATTTCGTTGATCCATATATCGGTAAATATTATCGTGATGCTGCTGAGGTATTTACAATGGGACTACAAGGAATATTTGTTCCGGAGGAACTATTTGTTAAATCATATAATAGGCAGAATTGGAGCTATGAGAAAAAGACAATCAATGACGACCCTGAATTCCTAAACTTTATTATCGGATTATTTGTGAAAGTGTGACAAGTTATGGATCAATTACATCAACAACTTCGTCAAAAATATGACGAGAAAGTAGAAATTTATCTTGAAAAATTTGGCGAACACTCATTGGACAATGTTTTTTTGTGGGAACCTCACGATTACCCAATTTATTGGAAAAATTGTTTGGAGTCAGCTATTGGCGACCTCCAAAAAGCAATAGACAGTGGCGTCCCGATTGAGCCAGATCCAGAAAACGTATTTTACTAAGCATTCGAGATATCGAGTGCTTTTTTGTTGCAAAAAAAAGGAGGGAGTATGTACCAACTAAGTAAAATAAAAAAATGGTTCGTCAAGACTTTCTTATGTGTTCATGATTTTTGGTTCAAAGATTTAGGGCATTATAAGATTGATTTTTATTATTGCAAAAAGTGCGGTAAGGTCACTAAAAGATTATAATTTCTGGAAAGGAGGATGCTATGAACAAGCGTATCAAAAAGAAATACAAACCATTCAAAGAATTATGGGATTGTATGGAATGGATTATGTTTAGATTGAATAGACATGTTGCTAGACTTGATAGTTTGGAAAATCGTTTGGATAATCTGAAAGGCATTGAATCTACAAACATCCAGACCATCAATCGTAAGTTTGAAGAGTACGAAAAACGGATTGAAACGTTAGAGCGTGAAGTCAAACAGCTTAAGAAACCATGGTATAAACGGAGGAAGTGATGGCCGAAGTAGTTACTATTGATGAATTAGCAAAGAACAAAGAACGAGGTGTCGGCTGCCGTGGCATCCTCAAGGCTGAATTAGACACTGTTGCCAATATTGAATCAATCGTTATCGTTAGCCTGAATAAAGATAATCAGATTAACGTCTCTTACAGCAGAAACAGTAGTCTGGAAGCATTAGGAATGTTGGAAGTTGGTAAAGCTATTTTGTTGGAAGAAATGCAATAGGAACCGTGTCGAATTCGAGGCGGTTTCTTTTTGTCCTGCCGTATGACAGAAAACTAGGCAGACGATTGAAAGGACGAAAATATGGCAAGAAAGAAACTTGGCAATCAAAATCCTACTCAATCGGTAATACTCAAATACGTTAAACGAAATTCTAAAGCCAAAGAAGCGATAGAACTCTATGAGCGAACAGGTCTGTCTTGCTACGCTTGGCAGGTCAATTTGCTCAATCCAATCATGGCTGTCGACAAGAATGGCCTGTGGGTACATCAAAAGTTTGGTTACTCAATCCCACGTCGGAATGGTAAGTCTGAAATCCTCTATATGCTGGAGATTTGGGGCTTGCACAATGGGCTGAATATCCTACACACAGCCCATCGCATTTCTACATCGCATTCGTCCTTTGAGAAGGTCAAGCGTTATCTGGAAAAGATGGGCTATGTGGACGGTGAGGATTTTAATTCCATTCGAGCCAAGGGGCAGGAGCGAATCGAACTCTATGAGACTGGTGGTGTGGTCCAGTTTCGTACCAGAACATCCAATGGTGGTCTTGGTGAGGGATTTGACCTACTCATCATTGACGAGGCGCAGGAGTACACGACAGAGCAGGAATCAGCTCTAAAGTACACTGTTACAGACTCGGACAATCCGATGACAATCATGTGTGGAACTCCTCCGACACCCGTTTCAAGCGGTACGGTATTTACCAAATACCGTGAGACCTGTCTGTTTGGCAAGGGTAAGTATTCGGGTTGGGCTGAATGGTCTGTGGACCAAGAGAAAGAGATTGACGATGTAGCAGCATGGTACAACTCTAATCCGTCCATGGGCTATCATCTCAACGAGAGGAAGATTGAGGCTGAGCTTGGCGAAGACAAGTTAGACCATAATGTACAGCGTTTGGGTTTCTGGCCGACTTACAACCAGAAATCAGCTATATCTGAGACTGAGTGGAACGCACTCAAGATTGACGATATGCCGAAGCTGACTGGCAAGCTATTTGCTGGCATCAAGTTTGGGCAGGACGGCACCAACGTAGCCTTGTCTATTGCTGTTCGGACAGAAGACAGTCAATTTTTTGTGGAAACTATCGACTGTCAATCTGTGCGGAATGGTAGTGCCTGGCTGGTAGCCTTTTTGAAGCAGGCAGATGTGGCTCAGATTGTCATTGACGGAGCTAGTGGGCAGAAGATGTTAGAAGAGGAATTGAAAGACTCTAAAATCCGTAATGTCATCTTGCCAACCGTCAAGGAAATCATCATTGCTAACTCTATGTGGGAGCAGGGAATTTACCAGCACACGATTTGTCATAACGGGCAACCGTCGTTGGCAAAGGTTGTGACCAACTGTGACAAGCGGAACATTGGCTCAAATGGTGGTTTTGGCTATCGCTCGCATTTTGACGATATGGATATTAGTTTAATGGACAGTGCTTTGCTGGCACATTGGGCTTGTGCTACAACCAAGCCTAAGAAAAAGCAACAGATTAGGTATTAAGTGGACAGGGGCGACCTGACTTTTTTAATGCAAAAAATATTACCGAACTGCCGGGAAAGCAGGAGAAAGGAGACATTGATATGTCTGAATTTAAAGCAATCGAAACACAGGAAGAGCTAGATACGATTATCAAGGCTCGTTTAAATCGTCTGAAAGAGCAATATGCTGACTATGACGAACTGAAATCCCGTGTTTCAACGTTGGAAGCGGAGAACGCTGGGCTCAAAGAAACGGTCGCAAAATCAAATCAGACTGCAGCTGATTTTGAAAGCCAAATCGAGGAGTATAAGTCAATTATTACAGGTTATGAAACTGCGAAAACGAAGACGGCTATTGCTCTTAAATATGGCTTGCCTATTGAATTTGCTGATCGTTTGCAGGGCGAAGATGAAGCAAGCCTTACGGCTGATGCTGAACGCTTTGCAAGTCTCATGAAACCACAAACTCCAATTCCACCACTTAAAAGTATTGAGCCAGAAGTAAAAGGCGAAGACGCCGCATGGCGAGACGTTATAAAAGATCTAAATAAAGGAGAATAATTTATGCCAACATCTATGAAAGCTGGAACACTTTTTAAATCAGAATTAGTAAAAGAAATTATGTCGAAGGTTCAAGGTCATTCGACTCTTGCTAAACTATCGACTCAAACTCCAATTCCATTCAATGGTACCGAGCAATTCATCTTTAATCTGGATGGTAATGCACAGATTGTTGGGGAAGGGGAGTTAAAGGGAGCTGGTTCAGCTACGGTCACATCAAAAGTAATCAAACCACTTAAGTTTGTCTATCAAGCCCGTTTGACTGATGAATTTAAATACGCATCAGAAGAGAAGCAGTTGGACTTTTTGAAACACTATGCCGATGGATTCGCCAAAAAGATGGCAGAGGCTTTTGACATCGCTGCATTACATGGTCTTGAACCAAAATCTTTAACAGATGCATCGTTTAAAGCGACTAATTCTTTTGATGGTGTAGTTACAGGAAATGTTATTACCTATAGTGCAGATAAAATCGATGACAACATTGATGCAGCTGTTCAAACTATTGTTATTAACGGAAACGAAGTGACCGGTATTGCCATGTCACCAGTTGCAGGTCAGGCTATGTCTAAAATCAAGGATAAATTTGATGGTATTATGTACCCAGAATTCCGATTTGGTCAGCGACCAAATAACTTCTTCAACATGGACCTTGACATCAACAAGACGCTAACCGTGACTGTCGGTACTGCCAAGACTGACCATGCCATTGTGGGCGACTTTAAAAATAAATTTAAGTGGGGGTATGCTGAAAATATCCCGATGGAAATCATTGAGTATGGTGATCCAGATGGCTCAGGTCGTGATTTGAAAGCTTACAATGAGATTTTGCTACGTACAGAGGCGTTTATCGGTTGGGGTATCCTTGATGAAACTGCCTTTGCTCGTGTCGAACAAGCTTAGGAGGTGCCCTATGGCTATTTATAAACATAAAGAAACAGGTGCGGTTGTTGTCACAGATAGCGAACTAAAAGGCGATTGGGAACTAGTTAAAGAGAAGGATGTTCAAAAAACTCCGACAGTGCCTGAATTGAAGTCGATGTTGACCGAATTGGGGATTGAATTTAATCCGAAAGCGAATAAAGATGAGTTGTTGCAACTTTACCAAGAAAGCCAGAATCTGAATGAAGAGGAGTAGCTTATGACTCCTTTTGCGACAATATCCGATTTGGAAACTTTGTGGCGGGTGTTGAAATTTGACGAAACGGAGCGGGCAGAAGCCCTGCTTGAAGTTGTGTCAAACTCTATTCGTTATGAAGCTCAAAAAGTCGGGAAGGATTTGGATGCGTTGATTTCGGACAATCCTGTCTTTGCTTCTGTTGTCAAATCTGTCACGGTAGATGTGGTCGCCCGTACTCTCATGACATCAACAGACCAAGAACCTATGACTCAATTTAACGAGTCAGCTCTTGGTTATTCGGTGTCTGGTTCGTTTTTGGTTCCTGGCGGAGGGCTCTTTATCAAAGATAGCGAGCTGAAGCGATTAGGATTGAAGAAACAACGTTTTGGAGCGAGGGATATTTATGGGACGGATTAAAGGTATACCGATTGTCTTGATTGACAAACAGGTTATTGGCAAGGATTCGTTTGGTCATCCAAAGACTGCAGATGTGGAGATTGTGGTTGAGAATGTCTTGATTGCTCCTGCATCAACTGAGGATATCACCAATCAAATCAATCTGACTGGTAAAAAAGTTGTCTATACTCTTGCAATTCCTAAAGGCGATGTTCACAACTGGACGAACAAGGAAGTTCGTTTTTTCGGTCAGCGATGGCGAACAGTTGGTGAACCGCTGGAAGGTCTTGACCATCTGATCCCGCTTGAATGGAATAAGAAAGTGCAGGTGGAACGATATGGCTAGCATGAAATTTAAGTTGAACCGTGCAGGTGTCCGTGACTTGTTAAAGTCGCCTGAGATGCAGGCAGTTTTGACTGACAAGGCAAATGCTATCCGAAACCGTGCAGGCGATGGATATGAATCGGATATCTATGTCGGTAAGACTCGTGCCAACGCTATGGTCTATGCGGATAGCTTTCAAGCTAAACGGGACAACAAGAAGCACAATACCTTGTTAAAGGCGGTGAAGTCATGATTGAAGTCATCACGTTGAACTTTTTAACCGAGCATCTTTCTGTGCCTGTCTATACGGAACATCAGGAGGGAATGCCTGAGCGTTTTGTGATTTTTGAAAAGACGAGCGGTGGCAAGAAGAACCATCTGAATCAAGCGACTTTGGCGATACAATCTTATGGGCAGTCTTTGGAAGAGGCTGCCTTTTTGAATGAAGAGGTCAAACAAGCCGTTGAGAAGATGGTGGCATTGCCGTCTATCAGCAGGGTTGAGTTGAACTCGGACTATAATTTTACAGATACGGAAACCAAACGCTATCGCTATCAGGCGGTGGTGGATTTTATTTATTTTTGAAAAGGAGACTGTTAAATGGCAGATGCAAAACTTGTGTCATCGGCAAAACCTGATATTGCTGGGGCGATTTCCTCAGCTCCAACGGGAACGAGCTTGCCGACCAATGCGACTACTAAGCTAAACACAGCTTTTAAAAACTTAGGCTACATTTCAGAGGATGGGTTGACCAACGAGGATACTCGTGAATCGGAAGAACTGAAAGCCTGGGGCGGTGATGTGGTTGATACTCCTCAAACAGGAAAATCAGACAAATTTACCTACACACTCATTGAGGTGTTAAATGTGGATGTCTTAAAAGAGGTCTATGGTCCTGAAAATGTGAAAGGCGACCTTGCATCAGGGATTACTGTGGAGGTCAACTCTAAGGAATTGCCTACGCATCCATTGGTAGTGGATATGCTGCTGAAAAATGGTGCGAAGAAGCGGATTGTCATCCCAAATGCTAAGGTGCTGGAGGTTGGGGAGATTACCTACGCCGACAGTGACTTGGCTGGTTATGAAACCACTATCCAAGCTCTGCCAGATAGCAAAGGCAATACACACTATGAGTACATTAAGGGAGCTAGCGAGTCAACAGGAATAAGCTCGCCATCGTCATCGTAAGGAGGTTTGAATGTTTGAAGTAAAAACTAGTACAGGTCTTGTGCTTAGCATTGACCAAGACCGTTTGGAAAACTATGAGCTTTTTGAGGCAATCGCTGCTGAAGAAGCTGGAGACAGCAGTGCCATGATTCGGATTGTCAATTTGTTACTCGGTGAAGAAGCGAAGAAACTCAAGGAGCATGTCCGTACAGAAAAAGGACTGGTGCCTATTCTTGCTCTTGGTGCTGAAATCAAGGATGTCTTTGAACAAGTCAAAGACTTAAAAAACTCGCAATCCTCGCCAGAATGATTGCGGTAGATGAGAATGCTCTTATCTGTGATTTGGCTGAAACTTATGGCATATATGATTATCGACAGCTACCTATAACTCGGGTAGCTGTTTTCGCTTGTGGGCTAAGCGAGAAATCACGGATTAAGAAGGTCTTATCTGGTCAGAAGGAAGACTTGGATACTCTGCTACTTGCAGGTATCTATGATACGGTTCGCTTACTCTTTTGGGCTAAAACTAAGGACGGACAGGCTGGACGGAATCGTCCAAACTCTGTCGCTCAAGCCTTGGAAGGGTCGAAAGTGGAACGTGAAGAGAGGGTCTTCTCATCTGGTGAGGAGTTTGAACGTGCTATGCGTGCGCTAGAAATAGAGATTGGAGGTGAGGAGCATGGCGACTGATTTGGGTTCTGCTTATGTGCAGATAGTTCCGTCTGCAAAAGGCATTAGCGGGTCGATTTCAAAATTATTGGGTGGCGAAGTTGATAGCGCAGGTAGATCTGCCGGGTCAAGTCTTGGCGCCTCGCTCGTCTCTGCTTTAAGTGGAGCACTTGCAGCTGCAGGGATTGGGAAAATTATCGGTTCGGCTCTTGGAGCTGGTGCTGATTTGCAACAATCTTTTGGTGGTTTGGATACTATCTATGACGGCGCTCAAAAGTCTGCTAAGAATTTTGCCAAGGAAGCGTATAAAGCTGGTATATCCGCGAACACCTACGCTGAACAAGCAGTGTCCATGGGGGCTAGCCTGAAACAGGCTCTTGGTGGTGATTCGACCAAGGCCATCAACATGGCAAACGTGGCTATCATGGATATGACGGACAATGCGGCTAAAATGGGTACCGATATCGGTGTCATCCAACAGACCTATCAAAGTTTAGCCCGTGGCAACTATGCCATGCTGGATAATCTTAAACTCGGCTTTGGTGGCACAAAGGCTGAAATGGAACGTTTGTTGACGACTGCTGAGGGCTTGCCGTCTGCTATGGGTCGCAAGTTTGATATCAGTAACTATGCGGATGTGGTAGAGGCTATCCACCTTGTCCAAGAAAGCATGGGATTGACAGGTGTAGCAGCTGCAGAGGCTGAGAATACCTACACGGGTTCGCTTGCTGCAATGAAGGCAAGTTGGGCTAATACACTTGCAGGTTTGTCTTTGGGAGAGAATATCACGCCACAATTACAAGCCTTAGCGTCGACAACGTCTAATTTTTTATTCGGAAACTTTATTCCGATGGTTGGGAATGTATTCAAGGGTTTGCCATCTGCGATTGGAACGTTTATCACTGAGGCAATGCCTCTGATTTTGGAGCAAGGAAAGGCACTGTTGTCTGGTCTTGTGATTGGAGTTGAGACAGGGTTACCAGAGTTTGAAATGTTGGTTACAGGTCTGACAGCGAACTTTCGTCAGTGGTTTATCGAAGAGTTTCCAACACTTATGCAAACAGGCGTAGAATTACTTTCTAATCTCGGACAAGGGATTATCAGTGCTATTCCAGACCTGTTGACAACATTTAGCTATATTTTTCTTGATCTTGTTGTTGCATTTGCGAACTTTTTACCTACGATGTTACAAGCGGGTTCTGACTTGCTTTTAAATCTCATTGATGGAATTATCTTAAATATTCCAAACTTGCTGTTATCGGCGCAAGAAATTTTTAGGTCTTTTACGGAAGTTATTCAAGGCTCGTTGCCTCAAATGTTGGAAAAAGGTTCCGAAATTCTTGTTAATTTGGTGCAGGGCATTGTTGAGCGTTTGCCTGAAATCGGTAGTGCAGCGATTGAATTGGTCGGAATGTTTATAGATTTTTTGACACAAAATCTTCCAGATATTTTACAGATGGGTGTTGAATTTGTCGTCAATATTGTGAATGGATTAGTTCAAGAATTACCCCAACTCACTTCCACAGCGTTAGAGCTTGCGGGAGAGTTTTTATCGATGCTTTTATCGAAATTACCAGATATATTGTCTGCTGGTGTGGAAATTTTAACAACTCTAATCAGTGGAATTCTGAGCATTTTAGGGAATATTGGTCAAGTAGCACTCGATATTGGTGCTGAGTTGCTAGGCGGTGTTGAGGACATCGACCTATTTGATGCTGGTGCTGCAATTTTAAGCGGTTTCGTTAACGGATTACGCTCCATGTGGGGAGAAGTAACAAGTTTTGTAGGAGGGATTGCTGATTGGATTGCGAAAAACAAGGGTCCTATCTCATACGACCGAGTACTCTTGAAACCTGCTGGTCTTGCTATCATGCAAGGTTTAAATACCAACTTACAAGTTGGTTTCAAGGATGTGATGGGAACCGTTTCTGGTATGGCTGGAGCAATTGCTAAGCCTTTTGAAAATCAGTCCTTGGCTTATGATATGACTTCAAGTGCATCGGTGGATGTACGTCGAAATTTGTTATCATCATCTGGTGATTTGGCTGGAAGTGATGGAGGTAGTAGCTTGAGTGCTCGTTTGGCAAATATTGAGCGCTTCCTGTCTGCCTTGGTGGATAAGGAGTTGGCAGTTTATTTGGACGGTGAAAAATTAGCTCAAAATAGCTATATGCATCAAGGTGCGATTATGGCAAGGGAGGGGATTTAATGAACTATATGATCGTCAACGGCTTAGATACTTCGACCTTGGCAGATTGCCATGTCCTTGACTTTGGCAAAGCACAAACTTCGGTTGAGCGGGCTGAGTTAGTGGAAGTCTATGGTGCAAACGGGCAATTACATGTCAGTGAGGGTGCCTACGAGGGATACAACAGGACATTTATCATCACGCTACGGCATTTGACAGATGCTATGCGCTTGATTGAGGTTTTTCAGTCGGAAAATAATACGGTGGAATTTGGCTATCTGAGGGATAGCCTTTTCTACTGTGATTTGGTGTCTAGTAGCTATATGCCACTCGGGCCACATCGTTGGAAGGTGGAAATTACGGTGTCCATGCATCCGTTCCGTTATATCAAAAATCTAGCTGATGTCGTTTTGACTTCATCTGGGTCTATTCAGAATCCTGGAACGGTCTATTCGGAGCCAGTCATTATTCTTGAGGGTTCTGGTCGTGTGACCTTGACTATTGGTAAACAATTGATGGAGTTAGAACTAGATACTCGTGCGACCATCGACTGTCGGCATAAGCGACAAAATATCTATGACAAGAATGGTGCTGTGAAAAACACCATTCGCAAACGTGGCCCATTCTTCGAGATACCTGTCGGTCGGAGCGGTGTCGCAACAAGTGGGACAGTTACGAAAATAACGATTAAGGGGAATTGGAGGTATAAGGTTTGATCTATCTTAAAGACGGGAATATCCCGCTCAATCTTGCTTACGATGATGACATCGTGCAGGAAGCCAACAGTTCCTACCAACTATCTTTTAAATTTCCGCTGACTGATGATAAGTGGAATCTGCTTAGACGGGAAGTCTTTCTGCTGGCTGATGATCTGCACGGCGAGCAAGAGTTTTTCATTTTTGAAGTAAAGAAAGTAAATGGCTATGTTCAGGTTTATGCTAAGCAGGTCGCAACACTTTTGAATCACTACTCTATCAATACTATATCGGTTAATAGGGTACCAGGGCAGACAGTTATGACCGCTTTAGCTGGTAGTATCAAGCGGAACTGTCCGTTTACTTTTTTCAGCGACATCATGGATCGTCATACGTTTAACGAGTCAAATGTTTCGGTTATGGATGCTTTAACCAAGGATAAACACTCTATTGTTGGACAGTGGGGTGGCGACTTGGTGCGTGACAAGTACCAGGTTAAACTGTTAAAAAATGGCGGTATTGAGAATGAGTCGCTATTTATGTATAAAAAGAATCTCAGTAGCTATGAAGAGTCTGAGAACATTAACAACTTAAAGACACGATTGCATCTCAAAAAGACAATCCAAGGACAGTCCGAGGGTGAGGCAGACCGTGTTATTGCTGTGACAGTGGACAGTCCGTTGATTGGGCAATATCGTCAAATCTATGAAGCAGATATCGAGGTTAACGACCAGGATGTTATGGACGAAGCAACTCTAACAGCATACGGTCAACGGTATTTTAGCTCGACCCTTTGCGACTTGGTAGAAAATTCTATCAATCTGGATGTTAAAGGTAAGTCTGACGTGTCTGTTAAGTTGTTCGACACGGTAAGTGTATTCCACGAGCGATTCGATGTGGATTTGCGTTTGAAAATTACTAGCTACCATTTCGGACCGATGTCTAAGCGATTGAAGTCAATCGGATTTGGTAAGGTGTCGCAGTCATTCGGCTCTACAGTGGCTAGTATGGTTGCTGGCAGTGTAGATAAAGCTACAAATACATTATCAGCATCCTTTGAACAGAAACTGCAGAAGGAAATTGACAATGCAAACCGCCATTTCGACGCTGAATTTGAAAAGCGAGTCGAGGAAATCAACGACGGTATCGAAAAATCAAAAGCAGAAGCAGAAGCCTATGCGGATACTATCAAGCGGGAAATATCTACTCGCATCAAAGAGCTAGATAGTCAATTTCAAACCAATCAGCAAGAGCAGGATAGGCAAATCGAGGAGAGTTTGCGTAAAGCTGGCACTTCAACAGATTTGGCTAATGTGGCAAAAAACATTGCAGAAAGTACACAAGCGAATATTGAGCAAACCAGGGTTGCGCTGACAAATTTGGTCAATCAGTCAACTACAAAAGTCAATCAGATGGAGCAGTCGGTGGGGACAATTCGGACCGATGTTGCGTCGCAGGCTAGGACATTATTGGCACAGGCGCAGGCTCAGACGGATTTGACCAATCGTGTGACGACAGTTGAAACTCTGGCAGATGGGACGAGGTCAACAGTCGCAGAACTCTCTAAAACCGTGTCTAAAGCCACAGGAGACATCACTAGTGTTATCAGTCGAACCAAGACGGTAGAAGACACCTTGAACCAAACGAGGACCCAATACGAGGCTCTGACACAGACTGTCAATACTCAGACAGGGCAGATTGATAGTATCAATCGCAAGACCGCTGACTTACAGAGTGGAATCGACGGCGTGACGGAGCGGTTTGAGAGTTTGCAGGTTGGTGGGAGGAATTATATCCGTGATTTTGGTTTTGCTAATCTGGGCAGGTTGTTTACCAACGTATCCGGCTGGAAGTTTGAGCGAGTGGTGGATGCTATGGCAAAAAGTGGCTATCACCTGAAAGCGACTTGTACAGGTGCTGGCACAGGCGGTATGGGGGCTGACTTCTTTGACCTTAGAGGCGCCGACTGGCAAGGTAAGATGATGACGTTTGCGGTGGATATCAAGTGTTCGAAGTCCGTTCGTTTGAAGTATGGTTGTGAAGCGTTTGAAGATGCAAGTAGCCAATTGATTGACGTGACGACAGGTTGGAAGCGGTATGCAAGCAGTCGTAAGGTGCAATTTAACCGTTGGCACAGCTTTATCTTCTATAATCATACAGGTCGCTGGGAGGTCGGGGATGTGCTCTATATCCGTGACCCGCAGTTGGAAGATGGGAATATTGCTACGACACCACACGCTGCCGAAGAAGACCTACGCTCAGAAATTGCAACTTACAAGCGCACTGCCGAGGAATCTAGCACAGAACTATCCCGTCAAATCCAACTGGCAGATGGTAAAGCAGTAGATGCTAAGACCTACGCCCAGCAGACGGCTGATGCAATCAAGACAAGGCTGGAAAGTCTAGAAACCTACAAAAATGAAGAAGGTACACGAGCCGAACAGTATCTATCCGCCAGTCGAACCGAAACCGCCAAACAGTTATCTGCTGAACGGACTGTAATATCAGCCAATTATGTGGCTAAGTCAACCTTCGAGGAAAATGCCAGAGGTGTGACGCAGAGGTTTGAGAGTTTGCGGGTTGGAGGACGAAATCTGATTCCAGGTACTGCAACTTTCTCTGGTACACACTGGGAGAAGCAAGGTACGTGGCGATTAGAGGAGTCACTTTATAAAGGTGCTGGTATCCTGACTTGGGTCGGTGGCATGAAAGCCTCACCGATAGCCAATATTTCTGTACAATCAGGGGACACCTATACCTTTAGCGCCTATATCAAGAAAGAAAACGCAGGAACCGTTTATTTTTATCTGTATGATGAGCATGAAACATGGTTTGCGACTGCAAATGTCCCTCGTGCGACTTTAATTCGAGATGTCGGGAACAACTTTCAGCGGTTTACAATCACTTTTAAAGTTACTCGGTCAGGTATATTAAAACCTCGATTTGCCATCTTAAGCACAGATGAGGGCGGTTTTAGTGTAGCAGGTTATCAACTGGAAAATGGTACAGTTGCGACTGATTGGTCACCAGCTCCTGAAGACCAACAGATCTATACAGACACCAAAATCGCTGAATATAAGACCACGGTCGACGGACGATTTGCGACCTTGCAATCTCAGAAGGCTAACCAAGTAGATTTCCAATCTGTCAAAGAGACAGCCCAGCTTTACGAGCGTATCATCGGCTCAACAGAAACTGGTATCAAGGACAAGGTTGCCCGCATGGTCATGGCTGATAGTCTGTTTCAGACAGATGTTAAGGATGCCATCAGCGGTACAGCTACACAGGTTAACCAGCTCGGCAATTCGTGGGCGGTGAAAAATCTGACCAGCGCGGGTACAGTGCTCAATCAGCTTAATCTAAACAAGGATGGCTCGGTTAAGATTGACGGTAAGTTGGTGCAGATAACTGGAACGACTTACATCCAAGATGGGGTGATTACATCCGCAAAAATCGCAAGCCTAGACGCAGGGAAGATTACTAGCGGTTATATTAGCGCGGAACGATTGGACGCAAACAGTATTACCGCCGCAAAATTAAAAGTCGACCAAGCGTTTTTTGATGCATTAGCAGCGAACAAGCTTCTTGTGAAAGATTTCTTTGCAAAAGATGCTGTTGTAACAAGTATCCAAGCTGTAACCTTATCTGCTACGCAGATAACGAGTGGTGTTTTAAAAGCGTTTAACGACCGCACTACCTTGGATTTGTCTACGGGTAAATTAACGTTTAATAATGGCAGTCCATCTATAGAGTTCAATAGTGATACATCCGCCATTCGACGTGTGACAAACGGTCAGTCGCAATTTTTAAAATTTGCCTACACTAACAGAGCGACCTATACAACCATTGGAGCCAATCGGAGAGCTAACGATGAGTCGATTGGTACTGCAGATTTTACGGGATTCCAAATCCAATCTCGGTCAACTGCAAATGGCGGTCTTATTGATAAAATCTATGCATACACCGATGAATTTATCGTGGACGGCGGTGGCGGTCAATCAGATGGCTTTGTTTTTAAAAATAGACAATACCTTTATCCACAATTGTCTGGCATGTTCGATCTAGGACGATTAGGCAACCGCTGGAAAAATGTCTATTCATTTGATTATTATGTTGGCCAGAACGCTGTAAGCTTAAGAGCGTTTTTAGATGCTGTTCGAGCATGTTTTCATCAGATTGCGTACGGTGGTATGACTCAGAAAACATACGACCTCATAAAAGACAATCTTGATTACACATTCAATAAAATTCAATAGGAGAAGTATATGCAACAAGAACTAATCAACCAAGCGCTACGCTTGACTAATAACGACCTCGTGACGAAACTGTCCGAGGAAATGACGACGAAGAACTTGCTCGCTGTGCAACTAACTGAGGCACAGCAGAACATCGCTAGTCTGCAGGAGCAGATTGCAGATTTGACTCAGCAACTAGATGAAGCTACTAAACCAGAGGACGAAATCATTGAAGGAGAAAATCATGACTGAAACTACTAACAACACATTGCTTAACCTCGAAGAAACAACACAACCATTTGACCTTGCAACAGCGCTGACCTACATGAAAGAACATGGAGAATTTATCCGTTGTAAGTCGGCAACGCAAGACTTCTATATGTACCGTGACGTGCAGAAACGTCCTGCAATTGTGAATGGTCGCCGTAAATTTGTCGATGTGGAAACTATCTGGGCTTTCAATCAATGGGGGGGTACCGCTGCGACAATTAATATCGCTGATATGCTCAGTGAGGAATATTGGATCATGAAATTTGATGAAAACGGAAATCCAGACTGGACAGACCCGACAGCAGGAGCGGAGGCGTAAAGCATGGTTATAATGTTATCTAAAATGCCACCGCATCCTGCAGGAATGTTTGATTTTCTACGAGAACTTATTGCAACAGAGGACGGTCTAGTCCTCTTTTTGCTTGGGTTAATTGTGGTCATGGAAATTGTTGATTTTTTGTCAGGTACGTTTGCTGCAATGATTAATCCAGATATAGATTATCAATCTAAAATCGGTATTAACGGCCTGATTCGCAAGATGATGGGGATTATCTTACTTACTGTATTGATTCCGATGTCTGTCTTGCTGCCTGAACAAACAGGTGTGGCCTTCCTATACACAATTTACGTTGGTTATCTAATCTTGACTTTTAAGAGTTTGGTTGAAAACTACGGTAAAGCAAAAGGGGATACAAGCATTTTTGCAAATGTGATTGTCGCGCTTGAAAAATTAGTTAGAAGTGAACCTAAAACCCTTGATGCCAGAAAAAATTCTGCCGGTATTATCCAGTCTGAAAAGATTAAAGTAGATTTGGATGAGGGGAAAATCGATTTTATTAAGGAGGACTAATCATGCAATTTGACGAAATTTTAGAATTTGACGAGGAAAAATATCAAGACAATATTGCCCGGCATACATTTGCGGAGCCGGATGATTTAGATGGTAAAGGAGTAGAACATGAGTAATCTAGGCCTTAAAATGGTTCAAATGCTTGTACCATCAGAAAAGCAAGATATCAAATGTCCTTACACAATGACCGCAGAGTATATCACTATCCACAATACAGCTAATAACGCTTCTGCGTTGGCTGAAATCAGTTACATGGTTGGTAATGGGAACGAGGTATCTTATCACTGGGCTGTTGATGATGCGCAGGCTATCCAAGCCATTCCACACAATCGTAACGCTTGGCATTGCGGTGACGGTGGCAGTGGCAACGGAAACCGGAAGTCAATCGGTATTGAGATTTGTTATAGTCTGACTCCTGGGCATCCTAAATATGCAAAAGCTGAGGATAACGGAGCTAAATTAGCAGCGATTATTTTGCATCAGATGGGTTGGGGCGTTGACCGCATCCGCAAGCATCAAGATTGGTCTGGCAAATATTGCCCACACCGAATATTGGATAATGGTAACTGGGTAGGGTTTAAGCAAAATGTCCAGAGTTATTTGGACCAACTAAAAAATGGTGCACAGGCACCAGAAGAAAAGAAAGTAGAGGAACAAGATATGTTTACAATTTCAGCACCAGGACGAGGGATTGCATTAGTTGCAGGCGGTACATTTTACGCTTTGCTTGACGCAAAAGACCCTGTCGCATTTTGGGACAAGGGTGTACCACATATGCAAATCTCCCAAGCGACTTTTGATAATTTCCAACACAAGTCAAATCTAGACCGCTTGGATGACGAGACAGTTAACAAACTAATCAAAGGTCTAAAATAATTTCAGCCCAGCGGTCTGCTGGGCTTTTTTTGTTGCCCGAATTTCAAAAAAATAGCGTTTTTTCAAAATTCGATAGCAAAATACTTGCCTTTATCACGGACATTTTTAAAAATTGCCGTTTTTACGGACACAAAAAGACCCTATTTTAGTTTAGGGTCTCTGTAACCATATTTCTTTCCATGCAAACTATTGTAGTATTCTGTTATTTTGATAACTTTATCAAAAGACATACCGCCAACATCAGTCCGACCTTTGACGTAGTTTGCCAAGGTGGACTCAGAAAGACCTGTAGCTTGTGCAATTTGATAGCGCGAATGTGTCTGGAAGAAGTTCATCATTTCTTCCTTGGATAATACTTGGATCATAGATACTCCTTATTTGAAAACCAACCAGAGTAGCAATGCAATCAGCAATGACCACACCAAGAAGGCTTTCCAGTCAAAACCATGTTTGTTTACTTTGTATTTTACTTTCATAGCATTTTTTGATAATATTTAAGTACACCCCCGAAGGGGTGGATAGTGATTACTCACTATCCAATTCTATGTGCCATTCAAGAGTTAGAATGATAAGATTGAGTTTGATGACCAGCTTATCAGTTCTAATCTTGATTGGCTTTTTTAAGTACCTAAACATTTAGTACTCCTTTCTGTTCGTTTCCTTGTCTAAGGTAACCTCCCCTTACCTTATGTATCTATTATACCGTTATTTTTAGCAGTAGTCAAGTGTTTTTAAAAACTTTTTTCGATTTCTTTTATATTTTTCGCCTTTAGATTGTAGATAGAAATTTGCCCACCATTTGCCCACCAACTTTACCAAACTTAACCGAATTTAACCGAATGAAAAATCAAAAAAAGCCCGAAAAATCGGGCTTTTGACTTGTATAAATTCGGATAAATTCCTATAATAAAGGCGGTAGACGGATTTGAACCGACGATCAAGCTTTTGCAGAGCCGTGCCTTACCACTTGGCTATACCGCCATAACAAAGAATATTCTACCTTAAATAGTGAATTTGGTCAAGTGGAAAATGAACATTTGTCGATAATGTAAATACAAGCAAATGTCCAGAACTCCATAAGTGCTAGAGGCGTTAGTCAAAAAACTTCTACCGCGTGGATGATTAGTGTGAAAAAGGAGATAGGAAATGAAGCGGAATTTGATCGCATCAAGTTTTGTTGTGATGGTTCTTGCAAGTATGTTAACAGCTTGCGGAAATCAGAAGCAGGAGGCAGTGTCCTCATCTAAAGAAAGGGCTAGCTCTAGCTCGACAAGTACTAGTTCCAGTACATCAACTAAAAGTTCCACAACATCTACGTCCAGCAGTTTAAGTAGTCAGGTCGGTCCTTGGGATGCTGGCAAGGCAGAGGTTTTGAGGAATTTTGTGGTTGACCAGTGGGGATCTTCATTCTCGCCTCCCCAAAATTATGTATCCTATAGCCCAAGTCGTACGGGAGACTTTTTTGGTGTGACCTTGCCCTCAGGTGTTCTCAGTGGCTCAGGGCAGCAAATGACGCCTGATTTTCTAGGAGAAACTCCTGACCTAGTTTGGAGTGAAACTGGTCAAGTAGAGGCAGGAAAAACAGCAGTAGTTGGGATCTATTCGGATATTGAAGCTTCAAAATCACAATTGGCTCATCTGTATCTCTTTACGATTAAAGATGGTCAGTTGATTGCTTGGATTACCGAGCAAAATCAAGGCAACCCAGAGAAGCGTTTGTATTTCCGACCAACTAAGAACCAGGAATTACAAGCTTTCTTTGAAAACTTGGTCCTCGGTGGAAGTTCAACAGTAGCAACTGAAATCAGTTCTGTGACTGCCACCAATACTTCTGTAGACACCAAGAATTTGACAATCGAACAGGCTGCTAACTGGGCCAAGGCGCATGCAGCTACAAGATATGGCGTACTTTTTACGAAAGATGATTTTCTATCACACGTGGTTACAAATGTTCAGTCATCCGATGGATTGGTTTACATTGAGGTTAGAGAAGACCACAGCAGTCCAAATGTGAAGGGGACTGATCCTAATGTAGCCCCAGCAGCAGGTTTTTACAGGATCAATGCTAACGGTCAGTTAGAAAAAATGGATGTTGTTGCAGGGACCTATGCGGTGGTTGCCGAAACCTACTTTGAATAAAATCAGGAATCGGATTTGATGGCAGAGTTTCATGAATTTCTCTACTATTTTGCTTGAAAATAGACAGGTATTCTGATATACTAATAGAGTTGCTGTGCAACAAATACTCATCTCGGACCAATTGTGGTCTTGTTGCCGAAAGGTTGGGCTGCAAGTCGAAGTTCGGGAGAGGAGAAAAAACAAAAAGGAGAAATACTCATGGCAGTAATTTCAATGAAACAACTTCTTGAGGCTGGTGTACACTTCGGTCACCAAACTCGTCGCTGGAATCCTAAGATGGCTAAGTACATCTTCACAGAGCGTAACGGTATCCACGTTATCGACTTGCAACAAACTGTAAAATTGGCTGACCAAGCTTACGAATTCATCCGTGACGCTGCAGCAAACGACGCAGTTATCTTGTTCGTAGGTACAAAAAAACAAGCTGCTGAAGCTGTTAAAGACGAAGCTATCCGCGCTGGTCAATACTTCATCAACCACCGTTGGTTGGGTGGAACTCTTACAAACTGGGGTACAATCCAAAAACGTATCGCTCGTTTGAAAGAAATCAACCGTATGGAAGAAGATGGAACTTTTGAAGTGCTTCCTAAGAAAGAAGTAGCATTGTTGAACAAACAACGTGCTCGTCTTGAAAAATTCTTGGGCGGTATCGCTGATATGCCACGCATTCCAGACGTAATGTTCGTCGTTGACCCACACAAAGAGCAAATCGCTGTTAAAGAAGCTAAGAAATTGGGTATCCCAGTTGTAGCGATGGTTGACACAAACACAGATCCAGATGATATCGATGTAATCATCCCAGCTAACGATGACGCTATCCGTGCTGTTAAATTGATCACAGCTAAAATGGCTGACGCTATCATCGAAGGCAACCAAGGTGAAGACAGCGTAGCAGCAGTTGAAGCTGAATTGGCAACTGAGCCAGCATCTACAGAATCAATCGAAGAATTGGTTGAAGTTGTAGAAGGAAAATAAGTAACGAAGGCGTTTAGAAATCTGTATGAGTTTTACAGTCCAGTGGACTGTAAAAGTTTGAACATAAAAACTCAAAAGCGAAAATAGGCAACTGACGCAATATGCTTGCATACAAGGAAGTTTATCTTTTTCACTAAGATTTTAGCCTGAGTACAATTGAATAAGTAACGAAGACATTAAGAAAAGCGTTAGATATATCTAAATTCTAGCTTTTTAGTCCGAGTACATTCTACATCATTTATCAAACACAAAAACAATCCTAGAGGGGCAGGGCTGAGCCCGCTCCTCTATTTTATAAATACAAACAAGGAGAATAGACATGGCAGAAATTACAGCAGCTCTCGTTAAAGAATTGCGTGAAAAATCAGGTGCTGGCGTTATGGACGCTAAAAAAGCATTGGTTGAAACTGAAGGTGATATCGAAAAAGCGATTGAATTGCTTCGCGAAAAAGGTATGGCTAAGGCAGCTAAGAAAGCTGACCGTGTAGCAGCTGAAGGTTTGACTGGTGTTTATGTTGATGGTAACGTAGCAGCAGTTGTTGAAGTTAACGCTGAAACAGACTTTGTTGCGAAAAACGCTCAATTCGTTGAATTGGTAAACACTACTGCTAAAGTAATTGCAGAAGGTAAACCAGCTGATAACGAAGCAGCTCTTAAATTGGCTATGCCTTCAGGTGAAACTCTTGAAGAAGCATACGTAAACGCAACTGCAACTATTGGTGAGAAAATCTCATTCCGTCGCTTTGCTTTGGTTGAAAAAACAGATGCTCAAGCATTTGGTGCATACCAACACAACGGCGGCCGTATCGGTGTTATCTCAGTTATCGACGGTGGCGATGAGACTCTTGCAAAACAAATCTCAATGCACATCGCTGCGATGAAACCAACTGTTCTTTCTTACACTGAATTGGACGAGCAATTCGTTAAAGATGAGTTGGCACAAATCAACCACAAAATCGAACAAGACAACGAAAGCCGTGCAATGGTTGACAAACCAGCATTGCCATTGTTGAAATACGGTTCAAAAGCTCAATTGACTGACGAAGTGATTGCAGCAGCTGAAGAAGCTATCAAAGCAGAATTAGCAGCAGAAGGCAAACCAGAAAAAATCTGGGACAAAATCATCCCAGGTAAAATGGATCGCTTCTTGCTTGACAACACTCAAGTTGACCAAGCTTACACACTTCTTGCACAAGTTTACATCATGGACGACAGCAAAACAGTTGAAGCTTACTTGAACTCAGTGAACGCTTCAGTTGTAGAATTTGCTCGTTTCGAAGTAGGCGAAGGTATCGAGAAAGCTTCAAACGACTTTGAAGCAGAAGTTGCAGCGACAATGGCAGCAGCTCTTGGTAAATAATGAATAGTCAAGAACTTCCGAAAGGGGGTTCTTTTCATATTGAGAGCTGTACTTCACGAATGTGACTTGCTTTACAAGCTGTACGGCTCTTTTGAAGCGAACTTGGTTCGCACTATCTCTAGCCTTCAAAGGTTCCCCAAACCTTTGAAGCGATTACTATAGTCGAGTGAATTAGAAACAGGATATATCTAAGTTTGTCAATTTGAGAACTCTAAAGTTATTTTAGGAGTGGGTTATTAACACTATAACTTAAAACTGTCCTTTTCCTAATTCAAACTACTATAAAAGCAAACTGATAGACTACTCGACAATTCAAGAACTTCCGAAAGGGAGTTCTTTTTTGTAAAATCGGTCTTAAGGCTGATGCCTGAACAGGTTGAGTGAGTTATACTAGTATCAATCCTAAATATTTTTCATAATCTCCTTAAAAAGCACCGGCCATGTGGTCGGTGCTTTTTGCTATCTGTCTAAAATGTAGGTATCCCAGCTGGGCTTGTCTGAAAATTGGAATTGGTTAGCTAGACGCATAGCAATGGAATCGCAGTCATCAGCCTCAAAGCTAATTTGCTCATACTGTTCAAATAGTTGGCAAATAACTGCTTGGATGAAGGAACCAAAGCTTTGTTTATCTTTTCCACAAACGTAGGCAATTTCATTGTTTTCTATGAAGGCACAATTTTCTGAGTCTGTATAAACCAGGTCAGGTAAGTCCTTCTCGAATTCTTCTTGACTGGCAGTCCACGGGTTGATGTCTTGATGAACTGCTTGATAGTGGTCAAAAAGTTGCTGACAGGCTATTTGATAAGGTGCGGTGCCTTTGCGGACTGTGCTTAAGTTGGAAGTGCCTGTTTGACTGAGATAGTCTTGCTTGGTCACTTCGAACTCATAACATTTCCGCTTGCAGACAAAGCCAGCTGCGGTAAGGAAATGGATTCTTTCCTGCTCTGCAGAGGAGAGCATAACTTGAAGAGGTTTTCCGCCTAAGGAAGTCTGTAGGGACTGGAAGAGCTGCTCTGCTATGGTGCAATCGAAATTAACCAAATCTAGTCGCAGATAGATATTGGCTTGGTGGTAGGGGTTGCTATAGGTATGGATGTTGCCGACTGGTCTTCCGTGATGAGATATGTGGAAGGTGTTGGCTTGGTAGGAAATGTATAGCATTAGCCTTGAATAAAAGCCGCAATTTCTTCTTCGGTCATGCTGGAATCGCAGCGGACTTGGACGCCGCTTGCTTTTGCGACGAGGAGACCAGGTACAGTAGGTACTTGGTAGTGGTCACGGAGGGCCTGGAGTTCTGAACTGATTTGGCTGGAGTCAAGGAAGTGAACGGTCACTTGCTTGTCTTGGTAGACGTTGTGGAGTTTTGGTGCAAAGCGGTTGCAGTAAGGACAGGTTGCTCGTCCGATGAAGAGAACAGCCCCCTCTTTGGCGGCTAGAAGGTTCTGTGCCTGCTCCACAGTCACACTTGTAAAGTCTTGAATGTAATCTTGAAAGTTCATGGTATAAGATATAAAGGGCGTTAAGCGGAAACAGACAAAATAGGAAACAGAACGACGACTAGTTCTCGTTTATCTTTTTGGTCCAGTCCGTAGCCCGTATTCAGTTCAACTAAATACGGAAGCCCTAGTCCTTTCTGTTTTTTTCTTTTATTATAGGATAAAGCAGAGCAGATTTCAAAATTCTGCTACGCTAGTTGCTAGGCTTTTGCTTTCAAAATTCGTCATTTTAAGGTATAATGGTCAAAGATAGTCAAAGAAAGAGGCGATACTATGGCGATGAAGAATACATCGGATTATATAGAAGAGCATATCAAAGCCATCTTGGACCAAGTCAGTGTAGCTGAGTTGCGTCGAAGTGAATTGGCCAGTCGGTTTGAAGTGGTGCCAAGTCAGATTAACTACGTCATTAAAACCCGTTTTACAGCCAGCCGTGGCTATATTGTTGAGAGTAAGCGTGGTGGTGGTGGTTATATCCGAATTGGGCGGATTACCTTTTCGGATAAGCACGAACTGGTCCATGATTTGTTAAACAATATGGGCGAGCAGTTGTCTGCGACGGTTTATGCGGATATTTTACAGCTCCTTTTTGATGAAGGATTGATGACAGAACGAGAAGGCAATCTCTTTTTGTCCACAGGATCTGATGAAATATTAGGAAAAGATGCAAGTACCATTCGAGCACGCATGATGCGTCAAATACTACGACGTTTAGATAGGAAAGAGGAATAATTCATGAAAATTTCAACTGGTTTACAGCGGGTTTTTGAAGATGCCCAGTTAGTGGCTCAACGTTATGCCTGTGATTACTTGGAAACCTGGCATGTTCTCTTGTCTTTCGTTATCAACCATGATACAGTCGCTGGCGCTGTTTTGGCAGAATATCCTATTTCAATTTCTGACTATGAACATGCAACTTTTGTTGTGACCGACAAGGTCTATCGTGAAGAGTTGGATAGTTTTCGTATTTTACCATCTTCTAAACGTTTGGATGAAACGGCTAGTTTTGCCAAGAAAATTGCAGAAGTCGTCAAGGCTAAGGAGCTGGGAACGGAACATTTGTTTATGGCTATGTTGTTGGACAAGCGGTCAACAGCTAGTCAGATTTTGGACAAGGTAGGTTTTTGTTTTGAAGACTCAGATGATAAGTTTCGTTTCTTGGATTTGCGTAAAAACTTGGAGGCACGTGCGGGATTTACCAAAGAGGACCTTAAAGCTATCCGCAGTGTGATGAAGGGTGGCAAAGCCAAACCTGCCAATATGGGACAGATGATGGGAATGCCCCCAGCGCCTCAAAGTGGTGGATTAGAAGACTACACTCGTGATTTGACAGCTTTGGCGCGTGAAGGGAAGATTGAACCTGTCATCGGTCGAGACGCTGAGATTGCACGGATGATCCAAATTCTATCACGTAAAACTAAGAATAACCCAGTTCTAGTTGGTGATGCTGGTGTCGGAAAAACTGCGCTTGCTTTGGGTCTTGCTCAACGTGTTGCTGCAGGTGATGTCCCTGTCAGCTTGGCTAAGATGCGGGTTTTGGAATTTGACTTGATGAACGTTATCGCTGGAACTCGTTTCCGTGGTGATTTCGAAGAGCGGATGAATAATATCATCAACGACATCGAGGAAGATGGTCAGGTCATCCTTTTCATCGATGAGTTGCATACCATTATGGGTTCTGGCTCAGGGATTGATTCAACCTTGGATGCAGCCAATATCCTCAAACCAGCTCTTGCTCGTGGCACCCTCCGTACGGTCGGAGCGACGACTCAGACAGAGTACCAAAAGCATATTGAGAAAGACGCAGCCCTGGTTCGTCGTTTTGCCAAAGT
Source organism: Streptococcus suis (assembly GCF_016743335.1). GTDB lineage: Bacteria > Bacillota > Bacilli > Lactobacillales > Streptococcaceae > Streptococcus > Streptococcus suis_Y. The sequence continues at coordinate 54,860 of NZ_WCJE01000002.1, read as the reverse complement.
GACCATTGAAGAGCCGACTGTGGAAGATAGCATTGCCATTTTGTCTGGTCTAAAAGGGACTTTTGAGAAATACCATAGGGTCCGTATTGGAGATAGGGCTGTAGAGGTTGCTGTAACCTACGCTAAGCGGTATTTGACCAGTAAAAACCTGCCAGATTCAGCCATTGATCTGCTGGATGAAGCCAGTGCAACGGTACAAAATCGAGTGAAAGGGCAGGCTGAGGAAACAGGACTGACGAGCATAGACAAGGCCTTGATGGATAAAAAATATAAGACTGTCAGCAAGCTGTTGATTAAAACGAAAGAAGATGCCGAGGCTAGTCAAAACTATGACCTTGAAGTAACAGAAGAAGATGTTTTAGAAACACTTAGTCGCTTGTCAGGTATCCCAGTAGCCAAGCTTAGCCAATCAGATACTAAGAAGTATCTGAATCTGGAAGCAGAATTGCACAAGCGTGTGATTGGGCAGGAAGAAGCTATTTCTGCAGTTAGCAGAGCTATTCGCCGTAATCAGTCAGGGATTCGTACAGGTCGCAGACCGATTGGTTCCTTTATGTTCTTGGGACCAACTGGTGTCGGTAAGACAGAGCTTGCTAAAGCCTTGGCAGAGGTTCTCTTTGATGATGAATCTGCTCTTATCCGTTTTGATATGTCTGAGTATATGGAGAAATTTGCGGCCAGCCGTCTCAATGGAGCGCCTCCAGGCTACGTGGGCTATGAAGAAGGTGGCGAATTGACGGAAAAAGTTCGTAACAAACCTTATTCTGTTCTTCTTTTTGATGAGGTTGAAAAGGCTCATCCAGATATTTTCAATGTTCTCTTGCAGGTCTTGGATGATGGTGTTCTGACGGACAGTAAGGGACGTAAGGTTGATTTCTCAAATACCATTATTATCATGACGTCAAACCTTGGAGCAACAGCCCTTCGTGATGATAAGACAGTTGGTTTTGGTGCCCTTGATTTATCTAAGGACCACAAGGAAGTGGAGAAACGCATTTTTGAGGAATTGAAAAAAGCCTATCGTCCAGAATTTATCAACCGTATTGACGAGAAAGTTGTCTTCCATAGCCTAACGGAAACTCATATGCAGGATGTTGTCAAGGTCATGATTAAACCTTTGTTGGCTGTAACAGCTGAGAAAGGAATTACTCTTAAACTGCAACCGTCAGCCCTTAAGTTATTTGCTAAACAAGGTTATGACCCAGAAATGGGGGCTCGTCCTCTTCGTAGACTCTTGCAGACCAAGTTGGAAGATCCATTAGCAGAGATGTTGCTCCGTGGTGACTTGACTACTAGTTCGACCTTGAAGGTTGGGGTCAAGGGTGAAGAGCTCAAGTTTGATGTGGTAAAGGGATAAGGAGTGCTTGTGTTGCTATCCTTTCCAGATGCAGAATTATTCTTCCGTTTTGAAAAACGCATGAAATAGTTGGAGAGGTGAGCTTGCTCGCCTCTTTAACGATTAGAAAGGAAATCTATGAATCAAACCATAGCTGTTGTTTTCGGAACCTTTGCTCCCATGCACAAGGGACATTTGGATTTGATCGAGCGAGCAAAGTTGGCCTGTGGTCAGGTTTGTGTGGTGGTTTCAGGCTATGATAGGGATCGTGGGGATAGGATAGGTTTAGACCTGACCAAACGATTTCAATTTGCTCAAGAGCAGTTTAAGGAAGATGATTTTGTCGAAGTTCGTGCCCTGGATGAAACGGACTTGCCTCCCTATCCAGATGGTTGGGACCTTTGGCTAGACCGCTTGCTTGCTTTGTTGGACTTGTCAGAACATCAAGTACCAGTTTTCTATGTGTCTGAGGAAGAATACGCTCAGGAACTGCACAGTCGAGGCTATCAAGCGCATTTCAGTCCTAGAAAATTTGGTATTTCAGCAACCCTCATTCGTGAACATCCTCAACAATACCAGGATTACATTGCTCCTGCCTTTGTTGACTTTTTTGCTGAGCAGGAATAATGTGCTCATACAGAAAAAACGCATAAAATCAAGTTATCATCTTGGCTTTATGCGTTTTTCTGTTTCATTGTTAGCGAGTTTTAACCTGCCAGTTTATCTTATTTAGCAATCCGTTCTTGATAGGCTTCTCGTGCTTGGTCAAAGAGTTCTTGGACCTGCTCGATAGTCTCTGCTCGGGCAACGGCTCCACGGATCTTGGCAGCACCTGCTGAGCCACGAAGATAGTGGGGAGCAAGGCCACGGAATTCGCGAACGGCAATGGATTCGCCTTTGAGATTGGTTAGGCGGGTCAAGTGATCGAAGGCGACGCTAAGTTTATCTTCAAAAGAAAGGTCAGGTAAGACTTCTCCTGTTTCAAGATAGTGGTTGATTTGGTTGAAGATGTAAGGATTTCCCATAGCAGTCCGTCCGACCATGACGGCATCAGCTCCGACTTCCTCGATTCGTTGGCGGGCATCTTCTACAGTGTGGATGTCACCATTTGCGATGAAAGGAATCTTGGTCAGGCTGCCAGCCACCTTGGTCAAGGTTTCTAGGTCAACCGTTCCTGTGTACATCTGCTCGCGGGTCCGTCCGTGCATGGCCAGGGCAGACACACCGGCACTTTCTGCGGCCAGGGCATTTTCGACCGCCAGGTCGGTATTGTTCCAACCGGTCCGCATTTTAACAGTCAAGGGAATATTGAGGACTGAGGTCACTTCCTTGATGATGTGGTAAATCTTGTCGGGGTCCTTGAGCCACTTGGCACCAGCTTCGTTTTTAACGACCTTGTTAACAGGGCAGCCCATGTTAATATCTACGATATTAGCCTTGGTGTTGGTTTGGATGAAGTCAGCAGCCCGTTTTAGTCCTTCGGCATCGCCACCGAAAAGCTGGATGGACATAGGGTATTCGTTGTCGTCGATATGGAGCATATGGAGGGTCTTCTCGTTGTTGTAGAGAAGGCCTTTTTCAGAAATCATTTCCATAACGACCAGACCTGCTCCCATTTCCTTGGCAATGGTGCGGAAGGCCGAGTTGGTCACGCCAGCCATTGGGGCCAGCACGCAGCGATTGGGGATTTCCACATCACCAATCATGAAAGGGGTGTTGAGATTAGCCATTGATGAGTTCCTCCAAATCGTTTTCGTCAAAGTGGTAATGGGTCTGGCAGAATTGACAGGTGATGTCCACGCCCTTGTCCTCCTCTTTCATCTCTTGCAGGTCCGCTTTTGGCAGGCTAGCTAGAGCATCGAGGAAGCGGTCCTTAGAGCAGTCGCAGACAAAGCCGATTTCCTCTTCTGACAGGCGTTTGAAGTCGTCGTCGCCATAAATGGCGGATAGCAGAGCTTCTATGTGGTTTTCAGAAGCCAGCAAGCTTGAAATGGCAGGCATTTCCTGGATGCGTTTCTCGAAACGGGCAATTTCAGCCTCAGTCGCACCTGGAAGAACTTGTAGTAAGAATCCGCCAGCAACCTTGACTTTATCTTCTTCGTCTAATAACACGTTCAGTCCCACCGCAGAAGGTGTCTGCTGGCTGTCTGTTAGGAAGTAGGCAAAGTCTTCACCGATTTCACCAGAAATCAATGGCGTCATGGAGTTGTAAGGATGACCTGTTCCGTAGTCTGTGATAACCAGGAATTGCCCATTGCCTACAAGAGGTCCAACGATGACTTCGCCAGTTGAGGTCCGTTTGTAGTCCAAGTCTGGATTTTGAATGTAGCCCTTGACCTGACCTTTGGTATTAGCAACGGAGATGATAGCCCCAACAGCACCGCTGGCCAAGATTTTCAGGGTGATCTTGGTGTCGCCTTTTTCATTGGCAGCCAAGATCTGATTGGCGATGAGGGTGCGGCCTAGAGCAACGGTGGACGACGCCATAGTGTCGTGTTTTTCTTGAGCCGTTTTTACGGTTTCTGTGCTGTCTAGCACAAAGGCACGGAAATGCCCGCTTTTTGATAGTGTCTTAATAATTTTATCCATAAGGATTATTATAGCACAAGTGGGGAAAATGGGGAAAGGGAGAGGTTTTTTGAAAAAGAAAACCTCGGCTTATTCCGAGGTTAGTTGTCATGTGTAATGGGACGAATGGTGACTTGATCTAGTAAACGTTGCACGATTTCTTTTGGTGCTACCCCCACTCCGTTTTCCATGGCATTGGCTGTTCCGCTAGCGATAGCATAACGAATAATGCTTTCATCGTCTAGCTTGTTAGCAAATGCGTATATCGCTCCAGCGACAGAAGCATCACCAGATCCCGTTGGATTTACCAAGTCAATCGTAGGAGCAGTTACATCGTAGAGTTGGCCATTGAATTGAGCAATTGCACCTTGACCACCGCAGGATACCAGCGTGTAGGGAATAGGTGACGGGTTGGTCTGTAGGTGGGTAAGAACTTCTTCTTTTGAAGACAATTCCTGACCAACCAACTCGGAAAACTCATGAATGTTCGGCTTGATGAAGTCAGGCTTGTAGGGGGCTTTGTGGACAACGTTGTACAAGGCCTGACGTGAAAAATCAGTCACAATGGTAATAGGAAAATCCAAGTCCTCTCGGAGTAACTGGATGAGTTCATCATAAAAAGAAGGGTCATCAGAATGAACAGAGCCGTTAAGGGAGATAATGGAAGGTTTTTCTTGTTTGGCAATGTCTAAGATTCGGTTGAAAATGGTCGTTTTCAATTCTGAGCTAACTTTTGGACCAGCTTCTACAATTTCTGTATGGGTCCCTTGGTTGTGCATGATTGTAATGGAGTGTCTGGTTTCATCTTCTACAGGAATATAGAGAGAGTGGAACGTTTCCGCTTCCAAATGTTGCTTGAAAAAGTCACCTGTTTTTCCACCTACCAGAGCCAGTGAAGTTGCGTTGATTCCCAGATGCGAAAGGGCACGGGAACAGTTGATTCCTTTGCCCGCAGCCATAATGGTAGAAGGGTTGAAACGATTGTGTTTGCCAAGTGTAAATTGCGGTTCAAAATAAAGCAGGTCAACAGAGGGATTTAAGGTAACGATGAGAACCATAGGGGAAATCCTTTCTAGTTAAACTAAGAAATAATCGGTGTATATGCTTCGTAGTGCTCCTTGGTAGCAGAGCTGACACCTTTATCGGTAATAATGGCGGTTAATTGATCCAACTTACCAAAAATGTAGGAATCACTCTTTCCAAATTTGGTGTGGTCGATGACCAAGTAGGTTTCTTTTGTTTGTTTCATGACTTCAGTTTGCAAGCGTCCAGCTGAGGGAGAAAAAGTAGTCATATTGTTTTCAGAAACACCATTGGTTGCCAAAAAAGCATAATCGATTGAAAAGTTTTGAATGAGTTTTTCTGCGTGTAGGCCATGGAATTCAGCTGTTTTAGGGTAGAATTCTCCTCCTGTCAAATGGACATTTTTAAAGTGATGATCAATGAGCCAGTTAAACGTAATCAGGCTATTGGTGATAATGTGTTTGTGGTCGTTTCGCAAGTGTTTGGCCAAGGAAAGAATGGTCGTCCCTGCTCCCAGATAGATGACGCTATCAGGACGAATCATCGCATTAGCAGTTACCGCGATTTCTTCTTTTTCCTTAGTGTTCAGTGTTAATTTTTCATAGGTCGGTTTGACACGGGCCACTTTACGTACACCACCGTGCTCTTTGATGATTTTTTGTTGTTTTTCTAATTCATTGATATCTCGCCGAATGGTCATGATAGAAACACCAAGTTCTTGGGCGAGGTCTGAATAAGAAATGATTTCGGCTCGGTCGGTGATGTCTAAGATTTCCTTTTGCCGATTAGCTTTCATACTATTGTTTCCTTTCTATATAGGATAGTTCCCCTTATTCTTTCTATCATATCATAAGTCAAAGGGAGATAAAAACCATTTTGTGTAACAAATGATTAACAAAAAGACACAAAATTTTAACTGAAAGCGTTGACAACGATAAATAAATGGTTTATAATCATATTATAACAAAAGATTAACAAAAAGTTAACAAAAAAGAGGTGAAAAAATGTATAAAGATATGTTGCAAGCTGATTTGATTCGATTGGATTGTAATGTTTCCGAGCATACTGACCTGTTTCAATTAATTGGAAAGGAGTTAAAAGAAAAAGGATACGTTACAGATCAGTACCTTGAGGCTTTGTTAGAAAGGGAGCGAGAATTTCCTACAGGCCTCAAGACACGTCATGTTAACATTGCAATACCGCATACAGACCCTCATGTTATCGAGCGACCATTTATCTATGTTGTCAAAAACAGCCAACCGATAAATATGTTGCAAATGGGAGATAATTCTGAGATGACCTGTCAGTATTTCTTGTTCCTAGGCATTAAGGATCCAAAAGGACAGGTTGGGCTGTTGGCGGCACTCATGGATATATTTTCGCAGGAAGCATTTACTCACCAATTTATTCAAGCGGAAACGCCTTTGGATATGTATCAATTACTAAATCATTATTTATAAAGGAGACAGCCTTATGGCAAGAAAACTAATTGTAGCGTGCGGTAGTGGTGTTGCAACCAGTACAACCATTGCAGAGAAAATAAAAACTCGTTTTGAAGATGACAACATTAGTTATCCAGTAGAAGCAGTTGATTATAAGTCAATTTTAAACGAATTGCCACAGGCAAGTATCTACGTCTATATCGCCAAGCCAGAAACAGAGGTTTTGGAAGAAGCAGAACGTCTTGGAGTATCTGTTTTTCCAGGTGTACCATTCTTGACAGGCATGGGTGTCGATAGCGTTTACGAAGAAATCGTAGAGGCAACTAAAAAATAAGGAATCAATCAAAATACATTATAAAGGAGAATGACAATGGGAGTCTTTCAAGATATCATTCAATGGATATTGAATTTAGGATCCGCAATCTTTGTTCCGCTCATTATTCTTGTACTGGGCTTGTTGGTAGGGATGAAATTTAAAAAAGCTTTCATCTCCGCCATTACATTGGGGGTAGCCTTCACAGGTATGGGGATGATTATTGGTTTCATGTCCAATGCCGTATCACCAGCTTCTGAAGCCTTAGCTTTGAATACAGGCATCTCCCTTCCAGCACTTGACTTGGGATGGACTGGTGCAGCTAGTATTGTATGGTCTTGGACCTTTGCTTTCACCTTCTTTGCTGTTCAAATTGCTATCAACGTGTTGATGCTTAGTTTGAATTGGACAAAGACCTTGAACGTGGATATGTGGAACGTTTGGGGGAAAGCCTTGACTGGTTACTTGGTATATTATGTGAGTGGTCATTTATGGGCTGGCTTCTTGGTGGCAGCTATTCAGGTTATTTTAGAATTGAAAATGGGAGATATGTTCCAAAAACACATTGAAGACCTGACAGGTATTCCAATGGTAACGGTTACCCACTGTATGAACCTATCTGCTGTCTTCATGTTGCCAGTGAACAAATTGATGGATAAAGTACCATTCTTGAATAAAAAAGCTGATACAGATGCTCTTCGTAAGAAAATCGGTATCTTCTCTGAAAACTCAGTAATGGGCTTCATCATTGGTGTCTGCCTAGGTTTTGCAGGTGCCTACACCGTTTCAAATTCATTGAACTTGGGTATTCAAGTTGCTACTGCCATGGCCCTCTTCCCAATGGTAAGTAAGCTCTTTATGCAGTCCCTTTCTCCATTAGCTGATGCTATGTCAGAGTTTATGAAAAAACGCTTCAACGACCGTGAAGTTTATATTGGTATGGACTGGCCATTGTTGGCAGGGCGTTCAGAAGTATGGGTAACTCTTATCCTCATGGTGCCAATCTTCATCGGTTACTCTCTCATCTTGCCAGGAAATACCGTATTGCCAATCGCAGGGGTATTGAACTACTCTATTGCAGTAGGAGGCCTCTTGCTTACAGGTGGTAACTTGGCACGTATGATGATCCTCGGTGTCATCTACCTTCCACTCTACCTTTACAGTGCAACGTATTTTGCTCCTATTTTGACAGGCTTAGCAAATTCAACTGGTGCAGTTGAGGTAGAAAAAGGTCAGTTGATTACTTGGTCCACTATTGAAGCACCAGAACTCCGTATCTTGTTTGCGGAAGCGTTCAATGGTAATATACTCGGTATTGGAGGGGCGGTTCTCTTCCTAGCACTCTTTGTTTGGTTGTATAAGACAATGACAGCACAAGAAGTACCGTCAAAACGTTATGAAAACTAAAAAAGCATATTGGCTAACATTATTATTAGTGGCAGTTGTTCTCTTTCTGCTAGGGTTAAACACAGGAGTATATGCCTTTAACTTGCTAGCAATTGGAATTAGCTTTCTAGTTTATCGAAACGGCTATGATGTCTTGTTCAAAGAATACGACGATAGCCAGAAAGAAAAACGTGAAACAGCAGAAAAGATTTATGCTGCCTTGAGGGAAGGGAAAAAGAAAGGCGAGTAAGCATATGGCGAGTGGAAAAATTCTATTTTCGGAAGAGAGGAAGGCATTGGCTGATGCCGTGCATCTGACCTATTATCGTAAAAATACCAATACGGCTGGAGGGAATTTTTCCTTCAAAACGCAAGATAAAAACGGTAAAGAATACATCATTATGACACCGTCTATGATGTCAGAAGCTTATCATGGAAAAATCAGTCCTTCGCAAGTCTTGGTTGTAGATTATGACACCGAGGAAGTGGTGGCTGGTGAAGGGAAAGTGACGCGTGAAATCAATATGCACTTTGCATGTTACCGGACAAATCCTGAAATCAAATGTGTTTTCCATGCCCACGCTCCCAATGCTATGTTTTGGGCAACCAGTCATTTAGATATGCCCAACCTGACAGAATCAACTCAAAAGGTCGAGTATATTAAGGTGTTGGATTTTGCACCGAATACCACTCCAGAATTGGCAGAAATTGTTCGGCAGGAATTGTTATCAACGGATGGTAAGTTGCCAAAAGAGTATCTTTTGGATAGTCACGGGGTCTTGATTTTGACTCCGGGAGCAGATGGTGAGGAGGCTTTGAACAAGGCTCTCCAAATTCTTGATACGGTTGAATGGAACGCAGAAATTGCTTACAAGCAAACCGTTTTCCAAAAACTTGGTATCTTGGATGGCTATTATTCAAAAGGTCATCGAATCGGAGATATAGACGATTTGATTCATAGAAGACCTATCTGGAATCAAGAAAAACAAGACGAAGGTTTTGAATAAAAGATAGGGGAACCCCTATCTTTTATTTGTGAAAAGGAAAGGAGTAAGGACATGAAAGAATTTAAAGATTCGCAATCCATGCAGGAGCTGTGTCAGCTGACCTATGATATGTGGTTGCATGGTTGGGATGAATATAACGGGGGAAATGTCAGTTACATTTTACCGGAAGAGGACAGGGAGTATCTGAAGACCTATGCTGTAAAAAAAGAAGTCGAGCTGTCCGATATTCCTCCAGAAATGATTGGTCAGTATGTTTTGATTACTGCATCAGGTAGTCATTTTAGGACTTTGAGAGATCATGTAGAACGCGATACAGGTGTCATTCGGGTGACAGAAGCAGGCTATCAAGTGTTATGGGGGTTTGAAGAAGAAAAACGTCCGACCAGTGAGTTATATATGCACTTGTTAGCCCATGCAAAACGGCTATCCGTTGATCCGTCTCATCGCGTGGTTGTCCACAATCATGCTCCCAATGCCACGGCCTACTCACTGGTATCTCCACCGGATGATAAAGAATATACCTTGCCTTTGTGGAGAGTGTTGACGGAGAGCATAGTTGTATTCCCAGACGGCGTTGGCATTTTACCGTGGGAATTGCCGGGAACGCTGGCAATCGCTCAGCATAGTGTAGAAAAGCTGGAGCATTGCCGCATTGTTGTCTGGGCCTATCATGGTATTTTAGCGACTGGAAAAGATTTTCAAGATTGTTTTGGCTTGATTGAAACGGTTGACAAGGCTGCAAAAATCCACCTGCAAACCATGTCTATCAAACAATACCCTGGTTTGAGCGATAAAGACTTGTACGAGGTCTGTCAGGTGCTCAAGGTAGAACCACGGGAAGGTTTTTTACAGATATAAAAAATGGGAGTGAGAAAGAACTCAATTGGTCAAAAAAGAGTTCGTCTTCTCACCCCCGCACAGTTGATTAGGTCAGATTTGGAGTATGAAATACGAACAAATCTGCCAATCAACCACTGCGCTGAGATGTTGACACGAACTCTGAGAAGTGAGGCTGGACTTTTTACCCAGCCTCTTTGTTATTATATTTCCTTAAACAACTTCCGCAAGATTTTCGGTGTAATGCTCTGCCCAGGTCCTGCGTAGGTATAGGTGTGCAGGTACATGGCAGGGTTGAAGTTGAGCTCGATACAGGTGCAGTTGGGCTCGTCCTTACTGGCTGGCTTGGTGCGGTCGGGGATAATCAAGTCCACACCGCAAGTCCAAGCTCCCATAGCAGTCGCCATATCAGCGGCCAGTTGCTTGTAGGACTCGTCCATCTGGTCGGTCATATCGATGGAGTCGCCACCTGTTGAGATATTAGAATTGCCACGCAGAAATGCTTGAACGCCCTCTGGCAAAACTGTATCAGGCGTGTAGCCCTGTTGCTCCAACATAAGCAGTTCGATGTCGCCCAAGTTAATGATTTCAAGCGGTGAACGGTGGTCACGCCCTCGCAGTGGATCTTGGTTTTTTTGGTCCACCAATTCACGGATGGTTGAGCTACCGTCCCCCACGACATTGGCTGCGACGCGGAGCAGGACAGCCTCGCATTTGCCGTCCAGGACGAAGAAGCGGTACTCGGTCCCCGCTACGAATTCCTCCACAAGCACATGGCTATCTTCCGAAAAGGCGATGTCCAGGGCTTTTTCATAGTCCACAAGGCTGGCTGGTTCTTGAAAGATAGAAATGCCGAGGCCGAAGTTGGTGGATTTTGGTTTGACAACAATAGCAGAGCTGGCTACCTGCCCGTAATACCGCAGGGCATCTTCCTTGTTAGCAAATTCCGCTCCCGCAGGTACTGGAAAACCAGCCTGGTCCAAAATCTTCTTGGTTACAACCTTGTTGGCCATGGCGAGAGGAATGACGTAGTTGTCCTTGGAGGTCATGTTCCCATTTTTGATGTACTCAACATGGTCACCATGCCAGAGTTTGAGAAACTGGTCTTCCTCGTCTAAAATCTCCACATTCAAGCCCAGCTGAATGGCATCAAAGAGAATCATCTGGGTGGAGAGTTCCATGTTTTCATAGCCCTTGAGGGCGTAAGGGGCTGTCCAAGCATAGTCATGGAAGGCACGTCCTTGTTGCTGGCCAAATCTTTCCAAAGACCCGTTTTCAACCTGCTCTGCTATTTTTCCAGAAAGGGTCAAGCGAGGGTCTTGAAGAGCCGCCTCCACTTGAGCGATGAGCTGGCTGTAGTAGTCGTCCAGTCCAAAGTGGGTGACAATTTCTGTCATGGCAGTCAGGATAGGGCTAGCGTCTGCCTCTGCTGGTAGGGGAGTGTGGGGGTGGCTGAGGGCGATGCGGTTGTTGAGGTCTGCTGCCTGAGCCAACTCTTCATCTACTTGGTCCATATCATCAAGCCAGAGCAGTGCTAGGGCAAAAAGGTGGGTGGTGTCCAGCGTTTCTTGGCTAATAGCCAGTGGCTCAAAGGGGTTGAGGTCGAAGTTGCGGAACTCTAAGTAAGTGATACCTTTGGTCAAAAAGTCTCGGCTGGTCTTGGCACCACGGAGGCGGACAGCGGAGTAAAATTCCTTTTCAGCAGATAGCTGACCGCTAGCCACTGCCTCTTCGATGTCGGTTACATATTGCTCCAAAGAAGAGAAGGAGATATGGACATCGGGGGCGTTGACATAGCCGTAGTTGGAATTGCGAATGGACCGCACACAACCAATCTCATCGGTCAAAAATCCCTTCTCAGCCAGGCTGCTAGCTCCGTAGAGGTAGGTCAAGAGCCAACGGTAGCGTAAGAAGTTCTGAGCTAGCTTGAGATAGAGGGCGTTTTTAAAGCTGGTAAGGTCGTCATACCCACTGACTGCAAAGAGTTGCTGGGTCAGGTCCTTTCCTAGTTCAAAATTAAAATGAATGCCAGACATGGATTGGAGGAGCTTGCCATAGCGGTCTGCCAAGCCGACACGGTATTGGTACTCGTAGTTGCTCTCCAGCTGGGCAATCTGAATCTCATCTTCTGAGATAACAGGCGGCATGGACAGGGGCCAAAGATATTCGCTTTTGTTCATAGAGCGAACAGCGACATCCGTAATGGCTCCAAGAAAACGGCGGGCTTCCTTGGTCGAATGAGCCACAGGCGTAATCAACTCTAGCTGAGGCTCGCTGTAGTCTGTCTGGATATAGGGGTGAAAACTGCGTGAGCCCAATTTTTCAGGGTGGGGCGTCTGAGCCACGCGGTTGTTGTTATTCATCCGTAAGGATTCCCGTTCCAAACCAAAGGTGGCTTGGAGGATGGGGCTGTTTGAGGATAATTTCTGTAACATAAGCAATTCGTCCAATTTCTGATAGTGTCTTACACCAATTTTATCTAGTTTATAAAACAAATACAAATTTCTGCTACGTTTTGAAAGAAAAAATGAAGATGGTAATAAGGAAAGGATGAGGAGGCTTCGGGAATTTCTGTTAAAAACAACTTTAAAAATGTTCTGGACAAGCATTTGTTCGTATTTTGAGATTGAAAATAATGAAACAAGAAACAATATCCGACATAAACGAAGATATTGGAATTTCTTGAAAAAATGTTCGTTTTTTGGTAGAATGGATTGTAAAACGAAACTTGCAGGTGAGATTCCTGCCAGAAGTAGAAGAAAGGCTGGGCTGGTCAGCCAGTTCAGAGAAAGAGTGAATATGACATCAGTAGTTGTTGTAGGAACCCAATGGGGCGACGAAGGTAAGGGTAAAATTACAGACTTCTTGTCTGCTAATGCTGAAGTAATCGCGCGCTATCAAGGTGGAGATAATGCAGGACATACTATCGTTATCGACGGTACCAAGTATAAGTTGCACTTGATTCCGTCTGGAATTTTCTTCCCAGAAAAGATTTCGGTTATCGGAAATGGCGTAGTTGTCAATCCAAAATCTTTGGTGAAGGAAATCAACTACCTCCATGATTCAGGTGTGACAACAGATAATTTGCGTATTTCAGACCGCGCACACGTCATCTTGCCTTACCATATCAAATTGGACCAATTGCAGGAAGAATCCAAAGGTGAGAACAAGATTGGTACAACCAACAAGGGTATCGGTCCAGCTTACATGGACAAGGCTGCACGTGTTGGTATCCGTATCGCAGACCTCTTGGACAAGGATATTTTTGCAGAGCGCTTGAAAACAAACCTGGCTGAGAAAAACCGTTTGTTTGAGAAAATGTACGAGTCAACGCCAATCGAGTTTGACGAAATCTTTGAAGAATACTACGCTTATGGTCAGGAAATCAAGAAATATGTAACAGACACCTCTGTTATCTTGAATGATGCCCTCGACCAAGGTAAACGTGTCTTGTTTGAAGGTGCGCAAGGGGTTATGTTGGATATTGACCAAGGGACCTATCCATTCGTTACGTCTTCAAACCCAGTTGCTGGTGGTGTGACCATCGGTAGCGGTGTCGGCCCAAGCAAGATTGACAAGGTTGTTGGTGTATGTAAGGCCTATACTAGCCGTGTTGGTGATGGACCATTCCCAACTGAATTGCACGATGAAATCGGAGACCGTATCCGCGAAATCGGTAAAGAATACGGTACGACAACAGGTCGTCCACGTCGTGTTGGTTGGTTTGACTCGGTTGTTATGCGTCACAGCCGCCGTGTATCTGGTATTACCAACTTGTCCCTCAACTCGATTGACGTCTTGTCAGGTCTTGAGACCTTGAAAATCTGCGTGGCTTATGACTTGGATGGTGAGCGGATTGACCATTATCCTGCAAGTTTGGAGCAACTCAAACGTTGTAAACCAATCTACGAAGAAATGCCAGGTTGGTCTGAAGACATCACAGGTGTACGTAGCCTGGATGAATTGCCAGAAGCGGCTCGCAACTATGTTCGTCGTATCAGCGAATTGGTAGGCGTTCGTATCTCAACCTTCTCAGTTGGACCAGGTCGTGAACAGACCAACATCCTTGAGAGTGTATGGAGTAACTAATAGACCACTTTTTCACATGCATTAGAGAATAGGAGAAGAGCATGCTATTTTTACTGGCTTTTGGACTAATCCTGTTTGTAATGACGGCTTTTATCAGTTTTGTCACCTTCTCAGTTGGTTGGTCACTTCCTCGTTTGGAAAATAAAACTCATCGCTATATCTGTTTACTGGTTGCTCTTTTATTACCTTTACTTTTTCAATTCACAGGACTATGGATTTTTCCGCTGTCAGGATTTGCCTTAGGATATGGACTGCCTAATCAAGTTTCCAAAAAAGGGAGGAGTGTTCTATTGGTTATTGGAGTGGTTTTGCTGATTATTTCAATAATTGGTTTCGTACAGCTATATCAAGGTATAGTTGATACTTACTCTTACTGATTTTTGGTTGAAAAGGCTGCGAGATTGGGTCTTCTCTTTGCTAACGGTGGAAAATTTTAGTATAATCAAAACTATTAAAATGAATGAGGTGTCCTAATGGAAGGTTTATTTTTGCCGCTTGTCATGGTTGCCATGATTGGTTTTATGTTCTATTCGCAACGTAAACAACAAAAGCAACGCCAAGAAGCTCTGAGCCAAATTAAAAAAGGTGATGAAATTGTGACCATTGGTGGGCTATTTGGTATTGTCGATGAAATCGATGATAAAAAGGTTGTTCTCGATGTTGATGGTGTTTACTTGACATTTGAACGTGGTGCTATTCGTAATCGTGTAGCAAGTTCAGATACTACATCGGCAGTTGTTGAAGAAGTGGCAGTTGAAACGACAGAAGCAACTCCAGAAGCTGCAATTGAAGAATAAGGATGAAAAACCGAGGGAAACCTTGGTTTTCTCTTGTTTTAGCCCTGCCTGATTTTTGCTATCCTAGGTAAAAATATGGTATAATGAAACGATTATACAATAAGGAAAATACCATGTTTAAATTTAATTTTAAAAAGAAAGAAAGCATTGAAACAGCAATTGAAGTCCCTAAGCATATCGCTGTGATTATGGATGGCAATGGCCGTTGGGCGAAAAAGCGGATGCAGCCACGTATTATGGGGCATAAGGCTGGTATGGATGCACTGCAAAAGGTTACCAAGACGGCTTCTGATTTGGGAGTAAAGGTGTTAACTGTCTATGCCTTTTCTACAGAAAACTGGTCTCGACCGGAAAAAGAAGTGAAGTTTATCATGAATCTACCTGTGGAGTTTTATGATAAGTATGTTCCTGAACTCCATGCCAATAATGTCAAAATTCAGATGATTGGTGACCATTCAAAACTTCCTGTCCCGACTCTCAATGCGCTTTATAAAGCCGAACAAAAGACAAAGAGTAACACTGGTTTGATTCTCAATTTCGCTCTTAACTATGGCGGTCGTGATGAGGTGACTCGCGCAGTCAAGGCTATTGCGCAAGATGTCTTGGATGCCAAGTTTAATCCTGGAGATATTGACGAGAAATTAATAGCGGATTACCTCTATACAGGAACCTTATCACCAACGTTACGCGATCCCGATCTAGTTATCCGTACAAGTGGTGAACTTCGTCTTAGCAACTTCCTGCCGTGGCAAACAGCCTACAGCGAGCTGTACTTTACAGATATTGCTTGGCCTGATTTTGATGGAGAAGCACTTAAATTAGCGATTAAAGAATACAACCGTCGCCACAGACGTTTTGGCGGTGTATAAGGAGAAGGTATGACAAACGATTTACAGAAACGAGTGATATTTGGCGGCATTGCTCTAGCTATTTTCATTCCCTTTTTGTTGGCTGGTGGGATGGCATTTCAATTTTTTGTAGGCCTGTTAGCCATCATTGCCACGGCTGAATTGATTAAAATGCATCGCCTAGCACCAAATTCTATCGAGGGTGTCTTAGCTATGTTGGCCAGTTTAGTCTTGGCTCTTCCGCTCCAGAATTATCTGACATTTTTACCGACGGATGGAAATTACACAGCCTACGCCATTGTAGTATTTTTACTGCTTGGTTCGACGGTTTTTAATATCGGTCATTACAACTATTCAGATGTGGTCTTTCCAATTGCATCAAGTTTCTATGTTGGTATCGGCTTTCATAGTTTGATACTGGCTCGTATGGCTGGGCTCAATAAAGTCTTCTTTGCCCTCTGTTTAGTCTGGGCAACAGACATTGGTGCCTACTTAATCGGTCGTCAGATTGGTCGGAGAAAATTATTGCCGAAGGTTTCACCGAATAAAACGGTTGAAGGCTTTGTAGGCGGTATTCTTTCTGCGGTGGTAGTTGCTATCATTTTCTTGATTGTCGATAAGTCCTTGTTGGCGGGCTATTCATTTGGCATGATGTTGTTGTTAGTTGTGATTTTCTCGATATTCTCACAATTCGGAGATTTAGTAGAAAGTGCTATTAAACGCCATTTTGGTGTGAAGGATTCTGGAAAAATTATTCCAGGACACGGTGGTATCCTGGATCGTTTTGACGGTATGATTTTTGTCTTTCCAATCATGCACTTCTTTGGATTATTTTAAGGAGGTACTATGAAGGGAATTTTAGCATTTATATTTATATTTGGTGTGATTGTGGTTGTCCATGAATTTGGTCATTTCTACTTTGCCAAGAAAGCTGGTATCCTTGTGAGGGAATTTGCGATTGGGATGGGTCCCAAAATTTTCGCTCATACAGGTAAGGATGGGACACTTTACACCATCCGTATCCTTCCCCTAGGTGGCTATGTTCGAATGGCTGGATGGGGTGAAGATAAAACAGAGATTAAGACAGGTAGTCCTGCCAGCCTCAGCCTGAATGAAGCTGGTGTTGTGACGCGGATTAATTTGTCTGGTAAGCAACTGGATAGTCTCAGTTTGCCAATGAATGTAACCAGTTTTGACTTCGAGGAAAAATTGGAAATCACAGGCTTGGTCTTGGAAGAAAGCAAGACCTATAAGGTTGATCACGATGCCACGATTGTAGAGGAAGATGGGACAGAAGTTCGGATTGCTCCACTTGATGTTCAGTATCAAAATGCGACAGTCTGGGGACGGTTGATGACCAACTTTGCGGGTCCCATGAATAACTTTATTTTAGGAATTCTAATATTTATTCTTTTGTTCTTCATGCAAGGCGGGGTTGCCAACCCATCAAGCAATGCAGTAAGTATTACTGAAGGTGGTGCTTTGCAGGCTGCAGGTGTTGTCACAGGGGACAAGATTCTTTCGGTCAATGGGAACACGACAGATAGCTACACAGAAGTTGCAACGATTATTAGCAAAGCAGCGACAGATGCAACAACAGCCCCAAGCTTTGATTTGGTTGTTGAGCATGATGGGAAAACCCGTCATGTCTCCGTTACTGCTGAACAAGTAGATGGGGCCTATCGAATTGGTATTTCACCGATTTTGAAAACTGGTTTCGTTGATAAGATTATTGGGGGCTTCCAGCAAGCGGGTGCGACAGCAGTTATTGTTGTGACTGCCTTGAAAAACTTGATTGCCAATTTTGATGTTAAGCAATTGGGTGGACCTGTTGCCATTTATTCTGTCAGCAATCAGGCTGCTGCAAATGGTTGGGTTTCAGTCTTTAACCTGATGGCTATGCTATCAATCAATATCGGTATTTTCAATCTTATCCCTATTCCAGCCTTGGATGGTGGGAAGATTGTCATGAACATTCTAGAAGGTATTCGCAGAAAACCACTTAAACCAGAAACAGAATCCTATATCACGCTGGCAGGCGTTGCAATCATGGTTGTCCTCATGCTGGTCGTGACCTGGAATGATATTATGCGTGTATTCTTCTAAATAAAAACTCCAAAAGGAATTGAATGCGTGTGATGCGCAGGATGTTCTGAAAAATACGAAAGGAACTGAACACGGGCTGAAACCTGTGCATTCCTGATAAACAAAAGATGAAAGGAATTGACTGCGTGCTAAACGCAGGATATTCTGAAAAAATACGAAAAAGAAAGGAACAGAGAGTTTTCAGATTTGAACTCGAGCGTCAGCGAGGGTTTTGAAAAGTGACTTCTGTGATTTCTAATCAAGTAAACTACGAAAGGAATTGACTGCGTGCTAAACGCAGGATGTTCTGAAAAATAGGAAAAAGAAAGGAACAGAGAGTTTTCAGATTTGAACTCGAGCGAAAAGCTCGGAATTTAGATAAACGACTTCTGAAATCAGGATTTCAGGTCGTTTCCTAAAATTCGGTCGCTTTTTGGTCGCTCTCTGTATCATCAACATGAAACAGTCTAAATTGATTATCCCTACTTTGCGGGAGATGCCTTCGGATGCGTCGGTGATTAGCCACGCTTTGATGTTGCGTGCGGGCTATGTCCGTCAGATTTCTGCTGGTATTTACAGCTATTTGCCTTTGGCTAACCGTGTGATTGAAAAAGCAAAAAATATCATGCGTGAGGAGTTTGATAAGATTGATGCTATTGAATTTTTGGCACCAGCTCTCTTGTCAGCGGACATTTGGCGTGAGTCAGGTCGTTACGAAACCTACGGTGATGACCTCTACAAGCTCAAAAACCGTGAGGGTTCTGACTTTATCTTGGGTCCAACCCACGAAGAAACGGTGACACTATTGGCGCGTGATGCGGTGCAATCTTACAAGCAGTTGCCACTCAATATTTACCAAATCCAGCCAAAATACCGCGACGAAAAACGTCCTCGTAATGGTCTCCTCCGTGGTCGCGAGTTCATCATGAAAGATGGCTACAGCTTCCACGCTAGCTATGAGAGTCTGGACCAGACCTACGATGACTACAAGGCGGCTTACGAGGCAATCTTCACTCGTGCAGGATTGGAGTTCAAGGCCATTATCGGTGACGGAGGTGCCATGGGCGGTAAGGACAGCCAGGAGTTTATGGCTATTACACCAGACCGTACTGATCTGGACCGTTGGGTTGTCTTGGACAAGTCGGTTGCTTCTTTTGATGAAATCCCAGAGGATGTTCTTGAAGCAATCAAGGAAGAACTCTTGGCATGGTCTGTGTCTGGTGAAGACACCATCGCCTACTCTAGCGAATCTGGCTACGCTGCCAACTTAGAGATGGCAACGAGTGAGTACAAACCAAGTACAGCAGTTGTCGTCGAAGAAGATTTGGTTAAAGTAGCGACGCCAGATGCCAAAACCATCGACGAAGTTGCTGCCTTCTTGAATGTCGCGGAAGAGCAAACTATCAAAACCATGCTCTTTATGGCAGACGGTGAGCCAGTTGTTGCCCTCCTTGTTGGCAATGATCAAGTTAACGATGTCAAGTTGAAAAACCACCTTGGAGCAGATTTCTTCGATGTAGCAGGCCCAGCGGATGCGGAAAAAATCTTCGGTGCAGGTTTTGGTTCCCTTGGACCAATCGGCTTGCCAGAAAACATCAAGATTATTGCAGACCGCAAGGTTCAAGATGTGAAGAACGCTGTAGTTGGTGCCAACGAAGACGGTTTTCACTACACAGGTGCCAATGCAGGACGTGATTTCCAAGTGACTGAGTATGTGGATATTCGCGAAGTCAAGGAAGGCGAGCCTTCTCCAGATGGACACGGGGTTCTCAACTTTGCCCGTGGTATCGAGATTGGTCACATCTTCAAACTCGGTACACGCTATTCAGATAGCATGAATGCCAACATCTTGGATGAGAATGGTCGTTCTATGCCGATTATCATGGGATGCTACGGAATCGGTGTTAGCCGACTCTTGTCAGCAGTTCTTGAACAACACGCTCGCCTCTTTGTTAACAAGACACCAAAAGGCGAATACCGTTACGCTTGGGGGATCAACTTTCCTAAAGAATTGGCACCGTTTGATGTGCATTTGATTCCAGTTAATGTCAAAGATGAAGCGGCAATGGAATTGACTCAGTCTATCGAAGCAAGTTTGGTTGGTGCAGGCTATGAAGTATTAACTGACGACCGTAATGAGCGTGTCGGCGTTAAGTTTTCTGACAGTGACTTGATTGGCTTGCCAATCCGTGTGACTGTCGGTAAGAAAGCAGCTGACGGCATTGTTGAAGTGAAAATCAAGGGCACAGGTGATACTGTGGAAGTCCATGTGGACCAACTCCTTGAAACCCTTCAAATCCTTACAAAAGAAAATGAATAACAGAAAAAGACTTGGTTGATGATAGCCAAGTCTTTGTTGATAAAATAGGCTTGGTTCTAGTCACCCAAGCCTATTTTTTTATAACATATTTAGTAGGAGGTTATAGAGGATAGCTCCTGCGATTCCTCCAAGAATTGGGCCAGCAACTGGGATCCAGCTATAGGACCAATCAGAATCTCCCTTGTTTGGAATTGGAAGGATGGCATGCATGATACGAGGACCAAGGTCACGAGCTGGATTGACTGCGTAGCCTGTTGTAGATCCTAGTGAGAAGCCGATTGCAAATACGATAAGTCCCACGATGATTGGGCCGAGACCAGCGCTGACATTGTTAGGACCAATTGCAAGGATTCCCATGACTAAGACAGCTGTGCCAAGAGCCTCGCCGAGCAAGTTTGAAGCTGTGTGACGAAGAGCTGGTCCAGTAGAGAAGGTAGCAAGGATTGTTCCGCTATCTTTTGTTTCCTGCCAATGTGGGTAGAAATGGAGATAGAGGACGATGGATGCCAACATTGCTCCAGCAAATTGGGCAAGTAGGAAGCCTGGGACTTGAGCCCATTGTAGGGAGCCGATAGATGCCATTGCGATAGTGACAGCTGGATTCAGGTGGGCAGGTCCAAAAATTCCTGATACGTAGACGGCAATTGTTACAGCGATGCCCCATCCTAGTACGATGGTCAGCCAGCCGCTATTTTCAGCCTTGGTTTTAGAGAGGATGCAGGATGCAACCACACCGTTTCCAAGTAATACTAGTATGAAAGTTCCAAGTAATTCTCCAATCAGATTCATAATGACCTCCTATTTATTGATTGTCAGTTCTTTTAATTGCTCAAGAATAGTCTCCAAGTCAGCTCCAGCCTGTAAGAGAGCTGCGGCAGTATAGCAACCTTCGACGACTGGTACGGTCTGGATAAGAATTTGTTTGTCTGTAAAATCGGCAGCAAGTTCCATGTTCATTCGGGCGCTACCTAGGTCGAAAAAGGCAAGGAGGGTATCAGCAGGGTTTGCTTCAACTCGCTCTTGTACGATTTCAAAGCTAGTACCGATGCTACCATCTTCTAGTCCGCCACAGTAGGTGATGGGAATATCTTTTGCGACTTCAGATACTAGGTCAATGATTCCCTGGGCCAAATTTTTTGAATGGGATACGAGTAAGATACCAACCTTTGTCATAGTCCTGCCTCCAACATGGCTTCAAAGAGAAGTCCAGATGAGAAAGAGCCTGGATCAATGTGTCCAATAGACCTTTCTCCAACATAGGACGCGCGTCCCTTGGTTGCAGCAATATCCTTTGTTCCTTGAACGGCTTTATGGATAATTTCCGTTGTCAGCTGGCTTTCTCTTAGGGCAGAAATAATAGGAATCCAAACGTCTACCATGGTTTTCTCGCCTAATTCAGCCTTGCCACGTTTTTGGATCATGTCCAAACCTGCTTGAAGCATGTCTGCCAAATCACCGCCAGCTTGACTGGCTTTAGTAATCCCCATAAAGGCAGAGCCGTAGAGAGGACCGGAAGCACCGCCAACCTTGCTGAGTAATTGCATGGCAACCACTTTAAAGACTTGGTCAGCAGTCTCAAAGTCTTTTTCAGATAGCTCCTGCATGACCGCAGCCATACCGCGCGCCATGTTGCCCCCATGATCTCCATCTCCGATTGGAGAATCTAGTTCACTTAAATAATCTTTGTTTTCTTGAATTTTCTTGTTGAATGTCTCCATCCAAAGCAATGCTTGTTTTACATCCATAGTTTTTCTCCTACCAAGCTACCACTTCAACAGGGGCCTGCAAAGCATCAATCCAGCTTGGGTCTTCTAGTTTGATTAAGGTCAATGATAGTCCGGCCATATCAATTGATGTCATGTAGTTACCGATTTTCTTGTAGTCAACGACCACACCTTTTTTAGCCAGCAATTGAGCAACGTCGTTGGCAAAGACATATTGTTCCATGAGAGGAGTTGCACCGAGACCGTTGATAAGGACACCATAGTGCTCGCCATCTTGAATATCGAAGCCTTCTGCCAATTTCTCAACCAATTCTTCTGCCAATTTAGCAGATGGTTGGAGTTTTTCTTTCTTATAGCCAGGTTCGCCGTGGATACCGACACCGTATTCAAATTCATCTTCTTCAAGGACGAAGCCTGGTTTGCCCACTTCTGGTACAGTAGCGCCTGATAGGGCTAAGCCGATAGTCTTGATTTGTGGGACGAGACGGTCAGCCAGTTCCTTGATTTCTGCTAGGGATTTGCCAGTTGTTGCAGCGTGACCGAGAATCTTGTGGACAAGGATGGTACCTGCTACCCCGCGACGGCCTTGGGTATAGAGGCTATTTTCCACAGCGATATCATCATCCACGATGACACTAGCCACTTCGATTCCTTCCATTTCCGCCAATTCTTGCGCCATCTCAAAGTTCATGATGTCGCCAGAGTAGTTTTTGATGACCATAAAGACGCCTGCACCCTCGTCAGCAGCCTTGATGGCTTCCAAGATTTGGTCTGGTGTTGGTGAGGTAAATACTGCGCCACACACAGCGGCAGACAGCATGCCCTTGCCGACAAAGCCTGCATGAGAAGGTTCGTGACCAGAGCCACCTCCTGAGATGATGCCGACTTTACCAGTTTTTTCAGCCTTGCGGATAATCACATCAAAACCATCGATACGATCGACAAGATCTTGGTGCATAAAGACAAGTCCTTTTAACATTTCATCAACGACATGTTCGGGTTGATTGATAATTTTTTTCATGAGAAAACTCCTTTGTTTTTGTTTGCGCTTTCATTTTACATTGTCCGAAAGAAAAAAGGAAGGGACAGATTGTCCAAAGTGTCCCTTTTGTTCCAAAGAAAAGCATGATAGGGTATAATAAAGAGGAAGCGAAAGGAAGTGACATATGCCAACCTCGTTGATTACAAAGAAAAGGATTGCAAAGGCTTTTAAAAAACAGCTATCCCAAAAATCCTTTGATAAAATCTCAGTTGTCGACATCATGCAGGAAGCAGGGATTCGTCGTCAAACCTTTTACAACCATTTTTTAGACAAGTATGAGTTACTGGACTGGATATTTGAAACAGAATTGCAGGAGCAGGTAACTGACAATCTGACCTATATTAGTGGAATCAAGCTTCTGGATGAGCTTTTGTACTACATCGAGAGTAACCAATCTTTCTATAGGCAACTCTTTGAGATTAAGGGGCAAAATGATTTTGTCAGCTATTTAGAAGGCTACTTTATGGTTTTGATGGAGAAAATTATCAACGAATACCAGCTTCAGGAGGGGAAAATGATTTCCCAACAGGATAAGCATTTTTTGATTCTCTATCATGCTAATGCTTGGATTGGACTGATAAAGGAAGGACTGACGCAGTCGCCTTGTCAGATTCACAGTTATTGGAAGCAAATGGTGGCTCTTGTTCGCGAGTCGTTTTTGATTTTGTAGGAGTTAATATATGGTGTTTATTAGAAATAGACAGGCAACAATTATTGAAGATTATTTGGATGGTTTCTGTCGAACCAATCCTAAAGTGAAGAAAGTGAAGGGGCTTCCGATTGTTCTGCAAAGAAGACAAAATGGGGAACAGATTCCGATTGTTTCTGGCGGTGGTTCTGGTCATGAACCAGCCCATGTTGGCTTCGTCGGTAAAGGAATGCTGACTGCAGCAGTCTATGGAGAGATTTTTACTCCACCAACTGCCGACGAAGTCTTGGCAGCCATTCGTGCAGTAGATAAGGGCAAGGGAGTTTTTCTGATTGTAAAAAACTTTGAGGCAGACCTTGTCTCTTTTAGAAAAGCCATCGAATCGGCTCGGCAGGAGGGAATTGCAGTCAAGTACATCGTATCTCATGACGATATTTCGGTCGATACTAAGAATAATTTCCGTATGCGGCATAGGGGGCTTGCAGGGACCATTCTACTTCATAAGATATTAGGAGCTGCTGCCCTTACTGGCTATAGCCTGGATGAATTGGAACAGCTGGGACTGTCTTTGGCAACAGAAATTGCGACCATCGGTTTTGCAACCAAGTCGGCCTATTTGCCCAATGCTGCCCTGCCTTTGTTTGATTTGGAGGAGGGACAAATATCTTACGGCATCGGTATCCATGGAGAAGAAGGCTATCGGACCGTTCGTTTTGAATCCTCTGAGCAGTTAGCCAACGAAATTGTGAACAAATTAAAATTAAAATTCCGCTGGAAAGAGGGGGAAGACTATATTCTTTTGGTCAATAATCTTGGATCTATGTCCGAGGTTGAGCAAGGAATCTTTTTGAACGACATTTGCCAATTTCTAGAACTAGAAGGTTTACAGCTTTCCTATATAAAAACAGGTAAGTTTATGACTAGTCTAGATATGGGAGGAATTTCTGTCACCCTCTGTCGTGTCGAGGATCAAAAATGGCTGGACTTTTTAGAAGCACCGACAGAAGCTGCGGCTTGGTAGGCTACCAATTTCTATAGAAATCAGATCTCTCAGGAAATGAACCTGAGAGTTTTTTCTTCCTGACTCAGGAAAAAATACCTCATTTATGGTAAAATGTTTCTAACGAACTACAAAGGAAATAAGTATGTCAGATAAGTTTCAACTCTTGCTACAACAAATCGGAATGCCTCTTGATGCACGACAATCAGGGGCTTTTTCGACTGCAACGATTGAGAAAGTAGTCTTGCACAAGGTCAGCAAACTTTGGGAATTTACCTTCCGTTTTGAAACCCCCTTGCCGCTCATGGACTATCAACTCTTCAAGGCTCGTTTGGCGACGGAGTTTGAAAAGGTGGGCAATAAGATTCAATTTTCTATTGTCAGCGATGCGGAGGCTTTTGAAGCTGGTTTGGTAGAAGCATATTATCCAGAAGCTTTTACGGAAGATTTGTGCCAGAGTGCAGGTTTCAAGGCTCTTTTTCAGCCATTAGAGGTGGCTTATAGAGATGGTATTTTGTGGATAAAGGGACCTGAAACCATTGACACCGTCCATTTTCGGAAGAATCATCTGCCAAATCTTGTGGAGCAATACAAGCGATTTGGTTTTGGCAATCTTGCGGTGGACATTGAAGTTTGCCAGGAGATGACGCAGCAGCAGGCTGCGGCTTTCCATGCGCAAAATGAAGAAATTTACCAGCAGGCTAATGAAGAAAACTTGGCGGCCCTTGAACAACTGGCTCAAATGGCGCCACCACCAGAGGCAACTCAGCCATTTGTCCCAGAATATAAGAAAAATCGTCCGGCCAAGGTCAATATAGAAAAAGCTGAAATCACGCCTATGATTGAGGTGGATAGCGAGGAGAATCGGATTGTCTTTGAGGGTCTGGTCTTTGAGGTCGAGCAGAAGACGACCAAGACGGGGCGGGTCATTATCAACTTTAAGATGACTGACTATACTTCGTCCTTTACCTTGCAGAAGTGGGCTAAAAATGAGGAAGAAGCCCAGAAGTTTGATATGGTCAAAAAGGGCAACTGGTTGCGGGTGCGTGGAAATGTGGAAACCAATAATTTCACTCGTGATTTGACTATGAACGTACAGGAGGTCCAAGAGGTCAAGAAGGAAATTCGTAAGGACCTTATGCCTGAAGGGGAGAAGCGGGTCGAGTTTCATGCCCATACCAACATGTCCACCATGGATGCCCTGCCTGCCGTTGAGGACTTGGTGGCGCGTGCGGCGGCTTGGGGACACAAGGCGGTGGCCATTACTGACCACGGCAATGTTCAGTCCTTCCCCCATGGCTATCATGCTGCTCGTAAGGCTGGGATTAAGCCCCTCTTTGGTATGGAAGCCAATATTGTTGAGGACTCGGTTCCCATTGTCTACAACGAAGCGGATATGGTCTTATCCGATGCGACCTATGTGGTCTTTGACGTGGAAACGACCGGTCTTTCTGCGGTCAACAATGCCCTGATTCAGATTGCAGCATCCAAGATGCACAAGGGCAATATCATTGCAGAATTTGATGAATTTATTGACCCAGGTCACCCGCTCAGTAAATTTACGACTGAACTGACAGGGATTACAGATGAGCATGTGCGTGGTTCCAAGCCTTTGGAGCAAGTTTTGCGGGAGTTTCAGGACTTCTGTCAGGATTCCGTCATGGTTGCCCACAACGCGACCTTTGACGTTGGCTTTATGAATGTCAACTATGAACGAGCAGGCTTACCTATTATTAGCCAGCCTGTCATTGATACCTTGGAATTTGCTCGTAACCTTTACCCCGACTTTAAGCGTCATGGTTTAGGTCCTCTCACCAAGCGGTTTGGTGTTGCTCTTGAACACCACCACATGGCCAACTACGATGCGGAGGCGACAGGGCGCCTGCTCTTCATCTTCCTAAAAGATGCCTTGGAGAAGCACAATTTGACCAATCTCAACCAGTTAAATACGGAGCTGATTGCGGAGGATTCCTATAAGAAGGCTCGTGTCAAGCATGCCACGCTCTATGTGATTAATCAGGTTGGTTTGAAAAATATGTTCAAACTGGTCTCTCTTTCCAATACCAAGTATTTTGAGGGAGTTCCACGTATTCCACGGACCGTTCTCAATGCCCATCGTGAAGGTTTAATATTGGGAACAGCCTGTCAAGAGGGTGAGGTCTTCGATGACTTGCTCTCCAAAGGGATAGATGAAGCGGTTAAAACGGCAGCCTATTATGATTTTATCGAAGTCATGCCACCTGCCCTCTATGCTCCCATGATTGCCAAGGAGCAGTTTAAGGACATGGCAGAGATTGAAGAGACTATTAAGCAGTTGATTGAGGTAGGACGTAGGGCAGGTCTGCCTGTTCTGGCGACTGGAAATGTCCACTATATTGACCCAGAAGAAGAGATTTACCGGGAAATCATTGTTCGTGCTCTAGGTCAAGGGGCACCGATTAACTGGACCATCGGAAATGGTGAGAACGCTCAGCCAGCACCACTGCCAAAAGCCCACTTTAGAACGACCAGCGAGATGTTGGACGAGTTTGCCTTCTTGGGCGAAAGCCTGGCGCGTGAGATTGTCATTACCAATCCCAATGCCATGCTGGACCGGTTTGAAGATGTTCAGGTGGTTAAGACCGACCTCTATACGCCTTATATTGAGAAGGCCGAGGAAACGGTTGCGGAATTGACCTATCAGAAAGCCTTTGAAATTTATGGTAATCCTCTGCCAGATATTATCGACCTGCGGATTGAGAAGGAATTGACGTCCATTCTGGGTAATGGATTCGCCGTGATTTATCTGGCGTCGCAGATGTTGGTGCACCGTTCCAATGAGCGGGGCTACCTGGTGGGTTCACGGGGGTCTGTAGGCTCCAGTTTCGTTGCGACCATGATTGGGATTACCGAAGTAAACCCTATGCCTCCTCACTATGTCTGTCCAAATTGTCAACACAGTGAATTTATCACAGATGGTTCCTATGGTTCCGGTTTTGACCTACCAGACAAAGATTGTGAAGAATGTGGCACCAAGTATAAAAAAGATGGTCAGGACATTCCCTTTGAAACCTTCCTTGGTTTCGATGGAGACAAGGTTCCCGATATTGACTTGAACTTCTCAGGGGATGACCAACCGTCTGCCCATTTGGATGTTCGGGATATTTTCGGTGAAGAAAATGCCTTCCGTGCAGGAACGGTAGGTACGGTAGCTGCTAAGACTGCTTATGGTTTTGTCCGAGGCTATGAGCGGGATTATGGCAAATTCTACCGTGATGTAGAAGTAGAACGCTTGGCTGCTGGTGCGGCTGGGGTCAAACGGACGACAGGTCAGCACCCAGGGGGAATTATCGTATTCCCTGACTACATGGATGTCTATGACTTTACGCCTGTACAATATCCTGCCGATGATGTGACGGCCAACTGGCAGACCACCCACTTTAACTTCCACGATATTGATGAAAACGTCTTGAAGCTCGATGTTCTGGGACACGATGATCCGACTATGGTTCGTAAGTTGCAGGACTTGTCAGGAATCGATCCGCAGACCATTCCTGCCGATGATAAGGGGGTTATGGCTCTCTTTTCTGGCACGGAAATTCTAGGCGTTACCCCAGAGCAGATTGGGACACCGACAGGTATGCTGGGTATTCCTGAATTCGGAACCAACTTTGTACGTGGGATGGTGGAGGAAACCAAGCCTACCACCTTTGCGGAACTCTTGCAGCTGTCTGGTCTATCCCACGGTACAGACGTATGGTTGGGCAATGCCCAGGACTTGATCAAGGCAGGAATTGCCGATCTATCAACCGTTATCGGCTGTCGGGATGATATCATGGTTTACCTCATGCATGCAGGCCTGCCACCTAAAATGGCCTTTAACATCATGGAACGGGTGCGGAAGGGCATGTGGCTCAAGATTTCCGAGGAAGAGCGAAATGGCTACATTCAAGCTATGAAGGATAATAAGGTGCCGGACTGGTACATCGAATCCTGTGGAAAGATCAAGTACATGTTCCCCAAAGCCCACGCGGCTGCTTACGTTATGATGGCTTTACGGGTAGCCTATTTCAAGGTTCACCACCCAATCTACTATTACTGTGCTTATTTCTCTATTCGTGCCAAGGCCTTTGATTTGGCGACCATGTCAGGTGGCTTGGATCGAGTCAAGGCCAAGATGGAAGAAATTGCTCTCAAGAAGAAGAACAATGAAGCCTCAAACGTTGAGCAGGACCTTTACACCACCTTAGAGTTGGTCAATGAGATGCTGGAACGTGGCTTCAAGTTCGGGAAATTGGACCTTTACAAGTCCCATGCGACCGACTTCTTAATTGAAGACGACACTCTTATTCCGCCATTTGTTGCCATGGATGGTTTGGGAGAAAACGTTGCCAAGCAGCTTGTGGCGGCACGGGCTGAAGGAGAGTTTCTCTCCAAGACGGAGCTCCGTAAACGTGGTGGATTGTCAGGTACACTGGTCGAAAAAATGGATGAGATGGGCATCCTCGGCAAAATGCCAGAGGATAACCAGCTCAGTCTCTTTGATGATTTGTTTTAAGCAAGAAGAAAAAGACTGTTTAGGTGATTGTTTCTCTGCACTAGTCTAGTTGTTTGATTCCTGTTGAACTCTAATTCTCTTATAGAATGTGATGTAAGCTAAACCATATCTGTTTGGTTAAGTTTTCCAGTTATAGAACTAGAAAACTTCAAATGAGAGAAAAAAGCAAAAGCATTCGAACCGTTGAACTCAGTGTTTATTGAGGCACATTTTAACCATAACAAAACACTCCTGTTTCTAGTTTTGTACTAGAGTTCAACAGGAGTGTTTTTCTTATCTTAATAGGTCGATAAGACAGTAAATAGCAAGACCATGGTTGCTATGATAATACTACCTTTTAAGATGAATTCATTTGAGAGGCGAGGAGGGGTGAATGTTGGGAGGGGCCAAGAGGTTAGGGTTAAGAGGAAGAGAGGGAATACTCCTAGGTAGTATCGTCCTTGAACCCCATCAACACTACCTTTTCCTATTTTTGTCCAAGTCAGATACATGACGAGAATAATACCACAGATGATGGAGAAGGCAATCACTAAACTACCGATACGACTGATTAATTTTGTCTTTTCACGTCCTAAATTACTTGCGACAACAGTCAAATAGAAAACAAAAATCGGAATGAGTGTTTCGCGCATAGGCAGATCGAGAAAACCAAAATAAAAGAGAGAAACAAGTCTGTGTGGTGATAATAAGAACTCTTTTGATAAGGCTAGGATTGCCCGTGAAGGATGTTTAAAGAAAAATTGGATTTGTCCGCTTAGGCCAACTCCTTTTAGAACTGTAGTTGAAGTGATTTGTTGGTAGCCTGCAAACCAAACAGCAGCTACTCCAAAGACAAGCACGGATGCACCCAGAAGAGATAAATAGGGTCTTGGAATAGCAAAACGTTCTTTGGGGATGAAAAATAGCAGAGCGATCAAGAGAATATATGGTAATTTCAAAGTTGCTAATAAGCAACAGAGTGAGGTGTAGAGAAGGATATCTTTTGTATTTATCTTATTTTGCCGAGTGAGGTAGTGAATAAAGAGGCCGATTGCAATATAGATAATACCTAGAGCTATCCCATCTTGGTTATAAGAGGCTGCAAGGGAGAGGTTCATAGGCATAAGGGTAACAAGCATCATAAGCTGTTTGTAAGAACCACTGAGTTTGATAGCTATGTAAGCGAGAACGGCATAACAGATAGCGTTGAAAATTCTTCCTAGATAGTAAGTTACCCCAACACTTAGGCCCAATGTTCGACCGATAAGCATACCGGTCACTTGTGGGAGGTATCCGATAAACCAATAGGCGTTAGTAGTACGAAAATCAGCAAGGCCATTAAAGGGCACCTCTTTTTTACTCGAGGGTTTATTAAAAGCATCGACTGCAAGAGGTGGCATGGTATAATCGTCGATAATAGCAAAATAATCTTCAGAAATAACCAGGTGTTCAGGTTTGTTGTCTAAATTAATATCTCCCTGTGCGATATGCATGGAGCGAGATAAATGCACATACTCATCGGGAGTGTAAAGAACAGGGGTAACAATAGCAAAAACGCCTCCAGATACTAATAGAGCAATGAAGGAAGCGATTTCTTTTTTTGTAGGCAATAATGTTAGTAATACCATCATACAGATTGCTATTGGATAGATAGCAAAAGACGCGTGATAATTGCGTAGGTAGAGAGCATAGACCATGTAACAAGCTAGAAGACAGACCAGTAGATACCACTTGTTTTGGTTTAATTTCGTAAGCACAAAGTAACCTCCTAGTAATTTGAATCTTGTCCTTTGATATAAATGCGGTTAAGTATACGTGCGATCGGTTTAGGCCAAAAAAGTTCAAAGAGCATTAAATCTTCCTTGGTTCGAGTATTGTCTGCGATGGTATGTGACGTCTCAGATTCTTCATGGATGCGGTGACACATGAGAGCCTGTGGAACGAAAATAAAGTCACCATCGTACTGATTAATCTGATACCAAGCATACCAATCCAAATTGGTCCGCATGGTTTCATCGAAACGAAAATCTGCTAATCTAGTCCGATTGTAAGTTACGGCTGGACAACAAATGGCATTGCCCAAACCGAGCCAAAAATGACGCCAGATTTTTGAAGTTGGAAAAAGTGTTAGTCCTTTGAGCAAGAATCTCTTGATACGTAAATTGGTATTGCTGTGGATAACTAGTCCGTTTTTCTTTTCAAAATAATCTGTGAAAGCGATTAGGCTATTAGGATGAGCTTGTAATTTAGTGAGAATCTCTTGTGTGTAGGTCGGTTGGTACAAATCATCTTGATGTGCGATGGTGACATAAGGTGTTTGAACAACAGAAAGAGCTTGATTCCAGTCTTTACCAATTCCTCCCCCTGTTCCTACATGTATAGGAATAGCATACTGTTGGCAGATATTGTGAATATGTTGGCTAGGTGTAGATGTATAAAGAGCAATATCTGTCGGAAGAGTTTGTGCCAGTAGCGATTGGATACAGTCCTCCAAATAGGGACTATCTCCGTAGGCACAAATTATAAAACTGTGCTGGTTTTGTAAGTTAGACATGTTTTTTTCCTTTGTGGTAGTAATAAAAAGTCAGGAGGCTCATCAAGAGTAGATAGACGAACATTGTGATGAGAAAACTGATAGCAGCACCCCAAAGCTGGTAGCTAGTAATCAACGGTCCAGTAAGCCATTTACTAAGAGCAAATAGGCAGAGATAAATCAGTACTATGACCTGCTGTTTTCGAAAGATTGTCAGGATATTCTCGCAAACAATAGATAGTGAATAGAGAATACCTGCGAAGACTAAGATAGCCAAGGTGGCAGCATATGAGCTGAGCTTTACTCCGTAAAGCAGGCTCAAGACAGGCACGCCAATCCAGTAAGCCATTAAGCTAGCCAAACTTCCGATTAAAAAAAGGCTGAGGAAGAGTCTGCGGCAAATGGAGGCAAACTCGATTGTATTATTCTGGTGCCACAGTTTTGCCAATTCGGTAATTAAGGGGCGCACAATCAAGACGCAGAGACTCATAAAAAAAACAGGCATGAATAAAATGCTGAAATCACGTTGCATACCGGCTGTTAGGCTCCCATTGGCTAAGCCCTGTTCAATAACCTGTTTTGGCTCGTTAAAAATATAGGTTAATAAGAACCCGTTGATAAACAATGGAAGACAGGCTTTTAAAATCCCCCAGGCTTCCTTGTGTAGTAAAGGGGAGAGAAAGTTGGTTCCTCTAAGAGTAGAGAAATTTGCACCTTTCTTGACATCAAGTAGAAGGACAACCAGTCCGTTCCAGATGGCTAATCCTGCTAAGGAAAAAGCAAGATTTTGACTGATAGCTAAGCAACCAGCCAGTAATAGTATGCTTGTAGTATAACGAAAGGTCATATTTTGGCCGGCAATATCCAATCTCCCTTCCTGTTGGAAGAGCCCTTGGTAGAGGTCAGAGACAACGTCGCTAATCCGATAAGCCAATAGTAGAAATACTAGCAGATAGCTAGATTGATAAGAAGTTAGCTGTAGGAATGGTAATATACTAACGACCATAAAGAGTAGCGAATAGCATCGTGCTAAAAAGTAAGCTGGAAAAGAATGAGTTCCTTTGACATCTGTTCCTTGATAATTGCGTACCTGAAATAGCCCGATTACAACCCAAAGGTTGCCAATGGCATAGGCCATGCTAAAATCGTCAGCAGTCTGAGCAGTTGAAAATCGTGAAACAATTAAGAGATAAAAGACAGACACGCCTGCTGCGACTAAGTTACCTAGTAGATTCCAAAAATAGATGTTCTTTTGTATCTTATTCATCGTGTTTTAATCGTTCAATAGCAAGGATTTGAACCAATTCCTTGACCTTGTTATCTAGTTTAGAAAGGCGAAGAGTTAGCTGGAATTGGTGGATAATGAGCAAAAAGATGATAAATAGAAAGACAAAGTTAACTGGAAGGGAAATTCCTAATAAATTTGTCACTGTCTCCGCTACTTTTGGGAAGAGACTGAGGAAAAGGAGTAATCCAGAAAAGAAGAGCCAGAAAAGGGAATCCTGAATCTGAACTTGTGATTTCTGAATTCGTCGCAATATAAGACCAGCAGTGATGAGAGACGTGAGGATAAGACTTACTTGAAAGGTTGGAGTCATAGATTAGTTTCGCTTTCTAATGCCTTGGATAATGAGAATAGAGGCAAACATGTGTAACATATATTGGATAGACCGAGATAAGGTCAGATAGCTTTGGCCGCCTTGTCTCTCCTGCATGTTTACCTGTACTTCTTTTACCTTGATGCCGTTTCTAATCAGATAGGAGACGGTATCTGGTTCAGGACCATAATTGATGTTTTGAGAAAATTCTTTGATGAGAGTTGCATTAAACATGCGCATGCCAGAGGTAGGGTCGGTCACTTCTTTACCAGTCGTTAAACGAATGGCCCCAGCAATTAGACGATTCCCTAGCATTCTCAGTGACCAGTTTTTCTTTTGGTTGACGAAACGAGAACCGATTACCAGGTCATACCCGAGGTCTATTTGGTCTGCAAGTTCCTGTATATACTCGGGTAAATGTTGCCCATCTGCATCAAACTGGATTGCTTTTTGATAGCCTGCTTGATAGGCGTATTTTAGACCTGTTTGAAAAGCACCTGCTAATCCGAGATTGACAGGTAAATCAAGCATAGGGTACCCTTTTTGATGACAAATCTCCCCGGTTTTATCTTTAGAGCCATCGTTGACAATGACATAGTCAAACTGAGGGAAGTTTGTTTCCAGATTTTCAACAACAGTTAAAATGGACTCTTCTTCATTATAAGCGGGGATTATAATGAGTAAATCAGATTTTTTCACACAATATCTCCTAGAAGGTAATCTATTACATTATATCAATTTTTAAGTAGATTTGACAAGTAAAACTAGGATTTTGGCACGCCGTACGCATGAAGAAAATGCATGCAACTATTTTCTAGTTACATGCATTTTTTCAAAATATTTCCATAAAACTTACACTTTAACGGGGGTAATCCCTCATTTTCAAAGCTATTATATCACTTTTTTCAATAAAAAACTGATGTAAATATTGAAAATATGATTTCCGAAAACGAAATTTTCTTCATGCGTTTGGCGTGGGATTTTGGTGTAAAACTTTAGCAATATTCGAACTTAATGCTTGGAACTGATAGAGAAGAAATGATTTCAAAAACAAGTCAAAGTTCTTGACAGTTTTCCTAGAAAGATGTATAATCTCTACATAGTGATAAAAACCACTAAGTAGTAACAAATAGAAAAGAGGAAACTATATGTCAAATTTTGCAAAACTTCAAGAAACTCGCCGTTCAATCTACGCACTTGGTAAAGAATTGCCAGTATCAAATGAAGAAGTAGTAGCACTTGTTGAGAAAGCCATGAAAGAATCTCCATCAGCTTTCAACTCACAATCTAGCCGTGCAGTGGTACTTTTTGGTGCGGAGTCAGAAGCTTTCTGGAACGAAATTGCCTACAGCGAATTGGAAAAAGTAACGCCAGCAGAGGCTTTTGAAGGCACAAAAGGTCGTTTGGCTAGCTTTGCAGCAGGTGCAGGTACTATCTTGTTCTTCGAAGACCAAGACGTGGTCAAAGGCTTGCAAGAGAGCTTCCCGCTTTACGCTGAAAACTTCCCAATCTGGTCTGAGCAAGCTCACGGTATCAACTTGTATGCAGTATGGTTAGCCTTCGCTGAAAAAAACATCGGCATGAACGTGCAACACTACAACCCATTGGTAGATGCACAAGTGGCTGAAAAATACGGTATCCCAGCTAACTGGAAACTCCGTGCCCAAGCACCGTTCGGAAGCATTGCAGCTCCAGCAGCGGATAAAGACTATATGGCGGATGGGGACCGTGTAAAAGTTTTTGGTAACTAGTAAAGTTTACAGTTTGCTTTATTACGTCGTTAACTCGCCTTGCCTAACTCCAGTTATGTCTGCGGCTCGTTGCCTAGTACTAAATACAAACTGAAAACTTTACTCTGCGAAAATTGGGATCAGACGTTGTTGGCTTGATGTGATGAGTGTAAAGCTCCCTTAAAACAAGAGAGGAGCGGAGTTCTACCTTCGGCTTGCTGACACGAACTTCGTTCGTTTCATCTCCAACCTTCAACTATCTTCCAGAGCTAACCTTTTCAACTTCCTGTATCAGCAGGAAGTTTTTTTATCTGTCTAGCTTAAAATATGATACAATAATAGGGTATTTCAAAGTACAAAGGAGAAAAAAATGGTATTACCAAATTTTAAAGAAAATCTCGCTAAATATGCTAAACTCTTAGTTTCAACAGGTATCAATGTGCAACCTGGTCACACGGTGCAGTTGACAATCGGTGTAGAACAGGCTGAGTTGGCTCGTTTGATTGTCAAAGAAGCTTACGCTTACGGTGCTAAGGAAGTATTGGTCAATTGGTTGGACGATGTGATTGCGCGTGAGCGTTTGGTCAATGTTGATGTGGAACTCTTGGAACAAGTTCATCCACAACGTATCACTGAAATGAACTACCTCTTGGAGCGCAAGGCCAGCCGTTTGGTTGTCTTGTCAGAAGATCCAGGTGCTTATGATGGCGTTGATCCAGAGAAATTGTCTCGCAACGCACGTGCTCTCAGCCAGGCTTTGAACCCAATGCGGCAAGCATCCCAAGCTAACAAAATCAGCTGGACACTCGGTGCAGCCTCTGGTTTGGAATGGGCTAAAAAAGTCTTCCCAAATGCAGCGTCTGATGAAGAGGCAGTGGACCTCCTTTGGGATCAGATCTTCAAGACTTGCCGTATCTACGAGGAAGATCCAATCAAGGCTTGGGAAGAGCACGAAGCACGTTTGGTGGCTAAGGCTAAGGTCCTCAACGACGAGCAGTTTGTCAAATTGCACTACACAGCACCAGGGACTGACCTCGTTCTTGGTATGCCGAAGAATCACTTGTGGGAAGCGGCTGGTTCGGTCAATGCCCAAGGTGAACACTTTATTGCCAACATGCCAACAGAAGAGGTCTTCACAGCACCTGACTACCGTGTGGCAGACGGTTATGTAACGTCTACAAAACCACTCAGCTACAACGGCAACATCATCGAAGGCATCAAAGTAACCTTCAAAGATGGTGAAATCGTGGACGTGACGGCAGAAAAAGGCGACGAAGTCATGAAGAAATTAGTCTTTGACAATGCTGGTGCACGCGGTCTCGGTGAGGTTGCCCTTGTGCCAGACAAGAGCCCAATCTCTCAATCAGGTGTGACCTTCTTCAATACTCTTTTTGATGAAAATGCCTCGAACCACTTGGCGATTGGTCAAGCCTATGCCTTCTCTATCGAAGGTGGTACAGAAATGAGCCAAGAAGAGCTCAAAGAAGCAGGCCTTAACCGTTCTGATGTCCATGTGGACTTCATGATTGGTTCTAACAAGATGAACATTGACGGTATCCGAGAAGACGGTACCCGTGTACCAATCTTCCGTGACGGCGAGTGGGCAATCTAAAAATGATGCTATAAGACTGGGCGACCAGTCTTTTTGTCAATAGAAAGGAAGTACTATGTTAGCAAGTATTATCGCGGGAGCCATTATTGGCCTGATTGCTGGGGCTTTGACCTCATCAGATGACCGTCGTGGCTGTCTAGGAAATATTATCCTTGGGCTTGCTGGTTCGTGGATTGGACAGTTGCTCTTTGGTGACTGGGGACCACAATTTGCTGGTATGGCTCTGGTACCGTCAGTCTTTGGAGCAGTATTGCTAGTGGCTATTTTTTCAAGTTCTAGACGGAATTAAAATGAACTGTAAAACCAAACTTCGGATGAGGTTTGGTTTTATTTGTGGAGGAATTTGCATAAATTGCTCTATTGTTCGGATTTTTCAGAAAATTTCCATTTTTTTGTTGACAAGTGAAAAAAAGTGCGTTATCATGGAAAACAAGTAAAACACAGAAAGGAAAAAGTCAAATGAAACCTGTCACTACAAAATTTTTTGCTTTGTTGTTGCGACGGTCGGGCTAGTGCGCTAGGTAGCATTAGTCCTGTTTGGCTTACCAAGCGGGCGCTGTTGACAACATCTCGCAGGTGGTAATCCTCGAGGTGTTTTCTTTTTTATCGTCATTTCGTTTACTTTTATTACTTCGTTAACTCGCCTTGCCTAACTCCAGTTATGCCTGCGGTTCGTTGCCTAGTACTAAAAGCAAACTAAAAGACGATAGTATTGAAGTTTGAATTGTTTAGAAAGGTATTCTTATGCGTGTGATTGAATTTTTAGATACGACTTTACGGGATGGTGAACAGACACCGGGTGTGAATTTTTCTATCAAGGAAAAAGTGACCATCGCCAAGCAGTTAGAGAAATGGGGGATTTCTGCTATTGAAGCGGGTTTCCCAGCGGCTAGTCCTGATTCTTTTGAAGCGGTTCGTCAGATTGCGGCGGCTATGACCAAGACGGCTGTGACAGGTTTGGCTCGGTCAGTCAAGTCAGACATTGATGCTTGTTATGAGGCTCTGAAAGATGCTAAGCATCCGCAGATTCATGTTTTCATTGCGACCAGCCCCATTCACCGTGAATTTAAACTTCAAAAGACCAAAGAAGAAATTTTGGCGCAAATCACTGAACATGTCAGCTATGCCCGTGAGCGTTTTGAGGTGGTGGAGTTCTCGCCAGAGGATGCGACACGGACGGAGTTGGCTTACTTGCTAGAAGTTGTGCAGACAGCGGTAGATGCTGGTGCGACCTACATCAACATTCCAGATACAGTCGGCTTTACAACTCCTCAGCATTACGGAGAAATTTTCCGTTACTTGACAACAAACGTCAAATCGGACCGTGAGATTATTTTCAGTCCGCATTGCCACAATGACCTAGGTATGGCAGTTGCCAATACCCTTTCAGCTATTAAAAACGGTGCAGGTCGTGTCGAGGGGACCATCAACGGTATCGGTGAGCGAGCAGGGAATGCGGCCCTTGAAGAAGTAGCTGTTGCTCTTGAGATTCGGAAAGATTTCTATGATGTGACTAGTCCGATTGTTCTGAAGGAAACCCTTAATACTTCGGAATTAGTCTCTCGCTTCTCTGGAATTGCCATTCCACGCAATAAGGCGGTGGTCGGTGGCAATGCCTTCTCACATGAATCTGGTATCCATCAGGATGGTGTTTTGAAAAATCCATTGACCTATGAAATCATTACACCTGAGTTGGTAGGGGTCAAGAAAAATTCTCTGCCACTGGGTAAACTTTCTGGACGTCACGCCTTTGTAGAAAAGCTGAAAGAACTAGACCTGTATTTTGAAGAAGGAGACGTTGCTAGCTTGTTTGCTCGTTTCAAAAAACTGGCAGACAAGAAGGAAAAAATTACGGACGCAGATATTCGAGCCTTGGTAGCTGGGACAGAAATCAGCAACCGTGATGGTTTCCAATTTAAAGATTTGCGTTTGGATAGTCAGTCTGACGGAAGTATTCAGGCTCAGGTCATCTTCATCAATCAGGATGAGGAAGAAGTGGTTGTTGCAGAGTCAGGCAAGGGTTCTGTTGAGGCTGTCTTTAATGCCATTGACCAATTCTTCCACCAAGAGATTAGCTTGGAACGGTATCATATTGATGCCATCACCGATGGAATTGATGCCCAGGCGCGTGTGCTTGTCGCCGTAGAAAACAAGGCAACGGAAACAATCTTTAATGCCTCTGGTATTGACTTTGATGTGGTGAAGGCTTCTGCCATTGCCTATATCCATGCTAATGTCATGGTGCAAAAAGAAAATAGTGGACAGATAGATAAGAAACTATCAGAGAAAGACTTGCCACACATCTAGGAGGAAGTATGACGAAAAAAATTGTAGCCTTGGCTGGTGATGGAATCGGTCCTGAAATCATGGAGGCTGGTCTAGCAGTTCTCGAGGCTGTGGCTGGGCAAGTAGGATTTGATTATGAGATTGAGGAGAGAGCTTTTGGTGGTGCTGGGATTGATGCGGCTGGCCATCCTCTACCAGATGCTACCTTACAAGCCTGCCGTCAGGCGGATGCGATTTTGTTAGCAGCTATCGGTAGCCCTCAATACGATGATGCGGCTGTCCGACCAGAACAAGGTCTGCTTCAACTTCGGAAGGAATTGGGTCTCTTTGCCAATATCCGTCCGGTGAAAATTTTTGATAGCCTGAAAGACTATTCTCCTCTGAAGGCCGACAGGCTGGATGGTGTGGATTTGGTCATGGTACGGGAGTTGACAGGTGGGATTTATTTTGGAGAGCATATTCTGGAAACAGACCAAGCCAGCGATAGCAATACCTATCAGGCAGAAGAGATTGAACGGGTTGTCCGCTCTGCCTTTGACCTAGCCCAAAAAAGACGAAAAAAAGTCACCAGCATTGATAAACAAAATGTACTGGCGACGTCAAAATTATGGCGTAAGGTAGCGGATGAGGTGGCTAAGGACTACCCAGATGTGACCTTGGAGCACCAGTTGGTGGACAGTGCAGCCATGCTCTTGATTACCAATCCTAGTCGATTTGACGTCTTGGTGACGGAAAATCTCTTCGGAGATATTTTATCAGATGAGGCCAGCGTATTAACAGGAACGCTAGGGGTTCTGCCTTCTGCCAGTCACGCGGTGGCAGGTCCTAGTCTCTACGAACCTATCCATGGTTCGGCACCGGATATTGCAGGTCAGGGCATTGCCAACCCTGTCAGTATGATTCTATCTGTTGCCATGATGCTAGAAGAAAGTTTTGATTTGGTCCAAGCAGGTCAAGCCATTCGCCAGGCAGTTGAAGCGGTCTTTGCACAGGGAATTTTCACTAAAGACCTAGGTGGTAGCGCCTCTACCAAAGAAATAACAGCGGCTATTATTGAACAGCTTGAAAGGAGGTCACCATGAGTGGCAAATCCATTTTCGATAAGCTCTGGGATCGCCATGTGATTACAGGGCAGGAAGGTCAGCCCCAGCTCCTCTATGTTGACCAACATTATGTCCATGAGGTGACCAGTCCCCAGGCCTTTCAAGGATTGAGGGATACAGGGCGACCTGTTCGGCGGCCAGACTTGACCTTTGCGACTTTTGACCACAACGTACCAACAGTCGATATTCACAATATCCGTGATGTCATTTCCAAGGCTCAGATGGACGCCTTGGCGAAGAATATAGAAGATTTCGGCATTCCCCATGCAGCCCATGGTTCGGAATATCAGGGGATTGTCCATATGGTTGGACCAGAAACAGGTCGGACCCAGCCAGGAAAGTTCATCGTCTGCGGAGATAGTCATACGGCGACTCACGGAGCATTTGGAGCCATTGCCTTTGGGATTGGCACTT
Source organism: Streptococcus suis (assembly GCF_016743335.1). GTDB lineage: Bacteria > Bacillota > Bacilli > Lactobacillales > Streptococcaceae > Streptococcus > Streptococcus suis_Y. The sequence continues at coordinate 14,602 of NZ_WCJE01000002.1, read as the reverse complement.
CCGAAGTGGAGCACGTTCTCGCTACCCAAACAATCTGGCAGGTTAAACCTAAGCGACTCCTAGTGGAGTTTGTCGGTCAGGCCCAAGCAGGTGTCTATGCCAAGGACTTTATCCTGGCTCTGATTGCCCGCTACGGCGTGGATTGTGGTTTGGGTCATGTGGTGGAATTTGCTGGTCCCGTCATCGACCGACTCAGCATGGAGGAGCGGATGACTATTTGCAATATGTCCATTGAGTTTGGCTCAAAGATGGGCATTATGGCTCCAGACCAGACCACTTTTGACTACCTGCGTGGTCGGGAGTGTGCTCCAGCAGATTTTGAGGCGGCGGTGGCAGACTGGAAGGAGCTCTACTCGGATGCGGACACGGTTTATGACAAGCACCTAGTCCTTGATGTGTCAGACTTGGCACCGATGGTCACTTGGGGAACGACGCCTGCTATGGGGGTTAGCTTTGATGAAACCTTCCCAGCCATCCGTGATCACAACGACGAGCGGGCCTACGCTTACATGGACTTGGCTCCTGGGCAAAAGGTTGCGGACATTCCCGTTGGCTATGTCTTCCTAGGCTCTTGTACCAATGCGCGCCTCAGCGATTTGCAGCTGGCAGCTAGGATTGTTAAGGGGCGGAAAATAGCAGAGCAGGTCACGGCTATTGTCGTACCAGGCAGTCGCCCTGTCAAGCGGGCTGCAGAAAAGCTTGGTCTAGACAAGATTTTTATGGAGGCAGGCTTTGAGTGGCGAGATCCAGGCTGTTCCATGTGTCTGGGTATGAATCCAGACAAGGTGCCTGCAGGTGTGCATTGTGCCTCTACAAGTAATCGAAACTTTGAAGACCGACAGGGCTTTGGAGCCAAGACCCACTTGTGCAGTCCTGCTATGGCTGCCGCAGCTGCGCTTTATGGACGATTTGTCGACACTAGACAGCTAGACATTCTCAAGGAGGGAGTTTAATGCACCAATTTACCACATGGACAGGAACAACCGTTCCGCTCATGAATGATAATATTGATACCGACCAGCTCCTACCCAAGCAGTTTCTCAAGCTGATTGACAAAAAGGGCTTTGGCAAATATCTGTTCTATGCTTGGCGATACTTAGACGATAACTACACGGATAATCCTGATTTCATTCTCAATCAGCCTGAGTATCAAGGGGCTAGTATCCTCATATCTGGGGATAACTTCGGAGCAGGTTCTTCTAGGGAACACGCTGCTTGGGCTCTGGCAGATTACGGATTCAAGGTCATCATTGCAGGCTCCTTCGGGGATATCCATTACAACAATGACTTGAACAATGGGATTTTGCCCATTATCCAGCCTAAAGAAGTCAGGGACCAACTGGCTCAGCTGGCTCCTGACCAAGAAATCACGGTTGACTTGGCAAACCAGTTGATACGGACGCCTTTTGGGGAATTCCCATTTGACATCGAACAGGACTGGAAACACAAGTTGCTCAATGGCTTGGATGATATTGGTATTACATTACAGTATCAGGATTTGATTGCTGAGTATGAGGGGGACCGTCCAAGCTACTGGCAAAACTAGAGTCTTCCATTTTATCTTTTATTACTGCGACGAACGAGGAAACTCCGTTTCTCTATTTCCAACTTCAAATAATTTCATCATTATTTGAACTCGCTTTGCCGTACTTTGCAAGCGTTACTTACTATCGTAAGCATGATTTTAAAACTTCAACAGTCACTACTCTGACTGTTGAAGCTGTCTGCAGCTCGTTGACACGAACAATGTTCGTTTTATCTCCAAGCTCTAACTGTCTCCCAGACAGTTAGAGCTAGTACTAAAAGTAAACTGAAAGACTCCTACGAAATATGAAGAAAACAAGCAGTTAGCTCTGCTATGGAACAAAAGAAAAGAGGAAATGATTATGACGAAACAAATTCACTGGGATGGCGCACTTTCACAAGAAGGTCTTGACATTATCAAGGGTGAGGGGGGCGTGATTGTTTGCCCGACTAAGGTTGGCTACATCATCATGACATCGGACAAGGCTGGTTTGGAGCGGAAGTTTGACGCTAAGGAGCGCAAGCGTAATAAGCCGGGCGTGGTTCTTTGTGGTAGCATGGAGGAGCTGCGTGAGTTGGCTCAGTTGACTCCTGAGATTGATGCTTTCTACCAAAAACATTGGGATGAGGACATTTTGTTGGGTTGTATCCTGCCTTGGAAACCAGAGGCTTACGCCAAGTTGCAGGCTTATGGCGATGGTCGTGAAGAGTTGATGACCGACGTTCGTGGGACTTCATGCTTTGTTATCAAGTTTGGTGTAGCTGGCGAGCAAATTGCTAAGGAAATGTGGGAAAAAGAAGGCCGTATGGTCTACGCTTCATCTGCTAACCCGTCAGGTAAGGGAAATCGTGGTAAGGTAGAAGGTATCGGTGAGCGTATCGCGTCTAAAGTAGACTTGATTATCGAGGCGGACGACTATGTGGCATCTATCCAGCCAGACAAGACCATCGAAACCCGCTATGAGCAAGGGGTTATGGTGTCTATGGTAGACAAAGATGGTAAACTGATTCCAGAACAAGGTGCAGATAGCCGTTCTATCAGCCCATGCCCAGTTGTCATCCGTAAGGGTCTGGACATCGATAAAATCATGATGCACTTGTCAGACCACTTCAACTCTTGGGATTACAGACAAGGGGAATACTATTAAGATATAGTCATTCAGTTTATCTTTTATTACGTCGTTAACTCGCTTTGCCGTACTCCAGTACTGTCTGCAGCTCGTTGCCTAGTACTAAAAGCAAACTGAAGACTATAAACTATAAATAGGAACGATCCGAAAGGGTCGTTTTTTCGTACATAAAAAACTGACCGTAGATTCAGTCAGTTTGGTGCTGTTTGATAAGAAATTGGAGGTTGTCGACTATCCTTTTCTCGTCTGTCAGTTCCAAGATTTGTAGTCCTTTGTCAATCAGTTCCTGCTTGTTTTGGGCTATGCCTAGATAGACATAGGCACGGGATAGTTGGTCATAGCGTTTTTCTTGCTTGGCTAGGTCCATGAGTTTGGTGGCAAAAAAAGTAGACTTGTTGTACTGTCTTTGTTCCAAGAAAAAATAAGAAAGTGATCGATAATGTGACAGTATGGTGGGCTGAATTCTCTTGTAATCCTTGTATTTTTCCAATCGTTTAAGAAGAAGATTGGCAGTTTCTTCAAGGCTATCAAGTGAAGAAATTTTAGACAGAAGAGTGCCTACTAAGATAATATCATTGTGGTACCAGTTGTCATATCGTTCCAATTCTGACCAGAGGAGCTTAGAAAGGGTTTCAGCTTCTTCGGAAAGTTGATTGAAAGAGGTGCTGTTTCGAATTGCTACTACAGTTTCTAAAAGTTGACATTTTCGACGGATAGGACCATCATCTGGTTCTTTTTTCAAATGGTCCTGGCAACGCTTTATCAAATCCTCCATGGTCTTCGTGGTCGGATTTCTGAGATTATCTATATCATAGAGCAGTTGTTGGCGTTGGCTGGGTTGATAGTAGTTACAGAGGTATTCAAACTCCTCGAAGGTCATATCCACCTGTTTGAGTAAGAAACGCATGAGCTCATAGCTAGGAATGGTTTGATTTTTCTCGAAACGAACCAAGGTCGTCCGATTGAGATAATCCCCACAAATCTGCTCCTGACTCAAATGCTTACTTTCCCGAATGCTCTTATAAACACTTCCGTAATCCCACCGCATAACCTACTCCTTGGAAAATGTGATTATTTGCAACAAAACGAATTAACTTTATAAAAATAGTATATCATAATAATAGAAAATATACAGAGATTTCTATCAGGTAGAAAGGAGAAAAGGAAGAACGGAAACGATATTCTTGGTAGGAATTGAGGTATACAAGAAAAATCCCATCAGAGAGGAGGAAGGGAAGGATGGAAAAGAAGGTTGCATACTTGACAATCGTTATATTGGTCTTACTTATCTCGATCATTCGCACTTTTGGTCTGCCGGAAGAAGATATCTACGAAACCCAGCCGGCAACTCATCTGGTGGGGTAACTATGTACTTAAATTGGTAGAAATAGCAAAGAAGGGACTATTATGAAAAAATCATTCGCTTTACTCGGTGCTATTTTGACAATGTTTACAGTGATTCCAACAGTAGCGGCTTGGACACAATATCCTGATGGAGGCGTTTGGGCTTATGGTTATAGAAGTGGAGAGGCATATTCAAACTACTACCATGGAAAAAAATATCATTATTCCTCTGTAATTAGTCGTAAAGATGCTGATTCTTCAAAAGGGGAAGCGGAAGCTACTAAAACATCCTATGCAACTATTAAAATCGGAAAGGATGAGAAAGCAGCTTTCTACTATGACTATGATTAAGTTGGTAATTTAACAATGAGAGGAGCTCAAATCCTCTCATTTTATCTAATATCAATACGCAAAATACTGTAATTATATTTATGGTAGAAACCTGAATAAATATAGATAAACATTTAAGGAGGTGTAAGATGAGAAAGTGGTTCGTATTTTTGTCAACACTACTGTTAACGGGATTTATGATTGTAAATATTCAAAATGAAAATCAACAGCTTCAATTTCTCAGTTATGAAGCGGTAGATTTAATTGGGACAGAAGAAGCGGTTAAAGTGGCGAATCGAGAGGAATTTACAACTTCCTTAAGTAATTTAGCTATCCGTACAAACAGTGTCATTGCCCGAAGGATTGTCGAGCCTCAAAAAAGTGGGAAAGTTAAGTTTGTCTATGACTGCTATGGGAAAGGAAAATTACCCTCAGATTTGGAACAGGCTTCTATTGAGAGTGCCCAAGCTAGCGATTTGGTCAATAGCTATATCATCACTTCTGGTAATCTAACAGGGGAAGAACTTTCACAAACGTTGAAGAAGTTGGGTTATAGAACTGTAATTATGTCGGCGTACTCTCTGCCCTATTTGCTTTACTCTCTCCTATTTAGTGAACAGTTTCGTATAAACATGTCTCTCTGTTTCTTGACGTTTATTTGTTTAACATTAATTTACCGTATCAAGGATTTGAGAAGTGCAGGCATAAGGCGGGTAGCTGGAAAGTCTTATTTAGAAATTTTATTCTCACCTATAGTGGATGATATTCTCTTCTTTGTAGGGGTTTATGTAGTTAACCTTTTACTAGGTAGCCTTACACTTCTCATCTTAAATTTATTTCAGAGTTTAACCTTCAGTCTCTTGTTGGCAGGACTTTTTCTCTACTTGTTGAGTTTACTGATTTTCTCTGTCTTTCTAACGTTCATATATCTGGTGGGTTTGAAAGCAACTTCCATGATTGAAGTTTTAAAAGGGAAACTTCCGTTAAAACGCTTGTTGGCTCTCATGTTGTTAGGTCAATTAGCTTCGATATTGGTGGTTGGCTGGACAGTTAATCGAACGATAGTGCAGTTTCATGAATTGCAAATGGTAGAGAAAGGTGTTGAAGGATGGGATAGGAATAAGGACTACTACCAAGCTTCTTACAGTTATGGCGCTGCTTTTAATGGAGAAATGAGTAAAGAAGAGCAAAATAGTCGTTGGTATCAGTTTACCAAGGCGGCTATACAAGACCATGGTGCCTTATTTGTTAAGAATAATTTGAACAGATATTTACAAGGGGATGAATCGGATGGAATCAACAAATTTGATTACGCTCCTTCTGGTCATACAATCTTTGTTACTCCCAACTATTTAGAACTTCAGAATATACAGGTTTCAGAAGAATTTAAGAGTAAAATGTCCTCCTTACAACAAGGGGAGTTTGGGTTGATTATTCCTGATAAATTGAAAGGACAAGAAGAAACACTGGTTCAACTTTATGTAGACTACTTGAATTCATTTGGTCGTGAGGGGCTTGGTATAGATAGTCCGCAATTGTTTGAGTTTAAACCTTATACAAGCTATGTAGAGAGTAATCAGAGTAGATTTCTTTACAATACAGTACCCTATATACTAGAACAACATCTGATAGACCCGATTATTGTAGTCGTAACGCCAGAATCAACCGGGGATACACCAGCATCGCAAATACTGTGGGGGACTTCCCTTCAATCTCTTTTCTTGGTAGATTATCCGCAGAGTATCCAGCTACTGAAAGAGCAGGGGGTTTATCAGTGGGTTTCCTATTTGCTAAATAGTAAGGCTACTTACTATGAAAACTTGAATACTATTCGGAATCAGTTTCTCTTTCTTTTGTTGGGAGCTTTAATTGGCATTGCAACCTCCATACTGTTATTTAATACAATGAATTTGGTTTATTTTGAACAATTTCGTAGAGAAATTTTTATTCGTCGTCTAGCTGGTATGACATTCATAGAACTTCATTTTATCTATCTAATTACCCAACTCTTAGTGCTTGGGGTAGGAATGCTGGGTTTACTTTTCGTAACGAATGAGCTGGGATTGAGTGCAGGGACCGGAGCAATTTTCCTCAGCAATTTATTCCTGATTTTGTTTCTACAAGAAAGAAAAGAAAGTAAGATAGCCTATACAGTCTTACAAGGAGGATAGTATGATTGAAATTAGAAATTTACAGAAGCAATTTTCCAATAGAATGATATTGGAGAAAATCAACTTGACCTTTGAGGACGGAAAAATTTACGCTCTTATTGGCAAAAGCGGGAGTGGGAAGTCAACACTACTGAATATCATTGCCAAGCTAATCCCTTACGAGGATGGAGTGGTTGAATATGGTGGAAAAGATATCAAAAAGATCAACGAGCATATTTTTTATCGTGATTACTTAGGTTATTTATTTCAACATTTTGGTCTAATTGAAAATGAATCAATTGGCCAGAATTTAGAATTAGGATTTATTGGACAAAAGCTATCCAAAAAGGATAAGCTAGTTCGCAAATTGGAAGTTTTAGAGAAGGTAAACCTCTCACATCTAAGCCTAGATCAGAAAATATATGAACTGTCAGGTGGCGAAGCTCAACGAGTTGCCTTGGCGAAAATTTTTCTAAAAAATCCTCCTTTAATCTTGGCAGACGAACCGACGGCTTCCTTAGATCCTGTCAATTCTCAAGAAGTTATAGAACTCTTGACCTCACTCAAAACAGAGGATAAAATCATTATTATCGCTACACATAATCCTGCTGTTTGGGAAAAAGCAGATGTAGTTGTTCGCATGGAAGACTTGTAAATGGAATTTAGTATTATGTAAGAATTGAAAATCCAATACTTAGATAGAGAAGATTGTTACAGTCTTCTCTTTTTGCCACAGCAATACTTATTTTTACTTGTTTGTATAAACAAAAAATGTTATTATTATATTGAGTGACTAACTAGAGTGTAGAGTTGAATTGGAATTAGTCAGTTATGAAAAGGAGTAACCTAATGAAACAGCTTGATAAAAATACCTTATTTTTAAGTGCAGTTATTGTTCTTTCGTGTAGTGTCCTATTATTTCATATGGACCCGATTCAGATTGTAGATAGAGAGATTTGGCTCTGGCTACATTCATTTATTCATGTGCTATTTTTAAAACCTGCTGCTAGTCTAGGTTTTCTTATGGGGCTTTATCTGCTATACAAGGCTCTCAAGAAGTAGTCTAGCTAACTAAGCTGATGAAAGGCTGTTGTTCCGCTCTGCCATTTCTCCAAGGAAGGAGTTTCTATGCTAAAAGTAGTTGATGTCTGCAAGCGATACGGTGCCCACCAGGTCTTGTCTTATGTGTCCTTTGAGCTGCAAGCGGGGGACTTGGTTGCCCTAGTCGGTCCCAATGGTGTGGGAAAATCCACCCTGTTGAATATCATCAGCAACACAGAAACCGCTGACCGTGGGTCGGTAACCATCAATGGTCGTCCCAATAGTGACCGAGCGATTTTTCAAGATATGTCTGTCATGTTGGATGCCCAAGCCCTTTATCCACAGTTGACGGGTTATGACCATCTGACCTATGTGGCTGCCACCCACAAGCTGGGGAAAAAGGAAGTGGATGGGCTGGTGGAGGAATTGGGGATGGGCTACTATGTCAAAAAGCGGGTGGCTGGCTATTCCATGGGCATGAAGCAGAAATTGCTCTTTGCCATGGCTGTCCTTCCCAAGCCCAAGCTCTTGTTGCTGGATGAACCCCATATCGGCTTGGATCCGACCAATATCATTCAACAGCGGGAATTTCTTCTAAACCTACAAGCAGAAGGGGTTGCCATTTTGCTTTCTTCACACCATCTGTCGGAGATTGAGAAGCTGACTAATCAGGTTTATTTCCTCAAGGCCAGCAAGTTGATTGCCACAGAAGTGGAGTTGACGGCTGATTATGATTACCATCTTGCTGTGGAAAACTCCAAGCAGGTTCAGGAATTTTTACGGGATTATCCTCAACTCTTGTGGAAAAAGGCAGAGCAGGGTCTGGTGGAAATCTTCTTGCCTGAGCGAGATTTACTAGACTGTCTGGATCGTATTCCAATCCAGCAGGTGGCTGGCCTTACAAAAGCCAGCGACTATATGGAGTCCCTCTACCGTGATCTCTACGTGGAGGAAGGTGGTGAGGGGACATGAGGCTGAACTTTGAAATCAAGAAAATCCTCTGGTCGCCTCTCTACTGCCTGCTCTTGCTGGGTTTTCTAGGTCTGGCCTACCTTCCTATTTCTCAGCGCCAAGTCCACCAAGCGACCTATGTGGAAACCTATAAAAAAGAACTGAGTGAATTGGCTAGTGTCTTGGCAGAGATAAAAATTGAGGAGGGGTCAGAAGAAGCACCGCGGATGCTGGGCTTGAAATCCGATATAGAAAGTGTCGGTCAGGCCTTAGATGAGGGAAAGTTTGAAGCTATCCCCAACTACCGCAAACTCATGTATCAGGATTTGGACTATTTTATCAGTCGCAATCGACAGCTTTTTCAAACTCGGAATTCCTTGACACAAACGGAAGTGGAGCGTTTGGCCAGATGGAATGACTGGCTGTTGGAGTATCAATTGCCTGATGGTCCTGAAAACAAGGCTTGGTCAACAGGGCGTATTGTTCAAGCCTACTTAGAAAGTTTGTTTGGTTTTCTTCCTGTATTTTTGGTGCTTGGTTTTCTACTTGCTAATCAGCTGTCGGAAAAGACACTCGCTCATCAAGTTTGGCAGTTGCGGCAATGGGATAGTCTGAGTTTGCAGGGGATGAGGCGTTTGGTTGCCTCCATGCTATCGCTACTCTTTGCAGTTGGGCTGGGCTTGCTTTTTATCATGGTCTATGATGGGCTGACAGGTCAGTTGGCTGTATCTAGTTTTCAAGCCCCTGTTGAGATTTTGGGTCAGAGTCAGTTGATAGGCTCTTGGCTTTACGGGCTTATCTTGCTTGGTTTTTGGCTGGTCTTGCTTCTAGCTGTTCGCCTACTTTTTGGATTTTTGGACCACTTGTTAGCCAGTCGGCTGACTTTTGTGGTGATTGGATTACTGTTGGCTTTGGTTCTTTCCTATCAGGCTGGTGCAGTAGCTGGTTGGTCAGGTCAAGTTCTGCCTTTGTTAGCCTTTCCGAGTTTTTTAGACACAGCTGGATTTTCACAGGTCTTTTTACAGGTGGATGTTTTCCTCCTGCTGACCATTGGGCTTTTCTTTGCTTATTATGTGCTGACAGAAAAGAAAAGGCTGGTCTTGTCAGTTGGTCATCAGAAAGAATGGGAAACCGGTCCTTTGGACAAGGCTTGGTCTTTTGAAATACTCATCCTTAGTCGGCTCAATTCTTGGAAAGGGCTCGTCTTAGGAAACTTGCTCTTAGCTCTGCTATTTTCCCTACTGACGGGACTAGAAAAGCAAGAGGTTGCCCAGGAGGAGAGGGTTTCGATGGAGTTGGTTGCCCAGTCCTATGAGCAGGATGGGGTCTATGTGGAGAGTTTGCAGTCGGAAATCAACCGTCTGAGGCAGTTGGTCAAAGAGGACGCGAGCTATCAGGAAGAGTTGGAGCGAAGAGTTGAGCTTCTGCAGGAATACCATATCTATAAGGACCTCTATGTCAAGCAATGGCAGGTTTATCAGGACAATCCTAATGCTTTGCCAGCCAGTCACCTTGCTATGCTGGAGGCAGAGCAGGTCTATCTATGGGCTAGAGAGGAGAAGGCGTTTGCCAATGGTGATATTGGGGCCAGCCAGACGGTGGATAATCTTCGCCGTTACCAGACCCGCAATCAGGTCAGTCAGTATTACTGGAAGCAGCTGATGGAGGCTGGGGTGCCAGCAACTAAGCGAGGCAAGGATGTCATTTTGACCAGCTTGGAAAATCGTTTTGACACAAATGATGCCTTGGTTCCAGTAGACGATCCATCTTGGGACCGCTCCAGAGATTTGTCGGGTATCGGCAGCCTGCGCTCTCTTTTTGATGGTCCGACCTATTTGGTGGTGCTCTTGCTGGCGGTTTGGATTGGCAGTCGGGGCAAGGCGGTGGAAGTTGCTGGAAAAAACTGGCGTCTCTATCAGACCCAGCCTGTGGATTTGCGTCAGGTTCTATTTACCAAATGGTTGCTGGGACTGGGCCAAGCACTAGGTTTTACGCTGCTCTTTCTAGCTAGTCTTTTCCTAGTCAATAGTCTGGTCGGAGGAATCGGTTATCTGGAAGATGGCCTTATCTTGCTTTCGCATTCGGAGAGGGGTATTTTTCTTGAACTCCTGAGGGGACAAGAACTCTGGGCTTGGTTCCTACCCAATGCTCCTTATCTCTTGTGGATGGTGTTTGGCTTGCTTGTCTTGGAAATTATTCTAGTCAGTCTCAACCATCTTTTGCAAGTTCGATTTTCCAATCGTTTGGTCGTTTTTATCCTGTTAATTGGTTTGCTGGCTCTGCTGGACTACCTCCTCTTTCAAGATCTAGTCTTGGATGGGCAGGAAATTTTTAGGCAGTTAGCTCTGCTATTTTCATAAAAAAAGAAAAACTGGCTGAAAATTTTTCAGTCAGTTTCTTGTGTTTATTCAATTACCAACATGCCTTCTTTAACGGCAAATGGGTGTTCTGGGTCAATGCGGTCGTAGAACATGACACCGTTGAGGTGGTCGATTTCGTGTTGGACCACGATGGCATTAAAGCCTTTGAGTTTGATACGGTGCTTTTCTCCGTTTTTATCCATGTAATCAACAGTCACGCGCGCATGGCGGACTACGTAACCTTGGACTTCGCGGTCAACGGATAAGCAACCCTCGCCCCCTTCCATAGCCGCTTCTTGGACAGAATGTGCCACGATTTTAGGGTTGTACATGACCTCTTGGAGGGAGTAGGCTTGGGCAGGTGGATTGCCTTCCTCATCTTCTGGATTTGGGACTAAGACAGCAATGATGCGTTTGGAAACGTCAATCTGAGGTGCTGCTAGACCAACTCCGCCACGGAGTTTCATTTTTTCAGCCATGACAGGATCCTGCGAATGTTTGAGGAATTGCATCATTTTTTCGCCTAAAATAATTTCCTGATTAGATAGAGGAAATGCAACTTCTTCAGCGACCTGGCGTAGGGTTGGATGCCCTTCACGGATGATGTCATCCATGTCAATCAAATGGGCAGCTTTTGTCAATCGTTCAATAACAGACATGATTCTCTCCTTTGAATATAGTTAAGATAAGTATAGCATGAAATGGGAGAGAATAAAAGTCGGACTTTTCTATCCATTCGCTTTCAAATCTGTTATACTAGTAAAAGACGAACGTTGAAAGGGAGAAAAATGAAAAGAATTTTAGAAAAAGCCAGTTTGTTGGCCCTATCCACCATGCTGGTTTCGACATTTGCTGTCTCGCCAGCTATTCCACAGATGATTGAGCATTTTGCCCAGCAGGGAATTGCAGCGGCCCAGGTGGAAAACTTAATTACGGTGACCTCTTTTGCTATTATGGTTGCTCTATTGGCAAATGGTCTAGTTGTCCGTTTCTTGTCTGAACGAAACATTATCATTGCAGGGCTTTTGCTTATGGCTATCGGCGGAGCTTTGCCCGTGTTTCTAACTGCTTATCCTCTGATTTTATTGGCTCGCATCTTGCTTGGTTTGGGGATTGGCTTAATCAATGCGCGTGCTATTAATATCATCGGTAATTTTTTCACTGGTCAAGAGCGGGTGCAGATGATGGGCTTGCGTGGTTCAGCTGAGGTTTTGGGAAGTGCAGGGCTTACCCTCCTTGTCGGTTGGTTGACCCAGTTTGGTTGGCAACCTGCCTTCTTGGTCTACCTTTTTGCCTTGGTCATCTTGGCTCTTTTTGTCCTCTTTGTGCCCAAGGAAGAATTGCTGGCTCGTATGGAGGTAAAGGTTGAGGAGAACGCGCCCAAGGTCAAACTGGACAAGACCATGTGGATGATGGGGATTTACCTAGCTTTTCTAGCCTTCTTTGTTATCAACGTCAATACCTTTCTGACCATTCGTATTCCTCAGATTGTTTTAGCCAAGGGCATCGGTTCTGCTCAGCAAGCCAGTCTCATTCTCAGTCTTATGCAGGTTATGGGGATTGTGGCAGGGACGGTCTTTAGTAGCCTGGTTGGTCGTTTGAAGGGCTGGCTTTTAGCGGTTTCCTACGTGGTCTTTGGACTCGCGGTTGTCGGCATTGCCTTTGCGGATAATCTCTGGGTGCTGGGACTCGGTGGCATGGTGTCAGGATTTTTCTACAGCATCATTCTAACCATTGTCTTTAGTCAGGTAACAGACCGGGCACCCAAGGCCTTGCTCAATGCGGTCATGACAATCGTCCTTATGGGCTGCAATATCGGCGGTGCGACATCTGCTATCTTGCCAACTTATCTGGAAAAACTAAACCCAACCCCAACAGGTGCCTTTGGGATTTACGCCATCGGCTGTGCCTTGATAAGCGCAGGCTTGATTTATAAACAACTGAAGAAGTGGGAGTGAGAAAGAACTCGACTGGTCTAAAAAGAGTTCGTCTTCTCACCCCCGCACAGTTGATTAGGTCAGATTTGGAGTGTAATACACGAACAAATCTGCCAATCAACCACTGCGCTGAGATGTTGACTCGAACTCTGAGTAGTAGCTGCTGGACTTGAGCCCAGCCTCTTTTGGTATAATATTCTTATGTTAGAAAATAACCGCTTAAATGAATTGATACTACGTTTTCCCGAGGATGTTCAGTTGATTTTTAAGGACATGATTCCCTCCTATCAGTTGGGCTATGCGGATTATGTTTATCAGACAGATAGTTACGCCACCCAAAACCGTCGGATTAAAAATTTGGCAAAAAATTTCCGAAGAATGGATTACTTTTACATCATGCCCCTGCCCCAGGATCTGGCATTGGAAATTGCTAACCAATGGCGCTTTCAACTACCTTTGGATGCCTATACGATTAGTGCAAACCCCGAGACTTATGCTGAGATGATTTCACCAGAGGCGCGTGGGGGCCGCTTTTTTGCAGTCATCCGCAATGCTGCCCTCATGGGCTATTTCTGCATGGACCAAGATGGCGAGACAGTTGACATTCGTTTGGGGATGAAACCTTCTTTGACAGGTCAGGGAAATGGCAGAGCTTTCTACCAGACTATTGAAGACTATGTAGTAGAGCATGTTCAGCCAGCTAGTATCAAACTGACAGTTGCTAGCTCTCATCAAGTTGCCCAAAAACTCTTTCATGCTCTTGGTTTTACAGAAATAGAAAAGCAAGCAGAATATATCAAAATGGAAAAGAAAGTCGTATGCGATTAGATAAATTTTTAGTGGATTGCGGTATTGGCAGTCGGACAGAAGTCAAGAAACTCCTGAAAAACAAGCAAGTCACAGTCAACGGCCAAGTAGAAACCTCACCCAAACAGCAAATTAACGAAAAACAAGACCAGATTGCTGTAGCAGGTCAGGTCCTTAGTCATGAAACCTTTGTTTACTATCTGTTAAACAAGCCCAAGGGTGTCATATCAGCCACCGAGGATGACCGCCATCGGACTGTTTTGGACTTGCTAGACGATACAGCTCGTCAGAAGGAAGTTTTTCCTGTTGGACGCTTGGACATCGATACCCATGGCTTGCTCCTTTTGACCAACAATGGCCAGCTAGCTCATGCTATGCTTTCTCCGAAAAAACATGTGGACAAACGCTACCATGCACAGGTTGACGGGATCATGACTCAAGAGGATGTCGAACGATTTGTGGCAGGAATTGAGCTGAAAGACTTTACCTGTCAGCCAGCCCAGTTGACTATCTTGGAGATGGATGAGGTTAAACAGACCTCACTGGTTGACATTACTATCCGAGAAGGGAAATTTCATCAGGTCAAACGCATGGTGCAGGCATGTGGAAAGACGGTGACAGACTTGCAACGATTGACCATGGGGCCTCTTCGCTTAGATCCAAAATTAGCGCTTGGAGAATACCGCAGGTTGACTGCTGCCGAATTAAAGCAATTAGAAGTCTTTGGTGTGGAATTATAGATAAAATAGAAGAGGGAGCGGGAAAGAACTCGACCAAAATAAAAAGAGTTCCCCTCACTTCCAAGCAGTTGGCTCGGGCTAAAATAGTCCACTGGACTATTTTACTCCCACCCCCGCATAGCTCCAACAGTCAGAGTAGTGACTGTTGGAGGTTGGAAATGAAGCGAACTCTGTTCGCATCAGTCGTAATGGTCAGATTTGGAGTGTAAAACACGAACAAATCTGCCAATCAACCACTGCGCTGAGATGTTGACACGAACCCTGAGAAGCGAGGTGGGGCTTTTTGCC
>NZ_WCJE01000019.1 GCF_016743335.1 Streptococcus suis | reverse complement strand
AGGAGGGGAAACCCTCCTTAAGTGTGATTAGTTACTGATGATTGATTAGTTTTCTTGTTTTTTGGCAAGCACTGCTGCTGCACCAAGAAGTCCTAGAGCCGTAGCAAAATAAACTGCTGTAGATGCTTCTCCTGTTTCTGGAAGTTTTGCTGATGATGTTGCTGCTTTAGCTGTTGGTACTGCTGCAGCCACTTCTGCTTTAGGAGCTTCAACTTTAGGAGCTACAACTGGCGCTTGTGCTGGTGCAACTGTAAGTGTTGCTGGGTCAATTACTGGCAGCTCTGCTGCTGTTACACTAGCACCTTTAGAGAAGAGATACTCACCTGCTTCATCTTTAGCAACTTCTACAGTTGGTAATTCTTCAGCTGTTACACTTTCACCTTTAGCTGTTTCCAAAGCTGGCAACTCAGCTACTGGAAGAGCTGGTGCTGTTACACTCTCGCCCTTAGCTGTTTCAATAGGAGCACCAAGTGTTGCAGGGTCAATTGTTGGAAGCTCTACTGTCGCACCTTCACCCTTAGCATAAAGATAGAATTCTCCATCTTTACCACCTACTTGCACTTCTGGAAGCGCTTCTGCTGTTGGAGCCTCAACTGGTGTGTTTGTAAAATACAAACCATTTTCATCCAAGGCAACCGCTACTTCATTTAATGTTGGTGCGGTAAGGCCCTCACCATGTTTTGTGATATCTACAGTACTTGGGTCCAAGGCTGGCAATTCTACTGATGCAGTCATACCTGTACCGTGCGCATAAACATATGGCTCACCATTGTCAAAACCAAGTGCTACTTCTGGAAGTTCCGCAGTCACACCCTCGCCATGTTTTGTGATGTCCACCGTACTTGGATCCAAGGCTGGTTTGTAGTCAGAGTTCAATACGCTGCTACCTTTTGCTGTCAATTCACCTGTATTGATATTGAAAGTTGGGATTGGATCTGCATAAGCACCTGTACCATGTGCAGTTGCTACACCAATCTCATTAGCTGATACAGTTGTTCCTACAACCGCAAGAGCTGCCAATGATACCAAACCAATAGAGGTTTTTCTCAAAAGATATGTTTTCTTTGTTGACATAATGTCACCTTCCCTTATATATAATCTACATTTGAAATAAAGCTGAGATAATGTTTCACCATTATCCGTGGCTCTTATCCTAACCATCACCCTATAAATGCAATGATTACAGTTATTATACCCCCCCTCCCCGATATTTTTGTCAAGTTTTTTATTGTATTTTTTATCATTTTCTTTATGTAATTTTTTGAAAATTTTCTCAAAATCTTTCTTGTTTTTCTGAAAATAAAGGGGAACAAAAAGGACCATTTAGGTCCTTTTTTGTATGTAGATTATTTTCTTTTCTTGAGCAAGGCTGCTGATCCAAGAAGACCTAGGCCACCTACAAGCGAAAGAACTGTCATCACTTCACCAGTTTCTGGAAGTTTTTCTGATGCTGTTGAAGTTGTTTTCTTCTCTGCTGCTTTTGTTTCAGTTGCTTTAACTGTTGCAGGGGCAATTGTTGGCAAAGCTGTTGCCTTAACGCTTTCACCTTTGACAGTTTCCAAAGCTGGTAATGTTGCAGTTACACCTGTACCTTTAGCTGTTTCTACAGCACCTTCGCTTGTTGGAAGGTCTGTTGTCACGCCAGCCTCTGTCCATGATATCAAGGTGGTTTATGAGCTATTAGAGGGGTGTAAGCAATCGGTTATCTTAGGTGATTTAGGCTACCTGAGCAGTGAACTCAAGAAGGACTTAGAACAAGAAGGTTACCATCTATGGACGCCATTTCGACAAAACATGGCAGGGGCTGAAGAACATAACAATTGGAAAGTGATGGCCATGAGACGAACTGAGGAAATATTTTTAAACCTGCTCTAGAACAACTTTACCCGCTATCTCTGCAAACTGCTCTGCTTCAACCTCTGGGAAGTAGTTAAGACAGTTAGCAGTTGCAAAGGCTGCTGCCTCTTTCAAGAAAATCTCAGGGTCTTGTCCTTGGCTGATACCCTTGACTAGCAAGCCCAGGTAGAAATCCCCTGCCGCAATGGGATTGCGCGTTTCCTTCTTAGGCGACTGGATACGGAAGAAGCGCTGACCAATCTTAGCTAGACTCCCCTTGCCTCCCATGGTAATAATGATATTCTCATGCGGCGTTACTTCTTTTAGTATCCGCAAAATGTCCGCTGGACTTTCTTCATCCAGATCTGGATAAATATCTTTCAGCTCTTCATTATTGATTTTGATAAGGGCCGGTCTAGCTTGATAAGCCGCACGTAAAGCTGGTCCACTGGTATCAACTATGGTTAGTACCTCTGGGTATTTTTCAATAAACCGCTGAATATAATCATCCGGCATCCCCTTCATCAGACTACCTGAAAAGACTAGGATGTCGCCAGCTTGCAGGCTATTTTCAATCTGCTGAGTGAATTGGTTGAGCAAATCCTCTGTTAGTTCAAAACCTTTTTCATAAAATAGTACTACATCGCCTGTGCTAGTTTCTACGTAAATATTGCAGGTTCTTGTGTTCTGATTATTTTCAACCACGCATAGGGCATTTCCACCATCAGCATTAAGCTCCTGAATATAGCGACCAATCTGCCCACCTAAAATGGTATGGATAGTGTAGTCTGTCACTCCATTTTCTCGAAGTGCATAGGCTACATTGAAACTCTTTCCACCAGGATAATCCCTGACTTCCGACGGACGGAGGGGAATGTTCTTTTCAATCTTTTCCACAAGAAGCGTGCGATCTAGGGCTGGATTGGGACAAATTAAGTGAATCATAGGGAACTCCTTTTTTCTTTTGTACATATTATTATACTATATAAACCAAAAAAAATAAAAAAGATAATTCCACGATGGGAACTATCTTTTCTACTATTTTATGATGCAAAAACCTTTATGATGCAAAAACCGAAATTCGTTCTTGCTGGTAGCCACCTTTTTCCGCAATGTCAACCAAAGCCACAGCATAGTCGGCATAACTAATATAGCTTTCACCTTGGGCATTGACTTGGAAAACCTCGCCAGCCAAAGTGTAGGCACCTGCTTTTTGTCCTTCTGCATCAAAATCGGCTGCAGGGCTGATATAGGTCCAGTTAACTGCTGTCGCCTGACGATAGAGGTCTAGACCAGCACCCATAGCCTCAGCGATTGGCAGGTAGTCCGCAGGGAAATCTGGTGTATCTTTCAGCATAGCTGTCTGGCTCTCGTCTAAATAAAGACTGCCTGCACCACCAACTACTAAAAGACGAGTTGGACTACCAGCAAGGATGGTCGCTAGATGCTCAGCAAGACGAGCGTGATCCGGCAAGGTTTCTGGTGTCCAAGCACCAAAAGCATTGACTACTACATCAAAGCCTGCCAAATCTTCTTTGGTAAGAGCAAAAGCATCCTTCTGGATTACTTCTTGGGCTACGCTCTTGTTTTCAGAGCGGACAATGGCCGTCACCTGATGGCCACGTTCTACTGCTTCTTTGGCGATGGCTTGACCTGCTTGACCGTTTGCTGCGATAATGGCGATTTTCATATTGTTTACCTCACTTGTTTAGTTGTAACATCTTCATTTACAACGTAAGTATAAATCATTTCGGTTGTAATGTCAATTGTTACAGCTCGAAAATTAAAAAAATCATCACAAGGATGATTAAATACCTATAATTCTGCCAATAAATCAGCAATGGTTGTTTGTCCCAACTCTTTTTCCAGAGCCGACTGAGCATTTTCCAAACGGCTATCTAGCAGGGGATGGATAGAGCGGCCGACCTGACAGGCTGGATTGGGTTGTTCATGAAAGCCAAAAAGTTTCCCCTTTTCTCCAAATAACTCTACAGCCTGATAGACATGCAAAAGTGTAATCTGGTCTGGACCCTGTGCCAAGCGAGCACCTCCAACACCACGCGCTACCTGAACCAGACCAGCCTCTTTGAGCTGAGCTAAAATATTTCGGATAATGACAGGATTAACCCCGACACTGCCTGCAATGCTAGTACTGGTCTGTTTTTCCTTTTCTCCCTCCAAGGCTAGCAAGACCAATATATGACTAGCAATGGTAAATCTACTCGAAATTTGCAATTCTACTTTCTCCTTCCATAAAATTGGTAACGGTCACTCCTAGCAAGCGAACACCTTTCTCAGCCCGTCCAACTTCTTCAAAAAGCTGACGGATTTCTTTCTCTATTACTTGAGCTTGATTGGTCGCTTCTTCCAAACTATGTCGCTTGGTCAGTGTTGAAAAATCTCCATAGCGGATTTTCAGAACAATGGTTCGCCCTTGTTTTTCATTTCGCTCCAAGCTGGCGGCCACCCGTTGACAGAGGCTGACTAGCTCTTTCAAGACATCTTCATCCCGATAAAGGAGCTTGCGGTAGGTTCTTTCCTTACCGATAGACTTTCGCACCCGATTGGTTTTGACAGGACTATTTGAAATACCTCTGGCCTTACGATACAAATCATAACCAAAGCGACCAAAACGGTCGATCAAGACCATCTCTGGCACGTCTAGCAAATCCTTCCCTGTAAAAACTCCCATCTCATGCAGACGTTCCACCGTTTTCTTACCAACACCGTGGAATTTTTCAACTGGTAGGGAAGATAATACTTCAACCGCATCCTCAGGCAAAATCAGGGTCAGCCCATGCGGTTTTTCCATATCAGAGGCAATTTTTGCCAAAAATTTATTATAGGAAACACCTGCGGAAGCTGTCAGATGTAATTCATTCCAAATATCGTATTGGATGAGTTTGGCAATCTTAACTGCCGAGCTTAAACCCAGCTTGTTTTCTGTCACATCTAGATAGGCCTCATCAATGGACATGGGCTCTACTAGGTCCGTATAGCGGTGAAAAATCTCCCTAACCTGTCTCCCCACTTCCTGATATTTTTCATAATTGCCAGAAATGAAAATTGCCTGCGGACAACGTTCATAGGCTTCTTTTGAGGACATAGCCGAGTGAATCCCAAAGGCACGCGCCTCATAATTACAGGTAGATACCACTCCTCTACCGCCAGATAGTCTTGGGTCAGCCCCAATGATAACAGGTTTGCCCTTCAAAGCAGGATTATCCCTGACCTCAATGGCAGCAAAAAAAGCATCCATATCTACATGAATAATTTTTCTAGATAAATCATTGATTAGGGGAAATATTAACATGGACACTCCTTTCTGCTACTTACTACTAGATATATTATAGCCTATCTAGCAAATTTTTTCATAAAGCGAACATTGACGAGCAAGTAGTACTCAATGAAAATCAAAATCAGACTAGGAAAGTCAGATGTAGATAGAACCCTTCTACTTTCGCATTTTTAGATATTAGAATTTTTAAATGTATAAACTTAGACATGTTCTGTCTCTAATTCCATTTTGCTATAAGGTTGTGAAAAGGTTCGATAAACAATACAAAAGAGGCAGGTCCGATACCTACCTCTAATGTATTTGGAGAACAAGCTAATTATTTTATTCTGAAACGACTACTCAAATCGTCTTCTTCGAGCCGCCATAGCCATTAGACCTACTAAACCAGCTGCTAGGAGCAAGCCTTGTTCAGTTGTTTCACCTGTTTGCGGTAAAGTAGCTGAAGTAGCTTTTGCTGGTTTTGGACTAGCAGCTTCTTTCGCCAAGCTTGCAGGATCAATACTTGGAAGAGCCGCTGCTGTAGGAGCATAGTTAGGAACTAAGCCTCCATCGAAAGCAGGTAATGGTTCTGCTTTAACACTATCACCTTTTGCAATCACAAGCGGTGGCAATTCCCCTAACGGAAGAGGATCTGCTTTGGTACTTTCTCCTTTAGCAGTGACAATGTCCTCATCCTGTTTGACTGGCTCATCAACTGGTTGCTCAACAGTGCCTGGATTTGCAGGTGTTTCACTAGCATTCAAGCGAGCAACTGTAGCATCTAAGATATTTGCTGTCAAAAGATTTGCAGCTTCGACAGAAGCCATAAAGTCTTCCACTTCTTTGACAAGAGCTGTCTTACCTGCTGAACGTGCGGCCGCAAGGGCTGCTTCATAAGGTGCCTTATCAAGGGTGGCTTCTTCCTGAACAGGTGTCAAGAAACGGAATTCAGCAGCAGACATAAATTGATCTGCAGTATCACCGTATGAGGCAGTACCTGTAATCACAATCTTCTTAGCCTTAATTGTCTTACCGAAATCAATTGTCTTAGTAGCACTTGTTGCTGGCCAATCCGCACCAGTAAAGGTATGTTCCACGTTTTGATCATCCGTAATCACCAATGTCAATGCTTTCAAGATACCGTTGCGGCCCGATTGTCTTGGCACATATTCAAAGCGTTGAATGTCAACTGGTCTACGAAGGTTCACTGTCGCTGGCTCATTAATATGACGGCCATTCCATGGTGTGTGCCAGATAGTAGAAGGATTGCCATCAAAGGCTTTGGCTAGTTCTTCACCTTCTTGAGCGTTAGCCTGAGCCAAGCCAATATCTTCATTTGTGATTGCTGTTTTCTTCACTTGAAGATTTTGACGGGCTGTATTGGCAGTAGCAATCAAGGTACGAGCATCTTCGATACTAATATCCTCAGGAGCTGCAGACACTGCTAACAAAGCTTCTTTGTACGGTGCCAAACTTGCTTGAGTATAGTTTTCATTCAAGACTGGAGTATTCAAGTTAAAGTAATCCGTTGTCAACAAATGACCAGTCAAGGTAACTTCTTCGATCACCAGATTATCCAGCATAAAGTCATTGTAGCCTCGGAAGTTGGCGTTTCCACTAGTATCTCCCTTGGTATCACCACCACGGCGAGTTGAGAAGATACCAACCCAAGTATTGCCAGACTCTGCACCTGTAACTAAGAAGCTTGCTTTCTTAGCCTTATCACTACCTTCCCATGAATTGTTCAATGGATTCAGCGTTAGGCTACCGGCATCGTCATTGTAGCGACCTTCACCGATAGCAAAGGCATAAGTTCCATTGGAACCAGCTTCATAATCAAAGCTTACACGATAGGCCTTGCCAGCTTCAAAGCGGAAGTTTTGTGGAATAGTTTGGTAAACAATGCTATTGCGAGCTGTCAGACCATTTGTCTTGAGTGACCAAGTGCCTTCAATGACATCGTCCACTTTCTTGCCATTCCAGCCACGCTGAGTATATGGAGCATGTTTTTCTGCAAGGTGGGTACGGTTGTCCTCAACTCGTTCAATACCACCGATAACAAATGGGAAAATACCTTGCGGAACACTCTCAAAGTTTTGCTTGAAGGTACCAGCAGTTGTATTGTGACCACCTGCAAACATCGTTGAGTCATTTTCAAAGACACGAATTTCATCAAAATAGGTTGCTGCAGCATCTGCATCGCGAGATAGGGTCAAGCGTACATTATCCACATTGTCTCCAGTTGTGAAGAAGACATACATGTTTTGGAAGTAACTTGTATTGTCAACTGTCGCATTCTGTCTCAATGTATTATGAGCATAGGCTTTAACGTAGTTCAGAGCAATAGACTCATTTGTATAGTTTGTAACTTCTGAACTGCCTGTATTGACTGTAATGCTAGCTTTTGCTGTACTGCGGTTGTCTACCCCTACATAAGCTGCATAGCTGGTATTTGGTTTCAGACCTGTCAATTTTTGACTGAGACTAACTTTGGATGTATTGCCTTGGATACGGAGCATATCGTTGGCACCTTGGGATTTGACCAAAGTAGCCTTGCTAGTATCACCTTCAATTGTCCAATGGTCTAACTTACCTGAGTTAAAGCCTTGGTCATAGATATGCATACCGTCGCTCCATGACATCTCTGGATTTGTCTGCGGAGATTTATATAGAACATACGGCACATTTGCATCCGCTTGAATGGTAATTTGACCATTGGTTACTGCCAATTCTTGAACATCTGTCTTACCAAGCTCAGTAAGTTTGTAGAGGTAAACCTTGTTACCAGTCCAATCTGAAGGAAGGGTCCAAGTTGTGGCACCTGCAGCAGTGTTGAAGTAATACATCTTATGATCTTTGGCTTCAAGATCCTGACCATTGGCATTCCAGTTCCATGGAACCAAGTAGGCACTGCCATCTTGGATTGTACGACCATTGAGGGTTACTGTACGTTGGCGATAGCCTTCATTTCTCACATCATTTGACTTACGTCTGAGCAAGAGGTTGTTACCATCTTCATCTTCTAGACCAATTTCCATTTCAGGTGTCCATCTGTAGGTTTCACCATGGTCTGTCATGGTAACTGGTGTACCGTTCTTCCAGCTTGTTACCTTAAAGTGCTGGATATACTTGGTCATGAGGTTATTAGCAAAGAGGTTTGTAATATAGCCATTGTAATCACTACGACCTTGCCAACCCTCAAAGTCTTTCATATTGTAACCACCAAGAAGTGGATAGTTGGCCGCACCACCATAATCCGGGTAATCACCAACCCAAGAGTCTTTTTGGTGGTTGCGAATAAAGCGAACAATGTTACTGTTAATACCTTTTAGACGGTATCCGCCATAAGTCAAGTCTGCTGCCCAGTGTTGGAAGGTCGAGTCATACTCACCTGCATAGCCCCATTCAAAGGCATTTCTCCAACCCTGCATATTGATTTCCTTAGAAAGAATATGGGTTTCCCAAGCATTTTCGCCACCAGACTGGCCGTTACCCCATACATCGACATAGATAAAGTCTAAACCGTCGCCCAATTCTTTCTTCAAATCTTCCCAACGTTTCAGACGGTTGTGAGCCAAATCGTAGTGACCACTGATATTGATACCTTGATCAATCCAGTTCCAACCATAAACGTACTCGCCATTTGCGTGACGACGAAGAATTTCTTCAGAGAAGTATTTGGATTCTGGATAGGTTTCAGATGCATTAACGTGAATACCTAATTTTGCGCCATATGGTTGCGATTTTTCAATCAAAGTCTTGAAGTCTTCTGTGCCACCGATACGTTTACCAATATCTGCATAGTTCAAGTGACCAGAGTCATGACCTTCACTACCATACCCTTTAAGAAGAACACTTTGACCTAGACCATCTGTATGAAGAGCAATCTTCTTGATACCATCCAAGGTCATCAAGAATGGGTTTTGAGCCTGTGAGCCAAAGTTCATAGCAATACGGTAAGCTACCAATTCTGGTACGTATTCATGCCCTTTTGGATTGTTCATAATTTGACGGTAAGCAATAGCACCGTCTTGCCAGTCTACCACATTGTCTTCGTTAACATCTTTTGTAAAGACAACCTTAGCACTTGGTAATTCCAAGGTGTAGGCTGGATATACAACACTGTTATGTGCCTTTTGCCACTGCCAAGGTGAGCTTGCAATACCGTAGTGGACACCTGTTTCACCATTTAGACTGTACCGTTCGCTGTTTGCAGTCAGACGAGTAAAGTCATCTGCACCACCTGTACCGTGCTGTGAATTGCTCCATACCGCAGCAGCTAGCTTATCAGTAGAGACAAATCCATACATAAATCCTGCACTAGAGCTTGGTGTATTGTCTTGCACATCTACGTGACGATCACCTGTTTGGTGAGTATTGGTAGACATACGTGCACCGTCAAACTTAGCACCAGCCTGTGTGCTAGCCACCGATACTAAGTTATTATTGGCAAAAGAGATACTTTGTACCAATTTAGCAACATCATCAATGGTCTGACCAGGAGTTACTTGGTTACGGTTGTTTACTTCTGTCACATCAAAGTGCAACTCATTCCCAGCAACCTCTACCTTAACCTTGATAGCGACATTTAGTTTCTTAGCTTCATCAACAACATCTAGAACATACTCTGCAACTCTGTCACTTACCTTATTGAAAGTAACTGTTGGTGTAACTTCGTAATCATTGATTCTGAGGGTACGGATTGGATTGACTTGACCATAAACCTTTTCACCTTGCATCGTATATTCTTTGATACGTGGGAAGGCACGGTCAATCTTAGCAGTAAGAACATCTGAAGCAAGGGTCTCGTAGGAAACATTGCTATCATTTAGTACAATTGCATCTTCTGTTGTTGTCTCAACTGGTTTGACGCCGTCTTGGTTGTCTGCAACCACGTTAACCTTGGTTAGTTGTTGGCCATAGGTACCCAATTTCAAGGCAATGCGCTTGTCATTTGCCAAGGCTTGACGAACTTCTGTTCCGACTGTATAGGTATCAAATAAGTTCTGACCATTGACAGTCGCATTTAATTGTCCGTCTGACTTATAAGAAATCTCTAGGCGGTTGGTGCTTCCCTTAGTTGGTGCTTGAACACTGCGATTGCTGAGATAATTGCCTTGACCATTTACCTTGTACTCCCAGAACCATCCACCGTTGTCATAGCCGACAAAGATATGGTTGCGTTCATCCCTGTGTTTCAAATAGACACCAAAACGACCATGACCAGCTTCTGAATTTTCCACAAAGGTCACTGCAAGGTTGGCGTTGTCCGAAGCATCTACTGTCAAACCTTCTTTAACAAACAAGGCTACATTCTCAGAATTGTTATTAGATGTAGTAGAAGCAAGGGCATTATAGCGAACACCATTTACTTCTACGACACCAACTGTTCCTTGAACAGTCGATGCTGGACGCCAGTCTGGTCCAATGGTTGTAGGAGCTGTATTTTCAGTTGCTACTGGGGTTGGTGTAGTTGGAGCAGTAGGTGTTATAGGTGTCCCTGTACCAGTTGTGGCATTCGTTATTGGCTGGCTAGCAGTTTCTGAAACTCCTTCTTGGTTTTTAGCAACAATATCTACCACTGTACGGTCAGCATCACGGCTAGTTACTTTTAATTTTGCTGAGCGTGTATTCTTCAAGTCATTCCAAGCTGCTTCAGGAATTTGCTGGGCAGCAAATAATTCCTGAGCTTCAGTCATGGAATCTGAAAGAATAGATGCAGAAATTTCCCCAGTAGATGTTAGGTTAACACTTAACTCATAGAGAACATTTCTTTCAGGAGCTGGTACCCGTTGTCCTTGATACCACGTGCTTCCACTTGGAGACTTGTACTCCCAGAACCAACCACCTTTATCATATCCAACTAGGACATGTTTATTTTGATCAGTATGATTGAGATAAACACCAAATCGAGCCTTTTCTGGTTCAGAACGTTCTACAAATGACAATGATACCTCCGCACTGCCATCTGCATTCATCTTCAAGTCAGAATTTTCAAATGTTCCAATATTTGTCGAATTGTCCTGACCTGCAACAGAGGACAAGCGGTTGTAACGAATTCCTTCTTCTTCAACCACCTCAACTGTACCAGCCGGTGTAGAAGTTGGCGTCCATTCCGCAACGGCTTCTTGAGATTCTGACTGGGCAAAATTCAATTCCGTCCGTACTGCTTCTATATCCGTAGCAACTACCTCGTCTGTTTGGGAGCTATTTTGATCTACAACTCCTTCATTTGTATTGCTAACATCGTTGTTTTCTATCGTCTCAACAGGAGTATCGGCAAGCGCTATTCCCTCTGCCAATACTGTTCCACCTGAAAATAGAGAAATTCCTACGATAACTGACGCCGCACCTACTGTCAATTTTCTAATTGAATATCTATTCTTCTTAGAAAATAATTCCTTAGAGTAAGCTCTCATCGTCTGCCTCCTTTTTATCTTTTGTTATTAATATAATATACACATACATTCTACATGATAGCGCTTTCTTTGTCAATATATCAATCCATTATATTTGACTGTTCTTAAATATTTTAATATAATGATATCTCGAGAGACCGATGACTGGATTATTGGATTTATATTCCACTACTTGGAAAAAATTCCAATTTATTTTTCAGTGTTTTGTCTTGAAGAAAGTGCTTACATATGATATACTAAAATATGTGAAAAGTAACAATATCTTAAAGGAGAACCCTCATGTCAACAAAAGTTAAAACAAAAAATGTTGCTGAAGACATTTTCGCCCAAGCCTGGGAAGGCTTTAAAGGTACAGATTGGCAAGATAAGGCAAGTGTAACACGCTTCGTTCAAGCCAACTACACTCCATACGATGGAGATGAAAGCTTCCTCGCAGGCCCAACTGAGCGTTCACTTCATATCAAAAAAATCATCGAAGAAACAAAAGCTGGCTACGAAGACACTCGCTTCCCAATGGACGTAGATCGTGCTACTTCTATCGCTGACATCCCAGCAGGTTTCATCGATAAAGATAATGAATTGATTTTCGGTATCCAAAACGATGAACTCTTCAAACTCAACTTCATGCCAAAAGGTGGTATCCGTATGGCCGAAACAACTCTTATCGAGAACGGCTACACTCCAGATCCACTTCTTCACGAAATCTATACAAAACACGCAACAACTGTAAACGATGGTATCTTCCGTGCTTATACAGCTGATATCCGTCGCGCTCGTCACTCACACCACGTTTCTGGTCTTCCAGACGCTTACTCACGTGGTCGTATCATCGGTATGTACGCTCGTTTGGCACTTTACGGTGCAGACTACTTGATGGAAGAAAAAGTAGCTGACTGGAATGCGATTACTGAAATCGATGAAGAGTCAATCCGTCTTCGCGAAGAAATCAACCTTCAATACCAAGCATTGCAACAAGTTGTACGCTTAGGTGATCACTACGGTGTTGATGTACGCAAACCTGCGATGAACACGAAAGAAGCGATCCAATGGACAAACATTGCCTTCATGGCAGTCTGCCGTGTTATCAACGGTGCCGCAACTTCTCTTGGTCGTGTGCCGATCGTTCTTGACATCTATGCAGAACGTGACTTGGCTCGTGGTACATTTACTGAATCTGAAATCCAAGAATTTGTTGATGACTTCGTATTGAAACTTCGTACAGTGAAATTCGCTCGTACAAAAGCCTTCGACGAAATCTACTCTGGTGACCCAACATTCTTGACAACATCTATGGCAGGTATGGGTAACGATGGTCGTCACCGTGTTACTAAGATGGACTACCGTTTCTTGAACACACTTGACAACATCGGTAACTCTCCAGAACCAAACTTAACAGTTCTTTGGTCAGACCAACTTCCATATTCATTCCGTCGCTACTGTATGGCAATGAGCCACAAACACTCTTCTATCCAATACGAAGGTGTGACAACAATGGCGAAAGATGGTTATGGCGAAATGTCATGTATCTCTTGCTGTGTATCTCCACTTGATCCAGAAAGCGAAGACCAACGCCACAACATTCAGTACTTCGGTGCTCGTGTTAACGTTCTTAAAGCTCTTCTTTCAAGCTGGAACAACGGCTACGACGATGTTCACAAAGATTACAAAGTGTTCGATGGTGTTGAACCAAATACTTCTGAAATCTTTGACTACGATCAAGTTATTGCCAACTTTGAAAAAGCCCTTGACTGGTTGACTGACACTTATGTAGATGCAATGAACATCATCCACTACATGACTGACAAGTACAACTATGAAGCAGTTCAAATGGCCTTCTTGCCAACTCACCTTCGTGCTAACATGGGCTTCGGTATCTGTGGTTTCGCAAACACTGTTGACTCCTTATCAGCTATCAAGTACGCTCAGGTTAAACCAATCCGTGATGAAGATGGCTTCATCTACGACTACGAAGTAACTGGCGACTTCCCACGTTATGGTGAGGATGACGACCGTGTAGATGACATCGCGAAATGGCTCATGGAAGCATTCTTCACTCGTTTGAACAAACACAAATTGTACAAGAATGCTGAAGCTACTGTGTCTATCTTGACAATCACTTCAAACGTTGCTTACTCTAAACAGACAGCTAACTCACCAGTTCACCGCGGTGTATTCCTCAACGAAGATGGTTCTGTTAACACTTCTAAAGTGGAATTCTTCCCACCAGGTGCCAACCCAACTTCTAAATCTCGTGGTGGTTGGTTGCAAAACTTGAATACTCTTTCTAAACTCAACTTCAAACATGCCAACGACGGTATCTCATTGACAACTCAGGTTTCACCAAAAGCTCTTGGTAAGACCTTCGATGAGCAAGTGAACAACTTGGTGACAATCCTTGACGGATACTTCGAACAAGGTGGTCAGCACGTCAACTTGAACGTTATGGACTTGAACGACGTTTACGACAAGATTATGGCAGGTGAAGATGTTATCGTTCGTATCTCTGGATACTGCGTAAACACTAAATACCTCACTAAAGAGCAAAAAACTGAATTGACTCAACGTGTCTTCCACGAAGTTCTTTCAATGGACGACCACGCTGCTGAAGTTTCAGGCCAAGCTTAATCTTGCTGATAAAAAACTCAAAGGACTTGCTAACGCAGGTCCTTTTACTATGTCGAAAAATCTACTGAGTGTTGCGGAAGGATAGTAAATCTTCGGAAGGATGTATAGGGGATTTCCGGAAGGATAGTATAAGAGACTACACAAAAATCCCTGCTCATCAGGGATCCTTCATTACTTACCCAAAAACTCCGCTAGTTTGGCAAAGGTCTTATGGTTACGAATGGTAAGGCTTTTGTAAAAAACTTGATTGGCAAGTTTCTTATGATAGGCCGTCTGCAAGTAGGACTGCTCATCATACTTGCCCCAGAAGAGAGCTGTTTGCCCAAAGTAAACAACCTCCTCTCCCAAGTCCAGCTGGCTCACCCAATCCTCAATCAGAGCCTTCTGACTTCTATCCGTGTAAAAGAGGACATCCTTACGAGCCATTTCCTCCTGCCACCAAGTTGGAAGCTGATCGATTTCTGCTTGATAATCTTGGGCGTCTAGTAGAGCAAATTGCTCCACAAAGGGGTATCTTTCTGTGAAAAAAGTTTGAAATTCAGCAACAATGTCCCCTCTATTCTTGGTTGAATCAAAGAAGAGATTACCGCTATTAATGTAGGTTTCAACCTTGTCATAGCCCAAATCTGCCACCGCTTGACGCAATTCAGCCATGACGATTTTGTTACGACCACCGACATTGATCCCTCTCAGCAGAAGAACATATCTCATTTCCCCTCTTCCTCCAGAACTTGCCGTATCAGAGCCATGACCTGGTTTCTATCCAACTTCCACTGGGCCCGCTCATCCTTATCAAAAGTACGATTCGAGAGAAAAATCGCAGCTTTCTGCAAGGGACGGTTATACATGATAAAGGTCCCCGTATAGCCTGTGTGCGACAACCAGTCCCCCTTCTTATCCCAAGCTAGCGACCGCTTGCGCTTATCGTCAAAACCGTAATCCTGCGTTAAATTCGCCGCAAAGTCAGCCGTCAGATAGCGCTCCAAAAAGATTTCCAAATCTTTGACGGTCGAAAAGAGACCTGCACTTCCCGCGTGGAGGCCTAGGACACGCGCCTTAGGGTCATGTACCACACCCGCTTTGACGCCACGCACCGTCGGTACCGCCTGACTGACTGGTCCAAAGGAGGTTTGAGACATGCCAAAGGGCTCTAGAACGTCTCGACTAATCAGCTGGTCTAGACTTGCTCCACCCAGTTCTTCCAGCAAAAAGCCTAGCAAGAGAAAATTAATGTCTGTATAGAAAAAGTCCTTCTTCTCCGTCACAGTAATCTTCAAAATCGCTTCCTTGAGCTGGTCGGCATCCAGACTATCCCGATTAGGAATGAAGGGATCGATACCACTAGTATGGGTCAATAATTGCCGAATGGTGACCTGACTATCCGCAAAAGCAGGATAATAAGACTGCAAAGTCCTATCTAGCTCCAAAGCTCCGCTATTAACCAGAAAAGTCGCAAGAGTCCCCACACCAACCACCTTGGAAACAGACGCCAAATCATAGGTCAAACCCGCCTCAACTGGCGTATGCCCATCCTGGGTCCCTAAATAATATTCCTGCCACTGACCCTTAGAAAAAAGAGCCAGACTGGCACCAGGATAGACTCCTTGCTCAATCTGCTCTGAAATCTTGTCTAAAATCGCTTGTCTCATTTTTCGAACCACAATTCAATACCACTTGGGTCAACCGTTTGAATAAAGCTTGCTTTTTTATCTTTAAAGAACGGACCCTCTAACTGGCTTTCCAAATGCGTCCAATCAAAGTCCTGCTCGACGGGAAAACGCAAGCCTTCTAAATCCCAAACTTGTTCTGCAGGAGTTAATAAATCCTTACCTTCTGCTCCAACAAAATGCAAAAAGGCTTGTTTAGGTAGGATAGCCTCATAATAGTCTTGGCTAATACTAGCCTGTGGGGTATTAATCCAAATAGACTCTACTGTAAAAGCAGTCAATCCAGAAAAGTCATCTTGCACCTTAAATGGAACAGGTGGAAGGATTGCTTTTAGGTCATCAACAGATGCTTCTGCATGTAAAAGAAAGGTGTCTCCTTCTGGCGAAAGAGCTTCAAAACCATAGCCATTTTTTCCTTGGTAGAGCTTACTATACTGTGACCCTTGCGCCAGTAAAGCTTCAATTTCAGAGGCACTGTCTACTTTTATCACAATTTTATTCAGTTTTTTAAGCCCTTCGACAGCACGGGTGCGATTACCAGGAGATTCTGTCAAAACAAGCTTCGTTTCTGGACTTGTTCTATCTCCAAAATCAGCAAAAGGACCATCTTCTAGCTTGGTTCTCATTCCTAGATTTTTTTCTAAAAATCCTTGGTTAATAGCCCTATTATTAATACGTAAAACAGGGACTATAGCATCATTTTTTCTCAACACGATACATTTCACTCCTCAGTCATTCTACAATATTGTATTAAAAATTTCGTCATTTTACAACTAATTGTATCGTCGTTTTATACATTAATATTTTTATATATACGGATAATTTTTAGACAAACACTAGCTTATCAGATATAATAGCTATTATAGACTATTATCCTAAAAAAGAGGAGAATTTATGCGCTTTAATCAATTTTCTTTTATAAAAAAAGAGACCTCTGTCTACTTGCAAGAGCTTGATGCTCTAGGATTTCAACTGATTCCTAATGCAAGTAGTAAGACAAATTTAGAAACCTTTGTCAGAAAGTGCCATTTCCTGACAGCAAATACCGACTTTGCCCTGTCCAACATGATTGCGGACTGGGATACAGACCTGCTGACCTTCTTCCAGTCTGACCGTGAGCTGACAGACCTGATTTTCTATCAAGTCGCCTTTCAGTTGCTGGGCTTTGTACCTGGTGTGGACTACACAGATGTGGAAGAATTCCGCAAGGCTAGCCAATTTCCGATTGTCTATGGAGATATCATCGACAACCTCTACCAACTCCTCAATACCCGCACCAAGTCTGGAAATACCTTGATTGACCAGCTGGTCAGCAATGACCTAATCCCAGAAGACAATCGCTACCACTTCTTCAACGGCAAATCTTTGGCAACTTTTTCAACAAAAAACCTCATTCGTGAGGTGGTCTATGTCGAAACACCTGTCGATACGGCTGGGACTGGGCAGACAGATATTGTTAAGATATCCATTCTCCGTCCTCACTTTGACGGAAAAATCCCTGCGGTCATTACCAACAGTCCTTATCATCAAGGAGTCAATGATGTAGCCAGCGATAAGGCCCTGCATAAGATGGAAGGGGAGTTAGCGGAAAAACCAGCTGGCACCATCGAGGTCAATCATACCAGCATCACCAAACTAGACTTGGACCAGCGAGAACTACCTGTCAGCCCTGCCACCGAAAAACTGGGTCATATGACTTCATACTCCCTCAATGACTACTTCCTCGCTCGCGGCTTTGCCAGCCTCCATGTGTCTGGTGTCGGCACGCTGGGCTCGACTGGCTACATGACTTCCGGCGACTACCAACAGGTGGAGGGCTATAAAGCGGTGATTGACTGGCTGAACGGTCGCACCAAGGCCTACACAGACCACACCCGCTCGATTGAGGTCAAGGCCGATTGGGCCAATGGTAAGGTAGCGACGACGGGACTGTCTTACCTCGGCACCATGTCCAATGCCTTGGCAACAACTGGCGTGGACGGATTGGAAGTCGTCATCGCAGAAGCGGGGATTTCCTCTTGGTATGACTACTACCGTGAAAACGGGCTGGTGACCAGCCCTGGTGGTTATCCAGGAGAGGACTTGGATAGCTTGACCGCCCTGACCTACTCCAAGAGCCTGCAAGCAGGGGACTTCCTCCGCAATAAAGCAGCCTACGAAAAAGGCTTGGCTGCCGAACGAGCTGCCCTGGATCGCATCAGCGGTGACTACAACCAGTATTGGCATGACCGCAACTACCTGCTCCACGCTGACAAGGTCAAGTGCGAGGTGGTCTTTACCCACGGCTCACAGGACTGGAATGTCAAGCCCATCCATGTCTGGAATATGTTCCACGCCCTGCCAAGTCACATCAAAAAGCACCTCTTCTTCCACAACGGTGCCCACGTTTATATGAACAACTGGCAGTCTATCGACTTCCGCGAGTCTATGAACGCCCTGCTCAGTCAGAAACTGCTGGGCTACGAGAACAACTACCAACTGCCAACGGTTATCTGGCAGGACAACAGCGGTGAGCAAACTTGGACGACCTTGGACACCTTTGGCGGTGAAAACGAGACTGTCTTGCCACTAGGTACTGGAAACCAGACCATTGCCAATCAGTATGCCCAAGAAGATTTTGACCGCTACGGCAAATCATATCCAGCCTTCCACCAAGACCTCTATGCAGGCAAGGCCAACCAAGTCAGCATGGAACTGCCTATAACGGAGGATATCCTGATTAACGGACAAGTCACGCTGAAACTCCGTGTCGCTTCTAGTATTGCCAAAGGTCTCTTATCTGCTCAGCTATTAGACAAAGGAAATAAAAAACGCCTAGCCCCAATCCCTGCGCCTAAAGCAAGATTGAGTCTAGACAACGGTCGTTACCATGCCCAAGAAAATCTGCTGGAGTTGCCTTATGTGGATATGCCACAACGCTTGGTAACCAAGGGCTTTATGAACCTGCAGAACCGCACCGACCTAATGACTGTTGAGGAAGTGGTGCCAGACCAGTGGATGGATGTGAGCTGGAAACTGCAACCGACTATTTATCAGCTGAAAAAAGGTGACGTCTTAGAGCTGATTCTCTATACAACCGACTTTGAGTGTACTGTTCGGGATAATAGCGACTGGACCATTTCTCTTGATTTGGGGCAGTCTAGCCTTCATTTACCATATTAAAAAGAGCTTCCCCTTGCGGAAGCTCTTTTGATACCTTGTTTATGGTAGTGGATGAATAATCACACCCTGCACCACACGGTTGACGGTGCCTGTTGGCGATGGTGTATCTGGCAAGTTGTTGCACTTAATGGCTGCCATAATAGATACCGTTTGGGCAAAGATGATGTAAGGGAAGGTTAGGAAAACATCTGGCAGATCTGCTCCGCCCTCTGCCAAGACAAAATTGGCTGCTTCTGTACCAACTAACTTATCAGCCGACAATGCCACTATCCGCTCTGCTATGCCATCACCATGAACTTCATTAAGCAAGTCCACATCATACTGACGAGTGTAGGCATCGTTTGAGGCAAAGAGGAAAATCAAGGTCTTTTCATTGATGAAGGATTTTGGTCCATGACGGAAACCGAGTGGTGACTCGTACATGGTCGCAATTTTGCCTGCTGTCAATTCCAGAATTTTCAACTGAGCTTCGTGGGCAAGACCATAGAAACCACCTGAACCGAGGTAAATCACTCGCTCAAAATCAAGGTTAATCAAGTCTTGCACGTAGTCTTCACGGTCCAAAACATCTTGACCCAGACGGGCAATGGTCTCAACCCAAGCAGCTTTTTCTTCTTGACTGGCTGGCGAGAAGACGAGGAGGGCTGTCAGAGCCATACAGCTGTAAGAACCTGTCATGGCAAAGCCCTTATCGTTTGATCCAGCCGGTTGCAAGAGCAAGAGATTGTCCGCATCCCCTTCGGCTGCCAGAGCCAATTTGCCCTCTGGCGCACAAGTAATAGTAACTTGGTAAAGCTGATTAACCAATTGCTTAGCGACTTCAACTGCTGCCACACTTTCTGGTGAATTGCCTGAACGGGCAAAGGATACCAAAATAGTTGGCACATCTGCCTGCAAATAATCATAGGGACGACCAACCAATTCTACTGTACCTATGGCAGAAAAACGAATGTGTTTCAAGTCATTGACTTGGTTGAGGTAGTTGGCAATACTTTGCCCAACAAAGTCTGAAGTCCCTGCGCCTGTAAAAACAACGTGAACAAAGTCATGTTTTTCCTTGATAGCCTTCAAGAAACCCTCAATCTTCTCAAGCTGGTCAAGATAGAGTTGATGAGCCTCTTTCCACAAGCCTGGCTGTTGGTAAATCTCAGTGGCTGTGATATAGGCCCCCAATTTTTCTAATTCTTCTTTTGCTAAACGGAACATAGCTCCTCCTTGATTTCTGGTTATAACCAGTTTTTTCTTATATTATAGCGAATTTATCCCTCAAAGTCAATTTAAAATAGATTAATATGTCAAATTTATATCCGATATTGCTGACTATAACTTATTTTAAGAAGGTAGCATTATCTACATAAAACATGTTATAATATTTACTACGCCTCTGCCTTTGAAAATTTTTAACAATAAGGCAAAATAAGGCAAGGAAAAATTACAAACAAGGTCTAACCCCTTGATAGGAAAGGAATCTTAAAAATCTTATGATGAACATGCAAAACATGATGCGCCAAGCTCAAAAACTTCAAAAACAAATGGAGAAGAGCCAAGCTGAGTTGGCTGCTACTCAATTTACTGGTAGCTCTGTACAGGACTTGGTTACTGCTACTTTTACTGGAGATAAGAAATTGGTTTCTATCGACTTCAAGGCTGATGTTGTGGATGCAGACGACCTTGAAACCTTGCAAGAAATGACAATCCAAGCCGTCAACGCTGCACTTACAAAAGTTGACGAGGCAACTCAGAAAAAACTAGGTGCCTTTGCAGGTAAATTACCTTTTTAAAAGAAAACGCGATTGGATATTCTCCTCTCGCGTTTTTTTATTCAAAATTATAAATCAAAGACTGAAATTGCAGGAAAAAGAGGTCTGGATAACGTCGATTCTCTTTCATTTCCTCCATCAGACTTTGGAGGTCGGTCATGTTGTCAGTGATGATACCGTCCACTTGTAGTAGCAGCATCTTGGACATACTCTCTTCTTCATTCGGTGTCCAAGCATAAACTGACTTCCCACGAATCCAAGATTTTACCATAAAGTTTTGATCAAGCGAGGTATACTCCATAGTATAGCCGTCAGCAACCGTCGTCGGATAGATAGAGTTGAACGGAAGAATAAAGAAGGATACTAATTTCTTGCTATACTGCTTTATTTCGATAATAGTACGGTAGTCTAATGATTGCATCTGGTGTCCTTTGGCAATCAAACGTTGACCGTATTTTTTTAAGAAATTCTGGGTGAATTTTGGCGAATCTGCCTTGGTCACTTTAATTTCTACCAATAATTTCTGTCCCAGCTCATCCGCTTTTTCAAGATATTCATCAAAAGAAGGAACTGGAGCTGCCATGCCGTTTTCTGATGCAGTCATCCCTGTCAACTCTGCAAGAGTATAGTCATGTGTACCTCCGGGATTGCCCGTCAAAGCCAATAAATCCGTATCATGCATGACAATAAACTGACCATCTTTCGTCTCCTGAACATCCATCTCAATATAATCTGGCTTGAGTTGAGAGGTTTTCTCTAGGGCCTCGATAGAGTTCTGGACAGCATTGCCATTGTCAACACCGCGATGGGAAATGGTAACTGGCAGGGTATCGAAGGGATAGTAGAGTGCAAGCGCTCCTTGGGTACCGAATACCAGACCAGATACTAGCAAAATTGCCAATCGCAGGCGAT
Organism: Streptococcus suis; assembly: GCF_016743335.1. Lineage (GTDB taxonomy): Bacteria > Bacillota > Bacilli > Lactobacillales > Streptococcaceae > Streptococcus > Streptococcus suis_Y. The sequence continues at coordinate 18,916 of NZ_WCJE01000019.1, read as the reverse complement.
GACGGAGGCGTTTACGGCGGTAGTTTGGCAATTGTTTCCCTGTTAAGAGACTTACAAATCCCATCATAAAGAGTGCAACTACACCATAGTAGGCTAATTTTAAGATTGCATAACAAACAACTGCTAACCAATATGAAGGAACTGTGTCTGGTAGATAAGGTTCAGCCACTAGCTGTACTAGATAGAGCAATATCCCTATTCCTGTGAATAGGAGGACTGGAAAAGTGACCAGCCAAATCAGACGGAAAAAGGAGCTGACTTGTTTTCTTCCCTTGGTCTTCTTCCAAGAATAAGCGATGGACTCCTTCACACTCCTGTGTTCAAAGTAAATGTTCGGCAGAGCGTACATAAAGCGTGATGCGAGCCAGAAGAACAAGAGGAGAAAGAACAAAATCAATATTCCTAGCCAGACTGTGTTGGATAGGTAATCTACGATAAATTGGGGTACTACGATTTTATTAAAATAATAGATATTTAATACCCGTCGTAGAAATGGGAGAAGAATAACTGAGTAAAAGAGTAGAAATAAAACCTTTGGTAGGCTGCTGTGACGGATAATCGCCACCATACTATCTCGTACATCCCGTAAATAGTCGGGGAGGTGCTTAACTTTTTCATCCAACAGTTGCCAAACCCCTGTGAACAATAGAGCTAATTCTAGATAGGCAATGGCAATGTTGACAAAAAAGAGGAGAATAAACAAGCCTGTCACGAGCAGATTTTCAGCAAACACCGACAACAAATTCGTCGGTGAAAGATAGGCATGCCCTGTCATAGCTAAGAGTCCCTCAGAAAGCCATGAATTGAGCGGTATCCAAATAAATTCCATAAAGGTAAACAGGGTAAAAAAGAGCAAAAGAATCTTGTCTAAGTTGTAATATATTTTTTGAAATTCACGTTGTATCTTTTTCATGATTCTAGTGTCCCATATTCTGACAGGAATTGCAAGCCTTCATCAAATATGCTAGACTAGAAAAATAAAGGAGGTTCTCATGATTAGAATTGCACCGATGACTGAAGATTATTTGCATACACTTTGGAAGATTGGCCATCGTGAAGTCGCACCTCGCTGGAAGGAATTTGCTGCTCCCTATTTTGATGACTACCAGGCCTGTCCACTTTTGAAGATTTTCAAGCACTGGAACTCTACCAGTGGTTACAAAAAGATTGTGTCAGAGCAATCTTAGTGGATCAGCTGCCTATCGGATTTGTGAGCTATTATTGGGAGTGCCAGCCAACACGCTGGCTTGAAATCGAGATTGAAATCTATGACGATAAGGTCTGGGGAAAAGGATATGGCACAGCTGCTCTCCAACTCTGGATTGATACCATTTTCCAGCAATTTACAGAATTAGAACACATCGGGCTCACTACCTGGTCTGGCAACAAGGGCATGATGAGAACCGCTGAAAAATTAGGCATGACCAAAGAAGCCCATATCCGCAAGGTTCGATACTGGCAAGGGCATTATCATGATTCTATCAAATATGGAATTTTAAGAGAAGAATGGGTAGAGAATAAGAAAAAATCAAGTTCCTAAGAGCTTGATTTTTTACTTATCTATCTTCCAAATAAACGTGCAAAGAAGCCTTTAGCTTGCACTTCTTCTGCCTGTGCTTTAACTTCGTCCAATTCCAACTTGAGAACTTCCTTATCGGCCATAGCTTTTAGTGTCAATTGCTGTTGCTGATCCAACTGTTTATCCTTCTCAGCAATCTGCACATCTTTGACCTTGAGTTGTTCATCTTTTTCGGCAAGTTGCTTATCTTTGGCTTTTAATTGACTATATAAGCGGATGATTTCAGCATTTTTCTCGTCAACTAAAATTTCCATCAATTCACGATGCTTGACTTCATCACTAATCGGCTCATCTTCAAAAATGGTTGTTTTGTAGATTTCCTCCAACTTAATCAAGCCAGCACGATTTACAACGGTCACACCCTTGTCATTTTTATCTACAAATTCTTCAGGAAGTGATTTGACACGATTATTCATAGCCTGCCGGCTCACTCCTAAAATTTCAGCTAACTCACTGACTGTTTTTTCGATTCCCATAATATCCTCGGTACTTACATTTCTCATAGTTTGTATCATTAAAATATTACCACAAAAGCCCAAGTTCTGTCAAATTATGGGAGATTACAAGTTGTAATAATACTGGCCAACTAACTTTTAAATCCGTTCTCTTCACTTACTTGTTTAAACCAATGTCCCGATTTTTTTATAGTTCGTTTCTGTGTTTCAATATCCAAGGAAATAAGTCCGTATCTATTTTTATAGGCATTTAACCAAGACCAGCAGTCGATAAAGGTCCAGACCATATAGCCCTTACAGTTTGCCCCTTCTACAATACCTCGATGGAGCTGAATCAAATGGTCTTCCATGAAGTTAATCCGATAATCATCCTGAATCATACCATTTTCTTCAAAAACATCTTCCCCTTCAACTCCCATGCCGTTCTCAGTTACCAACCATTCGATATTCCCATAGTTTTCCTGGATATTTTTGGCAATGTCGTACAGCCCTTCTTCGTAAATTTCCCAGCCCCTATGGGGATTGATTTTCTTGTCAGGCTTATCATAAGGCTGGAAATATTGGGATAGCAAAGTAGGTTCTCCGTTCCATCCATCTTCTGAAGGAGCCTGCACGCGCAGGGGCTGGTAATAATTCACCCCCAGGAAGTCAACCCTATTTTCTTTGATAATGGTCAATTCCTCCTCTGTGGTTTCTGGACGTAAACCATGTTTTTCAAGAATGTCAACCAGTTCCCTCGGGTATTGTCCCAAAACAGATGGATCCAAAAAGCTTCTCGTTTGAAATAGCTCAGCAATCCGCGCCGCCTGTAAATCTTCTGGACTCTGACTTCTTGGATAGGCAGGAGTAAGATTGAGAACAATGGAAATTTTGTGGTCTGGGTGTAGTTGGTGACAGGCCCGAACAGCCAAAGAACTAGCCAGTTGAGTATGATACGCTACGACCACAGCTGCCTTTGCATCCACCTTACAAGGATAATGATAGCTTCCTAGATAGCCACATTCTACTGGAACAATGGGTTCATTAAAGGTAATCCAATGATCCACCAGATCTCCAAAGAGACTGAAACACTGGCGAGCATAAGCCTCATAGGCCCAGACAATCTCCTTATTTTCCCAGCCCCCTTTTTCCTGTAAGACATAAGGCAAATCGAAATGATAAAGATTGACCAAAAGCTTTATCCCACGCTCTCGAATACCTGCAAATACAGCCCTATAAAACTCCACAGCTTGCGGATTGACCTCGCCTATCCCTTCCGGAATCAGACGTGACCACTGTATAGAGGTGCGAAAAATACTATGACCTGTTTCCACCAACAAATCCAAATCTGACTGGAAATGTTCATAGAAAGTCGATGTTTGTTCCGGTCCTATTTGCTGGTGAAAGCGCTCAGGTTCCTGACGATACCAGTAATCCCAGTTATTCCACCCCTTTCCATCACCAGCTACGCTTCCCTCACTTTGAGGACCTGAAGTGGAGGATCCCCACAAAAAACCTTCTGGAAAACGATACTCTCTTTGCTCGCCTGCCATGCTACCACCTATTTTCCTTTAATTTACAGATTGGACATCTAATAAAAACTAGACTTCCTCAGTCTCATTATACTCCCTTCACTCTACAATCGTCCTCTTCTATCTCAAGGAAAAATTCCACAAATCATAGCAAAGACTCAAACTACTTTCTTGATAAAAATATGATACAATAAAGGCATGAATACAGTAGATACCATTATTATTGGAGCAGGGCCTGCTGGTATGATGGCCGCAATTTCTTCTAGCTTTTACGGCAAGAAAACCCTGCTCCTCGAAAAAAACAAGCGTTTGGGCAAGAAACTGTCTGGCACAGGCGGCGGACGTTGCAATGTGACCAACAACGGTACCTTGGAAGACCTACTAGCTGGCATTCCTGGCAATGGCCGCTTTCTTTATAGCGTCTTTTCCCAGTTTGACAACCACGACATCATGAATTTCTTTCAGGAAAACGGGGTCAAGCTCAAGGTGGAGGACCACGGCCGTGTCTTTCCGACTACCAATCGCTCCCAGACCATTATCAAGTGCTTGGAGATGAAAATGTTGGAAAACGGCGTGGACATCCGTACAGGGACTGAGGTGGTTTCCGTCCGCAAGATTGACGACCTCTTCCATGTCAAGACCAGCGAGGAGACCTTCACAGCTCCCCAGCTCATTGTCACCACCGGTGGCAAGACCTATCCTTCCACTGGCTCGACTGGCTTTGGTCACGACATTGCCCGTCACTTCAAGCTGGAAGTCACGGAGATTGAGGCCGCTGAAAGCCCTGTCCTGACCGACTTCCCCCACAAGAAGCTCCAAGGCATTTCCCTGGACGACGTCACCCTGACCTACGGCAAGCACGTCATCACACACGACCTGCTCTTTACCCACTTTGGCCTGTCGGGACCCGCTGCTCTTCGCTTGTCCAGTTTTGTCAAAGGCGGCGAAACCGCATTTCTCGATGCTCTGCCGACCCATTCTGACCAAGACTTGTTTGAGCTTTTAGAAAAGAACAGAGAAAAATCCGTCAAGAATGCCCTTTCTGAACTCATGCCAGACCGCCTAGCAGACTTTTTCGCGGAGAACTACGACTGCAAGGTCAAACAAGTTTCCCAAAAAGACCTGACTAAACTGGTCACTCTTCTCAAAGCCCTGCCGATTAAGATTACCGGCAAGATGTCCCTGGCCAAGTCCTTTGTGACCAAGGGAGGCGTTGATCTCAAGGAAATCAACCCCAAAACCTTGGAAAGTAAGAAAATCCCTGGCCTCCACTTTGCCGGTGAAGTCTTGGACATCAACGCCCACACCGGTGGCTTTAACATTACCTACTGTCTGGCAACTGGCTGGGTGGCGGGGAGCTTGCATTATTAAGAAAACTACCTGGACCAAAAAGGTTAACCCAGGTAGTTTCTTTTTATATTTGTTCCGAATGAATATCGTAGTCTGTATCGATGAATCGAATATACAGATTACGGTGTTTGAACTTCCATTCTTCACCCACTTTGATAAGCTCATCATTGTATCGAATCGCGACATTCATGAGTGAATTTTTTCCGTCTACATCGATTTCATGATAGGCTAATGTATATGTTTCCGCAACAGCTGTTTGGCCATCTTCTGCAACTTCAATGATCGATTGACCATTAAAATGGAAGGTCGTCTTATAACGATTCAAGTTTTCAAAAACAGCTAAAAACTCTTCCTGGGTCGTGAATGTTTGAGCAGGACTTTCTTCATTACCTGCTACAAATACATTAAAAATGGCATCTTCACAAAATAAGTTGGCTTGTTGGGTTGCCTGGCGGGTATCCGCAAAATGTGCGTATAAATCAATTGTTCTACGAACGGATTTATCATCAAGATAGTTTGTCATAGTGCCTCCTCATTGCATTCTTTTTTTGACAAAGATTATTTTAGAGAATTTCACAAAGAGATACAAGCACTTATTCCCCAACCTGTCGCATATGCAACCCTTAGCCAAATTGGTTGCACAAATAAGCTGCTTCAGTGTATACTTAGACCATATCATATTAAAAGGTTATGCTGATGAATTACACGAAAACAAGAAATAATAATGTTGATTTGCGGGTTGAAAAAACCCGTAAGCTTATTATTGATACCTATAGACGTTTGTTAGAAATGAAAGATATAGAGGCTATCACAGTTAAGGAATTATCTGAGAAGGCGAGAATTAACAAGTCAACTTTCTATAGACATTTTCAATCCTTAGATTCACTCATCACATTGATTGAGGATGAAATTGCAACCAACTTCATGACATTAATCGCTGACTACAAAATTCCTGAGCAATTGGCTGAAATCAACCGTGCATTTTTCATCTTTTCTGAAACAAACGATACAATTTATGAAAAATTGATTTTTCATAAAAACTATGAGTATATAAAAATTCGCACCATCAACAAAGTAATGGATAGGATTTGGAAAAAAAGCTCATTTTATCTTAATCTCCCTCAACACAAACAGTCAATATTACTTACATTTGTCAAAACAACAGGTGTTGAAATATATAAGCAATGGGTCCAAGACAATAAACGGATACCTTTGGAAGATGTCATATATTTATCGAATCGAATACTTTGTGATGGCATTCAGGTTTTTCTAGAGAATAAAAAATAAACAGCAACACGCATTCCTTACCATCACCTACTGTCTGGCAACTGGCTGGGTGGCTGGGAGTTTGCATTATTAGGAGGAAATCATGCCTATCAATTCATTCGGCCAAGAGATTGGCCTGCCCTTGCCACATTACACCAGTGGCGAGCAACCAAGCCTGGAGACTATACAAGGACAAACAGTTCGCTTAGAAAAACTGAGCCTGTACCATGCAGATGATCTCTATCAGTTTTATGGCCCCAATGCTAAGAAATCCGACTGGACCTATCTACCCATTGAACCCTTTGCAGACCGTGACTCTTTTCAAGCCTATTTCCAAAAGATGATAGCTTCTTTTGACCCTTATTACCTTGCGATAGTTGATAAAACTACCAATCAAGCTATTGGTTCCTTTGCACTTATGCGTATTGACCCAACTAACCGCGTCATTGAAGTGGGATGGGTCCTCTTTTCGCCACAACTGCAACGGACCCGACAGGCGACAGAAGCTCACTATCTTCTCATGAACTATGTGTTTGAAGAACTGGGCTATCGACGTTATGAATGAAAATGCGACTCGCTCAACCAAGCCAGTCAAGCTGCTGCCAAACGCCTGGGATTTACCTACGAAGGCACCTTCCGTCAGGCTCTGGTTTATAAGGGACGTAACCGAGATACCGCCTGGTTTTCTCTATTAGACCACGAATGGCCTGACCGCAAGCTTGCCCTTGAAAACTGGCTAAAGGATAGTAACTTCGATGGCCAGGGGCAGCAAAAACAATCCCTATCCTCTTTCTAAATTCAAGTAAACTAGTTTAATACTAAGACTTTTTTGTGAATTCTATTGTACAAAAATAACCTTGTTCTGCTTAGAACAAGGTTATTTTTCACCTATAGGTGGGCTTAACTATTATTTCCCCGAAAATCTCTTGGAGGCTTCAACTTAGCAAGTATACAGGGTCTGTCTCACTTTTTTCGAGTAATACGTTCAAAATGAATGGCTAGATAGGTCAACTCATCAATGGTAATTGTTTTATGATAGTGCTCCTCAAGGAATGTTTGAACCTTTACAGCCTGTTTCATTCCCTCGGGCATGGTTTGACAGATCTGATCAAATAAAATTTGGTTTCCATCCTGAAGCATCCTATCAGCAAAAAATCGTTCCACAAAGAATCGAATATGAGTTACAAAGCGTTGATAACTCAAGCTATCTGAAACAATTTGTATATTCGAGGAATAGCGTATAAGAGTCTCTAAATCTCCTATCAATTTAGCAATACGACCAGCATCATTTTTATCCGAACCCTGTTGAGCATTTATAAAATGAAATGCAATATTTGCCGCTTCAGCCTCTGGTAAAGATATATGAAGCACTCGGTTTAAGAGTTGAATGGCATAACACCCAATCTGATACTCTTTGTTATAATAAGCCTTTATTTCCCATAAGACCTTATTCTCAAAAACAAGTTCCTTTTCAAATCGTTCCACCGCAAAGTAGATATGATCTGTAAGACCAATCCACAACGACTCTTGTAACGGAACATTTAAAACTTGCTTTGCATACTCAATAATATCTCTGGCTATATCAAAATACGTAGCTGGCACTTCTTCTAGTAACCCTAACAAATGTTGGGACTGTGGAGTATTTACAGATTGAAACAGCTTATCAATATTGGAATTTACAAGTACCTCTCCTTGCTTCTTCCCAAAACCAATCCCTTTTCCTAAGGCTATTTTTTCAACTCCTTCATCATCGACTAAAACGACACTAGAGTTCAATACCTTTTTGATAATCATCTTGTATCTCCACTTTGAATAATTGATTTATACTATAACATATCCTTCTAATCTAAATCAAGTCCATTTGAACGGATAACTTTTTGATACCAGTAAAATGAGTCTTTTTTAAATCGATTATAGGTTCCATTTCCTTCATCATCTGCATCTACATATATAAAACCATACCGTTTAGACATTTGAGATGTACTTGCAGAAACCAGGTCAATGCATCCCCAACTCGTATAACCAACGAGATCTACTCCTTCGTTTACTGCCTCACGCATCTGCTCAAAATGAGCTCGGAAATAGTCAATCCGGTAAGGATCATGAATAGTACCATCTTCTTCAAGGATGTCTCTTGCTCCCATACCGTTTTCTACTATCATGAGCGGCTTGTTATAGCGGTCATATAATTCTAAAAGTGAAATTTTTAATCCTTTGGGATCAATTTGCCAGCCCCAATCTGTTGAAGGAAGATAAGGATTTTTTACCCCAAGCACTGTATTTCCTGGTGTACGTTCAGCATTTGGATCAGCCGACTCTGTCATCGACATATAGTAGGAGAAGGTCACGAAGTCAACAGTATTTTCCTTCATTACCTCTAAATCTCCCGGCTGAATATTTAAGTTTATTCCTTCAAGCTCCATCCGACGAAGAATTAGGCGTGGATACTCCCCAAAAACCTGTACATCTGTATAGAAATGGTTATCCAAGTTCTTTTTAAAAGTTCGTTCAACATCCTCTGGTGCACATGTCCGAGCATATGTTTCTAACTTTGTCAACATACACCCCATCTTAGCTTCTGGAAGCGTCTCATGCAAATCACGTGTTACAATCGCCGAAGCTAACAACTGGTGATGAAGAGCTTGATAAATGATTTCTAATTCTTTTCCTTCTTCGCATTTATCTGGAATAATTCCTGCGGTTGTAAAGGGGTGACGGACAATCGAGTCTACTTCATTGAAGGTTAACCAATATTTCACATTCGGAAAATGGTCATAACAAGCATTGCAGAAACGTACAAAATCATCTACAACTGCCCTATCAGCCCAACCATTATTACTTACAGCAAGGTAAAGGGGCATTTCATAATGAGAAAGAGTGACAATGGGTTCGATATTAACAGACTCTAACTTAGCAAATACTCGTTTATAAAAATCAATTCCTTCCTGATTAGGTACTAATTCTTTTCCAGTTGGGAATAAACGAGTCCATGCAATTGAAAGTCGAAAAGCATTGAAACCCATTTCCGCAAACAGATCAATATCCTCTTCATATCGGTTATAGAAATCAATGCCTCTGCGTTTCGGATAATGAGTAGCTGTCTGATCTTCAATTGCATTCTGAATATCTTGCGAAGTGATTGCAACATGAGCCTTATAATTTTTTACATCCACGTTTGGTTTATAGATAGAAACATCAGCAACTGAGAGGCCCTTTCCACCTACATTCCATGCTCCTTCAACCTGATTAGCTGCTACAGCACCTCCCCACAAGAAGTCTTTAGGAAAAATTGATTCTTGCATTTAATTCACCTCGTCTTTCCTGGATACAAGCATTACTTCCTCATTATGAACAACCTGTCCAGAATTTTTTTGAATAGCTACATCATACTCATTTTGATTGGTCACTAATGCCATCACTGTTGGATCATATCCAGCTTCTTGAATAACCGAAATATCAAACTCTAGCAGAACATCTCCCGGTGCGACAAGTGCACCTGTTTCAATCTTAGGACAAAATCCTCTTCCTCCCAATTGTACGGTATCAATTCCAACATGAAAGAGAATTTCTGCACCATTATCCGCTTTCATCGCAATCGCATGACCTGTTTCATATACAAGGGATACCTCTCCGGCAACAGGTGCATAAACAATACCCTTCGACGGTTTAATCGCAACCCCATCACCAACAAGCTTTGAGGCAAAAACAGAATCATTGACATCCTCCAGAGCTACAAGTTCACCATCTACAGGAGAACCAAATGAAATGGTTGCTATTTTATTTTCTTCCTGAGATCCCTCAAGTTTCTCGTCTTTAAATGTAACATATGTAAAAACAAATGATAGAACAATTGAAATTGCAAAAGCAATCCAAGCATTCATAAAGTTTGAACCACCATTGGGATCAATATACATAGTCATGGTTGCCAATCCTGGTCCGACCAAGGCAAATGCTTTCAAAGCGGTAAGCCCGATCGCAATTCCACCAAAGAATGAACTAGCTACAACACTATAAAGTACTTTACGATTCTGAATAGTCACACCATAAAGAGCCGGTTCTGTAATACCAAATAGGGCAGAAATACCTGCTGAAACGGCGGTAGCACGCATTTTACTATTCTTTGTTTTTAAGGCAACCGCAAAAGTAGCTCCTGATTCTGATATATTGTGAGCAAGTGATGCTGGTAAATACAATGTTTCAAAACCAGCTTTCATTGCTTCAATCGCATAAGGCAACATAGCTTTGTGCATTCCTGTTACTACCATAAACGGAAGGATTGCTGCTAGAATACCAGTAGCCAACCAACCAAGAGTATTATGAAGAGCAACTACCGCTGTTGCTAATAATTGACCTAAGTTAAACCCTAGCGGACCTAATACAAGGAGGGTCACTGGCACTGTGATGGCTAAGGCCACCATCGGTACAAAGAAAATCCGAATTGGTTTTGGAGTATATTTAGTCAAGACTTTTTCCATTGAAGCAAAGAATAAAGTTGACAGAATTGCTGGAAAAACCTGATAAGGATAGGAAATATTCTGAATAGTAACTCCAAATAACTGCGTACCCTCCGCCAACATTGCCGTTACATTTGGCAAAAGTAACGCTCCTACAGCTGCTGCGGCAACTAATTCATTAACACGTAATTTTTTAGCCGTGTTATAAGCCACTAAAATAGGCAAGAAGTAAAGAGGGGCATCTCCAATCTGGTTAAAAATGGTATAGGCAACAGATTCCTTATTCAGCCATCCAATCCAGGCTAATAGCATCAGAACTGATTTTAGAACTCCACCTCCTGCTACCGCGGGTACTACTGGTTGGAATACAGCAACCAGAAAATCTAGAAAAATTGCCCCCCAACTTTGTGCTTGTTTCCTATTTGTCGAGAGATTGTCTGCTAAATCTCCGACTAGCGGTTGAACTTCCGCAAAGACTTCATTTACCTCGTTTCCGATAATGATTTGAGTTTGTGCATTTTGCCGTACTCCCATAACCCCCTCAATTTTCTCCAGTATCTCGATATTTGCTTTTGTATTGTCAATTAATGTAAAACGCAAGCGAGTCGAGCAATGTTCTAGGTGTGCAACATTTTCTTTACCACCAATATTTGCCACAATTTCTTTGGCTGTTTGTTTGTAATCCATAGGACACTCCTTTTGGCATTTAACCAAAAAACAAAGGACCCCTATAGTACGGCACCACAAAAATAAGTGTCGTTCTATAAAGGTCCTGCCTGCTTTACCAGTCACATGCCTAAATTTTATTTTGTAAACTTATTATACACAAGAAAAATGAAAGCGTCAACATTTTTTTGGAATTTTCTTGTTTATTCTAAAAATCATCAGTTTCTTATTATTTTCCATATAGAAACATTTCAAAATAAAAGGTTATAATTATGTCGAGAAAACCATAAACTATACAACTAAAAAAGGCCTACTCGTCTGATAATGTAGTCTATAAATCCATTTTATTTTTCCGAAATCTGCTTGAATTTTTTTGTTTTTTATTGTATGATAAAACCATAACAATATAACAAAAAGGAGATTGGCTATGCAACTGAAATTATCTTCTGTTTCCAAGAAATTCGACCATAAAATCATTTTGGAAGATACTTCCTTTACCTTCGAACAAGGCAAAATTTACGGTTTGCTAGGGCGAAATGGTGCTGGTAAGACGACCTTGTTCAACTGCATTGCCCGCAATCTGACCTTGGATGGTGGCTCGATTCAGTTTGTGAAGGATGAAAATGCCTTTGACTACGACAATACGGACATCGGTTTTACCCAGACCTATCCGCAACTACCTGCCTTTATGACGGCTTACGAGTTTGTCCGTTTCTATATGGATATCCACAAGGATAAACTCAAATCTCCTCGTAGTCCAGAAGAATGGCTAAACTTGGTAGGCATCGGAGAAGAAGACCAGCACCGTCTACTCAAGGACTTTTCCCACGGTATGCAGAACAAGGTCCAGTTGCTCCTGTCTTTGATTGTCCAGCCGCCTGTTCTTCTCTTGGATGAGCCCCTGACTTCCTTTGACCCTGTGGCTGCCCACGAGTTCAAACAGCTGATTCGGGAGGCTAAGAAGGATTCCGTTATTATCTTTTCCACCCATATCTTACAACTGGCTCAGGATCTCTGCGACGAGATTGTGTTGCTGCATCACCAAGAATTACAGGCTGTTCCGAGTGACAAGCTCCACGACCCTGACTTTGAACAGGAAGTGGTTACCCTCTTGACAGCAGACTAGGAGGGGCTTATGAAAACCATTCTACGTTATTTTTGGTATCAGGAAAAGTACAACCTCTATCGGACCGTCAACGGATTTTTCTACTATCTGCGAAAACTGCCGCTTGTGGGCCAGAGCATTCCAGAGAGTATTTTCAAGTCTTATAGCTTTAAGTCTAGTCTCTTTTTGATCCTGCACGTCCTCTCCTTCCCCAGTCGCTTTCTGGTCAAGGGTTTGTGGCTGGCCTTGAATTTCTACTTTGCTTCCTTTTGGATGAATATCTTAGCCAGTGAGGAATTGACTTTTTGGAATATTCTTCCAGGGACCTGGCTTCTAGGCTTTTCTCTATGGCTGGTCTTTGTTGGCTATGCCTATCGGTTTGGCAAGGGATTTGAGCCTTTTATCGCCAAGTCCGAACGGGAATTCATGCAAAATTTTGGACTTTCTCAATCTAGTTTTCTCCAGAGTCAACTCTTTGTAGAACCTATTATCACCAGTCTGTTCTACCTGCCTGCCCTGCTGATTTTTTCTAGCCTATCAGGAAATTGGCTCTATCTGCCTCTAGGATTACTGACCATTCCAACAGGAGTTTTTACTGGACAGGCTCTCAATCGAGCACTATTCAACAGAGGTATTTTGCCACGTCGAAACTCTTGGCAATACTGGGTTATCTTGGCTACTGGTATAGCAGCCATTGCCTGCCTTATCCTTTTCCGCAATCATCTATCACTAATCTTTTTACTGACTGTGCTTGTCTGTCAGGTCTTGCTGATTTGGTTTGGCTATGGTTATTTGAAGCAACAGACCAATCATCTGGACTATCTCTATTATTGCATGGACCAGTCCTTGCAGATGGATAAGAAGATTTTTGAGCTGACCAAAGGGAACGAGTACACCCGACAAGGTTTACAGATGCAGGCGAAACTGAGTATGGAAACAGGAAAGGACCTGACTCATCTGTCAGGCATGACCTACCTAAACGCTCTGCTATTTGACCGCTATCGTTCTGTCCTTACGAAAAAACTGCATTTTCGCTTGGGTTGTCTTTTGGCTATTGTACTTTTTATTGAAGGAATTCGTTGGTTTTCAAAAGAGGACATTCAGATAAGCAATACCAACTACATCGAGGGACTACCTTTTGCGTTCATGGTCATGTATGTGGCCTCCATGGGCAAGGCAGTCGCACAGATGGTCTTTGTTAATTGCGATATTTCCATGCTCCACTATCCATTTTACCGCGAAGCAAAGACCATTATTGCAGGCTTTCATTATCGTTTTCTGCAAACTGTAAAATTAAATGCTGCCTTCTCTGGTTCTCTATTATTGGCCCTCATCATCTTTACCAGAGCGCAACTCCCTATTGAAACCTATCTCCTAACTGCTCTGCTCCTGCTGAGTCTAACAGCCCTATTTTCCTTCCACGATCTCTTTATCTACTATATTCTCCAACCCTTTACCAAGGACATGGAGGTTGTCAACCCAGTCTATAAATTTCTCAGTGGAGCTCTCTACTGGGTAGCCTATCTCAATATCAAGCTGGATTTAGGCAGTCACTTGTACATCCTACTCATTTCCATAGCTATGATTACCTATGTCAGCATCGGCTACTGGATTTTACTGAAAAAAGCTCCGCAGACCTTTAGATTGAAGGGATGAAAAAACAGCCTCTCGCAAGAGAAGGCTGTTTTCTCGTCATTTAGTTTCTCTTTTATTACTTCGACGAATGAGGAAACTTTATTTCCTTATTTCCAACTTCAAACACTCCACTGGAGTGTTTGAACTCGCCTTGCCTGATTGAAACAGTCTGGGGGACTGTTTCAAGTCAATGCCTAGAAACAAGAAAGCATTGAGTTATGTCTGCAGCTTTTGATGTGAACATCGTTCACTTTATCCCCAGTCTCCAACTATCTCCCAGATAGTTGGAGCGAGTACTAAAAGTAAACTAAAAGACTATATTCACCAAATTCCCAAGATTGCCTGCCAAACCAGTGTCAACACTGTCACACCCAGCCAGCAAACTAGTCCGACTAGAAGAGCAGCTCTGCCATTTTTCACTAAAGAAAAGACATCTGTTCGCAAACCAATAGCAGCCATGGCCATGCAAATGAAGAACTTAGATAGGGTTTTGAGTGGGGTAAACAAATCTGCTCCAAATCCAAAGTGACCTGCGATTGTTGTCACCAGACTGGCTAGGATAAAGTACAGAATGAAGGTCGGAAAACCCGCCAAGAGGGACTTCTTGTCTGCCTGAACTCCCTTTCCTCGAGCTTGCCAAATCGCCAAGACCGTTGTAATCGGGATAATAGCCAGAGTTCGCGTCAGCTTGACGGTCACAGCTGTGTCCAAGGTCTGACTGCCCAGGCCGTAAAGGCTGTCCCAAGTAGCTGCTGTCGCGGTTACCGACGAGGTGTCATTGACCGCCGTTCCGGCGAAGATCCCAAAGGCCTGACCCGAATCGGTCGAAAACCCAAGCCAAGTTGCCAAAGTCGGAAAAATCAAGGCCGCCAAGACATTAAAGAGAAAGATGACCGAGATAGCCTGAGCCACATCCTCATCATCTGCCTGGATAACGGGAGCTGTCGCCGCAATGGCAGAGCCACCACAGATAGAGGTCCCTACGCCAATCAAGGTCGCCAGATGAGATGAAATGGGCAAGATTTTCCACATCAGAACTGCCAAAATCAAGGCACAACTGATGGTCGAAAGAATAATTGGAAGAGATTGACGCCCAACTGCAAGAACCGCAGACAGATTCAGACCAAATCCCAAACAAATCACCGCATACTGTAAGACCTTCTTAGAAGTAAAGGTCAAGCCTGATTGAAATGTATTTTTCCTTGAAATGTAAGAATGCAGGCTCATCCCGATTAGAAGGGCAAAAACGGGCCCACCCACTACTGAAAACCAACTCCCTAAGCACCAGCTTATTCCAGCCAAGACTAGACAAAGTACCATACCTCTGGCATTTTCCTTAACCATAAGTCCCTCCTAGAAAAGCAAGCGGAGAGCAGCTGTCGTCAAGACACCAACCACTACTGCGAGGAGGATATTTTTGGTCCTCAGGACCACCAAAAAGGTCGGAATGAGGGCCAGACTTTCGACAGGGAGAAGGCTGGGAAGGGATCCCACCTTTTCGTCCATGATGCTGGAGAGGGTCAGGGCAAAGATAATGGTGATGGGTAGAAAGCTGAGAAATTTCACCAACTTTGGAGGCAGGGATTTGTTCTGCGTCAGGACAAAAGGCAGGACGCGTGGCAGCCAGGTCACTAGGGCTGACGCCAGAATAATCAGTAAAATACTAGTTTTTATCATCAATCATCACCCCCACAAAACAGCCCAAAAGCGTCGCCAGAAGCACCGCAACATAGGACGACACTAGTACAGACAGACCGACATAGGCTAGACCAACCGTCAGCAAAATCAAGCCGATTTTTTTCAAAGGAATGGTCCGAGCCATGGCCTCCAACTGACCTGAGAAAATGCCGACAAACATAGCCACCAAGGCAAAATCCAAGCCAAACTGCTCTGGATTTGGAATCAAACCACCGATAAGATTGCCCAAGGTGGTAAAAATCACCCAAGAAGCGTAGCTCGCAAAGTTGTTGCCGTACATCCAGCTTGGTGCAATCTGCTTGTCTTCAATGTGCTTACGGAGTAGCACCGCATAGGACTCATCCGTCACAAAAGAGCCAATCAGGATATTAGACCCCAGACTGTTGCCCTGAAAAATGGTCGTCGTATGCAGGCACATGAGGAAATTCCGCAGATTGACAAAGAAAACTGTCACTGCAATGGACACCAGAGGAGCCCCTGCCAAAATCATAGCACACATGACAAACTGGGCACTTCCTGCATAGACCAAAAGGCTCATCAGCCCCATTTCCACCGCAGAAATGCCGGAATTAACCGATACGACACCGCAGGCTAGGCCAATACTGGCATAGCCCAGAGCTGTGGGAATAGCATCCCGCAAGCCCTCACGAAAATCCTGTACTTTCATCTTCTCTCCTTTGAAATCAAGTTATATCATTCTAGTATAGGAGACAATCTCTCCCTTGTCAATAACAAATTGGTACATCATTAGAAAAAGCTGGGCATCAAAATCCAGCTGTTTCCTTCTTATAAATTCTCAAAAGCCAGACTAGGCTTGGCATTGAGGTCCCAGCCAGCAAGGTTTTCCTTATTGTACTCACTGACCGCTGCCAAGGCAATCATGCCTGCATTGTCACCGCAGAGGCGAAGCGGGGGAATAATCACCTCCACATCGGTGATTTCAGCCGCCAACCGCTCCCGCAAGCCCTGATTGGCTGCCACACCGCCCGCTACGACCAAGGTCTTGACTGGGTATTGCTCCAAAGCCTTCTTGGTCTTAGCCATGAGTATGTCCATGACACAGGCTTGGAAAGAGGCTGACAGGTCCGCATTGGACAAGGTTTCCCCTTTCTGCTGGGCATTGTGGTAGAGGTTGATAAAGGCAGATTTGAGTCCAGAAAAAGAAAATTCCAGATTGTCTTCTTTTATCATAGCACGAGGGAAGTCATAAATGTCCTGCCCCTCATGTGCCAACTCATCGATGACACGACCAGCTGGATAGGGCAGCCCCATGACCCGTCCTACCTTATCGTAGGCCTCGCCGACCGCATCATCTCGCGTTTCACCGACAATCTTGTAGTCGCCTGCTTCTGACACATAGACCAACTCCGTGTGCCCACCGCTGACCAAAAGAGCCAAAAGCGGAAACTCCAACTCCTTGACCGCACGCGCCGCCATCAAATGCCCTGCCATATGGTTGACAGGAATGAGCGGCAGACCGTTAGCCCAGGCAAAGGCCTTGGCAGCCGAAATTCCGACTAGCAAGGCACCAACTAAGCCAGGCCCATAGGTCACAGCCACAGCCGTCAGGTCCTCTGCCGTCACTTCCGCCTCCAACAAGGCCTCCTCGATACAGGCCGTAATCACTTCCACATGGTGACGGCTGGCCACTTCAGGTACCACCCCGCCAAACCGCTGGTGGCTGGCAATCTGACTGGCAATGACATTGGATAAAAGCTCCGCCTCATTGCGCAAAACAGCCACCGAGGTCTCGTCACAGGAGGTCTCAATCGCCAAAATCAATCTATCTTTCATCACGTTCTCTCTTCATTATCACCGCGTCCTCGACAGGATGGCGGTAGTAGTCTTTTCGTTTTCCTATTTTGGTAAAATGCTGGCGTGTATAGAGGGCCTGAGCTGCACTGTTAGACTCCCTCACTTCGAGGAAGATGTCCCCCTCCCAGTCCATCACAGCAGCCATCAGTTGACTGGCGATTCCCAACCTCTGAAAATCAGCCTTGACAGCAATCTGCAAGATTTCCATCTCATCCAGCACCGTCTGCACAGCCAAAAATCCGACTAATTCCTGACCCTCATAAGCCAGATAGTAGTCCTCATCCTGACTGGCCATACTGGAGGCAATCTGCTCCAGAGTCCATGGAGATTGCTCATAGACCGACTCCATAACTGACAAAACAGCCTCCGCCAGATTTTCCTGGCCGTCGTAGTGTTTAATCTCTATCATACACGCTTGATATAACTCTCTGAGCCAGCTTGGTTGTCCTTGAGCCAGTTTTCTTCTGCCTCTACCCGCTTGAGATAGTTGGGCTCAAAGCTAGTCACATCTACTGCCGGCAAGTCTTGACCGATTACTGCCAATTGATAGGCAGACGGCAGACTGGCTTGATACTGAGCAGTCGGTAGAGCTTGCTCGATTTGCTCCATAAAGTTTTCTACCTCGCCGACAAAGGTGATGTTTTCCTTGCCAGACAGGCTAGAAAGCAAGTCTTCGAAAGACCAGTAGCGGTCTGCCTCGACTGCTCCGCCATTTTCATAAACACCTGCATAGACGCAGTTCCGGCGGGCATCGATGAGGGGGACCACCAAACCCGTCAGGCTAGGCGGAACCAGGGACTGAAGACTGGATAGCCCCACCAAGTCAATCTTGAGGGTGTAGGCCAGGGTCTTGGCAGTCGCCACCGCCACCCGCAGACCCGTGTAGGAGCCAGGTCCCTGAGCGACCACAACCCTATTCAAGTCTTTGGGCGTCCAGCCCACCTGTGCCACCAAAAAATCGACCACAGGCATGAGGCTGATACTATGATTTTTCTTGACGGCCAGCAGGGTTTCCGCCTGCAAACGACCGTCCTCCACCAAGGCAACCGATAGGGCCTGGTTGGAGCTGTCTAAAGCTAGCATTTTCATCTTCTCCTCTTTCCTTATACTCAATGAAAATCAAAATCAGACTAGCTCCAAAGGTTTGGGGAACCTTTGGAGGTTGGAGATAGAGCGAACGTAGTTCGTTTCTACTTAGCAGATAGAACCCTGTTACTATTTTGTTTCAAGGTAACAGGCTGAAAGGCTCCACTGGAGCCTTTCACTCATCAAATCAAGTCAACAACGTCTTATTTTGATTTTCGAAGAGTATTTCAATGCTACTCTCTATTGTAAGCCATCTTGGCCTTTTTTTCAAATAATGAAAAGACTGGGTTGTGATT
>NZ_WCJE01000018.1 GCF_016743335.1 Streptococcus suis | reverse complement strand
TCCTGTGATAAGACTCGGCAAGTTTTCCAATCCCTTGATGCGTTTGGAAATACGCAAGGTTTTTAAGCGGTCGTTTTTGACTTTGATTTGTACTGTATCTGGAGATGTTGCACTGGTGGCTATCCCGTCCGCAAACTCTTCACTCACTGTTACACGTCCATCTGAGTGGATTGTAAATGGTATTAAGTTTGTCAGTTGTGTATACCCTTGCGGTGCTCGGATTTCTTTAAGATAGTAGGTTCCTGCTTCAAATCCAGAATTGGCACCGCTTCCATTTGTGAATGTAAACATACCATTTTGCAGATTGGCAATTTGACCATTAAGCGTTTCTCCTGTAGCATTTGTCACCGCGAAACGTGGGGCGGTATCGTTGACGCCTTCCGTAATCGTTTGTCCTGTCTCCGCATCGATTTTTACAATCTTAAGCTTAAATTTCGGTGGAGAGTTAACGATAGTCGAATTGCCACGAGTAAATCGGGCTGTTCCATCTTCGTTTACAGTAAACTGAACCACTGCTTGAGTTGGTTTTGCATAGCCATCTGGTGCACGAGTTTCCCACAGTTCATAGGTGGTATTTGGCAAGAGACCTTTCAGGACAAATTGTCCATTGGCTTTAGAGAAGAGGTTTGTTCGTACAACTGTAAAACCAGTTGAGTGTATCTGACGCAATTCAAAGATTGCATTTTCCAATGGTTCTCCCTGAGCATTTTGCTTCGTAAACGTTAGTTCAAGCGGTTGATTATAGATATCCAGAGTCACCACACCATTGTTCAGTTGAGGAGTACTGGTCTGGCTGTTAGCCGTGTCTGCCTGTTTACGCAGTTTAAGCGTTCCATTTTCTTCATAAACTGTTAAGTTGATCTGCCCCATTCCACGATAGCCTGTGGGTGCTCTTACTTCCTCCAGCGTGTAGTTCCCTACTGTCAACTCATTAAAGAGGAACTCGTCTGATTCAAATGTATTTCCGAGCGTCTCATCATATGGCTGACCACCATCTGTTTTTCTCAGGCGGAATACAGCACCTTTCAAGGGAGTATTTGCCAGATCTTTTTTCTTGAGTTTGAGGCTGAGTTTCGCATCCTTCTTGTTTATAATTTCAAACGGTGCTTGTGCAGTATAGGATTGTCCATCAATCGTTATATTGTCTGAATTTCTAATAATCAATCTATGGACTGTCGTATCTAGCGTATAACCCGCTGGTGCTTCAACTTCCTTGAAAGTGTACTCTCCTCCTAAGATATTAGTAAATTCAAGAATACCTTGTTCATTTGAACGAATGGTTTGATAAGGGCGCTGTTTCGAGTCGTAGAGAGTAAAGACCGCACCTTCTAACGGACGTTTTTGCTGATCCACTTTCTTAAGCCGGAAAGCATACCAATCTGTCGGATAGGCACCACCACTGGCAACCGTGTCTCCAGCAACAAAATAGTTATCTGTGCCCATTTTTCCACTGATTACTAGGCTATTCCACATTACATTGACTGCATTTCTCAGTGTATTATTTCCATTTTTTCGTTGTTTTATACGAACGATGATTGCCTTCCTTCCCCAATCACTTCCTTCATAATAAAACTCAAGTGCATAGTTTGACTGAAAACCAAAATTAGCATCTCCCCAATCCTCACGTTTCAACAGGACAGCCAGTCCCATATTGGTACCATCAATTCCATAATGATATGTTGTATTCGCACCACTATTTGAGGTTGTTTTATATTTAAGTTGTGCCATATCTGACTCAACATAAGAATCTGCCGGAGTCCCATCTGATACAAAAATTTCTAAATCTTTAAGAATGCTTGTATGGGTATTGCCATCGTACAGGGGGGTATCCACATGTAGCCGATCCCAAAACTTCCGTTTGTTTGCTAAAATACTGCCGGAAATATCGTTCCTACCTCCGTTATAAACCAACTCCCAGGTCACAGAATCAGCTGTCTGATTGATGACTTGTTTGTGAACGGAAGAAAATTGATGCAAACTTCCTTGTAGACCACCGCTACCATTCTCAGTCGCATTGAGCGTCCCGTTACCAGTCACAGTGTGGCTACAGTCAAAATTTCCACCTTTATAGCTAGTCTTATACTTCAACTTTTTATTTACAATGTTAGACTGTGTATTGATTGGATTTTCAGGGTCAAAAGAATACCAGACAGGTACTTCTGGACGCACACCAGTCAGATATTTTTTTCCAGCTACATTCGTATCGTTATTTATCTGAACTAGGTTTGCACTCTGATCACTACCAATTTCAAACCACCCACTGTATTCGTTCACAGAGTAAGCAGCAGATGTCAGCACAAATTTTAATTTTCTATCTTCTACATGGTAGGTCCGAGCAAGGATTACATCTGTACCTGATTTATAAACAGGTGTCCATTCGACAGATGGATTTGCTAAGTGTTCGAGTTTTAATTCTCTTGGCAATTCAATTGTAAAGCTATCACCTTCTTTAGCAAAAGCTGGTAATTTGAAGTAGAATTTTAACGACCCGTGGAATCCTCCCCATCTATTACTACCTCGTTGCCAAGTCAACCAGTTAATATTGACTGGTTCAACACTTGTGACACCGTATGATTCGCAAGAACCTGGTGGCGTAGGTGTGATAGGTTGGCTAGTATCCTTTTTATTCGTAAAGACATACTGCAAGTTTTTCCAATCCATCTGTGCAGTAGAAAGCGCATAGCCAACTGGAACATCTTCGGTCACTTCATAGTATATTCGTGTTTTTGTGGCAATACTGCCTGTTCCAGAAAACTTTTCGACATTTGAAACTGTTACCTGTGACTGATTTTCTGGCAAGGTTACTTTATGGTCTCGATAACTTCCACCATTGACAGAAAAAGTGACAGCGGTCTTCTCCGTACCAGTTGCCCATTTTTTCTGTATTGTAATATCACCTTTTAGTGCTTCTAGCGATGCTCCCGTAATCGTATGATTGGCTTTTTCATTTGTCACGTTGGTGATTGTTTCGACAACAGCAATGCCTCCTACTGGAACATCACTTACTGTGATTTGACTTTGCGCTTTATCAACTGTTTGCGTACTCTTTAGATTATAATTTCCCCCCTCAGTAGGTTCATAGACATAGACAGTCTTTGAATGAACCGCTTGTGTATTCTTATCTTCAGCAACGTCAAATGTATACGTTTGTACACTATCTGTCGTATTGAGACGAGAGGTATACCACTCAATCACCTTATTATCAGACTCGCGATAGCGACCATTCACTCGAATGGTATCTGATAATTTGGGTGTATCATAGGGTGAGGTGGTTTGATCACTTGGCAAGGTCAAACTACCTGCACTTTTAATGTTCCGCTCCTCCTCCCTAGTTAATACAATCGTTTGTCCATTTTGTGTCAAACGGGAACGTATCGGCGCTTGCACCTTAACATCCGAATAATAATCCAGTGTGTAGTTCTCACTTGGAAGAAGAATCGGTGTTTCAATGGTGTACACATATGTGCCATCTTGAATCGGCAACTGATTTGTAACAGAATTAAATCTACCAGAATCACTATACTGACTCGTCTCAGGATTTTCAAGCGTTTGTCCTTGGTTGTCGATAATAGATGTAATCTTAGGTGCTCCAAGTCCTGAGTCAACTGGCACCATAAAAGTATTTGCAATTTGTTTGATATATCTATCACTTGCTCCAGTAACGGTTGTAATATATTCCCAAATAATCTTCTTTTCACCAGTAGAGGTAACCTGAATTTCTTTCTTGCGTAAATCTCCTCCCTGTCTAAAATGACGTGTTACCCCCGGAATCTCAATCCGAATCGTATCAAAAATGTATTTTGTAATCTCTTCTTCTCGTGTAACAGTAGTGGTTGTTCCATTCGGATTGTTGATAATGGTAGTTGTACTATTCGTATTCGTTTCTGTTACAGCCCTCCTTGTCCGAGCAGAGCGCAACATACTACCAACCTGTCCTTCTAACTCATTCTTTTTAGCATTGGTGACATGGATTATTTTTTCGGCTCCACTTTCTTGCAACTGAATGGCTGGCAGCTGTTTCTCTACTTCGTAACCTTGAGCTGTTGACAATTGACTGATCTGGTACTCACCTACGGGCAAATCTCGCCATTCCAAGACTCCTTGTTCATCTGTACGACCTTTGTGAGCGCTTTCAAAATTTCCTACAGCTATCATAGAAAACTCCGCACCTGCGATGGGCTTGCTAGGTTGCAAAACACCTTCTTCGTATTCATGTAATACCAAGCGTAGATTAGCTGTTTGAATGGCTAAAGCTTGTTCTTCTTGTAGCACCTCTTCGCCTTCAGGTACTGGATTAGACTGCGTGTTGTCAGAAATAGATTCAGAAGTTTCTGGAATTGGCTGCTCGGTCTCAGAAACTGATTTTTCTGAGACTTGCTGCTCGGTATCAGAAACCGATTTTTCTGAGACTGGTTGTGAGGTATCGAAGGCTGCGGAATCAGTCACCATCTCTATACTATTTCTATTGACCAATTCTTCAAATGTTTTCCAGTCTTCTGTTAAGATGGTCTTATAATCTGAAGACAGAACGGCCATAAATTGACCAGTTTGTAGCGGACTCTTTATCTTCAAGCGTAGCAGAATTTCCTCGTATCTCCGCTCAGGCTGCTCTTCATCTACCTTCCACTCTATATGGCGTTCAGGATCTGGCTTGATTTTGATGGAGTAATAGCCTAGACCATATACAGGCAAGGGAGCTTCTAGAGAATCCTGTGTTGCATCAGTTGGGGCAACTTCCTGCTCAGGAAATTCCTTGGGCGCATCTTCTTCACGATAATCTTCGTCCTTGACAAAACCTAGTGGAAGTTTTTCCTTGAGCATCCCTTGCTCATCCAGCTGACTTTCCAGTTCCAGCTCATTCTGGAGCACCAAGGAAAGCCCTTTGCTGATGTCTACTCCCTCTTCAATCTGGACAATCACATCTAGCCTATCGAGCTGCTTTTGACTGGTATCTAGCTTAATGGCCAGCTTTTGACCATCTTCCTTCAGATGTTCTAGATACTTAGTCCGAATGGTTAGTGGCGTTGTAGCACTAACTGATTCCGAAAAAATTGTTATCGGTAGCCGAATAATATCCAAACATAGAACAAGTAATAAGAAAGAACTAAGAAAGTATCTTACCTTTTTCATAACTTTACTCCATTTCATATACTTATATGCATAATTATTCTTTATCACGTTGTTATTTCAGCAATATTATACTAAATTTTTTTAAAAAATAAAAGTAGTTTACGGCAAAAAACAAACAAATTTCACTGTTATATATATATATATATATGCAAACGCGATTTTTTCAGCAGTTTTGCAGAGAGTTCTGAAAAAATCTTTGAAATTTTCTTGGTTTCAATCATACAAATATATATAGTTTTCATATATGTTTATTATGTCTATTTATACTCATTGCATGATTGGTAACTATTGCCCTTTATTTAGACTTTTATAGTCAATAAAAAATCCCGACCTTATAAGCCGAGATTTTCATATTTTGTTCGATAGCCAATCTGTAAGATTTTTCCATCTCGAATAAGTAATGGACGTTTAATCAGCATACCATCATTAGCTAATAAGTCTAATGCTTGATCCACCGTCAAACTATCAAATTTATCCTTCAGACCAAGTTCGCGGTAACTATTTCCTGAAGTATTAAAATACTTTTTCAATTCAAGACCTGTTGCTTCCATCCAAGCTTTTAACTCTTCAGCACTAGGCGGTGTTGACTTAATGTCAATAGCTTCAAATTCCAAGCCCAAACTCTTCAGCTCTGCTTTTGCTGCCCGACAAGTCGAACATTTAGGATATTCATAAAATATGATCATTTCTTCACCTCAAACTGTGGATTTTCATGTTGCAAGAGCCAGATTTTTTTATCCAGTCCTCCAGCATAGCCTGTCAACTGTCCTTTCTGATTGAGAACACGGTGACAGGGAACAATAATAGAATAGGGATTGCACCCAACTGCTCCTCCTACTGCCTGCCCAGAACGAAGGCCCAGTTGCTGGGCAAGTTGTCCATAGCTAGTCGTCTGACCATGAGGGATTTCTTTCAATAGAGTCCAGACATTTTCCTGAAATTCAGTCCCAATAGCTTCAAGAGGCAGGCTAGTAAAATCCACATCTTGACCTGAAAAATAAGCATCCAGCAAGAGACTGGTCTGGTCTAAAATGGGATGGGATGCTAAAATAGCTTTCTCATTCAAGCCTCGTTCAAAATATTTTTGTCCCTCAAACCAAGCTCCTCGCATGCCCCTATCACTAGCAACAAGGGACATAGGCCCAAGTGGACTTTGATAGATCGTTTTCACATACATACTAGTTTTTATTTTGGATAACACGAACCTTGACAATCGCATCGGTCGCTTCAAAGTTAGCAACTAACTGATCAATCTTTGCCTTATCTGCTTCATCCAAGTCTAACAAGGTGTAAGCATAGTCACCTTTTGACTTGTTGATAATATTGTCAATGTTGATGCCCAATTCAGACACGGCTGTGGTAATTTTTGCCACCATGTTTGGAATGTTTTTGTTGATGAGAGTAATCCGATACGGTGCATCCAAGAACTGTTTGACATTTGGGAAGTTAACTGAGTTGATGATTTCACCAGTCTCCATAAAACGGCGAATGGTCTGACCAGCCGCAATGGCACAGTTGAGCTCCGCTTCTTCTGTTGACCCACCAACATGTGGGAAGACAATAATATTGTCTTTGTTGAGCACTTCTTCTGTTCCGAAGTCAGTGATGTAGTTCTTGATAACTCCTGCTTCGATAGCTTCAAACAGGTCAGCGTTATTGACCAACTCACCACGGGCGAAGTTAATCAAAGTCGTTCCTTTCTTCATTTGACCAAAACTGTCCGCATTGAATAAATCGCGGGTCTTGTCTGTCAAAGGAACATGAACAGTAATGTAATCCGCGTTGCTAAAGATTTCTTTCAAATCATCCACACGTTTGACATGGCTGGAAATGCTCCAAGCCGTTTCAATCGATACATAAGGATCGTAACCAAGCACATTCATACCCAGACGGCGGGCATCGTTAGCAATGCGCGCACCGATAGCACCAAGTCCGATAACACCAAGAGTCTTACCTGAAATCTCTGTCCCAGCAAACTGCTTCTTACCTGCTTCAACCTGCTTAGGCACATCATCTCCTGACAATGTATTTGCCCATGCCGTCGCTCCGATATAGTCACGCGCTGACAAGAGGATGGAAGCAATGACTGCCTCTTTTACGGCATTGGCATTGGCACCTGGAGTGTTGAAGACCACGATCCCTTTCTCAGTTGCCTCTTCGATTGGAATATTATTAGTCCCTGCACCAGCACGGGCAATGGCTTTCAGATTTTCGGGAAAATCAAAGCCATGCAAGTTTTCAGAACGGATGATAAAGGCATCTGGATTTGCTGCATGATCTCCGTCAATCTGGAAACGATTGCCCAATTCCTTCAAACCAACTTGGTTAATATTGTTAAAGGTTCGTACGCTAAATACCATTTATTTTTACCTAAAAAGGCGGAATAGCTGCCGCCTGACTTTCTTTATTTCATTAATTATTTCCGAGTAACCAACGGTCGTCTTCACTGATTTCCTGGTAAAGACTCCGCTCGCTCTTGTGCTTGATTTTTTGATAGGCTAGACGTTCTCCATCTATTGGGACTTTACCACAATAGACATAGCCTAATTTTTTTAGAATGTGCTGCATTGTCTTATTCTGCTCGTGGGTATCACAGCGGAAATCCGGTCCTTTTTGACCTTCAATTAAACCTTGCAAAAAAGTTTGTATGATTCCTTGACCACGAAATTCGTCAGCTGCTGCAATTCTATGAAATGTTGTATATACAGGATGATTGTGCTGCCATTTTCCTTCATATATGGCCTCATATTCTGCTGCTTGACCATGATGAATGGCGGCATAAGCTGCCACCTTACCGTCAACTATACCAACGTAACCTCTGCCAGAAAGAATGTCATCAAAGATATTCTCTTTATTAGGATACTCTCCCTGCCATTGATTGATACCGGAGGTTGCTAGAAATGCACGAGCATCTTCAAGAATATTGACAATAGCCTCCATCTCATTTGGATGTGCTAATCTAATTTCCATTAAACATTCTCCGCTGCAAATTTTTTCATAAAGTCAATCAATTCAACCACACCTTGACGTGGGAAAGCATTATAGAGCGACGCCCGCATCCCACCTACTGAACGGTGACCTTTGATGTTTTTAAAACCAGCTGCTGTTGCTTCTTTGACAAATTTAGCATCTAATTCTTCACTTGGTGAGACAAAAGGAATGTTCGCTACTGAACGCTCTTCTTTTTTACGAACAGGGTTGCTGTAAAAAGCTGACGTGTCAATATAGTCATAAAGCAAACCAGACTTTTCACGGTTGATTTTTTCCATTTCGTCCACACCACCGATTTCCTTGACCCATTCGAAGACGAGTTTGGAAATGTAGATAGAGTAAGCTGGCGGTGTATTATAAAGAGAGTCATTTTCTGCTTGAATACGGTAGTCCAACATGCTTGAAAGCATTGGTTGATCATTGAGGAAGTCCTCACGAACAATCACCACCGTCACACCAGCAGGACCAATATTTTTCTGAGCGCCAGCATAAATCATGGCAAAGTCTTCCACATTGTAGCGAGCCGCCAAGATGTTTGAAGACATATCACCAATAACTGGAACACCGTTGGTATCTGGAATATCGTAAACAGCTGTACCTTCAATGGTATTGTTTGTTGTCAAATGCACGTAAGCAGCAGTTGGATCAATATCATTTTTATCGAAGGTTGGCAATTCTGCATAGGTGATATCTTCTGTAGAGCCAAGCAAGATTGGTTCAAAGTCAATTGTTTTAGACAGCTTCACAGCCTCAGTATAGGCTTTTTTACCCCATGAGCCACCGACAAGATAGTAGGCTTTTTTACCTTGGGCAAAGTTGAGAGGAATCATGGTAAATTCCAAAGATGCTCCACCTTGTAAGAACAACACCTTGTAGTTATCAGGAATAGCCATAAGTTCACGCAGGGTCGCTTCAGCACCTTTAATAATATCATCGAAGTCCTTGGAGCGATGGGACATCTCCAAAACACTCATTCCCGAACCATTGTAGTCCAAGAATTCAGCTTGGGCACGTTCAAGTACTGGTTTTGGCAATACTGCAGGACCTGCAGAGAAGTTGTAGATTGTCATAAAATCCCTCCATTAAATTAGTCTGTTCATTATATCACAAATATTCAGACAATTCCATAAAATATGCTGAGTTCTCAGAAAAGGTACGGAAAATACCTAAAAACCAAAAAGACCAAGCATTAGCCTAGTCCATGATAAACATCGTATACTTCTTGTTTTTTGAGTTGGTAGCGTTTGGCCACTTCTTTGATAGCCTGATTAGGTTTTATGCCACTTGCAATTTCCCTTTCTACCTCAGCCTTCAAGTCCACTTCGTCAGCAGAAGGATAGACTTCCTCACCAGCACCCTCGACAATAATCAAGCATTCTCCCTTAAGTGGATTTTCTTCCAAATACTCTAGTAATTCGGAAATGCTTCCTCTCTGGTATTCTTCGTATAACTTGGTCAATTCTCGAACAACTGTTACCTGACGATCACCATAAACTGTCAACATATTTTCTAAGGTATCTGCCACACGATATGGAGATTCATAGAAAATCTGCGTCTCAGGATAGGTCTTTTTTTCTTGGAAAAATTCTTTTTGCTGCCCCGATTTTCTCGGTAAAAATCCATAAAAAATATGTGGCTGGGGTGCCAAACCAGATGCAATCAAGGCTGTAATTCCCGCCGATGCTCCTGGAAGTGCTACAACAGGAATATCTTCCGCAATCGCTGCCCCTACCAGGTCATGACCAGGATCCGAAATGGAAGGCAGGCCTGCATCAGAAACTTGCGCAATGGACTGACCAGATTTGAGCCAATCAATCAAAACTGGAATTTTTTCATGGGCATTGTGTTCATGAAAGGATATTTGCTTGGTGCCTACTTCAAAATGTTTGAGTAGGAGGCCTGTATTTCTCGTATCTTCCGCTGCAATTATATCCACTTCTTTCAAAATCTGAACAGCTCGAAATGTCATATCCTGTAAGTTTCCAATAGGCGTTGGCACCAGATATAACGTCCCAAAACTCGTCTGTCCCTTAAATGATTTTTGTACTTTCATCCTAATCTCGATTCAATAATTCCACACAGAACATACAAGGTTCATCATTATCCCTACGTTGACCATAAGAGAAGGTACAAATATGGAAACCATCTTCGTAAATATTCTCCAAATTCTCCTTACCAAAGTTGGAAGATTTATGGCCTGTCTTATCATCTTTTTCCAAACGTTCGCGCAACTTGGAATTTTCCAAGCGGAGGGTCGTATTTTCATCAATAACTCCCTGTAAATGCTTTTTGATAGCATCCACTTCTGCCAACGTGGTTAGAAGATTCTGCGAAAAATCATCTAGGGCATCAAAAATTTCTTTTTTATCCATTATCTCCCTTTCTTTTATTTTACAGAGTTATATACTCTAGACTATTTTGTAGACTTACGTTTGCCTGCCACATCTTCTTAGCCTTAAGAACAGCATCCATTTTTTCACGTACATTTGCCGACTCCATCATTTTCTCAGATAATATCAGACTCAGAAGGTCAAACAAACGTCCCTGCTCAGCTTTTTCCACAGCTAAAGACACTAGGATTCCAACTTGCAAATAAGCACGTGTAGGCTCCACCAAGAGCAAGTCTGTAAATTTCTTTGTCTGTCCCATCAAATCTAAAAAGTTTTTATTTTCTGCTAACTTTTTCGCTTCTTCTTGACTTGAAACCAGTTGAGCTAAGAGATTCGCTTGTGTTTTTAACAAGCCCTCCTCTTCTAACATTCGCTCCATGGCCGGAATATTTTTAGGAAAACCTATAATCTGTGTCCGACTCTTGATAGTAGGAAGGACAGCTTCTTCCTGATTGGTCAATAAGAAGATGTGAATGGCTGACTGAGGTTCTTCAATTACTTTTAGCAAAGAGTTGGCTGCGTTAGCATGCATCTTCTCAGCATCACGAATAATGAAAACCTGCTTATTGGATTCAAATCCAGATTGTGAAAAATTCTTAACTAATTCACGTATCGTATCTGTTTTGATAACATTTCCCTGCGGTGCAATAACAGTAAGATCTGAAAACTCATTTGCTTCAATTAGACGACAAGACCGACACTTCTGACAAGGAAGGACGCCTTCTTTCTCCTGACAAAATAACGATTGACTGAGAAAAATTGCCATATCAAAACTAGCCAAGTCACCTGAAAATAGATAGGCATGCGCCAAACGTCTCTGCTCTAAAATTGTCACAAAACGTTGAAATACATTGGGTTGTAAGTTTCTAAGTTCTTCAATCTTCATGTTCTTTCTGCAAACCGTTTCTTAATGACCGCCAGAGCATCTGCAACAACAGCCTCTAGTGGCTGACTGGCATCAATCTTTACAAACCGCTCTGGTTCCTGCTCTAAAATACTAAGATAGCCTTGACGCACCCGTCTATGCATATCTGCTTTTTCCATATCCAAGCGATCCACATCACGGTCAGCATTGCGGGCAATTCGAGCCAGCCCCTCTTCTGTATCAATATCAAAATAAAGGGTTAAATCTGGCTTTAAACCATCTGTTGCAAACTGGTTGAGCCAATGAATGTCATCTATATCCAAGCCCCGTCCAAATCCTTGATAGGCAATAGAGGAATCGATAAAACGATCAATCAAGAGCAATTTCCCCTGTGCCAAGGGTGGAAGAATCTTCTCTTTCAAATGCTGACGTCGTGCTGCAATGAACAATAACAGCTCCGTCTTATCATCCATTTCAGTATTGGCAGGATTGAGAATTATATTGCGAATTTCTTCTGCAATCGCCACCCCACCTGGCTCTCTAGTTGTGACTACTTCTGGCCCCAATTCCTGCAAGGCTGGCAATAACTGTTGCAATACAGTCGTTTTCCCTGCCCCATCTGGACCTTCAAATGTAATAAAAAAACCGTTTCTCATCTTTCCCTCGCTCTTAGTACCAGTATGCACAGTTCAGCACTTCACTTGTGAAGACTGGTTCTTAGATATTCATTCCATTTTACCAAAAATTAGTCAAAAAATCACTTGGAAATTGACTTGTTTTTAAGGAGAAAATCTTTTAAAATTGATATATACACATATTCGGAGGTGCTTATGGTTCGTTTGAAAAATATTTTACTTATTTTGCTTGGTGCAGGGCTATTTGCCTTTGGGCTAAATTATTTAATCATGCCCAATCGTCTATTCGAGGGTGGCGCAACTGGATTGACGCTGATTATTTACTACCTTCTTCATATTCAACCTTGGATAATGAACATTGTGATTAATATTCCATTGTTCATCCTCGGGTGGAAAATACTCGGAAAGAAGACTCTCTATCTCAGTATCTTAGGAACCTTTAGCGTTACCTTTTGGTTGGCCATTTTTGAAAAAATCCATTTTTCAATCAATCTACAACAAGATTTGATACTCGTTAGTATCCTTGGTGGGATTCTTATGGGACTAGGATTAGGAACCATCTTCCGTGCTGGCGGAACGACTGGGGGAAGCGATATTATTGCTCGTATAGGTCATAAATTCCTACCTTACTCCATTGGACAAATCATTCTTGCAGTTGACATCCTCATCCTAACTCTGATTGTTATTGTTTTTAAAGACCTCCGAACAGTTCTATATACTTTAATGATGGTTGCTATTGCTTCCAAGGTTATTGACTTTGTCACGGAGGGCGGATATGGTAGCAAGGGTGTTATGATTGTTTCTCAAAAATCTGACCAATTGGCTCAGGCTATTGATTGTGAAATCGAGCGTGGTGTCACCTTTATCAAGGCACAAGGTTTCTACAGCAAAGCCGATGTCAACATGATTTACTCGGTCATATATAAGAGCCAACTCCAAGAGATGAAGGAGCTTATTCACCGCATTGACCCCCACGCATTTATCACCATTACAGACGCACATGAAGTGCTCGGTGAGGGATTTACTTTAGATCGAGATAAAAAACCAATAGAACGCCATTAAACAAACCTGCAGTTTCGCTGAACTGCAGGTTTTATATTATTGATTGGTTTCAAGTGCTTGCTCTGCCTCAGACTGTGCTTCTTTGCCTTGCTCCAGCAAAGCAGCAATGATTTTTTGGTCACGTAGCTTAACAGAATCGTTGATAGTCTCTGCAGACCGTACAATAGCTGCTTCCAACTCCCGACGTTTCTGACGCCCTTCATCTATAGCTGCAATAATGCCATTATTTTGGGCAACCAAACTTTCTGCCAATTTGGTAACAGATGCTACTGAAAGGGTCGGATTCTGAGCTGTGCGTTCCATCATCGGGATGGCTTCTTTTGATGTATCCGCAAGCATTTGAAGGGCAGCATTATTAGCATTGACAATCGCATCTGCCGTCTGGCTAGACTTGATAGATTGTTGTAAGATGCCCAACTGTGCAATGGACAATTTCATTGTTGGAATAGTATTGCGACGTAACATCCCAAGGCGCTGTTTCATATCCGACGAAACCTTGACCAGATTACGCATCTGCGGTGTCGTTGTCCACGCGACATACAAGCGACTCATATACTCAGAATGTTGTTGTTCGAGGATATTAGCAACCTCTGTTACACGTGCCAACTTCTCAGAAGCTACTTGATAATCTACCGTAGTTGGTTGCAGACCTGCCAAGCGTTCTTGCTCTGCTTTTGCTCGCTGGGTAGCCTCTTGACCAGTCGCTTCAATAAAGGCGATGACCCCCACCAAATTCTCGATAGACTTGGTATTATTTTCAATCAAAAGCTCTGCAGAAACAATATTGCGCGCCAACACCTCTTCTTGCTTGACCACACTGGCTGCCATGCTATCCATTTTCTTTTCAATGGTCTGCGAATCAAAATAAAATTCCTGCAAATCATTTTTGGTCTGCTTGAACAGGCGTTGGAAGAAACCTGGTTTCTTTTCTAATTCAGCAGTTGTGGAAATGTCCTTATACTTAGCCACAAAACCATTCAATTCACGGTTGGTATTGGCCAAAAGCTCATCCACCTGTGGAATTTCAATCTTCTTCTGTTCTGACAAAATGTGATTGACCGTGGCATTGACTTCTTCTACCGCTTCCTTACCAAAATCCAAGAGGGCATTTTGATTAGCTAAGAAATTATCCACCAATTGGGGAGCCTTGGCACGAATACCTGTTTGTTGTTCCGGTGTCAACTGTGCCAAGAAAGACACTTTTGAATTATCTCCAGTCGGAGTCGCTTGAATAAGCTCTGTTGTCTTATCTTTGGTTGATAAACTATTATTAGCAATCTGATCAATATCGAAATTAAATCCTGACATCTTCTCTATTCCTCTTCTCTTTTCATCATACGCAGACTGACTTCAAAATCTTTCATATCCGCTTCGTTAAATTGTTTGATGGTATCATCCAAATCCTTATCAAACATTTCCATGGCTGATTTTGCCTGCACCAATCGTTCTTCTGCGTTGAAATAATCTTTCGGTGATTTTTTGATTTTCAAATAACCCTGTAAAATATCGTTAAACCGATTCATATTGGCCTCATGGATAGCTGTCAATTCTTCCCGCTTATCTGTCGCCTTTTCCAGCTTTTCAAGAATAACAAGATTGTCTCTTTGAATATTACAATAGGTTTCTAGAATTTCAGGAGCTAAATCCGCTATCATGCCTTGTTCATCCATCACAGCATTACCACCAGTAGAAACCTGTGTGTCAGTATTTTTTTCTGTTTTAGCTTCTGGCAGTTTTAAATGATATTTTAGTTGCAAGGTATCTACAACTTCTTTACTTTCATATCCATTCAGATATTTTCCAACTTTTTGATAGAGCTGATCTAATTCAAATAATTGTCCTAACAGTCTGTTTCGCAACTGTAACACAACCTTATCCTCACCCTTTTCCACCAAGAGCTCTTGATGCTTTTCATAGCCCGAACGAATAGATAGCGTTAATGCCTGCAAGCGTTTTATAGAATCTCCATTCAAAAAACGCTGAATAGCCTCTCTCTTGTAAAAATAGCCAATTAAGAGTCCAATGGGCAATAAGATATACCAGAACCTCATGACAAAACCGATTGCCAATAAAACAAGGAGGGCCACAAGTCCTGAATTATTTTTACCATATTTCTTATACTTTTTATATTTGTACCCCATAGAGCCTCCTCATACGTGATATACTTTATTATATCACATTCCCCTAAAATACTAGAATGATAGCTAAAGAAAAAAACCGAGAAATCTCGGTTTTTAAATGTTTTTAGCAACAGTCGGAACCAAGCTATCCACTTGGATACCTGCACCCTCGAAAAGAGTTCGAACTTCTTCAACATCAACTTTTCCGTCAATCTGCACTTCAATGACAACTTTTCCAGACTTGGTAGCAAGTTGCACAGTAGACACAATATTATAGTCCTTATCAGCTACCAGACGAATAATCTTTTCTAATTCTCCTGCCTTATTTTCAACAAGGAACCGAGCGCGTACTCCTTCTTCCCCATAACCTGAGACATGAAGAAAAGCTGCAAAAATATCACGATCAGTAATAACTCCATAGAGTTGACCATTATCCACGACTGGTAAGATACCGACCTTGTTTTTGTACATGAGATAGACTGCATCTTCTAGACTGGCATAGCCAGAAACGGTAATGACGTTCTTAATCATCACATCCTTGACCTTAGTCTTATTCAAAAGGTAGTTCATCTCGTAAATAGATAGGCTAGTTGCCTTCGATGGACTAGCTTCTGCGATTGTTCCCTCAGTGACCAAACCAACCAACTTATCATTTTCAATGACAGGTAGACGGTGCAAATCCTGTTCACGCATAATATCTGCAGCGTGTGCAATGGTTGTATCTGGTGAAATGTAAACAACTTTACGGGTCATAAAATCTTTAACTGACATAGGACTTCCTCCTTTGGTAAATCATACTTTATTATACCATAAATTCGAAAACGATTTCAATATTTAATGAAAAGAAATGAAAATCAGCGATAGAAAACCGCTGATTATTCCAAAGCTAACTAATTTTTCTATCCTTTAACCGCAAAGTAATGACCACTTGGACTTGCAAAGTTAAAGTTAGGGAAAGGCTCCGCATTGACCGAACTGCAAGTATCTGTCAGGCCAGCGATTCGTGCCTGAAGACCGTCAATATCATCTGTCTCAAACAAGAGACTTGGCTTCATATCAATCACTTCTGGTGATACTTGGCGAATAAACTCATTTGCATAAACTGTGATAGTCGTTGTAGCTTCAGGATGAGACTTCATATCAAAAGTCTCATAGCCCATCATCTCAGCTTCATTTAAAATCATAAAACCAGCTGCAGACCAAAAATCCTTTTCAGCAACAACATCATCCACATAAAACATCAATCCAAATTCTTTGGTAAACATTTTTATACCTCGGTATAGACATTCTAAAAATACTTCTGATGGAGATACAATGCTATCATATTATCCAGAAATTAGCAAGTAAGAGATAAAAAGAAAACCGTCAAAGTCGGAGGACCAAGTAATGCATATTGCTGGTTTTCCTATCTCCCGATTAAAACAGCCTATCCGAATATAAAAAAACTGCCTACCGGCAGTTCTCATCTCCAACTTTAAACGTGGGGTAACCCACCTATAAAGAAAACTGCTTACCAGCGGTTCTCATTTCCAACCTAAAATGAGGCGTCAGCCTCGGGGGACAAACCAGCAACTTGCGTTACTGGTTTTCCTATCTCCTACCTAAAACAACCCGTCAGGGTTGTTTTAGCCACCCAGATATGCTTTTTTGACTTCTTCTGAGGCGAGGAGTTCTTTTCCTGTTCCTGAGAGGACAACTTTTCCTGTTTCTAGAACATAGCCACGGTCTGCGATAGCAAGGGCTTTGTTGGCATTTTGCTCAATCAAGAGGACAGTTGTTCCTTGTTTTTGAATATCTTGGATAATATCAAAAATTTCTTGGATAAAGATCGGAGCCAAGCCCATTGATGGTTCATCAAGGAGCAAGAGCTTTGGTTGGCTCATTAGGGCACGTCCCATGGCCAACATCTGTTGCTCCCCACCTGAAAGGGTAGCTGCATCCTGGTTTTTACGTTCTTCCAAACGTGGAAAACGAGCAAATATTTTTTTCAAGTTTGCTTGGTTTTCTTCACGATTGTTACGAAGGAAGGCACCCATTTCCAAGTTCTCCATAACAGTCAAGCCTGAAAAGACATGTCGACCTTCTGGAACTTGTGACAAACCGTCCGCTACGATTTTACGAGCAGGAACTTTTTGAATCTCATTTTCAAGGAAAGAAATCGTTCCAGCTGATGGACGGACAAGTCCTGAAATAGTACGAAGGATAGAGGTTTTACCAGCACCATTAGCGCCGATAAGTGTTACAACTTCACCTTCATTAACCTCAAAGCTAACATCTTTAACAGCTTCGATAACACCGTAGTTAACGGAAAGATTTTTTACTTCTAACATTGCCATTAAGCTTCACCTCCAAGGTAGGCTTCAATTACACGCTTATTATTACGAATTTCTTCTGGTGTACCATGGGCAATCAAACGACCGTACTCCAATACGTATATCCGCTCCGTCACTTCCATAACCAAGCTCATATCGTGTTCGATCAAGATGATAGTAATGCCAAATTCTTCTTTGATTTTACGGATGAGTTGGGTCAATTCTGCCGTTTCTTGTGGGTTCATACCAGCCGCTGGCTCATCCAAGAAAAGAATTTTCGGTTCAGTCGCAAGGGCACGAACGATTTCCAAACGTCGTTGTTGACCGTAAGGAAGGTTTTTAGCTAATGTATCTGCATCTCCATCCAAATCGAAGATTTTCAAAAGTTCAATCGCTTTTGTTTTCAACGCTTCTTCATTCTTATAGAATGCTGGAAGACGGAAGAAACTTGCAAATACTTCTGATTTACCATGGTTGCCAAGACCAATCAAGACATTTTCTAAAACGGTCATATTTTTGAACAAACGAATGTTCTGGAAAGTACGACCAAGACCAAGCGAAGCAATTTTTGATGGTGCTTTACCGTTCAAAATAGTCCCTGCAAGAGAAATTGTCCCCTCGCTTGGCTCATAAACACCTGTTAAGAGGTTGAAAAGAGTCGTTTTACCAGCACCATTTGGACCGATAAGACCAACCAATTCCCCTTCATGAAGTTCCATGGTCACGTCACCAACGGCAGTCAGGCCACCGAAGTTCTTGGTTAAATCTTTTACTTCAAGTAATGCCATTACTTAACCTCCTTCTTCTTGAGTAGAGCCGCTACGCTGAATTCCTTAGTTCCCAAAAGACCTCCAGGACGGAAAATCATCAAGAGAATAAGAGCTAATGAATAGATAATCATTGAAATATCAGAGTAACTCTTGAGGAATACGTTCAAAATACCAAGTACAATGGCTGCTACAAAGGTACCTGTAATAGAGCCCAAACCACCCAATACAATGATAATCAAAACGTTAACGGAGGTCATAAAGGCAAAGTCTTTCGGAACAATTGTCCCAACGTATCCTGCATGGAGACCACCTGCAATGGCTGCCGTCATAGCACCAAATACAAAGGCTGAAACCTTAACAAATGTTGGATTTACACCTACAGATTCTGCCGCAATTTCATCCTCACGAACAGAAATTGTAGCACGTCCCATCGGACTGCGCAAAAAGTTAACTGTCACCAAGGTTGTGATAATTACAAAAATATAAACTAAAGGCCAGCTTGTAAAGAGTGGAATAGACATAATACCTGCTGCACCATTCGTTACACTACCACCATTGATAATTAAAATACGAATAATCTCTGCAACACCAAGGGTCGCAATTGCAAGGTAGTCACCTTTCAAACGCAATGTTGGAAGACCTACTAAGAGGGCTACACCACCAGCAACCAACATCCCAACAATCAAGGCGATAGCAAAACCACCATAAGACGGCATCATTTTCCCAAGGATACCTACTGCATAAGCACCAATAGCCATAAAACCAGCATGACCAAGTGAAAATTGACCTGAGAAACCAACAATCAAGTTTAAACCAACTGCCAAGATAATTTGAATACCGATTTGCTGAACAATCTGGATGTAGTAAAAATTCAGAATCCCTGCTGATACAAGACCTTGAATAAGTCCAAAACCAGCCAATAAGATAGCCAACCAAATTGCATTAACTTTTAAATTTTGCTTCATGGTTACACCTTCTCTTTCACATTTTTACCAAGAATACCACTTGGACGAACAAGGAGTATGATGATCAATACAGCATAAACAATCGCATCACGGAAAGTATCCAAACCGACCACATATGTAAATGTTTCAATAATACCGATAACAAATCCACCAAGTGCTGCACCTGGAATAATACCGATACCGCCCAATACTGCCGCAACAAAGGCTTTCAGACCTGGCGTCATCCCCATCAAAGGCTCTATCTGGTTATAGTAGAGACCTAGGAGAACACCCGCAGCACCCGCAAGAGCTGACCCAAGAGCAAAAGTAAAGCTGATTGTACGGTTTACGTTAATCCCCATCAACTGAGCTGCATCGCTATCTACAGAGACCGCACGCATGGCTTTCCCCATTTTTGTACGTTTTACAATTAATTGAAGAGCGACCATCAACACAAGCGATACACCAAGAATAATCAACTGGATATTGGTTACAGAAACTGGGCCAAGGTTAAAGGTCACAGCCTCAATGGCTTGTGGAAAGGCTTTTACGTCTGCTGTAAAGAATTTGACCATAGTGTATTCCAAGAAGAAGGATACACCGATAGCCGTAATCAAAGCTGCTATACGCGTTGAATTACGCAAAGGACGATAGGCTAAAAACTCTATAACGACACCGAGAATAGCCGTCCCTACCATCGCTAAAATGAGAGCAACAAAGAAACGCGTTCCACCATCTGCAATAAAAGTTAAATTATTTAATAGGAAGTACCCCATAAAAGCACCCATCATATACAAATCACCATGGGCGAAGTTAATGAGTTTGATAATTCCGTACACCATGGTATAACCAAGGGCCAAAAGGGCATAAACAGAACCAAGAATCAAACCATTGACAAGTTGTTGAAGCATAGGTTCACCAATCTTTCTAAATATTTTTCGAGCTCAATAGCATTGTTACATTATACAAAATTTTCTGAAAATAAGCAAGTTAGATAGGGAGTTTAATCATTACCGAAAATTTTACCCAAATTTTATATCCGCATGTCTACTATTCTATACATTCTGACAAGTGAAAAAGAGGGAATTCCCTCTTTTCATCCACTATTAGTCAATAGAGATAGTATCTACAGATGATTCTTCTCCGTTTGTTAGACCAACAACATAAACTGATTTAACAACATTGTGCTCTTTGTCAACAGACATTGTACCAGTCACACCTTCAAAGTCTTTCAGAGCTGCAAGATTAGCCTTCACTGCTGCTGAATCAGCTGCACCTTTTGCTGCTTCTGCTGCCATGTAAACTGAGTCGTAAGCTAGAGCTGAGAACATTGATGGCTCTTCATTGTATTCTTTCTTATATGCATCATAGAATGCTTTGGCTTTTTCACTTGCTGATGTTACAAATGCAGAAAGGTAGTAAACATTTGATGCTGCTGATGCAGTTGCCAATTCAGTAAATTGTGGTGAGTCAAAACCATCTGAACCAAGAATTGGCTTGTCAATACCCAAACCGCGTGCTTGCTTCACAATTGTACCTGTTTCATTGTAGTAACCAGGCATGATGATAGCATCAAATTCCTTATCTTTCAATTTTGTCAAAGCAGCTTGGAAATCTTTATCGCCAGAAGCAAATGTGATTTCTGAAACGATTTCTCCTGTGTATGCTTTCTTGAACGCCTCTGCTACACCCTTACCATAATCAGAAGAGTTGTCAAAGTAAAGAACAACTTTCTTAGCTGACAAGTTCTCAGTAGCGTATTTAGCCATAATTTGACCTTGATACCCATCTGTAAAGGTTGTACGGAAGAAGTATTCTTGGACCTCACCTTTATCGTTCACAACCAGGTTTGTTTGAGTTCCTGAAGGAGTAATCATAGGAACACCAGCAGATGTCAATGCTGGAATAGAGGCTGCTGAAGCTCCTGATGTAGCTGGGCCAATCACAACGTTTGCCCCTTCACTTGCCAAGCTTGTCGCAACAGTAGCTGCCTCTGCTGTTTCAGATTTGTTGTCTTTTGTGATCACTTCGATTTTTTTGCCGTCAATACCACCCGCAGCATTGATTTCTTTCACGGCAAGGTTGGCACCTTTTTCCTCTGTTTGACCATAAGATGAAACAGCACCTGACAACTCCAAGTTGTAGCCGATTTTAAATGTATCACCTACAGAAGAACCTGCGGCTGAAGTATTGGTTGTCGAAACATTACCACATGCAGCGAGTAGAGCTGCAGAGGCAAATGTAGCAAGCGCTACTGCAAATTTTCTTGTTTTCATGAAAACTCCTTAAATCTTTCTTAAATTTTACGATGTATCCAATATACTGAATTATCTGAAAATTGTCAACAAAAAAAGAAAAAAATTTTAAAATAAAAAATTAGCAGGGAATACATACCTGCTAATTCCGACTATCCTACAACTAATGGTTCTTCATCTCTCCATAGATTACCCACAAAGTTTTGGTCTAACTCCTTAATGTATGAAGGAACCACTTTTTTTACAAAACGTTCCTTTTTCAATTTTAATATGGTAGATTCTACTAGTTCTTGATCCATATACACCAAAACATATCGCAAGCGTTTGGAATGGTAAACAATATCTCCATATTGGCTGAGTTTACGTGCATCACGATTGTAGTGTAAATAGACAGTTAAGCAAGTGCGATTTTTCTTCTCAAACATGTCTTCTCCTCTAAAAATTCTCTTTCTATATTATACCGTTTTCAATGATAAATGAAAAGCTCCAACTACCTGTAAAAGAGTTGGAGCTAATAGGAATAGTCAGTACTATTACATATTTGTCACTGCTTATTTGACTTTTGTATTGTCCATAATCTGGTCAATAAATCCGTAAGCCAAGGTTTCTTCAGCTGACATCCAGTAATCGCGTTCCGCATCCTTGTGGATTTGCTTGACTGTCTTACCTGAGTTGTCTGCCAAGATTTTTTCTAGCTTATTACGTGTTTTTAATAGGTGTTCTGCAGCAATGGCCATATCCGTTTGCTGAGTACCGCCACCAGTTCCACCCATTGGCTGGTGAATCATGTACTCTGCATTTGGCAACATGAAACGTTTGCCCTTGGCACCGCTTGATGCAATGATGGTTCCCATGCTCGCAGCTGTTCCCATAACGATGGTTTGAACATCAGCTTTAATGAAATTCATCGTGTCTACAATAGCAAGACCTGCTGACACCGATCCTCCTGGCGTATTAACATAGAGATAAATATCCTTTGTAGGGTCTTGGGCATCAAGGAAAAGCAATTGTGCAATGATAGAGTTTGCCATGTTGTCCTCAACTGGTCCTGTCAACATGATAATACGGTCTTTCAAAAGGCGTGAGTAAATATCATAAGAACGCTCACCACGGCTAGTTTGTTCAATAACTACTGGAATCATAAAATTACTCCTTTTCGAGATTTTCTGTACTCATTATATATGAATAGTCAAAATTGGTCAAATAAAAAACACGATTTCAGGAAATGAAAAAGAAACCAGCAGAGCTGATTTCTTAATTATTTTGTACCGAACAAGCGGTCACCTGCATCTCCCAAACCTGGTACGATGTAGCCTTTTTCATTGAGTTTTTCATCCAAAGCTGCTGTGTAAATATCAATGTCTGGATGTGCATCTTGAAGAGCTTTTACACCTTCTGGAGCTGAAACAAGAGCAACAAATTTAATATTTGAAGCGCCACG
The DNA here is from genome assembly GCF_016743335.1 of Streptococcus suis. Lineage (GTDB taxonomy): Bacteria > Bacillota > Bacilli > Lactobacillales > Streptococcaceae > Streptococcus > Streptococcus suis_Y. Next base: position 18,432 of record NZ_WCJE01000018.1, on the reverse strand, counting down.
CTTTTTCAAGGATTCAACAGCTAAGATAGCTGAACCACCTGTCGCAAGCATTGGGTCAACTACAAAAATATGACGTTGATCAATGTCTTCTGGTAATTTCACAAGATACTCAACGGGTTGAAGGGTTTCTTCATCACGATACATACCGATGTGCCCGACCTTTGCCGCTGGTACAAGGCTAAGCAAGCCGTCAACCATACCAACACCTGCACGAAGAATTGGTACGATAGCTAATTTTTTACCTGCAATTTGTTTCTGAACTGTTTTAGTGATTGGTGTTTCAATCTCCACATCTTCAAGTGGCAAGTCACGCAAAACTTCGTAACCCATTAGCATCGCGATTTCATTAACCAACTCACGAAAATCCTTTGTTGAAGTAGATGTACGACGAAGGATAGACAACTTATGCTGAATGAGTGGGTGTGAAATGACTTGGAATTTCCCCATGATGATAAAACCTCTCTTTTTTGTTTTTTCTATTTTACCAAAAATTCATGAAAAAAGCATGGGAAAAGAAAAACTGAGTAACTTATTTTTTTAAAACTATCGCTTCGTAAGGTCTCAACATCTCTTTATTAATCGCCTCTTCGTTTTCATAATTGTTCATGAAAATAGAATATTCTTCCACAGCTATAGTATAAGCCTGCTCCTGGCTTGAAAAGTTTACTAATATGATGAAATCATCCTGTTCATCATATTTACGGTAGGCCATTACCAAGCTATTTCCAGTCTCCATCACTTCATAGTTTCCTTCAGACATACAAGGATACTCTTTCCGAAGAGCAATTAATTTTTGATAGGTATAGAAAAGCGATTGTTTGTCTGCAAGTGCTTTTTCAACGTTGATGTCTTTGACAGTATCTCCCAAAGCCAGCCAGGCTTGACCTGTACTGAAGCCCGCTCCTTCTGCCTCTGTCCATTGCATTGGACGGCGAGCATTATCACGACCTTTGGCATTTATAGAAGTAATCAATTCCTCCTTGGTGAAGCCATTTTCAATCCGCTCCGCATACATACGACGTGTTTCAATATCGTCCGCTTGGCTAATATCCGTAATCGGTGCATTAATCATACCAATTTCCTCACCTTGGTAGATATAAGGTGTCCCTGACATAAAATGAAGATAAATAGCTAACATTTTACCACTTAGTTCACGAAATGCAGGTCGATCATCACCGAAGCGAGAAATGGCACGAGGTAAATCGTGGTTATTCCAGAAAAGCGAGTTCCAGCCTTTACCAACCAGTTCAGTCTGCCATTTGGATAGAACCTTATGCAAACGTGCTGGATCAAGCGGTGCCAAATCCCACTTTTCTTTCCCTTCCTGCTGATCAAGTCCTACATGTTCAAATTGGAAAATCATCGAAAATTCTTTTCTATCAGGATGCGAATATAACTGAGCATTTTCTGGATTGGCGCTCCAGGTTTCCCCAACAGTCACTAAGTCGTATGCACCAAAGGTTTTCTCATTTAATTCCTGAATAAGAGGATGGAGAGTCGGTCCATCGGCTGTAATTAATTTTTCCGGTTCTTTTCCAATCAAATCAATTACATCTAGCCTGAAACCACCGACACCTTTTTCAATCCAAAAATTGATCATATCCCAGATTTCTTGTTTCAGAGCAGGATTTTTCCAGTTCAAATCAGGTTGCTTAACAGAGAATTGGTGGAGGTAGTATTTGTTCAGATGTGGAACATATTCCCAAGCTGAGCCTGAGAAGGTTGAGCGTAATTCATTCGGCTCATCAGCCCAAACATAATAATCATAATAGGGATTATCTGGTCCTTTGAGGGCTTCTTGAAACCAGAAATGTTCATCCGAGGTATGATTGAGTACCAAATCCATGATTATTTTGATATTGCGCTTATGGCCTTCTGCAATCAACTCTTCCATATCTTCCATGGTCCCAAATTCTGGAGCAATTCCTTGGTAGTCACTGATATCGTAACCATTGTCATCCATGGGGGACTGATAAACAGGACTGAGCCAAATAGCATCAATTCCAAGCTCATGGAGATAATCTAATCGGCTGATAATCCCTCGAATATCCCCTACTCCATCTCCATTTGAATCTTGAAAACTACGAGGATAAATTTGGTAAATGACGGACTTCTTCCACCAATCTGTTTTTTGTATTTCTGGCATTTGATTGATCCTTTCTGTACAATCTTATTTACGCAAGAAAAAGGGGAATTCCCCTATTTCTATATAATCATATTATAACTCAATTATGGTCATTTTATCCTCTTCTATTTCAACAATTTCAAAGGATTTTTCTTTTAGGTTTGCTGTTAGACGGGCAGACACCCCTGCATCTTGATTATTCCAGAAAATTTCCATACTTGTTTCATCCAGCATCTTAACGGAGAACTCTCCGTCGAAAGCTGGACTTGTATTGCGGAATTTTAAGAGTTTAAACAAGGATTGTACCACAGGACGTTGTACTTCCTGCTCAATTTCTTCCAAATCATAGTAATGGCGATTGATATTGCGGCCTTCCTTGCTTGATTCCAAAAGCTCAATATCATTTTCACCTGCAAGTAAACCAACATAGTAAATCTGTGGAATACCTGGTGCAAAACATTGAAGAACACGCGCTAATAGGTAAGCTTGATCGTTATTGCCAAGGGCAGAATAATAAGTACAGTTAATCTGATAAATATCTAAATTATTGTAGGCTTCTGTACTATAAATTTTCTTGACATTGGCACCTTGTGCATACAAGGCTTCACGTGTCTCCTCTGTCTCTTCATCCGTCAGCAAATCCTTAACATCCACAACACCGATTCCATCATGTGTATCTAGGGTTGTAAATTGCTTGCGAGGGCAAATCTCCATCCAGTGAACCAGGCGATTGACATGACCAGAATACAAAGCGTGGAGAACTAGCATTGGCAAGGCAAAGTCATAAACATAATAATCTTGCTCGGCAATTTTCTGCTGAATGGTGTAGTGTTCATGAATTTCTGGTAAGATTTCCACATCTTTTGGTGCCAATAACTGACGTGGAAAATGGAGCATTTCCCAAATATCAGGCTCCACAAAGAAACAATTGGTTCCGATTTTTTTATTGGCATAAGCAAAGGCGTCCAAACGAATGATGGAAGCACCATGTTCTGCCAACTGTTCCAGATTTTCTTGGATGAACCGGCGTGTTGTCTCTGTAGTCACATCCAAGTCAATCTGTTGCTCATCAAAGGTACACCATACCTTCTCCTCACTACCATCAGCAAATGTTGCAATACGATATGGCGCACGAGGTTTACGCTTATAGATCAAATCAACATCTTCTTGCGTTGGCTCACCATTTGGCCAAAAGTTTTTATAGCGAATGAACAAATCCGCATAAGCTGATTCATCTTTCTTTTCAAGAAAATCAAGGAAATATGGAGATTTTGCCGAGATATGATTAATCATAAAATCGAACATCAGATAGTAGTCCTTACTCAATGCTTCAATATCTGACCAATCTCCAAATGCAGGATCTACTTTGGTATAATCCATTGGTGCAAACCCACGGTCACCTGACGATGGGAAGAATGGTAGAATGTGAATACCTCCCACAACATCCTTTAAAGGCCCCTCAAGAACTTTTTTCAAATCCTTAAGATTCTTGCCTAAACTATCCGAATAAGTAATCAACATAGCTTGGTTTTTAATTTTCATCGACATTCTCCTCGTAAGCCTTTTCTTTTTTCATTGTTAGAAAAGGTTGAACAAGTCAACCTTTAGATTTATTTGACAGAACCACTCGTCATACCTGAAATAATATGTTTTTGGAAGACAAGATAGACTAGTAAGATTGGAATAATTCCCACCACATAGGATGCAAATGATGGTCCATAATCACTGAAATACATGCCTTGATAGTTGTATTGGAAAAGAGGTAAAGTCCACATGCTTTGGTCACGGTTCAATACTAGTAAAGGCAAGAGGAAATCGTTCCAGACCCAGAGGGCATTGATAATCAAAACAGTTGCATGCATAGGTTTCATGAGTGGGAAAATGATTTTCCAGTACATGGTAAATTTATCACAGCCATCAATAGCTGCCGCCTCATCCATTTCCTCAGGAACAATGGTCTTAATATAGCCGACATAGAGGAAGAGGGCCTGAGGAACTGCATAGGTTAAGTACAAGATAATCAAACCGACAATATTGTTCAAACCAAGGCTTGACATTAATTTGGTCATTGGGAGCATAATCACCTGGAAAGGTACAAAAATCCCAATAATCAAGAAAAAGTAGATAAAGTTAAATACTGTCTGGCGTTTCATTTGACGGGCTACAGCAAAGGCTGCCATTGGAATAACGAGTAGAATCAAACCTACTGCTACAATCGTAATCAAGGCAGAATTGCCAAAATATTGTACAATCCCATCATTAAATAAGCGTTCGTAGTTGTTTAAGGTGAAATTTTCAGGAAGACCAAAGAAGTTGCTCGTGATTTCCTTGGTTGGTTTGAACGAACTTATAATCGTCACAAGTAGCGGAATAAACATGAAGAGAATACCGCTGAAGAGCACGAGATAGACCCACCAATTTTTCTGTTTTTGAGTATTCATGACAGTCCTCCTAAATTTCAAATTTCTTCGAAATTCTCATCTGAATCAATGAGATGACAATAATGAAGATGAAAAGTACTACAGCCAAAGCATTGGCATACGAGAATTTGTTGTCTACAAAGGCATAGTTGTAAACAAGTAAACCCAAAGATTCTGTTTTGCCATCTGGGCCACCACTTGTCAGTGCAAAGATAAGGTCAAATGCTGTCAAACCTGACTTCATTGCCAAGATGAAAACCATACTGATAGATGGTAATAAGAATGGAAGTTCAATATTGAAGAATTGTTGAGAACGAGTAGCACCATCAATCGCTGCTGCTTCTTTCACATCTTCTGGAATACTTTGTAAACCAGATAAGAAGATGATGACTGGCATCGCCAGCCCTTGCCAGAGAGCCACAAAGAGTACGGCTGGAATAACAGTATTTTCTTGTACCAATAAATTTTCCATCAACCAATCAATATGTAGTAATTCTCCAATTTGTGTAAAACCATAGTTGAACAATTGAACAAAAATCAAGCCTAAAGTAACGGTTGAAAGAACCGCAGGGAAGAAATACCAGGTTCTAAAGAAACCAACAGCTTTGATCTTACGATTGAGGAGACTAGCCAACCAAATCCCTATAACAATTTCTCCAATGACCAAACCAATGGTGAAGATAATGGTAAAAGTCATAGACGTATAAAAATCAGGATTCTTCAAGATATCTAGATAGTTTTGAACGCCAATCAAGCTGAAATCTGATGTCAATCCATTCCAATCCGTCAAGCTATAATAGATACCCGTAAATAAGGGATAGAAGAAAAAGATTAACTGTAGACCAATTGGTATGGCAACAAATAGATAGGGCCAATATTTGGCAATAAATCCTTTTTGATTCATCATGGTACTCCTTTTTTCTATAATGTATAGTTGCTTAGGGACAGTTTGAATGAAAGGTGTGGTTAGGGGGGATTCAAACTGACCCTAAGCAACTATAAAGAAGAGCTAGGCTGTTCTAGCCCTCCTTATAGTTTTCTTGAATTATTTTTTCATTGGGTCAAAGAATGCATTTAGTTTTTTCACTAATTCTGCTGAGTTTGGATTTTTTACCATTTCAACAGTAATGTTCCAGAACTCATCTTCTGATTCCCATTCAGATTGCAACCAAACTACATGTTTGTCAGTGAAGGCATATTGTGTCACTCCAGCAGTTTCTTCAAACTTACCTTCTGTATCTACACCTTCAACTGAAGTTGGTGAGCCATCTACATCATAGTATTTCTGGATAACTTCTGGACGAGAAAGGTATTCTAGGAATTTTTTAGACTCTTCTGGGTGCTCTGTATCTGCTGAAATAGATAGAGCAAGGTCAGCTGCACCGATGGTATAGTCGCCACCTTCTTTATCGCCAGGGAATGTAAACATACCATATTCAAATTCTGGTTCTTGTTGGTTTACAGCTGTAGCTGCCCATGTACCTTGTGGAAGCATGAGAGCATCACCTGCTGCAAAGGCTGCCACCGCATCTGCATAGAGCGCGCCTGTTGCACCTTTTTGACCATTATCTGTCAACAGTTGCAAGCGTTCTAAGACAGCTTTTGTTGTCGCATCATCTTGAATCGCTCCCTTTGCACTACGAATCAGAATATCTTCTGCACCATCAAATCCACCTGCAACAGTTACCCAAGCTAACTGATGGTAGCCGTTCAATGACCAAGCATCGTTCAATGAAAGAGCAAACGGTGCTGCACTGCCATCAGCCTTGATTTTGTCTACCAAAGCCACAAATTCTGCATAGGTAGTTGGAACTTCGAGCCCCAATTCTTTGAACTTATCCTTATTATAGTAAATACCATAGGCATTTGCTGTCAAAGGAAGGGTGTAATTTTTTTCATTAACAAGATATGGCGTTACAGCACCATCTTTTAGATGACTGAGACCTGCATCATCACCAATTTCTAGGAAACGACCATCCGCTGCGTATGCTTTGAAGTCCGCATTTTGTGGATAAATGTTGATGACATCTGGCGCTTCGTTATTTGCCATACGGGTTTTCAGAACAGTTCCTGCATCTGGTACATTTGAAAATTTAACATCAATCGTAGGATTTTCTTTTTCAAATTCATCAATAATTTCCTGAAGAGTAGCCTGCATTTCAGGTTTTTGTGAAAAATATTCTATTTCTACCTTATCGCTACTACTTGCATTCCCACAAGCAACCAAGAAGCTGGCAAAAGCACAAACCGATGCACATTTTAAAAATGTTTTCATTTTCATTATAAAATCCTCCTAGATTTTGTTAAAAATATATTGTACACTAAAATAATCTTTTTGAACATGTGGCATTGTAAGACCGATGTTCATCAGTTCATCCCCGTAGAATGTTTCTCCCAATTGAGGGCATTCATACAAGGCATCCGGGTCTAGCCCCTTCAACCGGACATGAAGCAATGGTGCCTCCGGCTTAGCAAGAATTTTTACAAATGTAAAGACCGCTTGATTCTTATCTTGACTAACATAATTGGCAGCCCAGGTATTGGGCGTCTTTTTCAGACGGTAGAGCTGACCGAATTGTATAGTTTTACGAATGGAGTGATAGGTTTCGATTTGCTGACTGATTTCATCCAATTCCTTTTCCGAAAGTTTCGTTAAATCCAGCTCGTACCCAAAGGCTCCTCCCATCATTGCCACATTCCCACGTGTTGCAAGCGGAGTGATTCGACCGACTTGATGGTTTGGAACAGCCGACACATGGGCTCCCATAGAAGAAGCAGGTAAAATCAAACTAGTCCCTTCTTGGATAGAAAGTCGACCAATCGCATCTGTATTATCACTAGCCCAAGCCTGTGGCATGTAATAGAGTAAACCTAAATCATTTCGGCCACCGCCACCAGCACAGGATTCAAAAAGAATATCTGGGAACCGCTTGGTAAGGTGGTCTAATACACGGTAGAGACCTAGCATGTAACGATGGTGGAACTCAAAGCGCTGGTCATTTGCTAAACCTTCAGGGATATTGGTGATATTACGGTTCATATCCCATTTTACATAAGAAATATTGGCTGATTCTAATATGGAAGAGACGCTATCAATGATGTAGTCACAGACTTCCTGCTTGGTCAAATCCAAAACTAATTGTTCTCGGCTGTAGATTGGTAAGCGTCCTTCTGTTCGAATTGCCCAATCAGGATGTTCACGATAAAGATCGCTATCAATAGAAATCATCTCTGGTTCAAACCACAGTCCGAATTTCATGCCAAGCTCATTTATTCGCTCTGCTAAGCCATTCAAACCATTTGGCAACTTATCCAAATTGACTTTCCAATCGCCCAATGAACTTTCATCATTGTTTCGTTTACCAAACCAACCATCATCCAGAACAAATAATTCAATACCAGCTCGACTTGCGACCTGAGCTAACTGTAAAATCTTTTCTTCTGTAAATTCGAAATAGGTCGCTTCCCAGTTGTTGATTAAAATGGGTCTTGGTTTGTTTACAAACGATGATCGAATGAGGTGTTTTGTGATAAAGTGATGACTATTTTGTGTCATGCCAGTAAATCCTTTATCAGTATATGATAAGAGAACTTCTGGAGTTTGAAACCAATCATCCTTATCCAATTGCCATGAGAAATAGTGACTTTCCAATCCTAGTCCCAATCGACTGGTTTCCATGGCTGTCGTTTCGACAAATGCTGTAAAGTTGCCACTATAGACAAGGTGGGCTGCATAAACATCGCCCTTGTCCTCACTTGCATCGGGTGAGGCTAGTGCTAAGAAGGGTGTTCTTGAGTGACTTGAAGCACCTCGAATGCTACCAATCGAATACTGACCTTTTGTCAATGGAGTCTGTGTCCACTCTTTTTCATAAGCATAACGTCCTGCCAAGCTGTGAACAATGAAATCTTGATGTGGAAAATCAAGCGTTGCAGACAAGACCTTCTCTAGTTTGCATGGATATTTGCCAGTTTGAATTGTAGCTGACCGTGCGAGATAGGAAGCTTCTTCAAAAACAGAATACTGAAGTGTCACGGTAATATCTGTCAACTGATCATAAAGATCAATTTCAAGACTCTCTACCTCTTCTTGATTTCCAAAACTTGCTGGTAATCCCCTCAGTTCTTTTTTCCCCTTGTATAATCGATACTCTTTGTATTTTAGGTCAAGAGTGACTCCAAATTCATTCCGAACATCTAATGCTGAGGTTCTAAAATCTCCCAGACCATTGCTGGAATATTCGAGTGGGAGGACATCCAATGAGTATGTCCTATCCCCAGTAATTGGACTCGGAGAAAACGATCGATCTAAATATGTTATTTTGTTTCCATCGCTAAATTTTTCGATTTTTTTCCCAAAATAACGATGAACCAGATCGCCTGTTTCCAACACTTGGATGATATAAGAGAATTCTCTTGTTTTCAGGTGGAAAATCTGTTTTTCATTATAAATCTCAATCACATTCATCTCTCCCATCTCTTCTTTATGCTATTATTTTACAAAATGAAAACGCTTTACTTAATAGTCTTTTGTATTTAAAACATGTTATAATGTTTCCTAGGAGGATTGAAATGAATATTCTAAATATCTATAATGAATTGGATAGTCATAATTTTGACCTAAATGTAGACCATTACGGTGCCGAACAATGTGACAAGGGCTATTCCTTCGGTCCTACTATCCGTGATAATTTTGTCCTGCATTTTATTACAAAAGGAAGAGGAAAAATTCTTGTTGACGGAAAAACAAGCTACCTTGCTGCAGGCGATTTGTTTATTCTTCCAAAGGATGTTTCCATTTTTTACCAAGCTGATGATATAGACCCGTGGACCTATATATGGGTTGGTTTTAGTGGTTCACGAGCAAAAGACCTACTTAATCAAAGTCAACTGCTAGAAAACTACTACCTCCACTCCAATCTAGAGTCACCAATTCTAGGCTACATGCATCAGATTAACCATGTTCAGATGCATCCCATCCCCTCTATCACAGAATTGGTCTTAATTGGCTACCTCAACCAACTCTTAGCAGCACTCATCGAGGAATTTCCCAGTGAAACATTAATTAAGCCTGAAACACAAACCAAGCACTATGTTCAGCAAGCCATCAAGATGATCCATAACCACTATGCCCATCCAATTAAAGTTTCTGAAATAGCAGATTTTCTAGCTTTAAGCCGAAGCTATCTCTATAAAATTTTTAAGCAGGAAACTGGCTATTCTATCAAAGATTATATTTTACAAGTAAAAATGAATCGTTCTTGTCAACTATTAGAAGATGCTTCTCGGAATATCACTGAAATCGCCTATTCTGTCGGATACCAAGACCCTCTCACCTTCAGTGCGGCCTTCAAAAATTATTTCCATATGAGCCCGACAAAATTTAGAAAAATACAAAAAAATAAGGATTAGGTGATTTTACTCACACCTAGTCCTTATTTCTTTATCCAAAAACCTTACCAAGTCGCTGACAGGCTTCTTCAATGACATCAAATGGAGCTGCTACATTCAGACGCGCATGATGCTTACCTTCCTTACCAAAGGTCAAACCATCATTCAAAATCAACTTCGCTTTACAATGAAGAATATCAAAGAGCTCCGCATGCTCTAACTCATAAGCAGAAAAATCAAGCCAGATGAGGTAGGTTCCCTGGGGCTTCATGACCTTGATCCTTGTATGGGTTGCCAAATACTCCTCAACAAAGTCTATATTTCTCTCCAAAATAACCTTCAACTCCTTCAACCACTCATCTCCATAAGTGAAAGCAGCTTCTGTGGTTAACAAGCCAATCGTTGGAATCTCGTGCTGATTATTTATCAATTGACGCTTGGCGAAAGTCTTGCGGATGCTTGGATTTTCAATGATTGCAAAGCTATTTTTTGTACCAGCGATATTGAAGGTCTTGGTCGCAGATGATAAGACAATTGAAAAATCTTTGAAATTTTCATCCACCGTATTAAAGGTATCATGTTTGTGACCATATAAAGCCAAATCTTGATGAATTTCATCTGAGACAAGGATAACACCATGTTTCTGACAGAGACGACCAATAGCTAAGAGTTCTTCCTTGCTCCAAACCCTACCACCTGGATTGTGTGGATTACAGAAAATATAGAGTTTCACTTGATTCTCTACAATATCCTTTTCAAGCTGGTCAAAATCAATCCTAAAAACACCATCCACTTCAACAAGTGAATTGGTAACAAGCTGGCGATTGTTCAATTTTACAGTCCGCGCAAAGGGTGGATAGACTGGCGTGTTAATTAGGACTGCATCTCCTTCTTCTGTCAAAGATTGAATAGCCACAGATAAGGCAGGAACAACTCCTTCGATGAGCAGGATGGACTCTCTTTCAATCTTGTAGCCATGCTGTCTATCTTCCCAGTCAATAATAGACTGATAGAGGCTGTCACTAGCATAAGGATAACCAAAAACATGATGATCTGCGTAGTCACGGATAACTTGGCGAATTTCTGGTAGAGGCTCAAAGTCCATATCTGCTATCCACAAGGGTAAGAGTTCTTTATCCGTCTCTACTTTTCTCCATTTTTCCGCATGCTGGGATAGACGATTCGGACTATCTATAAAATTATACTGTGTCATATCTTATCCCTCCAAGGCTGTTTTTAAATCTACAATCAAGTCTTCCGCATCCTCTATACCAATAGACAGACGAAGCAAATCATCTGTCAAACCGTAAGAATGACGGGTTTCAGCTGGAATGTCTGCGTGGGTCTGAGTGGCTGGATAGGTAATCAGACTCTCTACTCCACCCAGACTTTCAGCAAAGGTAAAGACTTTCAGGGTGTTGAGAATATGGGGAATCCGACTTTCATCTACCACCTTAACCGAAATCATCCCACCTTTTCCTGTGTAGTAAACTTGCTTGACTGCTGGACTCTTCTCCAAATAGGCAACAATTTTCTGAGCATTTTGTGTCGCCCGCTCCATTCGAAGCGAGAGAGTTTTGAGTCCACGCATGAGTAAGTAAGAATCCAGTGGAGATAGGGTTGGACCCGATGTATTTTGGTCATAAAAGAGCTTATCATATAGGGCTTGATCATTGGTCATCAAAGCGCCAGCTAGTACATCATTATGCCCAGATAGGTACTTTGTTGCTGAATGTAGGACAACGTCCGCTCCTAGAACAAGTGGATTTTGGTAGATAGGGCTGTAAAAAGTGTTATCGACAATCACCTTAGCACCTTTGGCATGGGCGATAGCCGAAACCTTAGCGATGTCAAACTCCACCATGAGTGGGTTAGTCGGTGTCTCCAGATAAACATAGTCTGTCTCTTCGGTGATGGCTGCAATCAGCTCCTCCTCGGTGTTTGCATAGGTAAATTGAAATCTACCGATACTCTCTTGCTCATTGAACCAGCGGAAGGAACCACCGTACAAATCACGCGCCGCTACCACTTGACTCCCTACAGGAAAACCATTAAAAAGTAAGACCAGAGCAGCCATTCCCGAGCTCGTTGCTAAGGCATAGTCGGCCTTTTCAATAGCTGCCAAAGTCGTCTCTAGACTGGCACGTGTCGGATTTTTTGTTCTCGTGTAGTCATAACCTGTCGATTGACCAAACTCAGGGTGTTGATAGGTCGTCGAAAGGTGGATAGGGGAAATCAAGGCACCTGTTCTCTCATCGCTATTGATGCCCGTATGCGCTAAAATCGTATCAATCTTATAATCTGTCATAACATCTACTCCAATCTAACTTACAATATAGTCTAGCATGAAATAGGAGATTTGGTGCGAAAAATATCCAAAAATACTTATAGAAAAACAGCAAGCTTTGTTATAGTTTTTCTTTATAACAATAACCATACTGGATTTACCGATAAATACTTTTAAACCTATAATTTATTTGATATAATAAAAGAAAGAGAGGTGATTGTAATGAAATTCCAGTTTAACAAGCATTTCTATCGTTATAGCGCCTTCTATTCTATGATTTTTTGGACTTGTTTTTTACTGCCAGATTTCTTTAGGGATAACTCTCCAACTCCAACTTGGTATAGCCTATTAGCCTGTCTGATTATTTTTATCAATGCCATTCGAACCTTTTTCTTCAAGGAAGAAAAAGAACTCACTCGCATGGGCTACATCTTCTATATCGGATTGATTGTGGTGATTATCTATCTGAAATTCATTTTGGGTAAATAGAAAGGAGCTTACTATGTTTAAGAACTTCAATACAGCATTTTATCGGACCTGGGAATTTTACTTGTCTCTTGCCTGTATCCTACAAGTGATTTATGCTGCTGTAAATGGACCGTTTTGGTTTATCCATTTTCTCAAGCTTGGAGTCGGACTTTATGCTGGTTATCTAGCTTTCTTTAAGTCACGTAGCTGGATTAAAAAAACATGGCAACTATACTTAGTCATTAGTTTTATTGTCAGTTGGATAATCGTTTCCTTCTTTGTACTGTGAGGATTTTATATGTTTAAGGAATTTAATAAAGAATATTATCGGAGTTTGAATTTTTATTTAATGATATTGTTATTATTAGGTAGCATTGGAGAATGGTTGGACAAGGGGCCAACCCTCTGGCTTGGGCTCTTGCTTTTTGCTTTCGTCGGTACTGCCCGAAGTGCCTTTTGGTCTAATGAATGGATGTTGAGGGCAAATTGGCAAATCTATCTCTGTATCGCATTCTTGCTTGTTGGGGTTTGGGTAGAATTTTTTAGTTAGGTGATGAAGAGCGTTGAATGCTCCTTTTTCTTCCAAAATGAACAGAGATTTTCTGCTAAAGATGGTATAATAAACCTATGCAAAAAATTGATTTACTAGACGGAGAGCGGATCGACCAGCTCTTCTCGACAGATGTTCAGATTATTCAAAATCGGGAGGTTTTTAGCTACTCGATTGACAGCGTTCTTCTTTCACGGTTTCCAAAAATGCCTGCTCAGAAGGGGTTGATTGTTGACCTTTGTAGCGGAAATGGGGCGGTGGGGCTATTTGCCTCTACACGCACCAAGGCACAGATTATTCAGGTTGAATTACAGGAACGCTTGGCGGATATGAACCGCCGTTCCATCGCCCTCAACGGTCTGGAGGAACAGCTTTCGGTCATCAATGACGACTTGGCTAATCTGCCACAGTATGATTTGCGGTCCAAGGTTGATTTGATGCTCTGCAATCCTCCCTACTTCAAGGTGGACGAGGGTTCAAACCTCAATGAAAGCGAGCATTATCTTCTGGCCAGACACGAAATTGCGACCAACCTAGACAGCATTTGTCAGATGGCCCAACAGGTGCTCAAATCCAATGGTCGCTTGGCCATGGTTCACAGGCCCGATCGATTTTTAGATATTTTGGACACGCTGAGAACCTACAAACTAGCTCCCAAACGCATCCAGTTTGTCTATCCCAAGGCCAGCAAGGAGGCCAATATGTTGCTGATTGAGGCTATCAAGGACGGCTCGGTGGATGGGCTGCACATCCTGCCACCTCTGGTTGTCCATGAGGAAAACGGCGACTACACTCCTGCCATTCGTGAGATTTATTATGGAAAATAAGGCCTACTTGTATGTTTTGGAATGTGCCGACGGGAGTCTTTATACTGGTTATACGACTGATGTGGAGAAGCGGCTTGCTACCCATAATCGTGGGAAAGGGGCCAAGTACACCCGCGCACGCTTACCTGTCAGCTTGCTCTATCAAGAAGCCTTTGCTAGTAAGCAGGAAGCCATGTCTGCCGAGGCTTTGTTTAAGAAACGCAGTCGGCAGAGTAAATTAGATTATATTGCAGAAATGACAAAAAAACCTCGCTCCACATAGGGCGAGGTTTTGACTTAAAATGTCTCCAAAATCGTATCAATCTTGGTCATTGCCTCAGCATAGATAGCTTCAGCCTGGCTTGGATCGGCCGATTGTCCTTCGATAAAGATCTGATGAATGTCTTCAAAGCCAAGAAATTCAAAGATAGACTTGATATACTGGGCTGCAGGATCTTGACCTGCATAAACGCCACCATTGGACTGGATGTGCAACAATTTTTTGCCCTTGACCAAGCCGATAGACCCCTCAGGTCCATACTTGAAGGTCAGGCCTGCTACATTGATGGTGTTAATCCATGAAACGAGCTGGCTAGGCACATTGAGGTTCCAAAGAGGATTGACGACGACAATCTTATCTGCTACCAGAAATTGCTGGGTCAAGACATTGTAGCGGTCCAATTGCTCTGCTTGCTCAGGACTGATACTCTCGCCTTTTTTAGCAGCTCCCATAGATTCTAACAAAGGCTTATCCAAAGCTGGAATCTGGTCTTCAAATATATCAACTATTTCTATCTTATCCTCTGGGTGCAAACTGGCGTAACGAGTTTGAAACTCTTCCAAGGCCCGCAAGGCGTAGGACTTTTGTGCGTCAAGGGGGTGGGCCTTTACAATTAATACAGTTGCCATTGGTTCTCTCCTTTATCATCCGTTATTACTAATTATTGATAAATACATTCTACTCTTTTTGATTTGAAATTCAAATCATTTGCTCAAAGCAAAAGGCTGGCCAACCAGCCTTTTGCTTTTTTTAGATTGTTTTATTATTTTAAATAGGTGTAAGCGACACAGTCCAGGCTATCAACGGCTGTAAAGCCAATTGCCTCATAGAAAGACCGTGTTTTCTCAGTATTGTCCGTCAAGAGATGGAGTTGATAAATACCTGGAAAGTGGGCAATAGCTTGCTCTAAAAGATTGCGACCAATTCCCTGACGCTGATAGGGTGGCAGGACCAAGATGTCCTGAATAAAAACGATTGAATGCCCGTCGCCAACTGCCCGCAAAAGACCAACTAGACAGTCACCATCAAAGGCCGCAAGAACCAGCAGACTGTTCTCTATAGCGTTTTGCAACATATCTGGACGGCTGGTATATCCTGTCCAGTCCACAGAAGCATAGATTTCAAGGACTGCTTGAAAGTCAAGTTGAGGATTTTGTTTGTAAGTAATCATGTCTTTCTCCTTTGCATTGTTATTTTAGAATACAAAGGCTTTGTCCATTGTTAAAATACCCATGGTCGTACCTCCTGTTTTACTACAATTAGTATAACAAAAACTGCTCCAATTATGAAGCGGTTTTAAAATGCAGATAAGCATAATAGATACTAAGACTTACAACAGAAATACCAACCAATATCATTACAAGGATAGATAGGGTTGGTGAACCCAACAAACTTACTAACTGCAACAACCCACCAATCATCAAGAGATAGCCTGACTGCTTTCTTCCCTTTCGTTCTATTTCATTGGTCTTGCTATCCAATTCCTCCTTGGGTAAATAATTTCCTATCACCATATAATAGATAGCCAGCAGTCCAATAACAAGTCTCCGGTAATCCAATTCTCCTCCTAAATTATACCAGAGTAAAGAAACTTGAATGATGAGAGCCAGTAGCGGAAAAAGCCATTTGACCACTCGAATGACTGGTGTTTTCCCTATCCCTTTCACATCATAAAGTACACAAATGAATAGGTGAACACAAAAGAATAGTAGCGGTGTCAAAATCATCATATACTTGGCCATAGAGCCATTTGGCTCACCATTTACGCCAAAATGCGTTACCATGGTATCTGGCAATGCTCCATAGTAACAAATCATCAATACAGCAATCAGTAGGAATATACTAGAAGTTGCTAATAATGTTTTTATGTCAATTTTCTTCATCTTGTTGCCCTCCTAAACTTGCAATCCAAACCAAGACTTCTTCAAAGACCGTATAGTTTAGACGATAATAAATAAAATTTTTCTGCTTTTCCTCCAAAATTAATCCAGCTTTTTTCAAAGTGGATAAATGATGAGAAACTGTTGCTCCTGTTAATTGAAATTGTTCAACAATTTCCCCAGCAGACTTCGGCCCCGACTTAAGACTATCTAGAATTTGCCTACGAATAGGAGCAGAAATTGCCTTCAAGGTTTCGGAAAGCCCCATACTATCATTTCCTCCTTCTTTCTAGTAGCAATTACTCTTCAATAAAACTTGAAGCCTATATTTCTTTAGTTTAATCATGATTAATTATTCAAAATAAATTTTTCAAAATTAAATCTCTTAACGACAACAATAAACATCACAATTACTACGAACAGTAAGATGGATATGAAAACAATCGTTTCAAAAATTCCTAATATTAAAACTCCTGACGATTGGGATATCAACATCCCTAAAATCGGAAACACTATTATCATCGCAATTCCTTATGCAGATTTGCTATTTTTGAAATATTGTGAACTTCCAATAATGAGCAGAATTGACAATAAGATAAGCAATGGGGAAATGACGAAAACTACTAACAACCAAGTAAGATTCGGTAAGATAATATGCCCAAAGTTGCTCCAACCTAATATATTAACCATCGTTGAATAGATGATAACTGACGTAATCGTTACTAAAAATGCTGGTATTGCGCATGCAAGAGCCTTACCCAAAATTAAGTTCTTAGGAGATAAGGGAGTATATAACAACCCCTCCATGGTCTTGTTCTCCTTCTCACCAATAAGACTACTTACTGCCAATATGGAAGAAGCCATGATTGGAACCAACATGAATAACGGTAAAAAGAAATAGGTAAAAATAGCATAATATGGTAAATTTGCAGAAGTCACATAGCTTGGATACTTCAAAATTTGAAAGTGTTCTAAAAAATCACTTAATCCAGCAATACTAGTGGTGACACCTCCATTAGCACCAAAGACCAATATCAGAGAAGGAAGCAATATGCTAATAATGATTGGAGGAAGGAACAGACTCAATTAAATCTTTTTTAACAATTACTTTAATTTGATAGCTCTTCATAATGAGTACCTCCAACAATTCTAAAGTATATATCTTTTAAAGATTCGGTTTCCTGATGAATACCGTAAATAGCATTTTCTTTAGCTGATAATTTTTTTACAATTTCTGGAATATTGTCAAGTCTATCTACCTTAATATGGAACTCAGTATTCGAACATTTCAATATAGCCCCAAGATAGGACAGTTCTTCCAAGTCATTTGGATGAAAATGTCCTTGAAATTGAACTATTTTTTCTGTTTTTTGAAGTGCATCTAAGTCACCACTTTGCAAGATACAACCGTTTTTTAGGATACCTATACTATCTACCACTCCATCCATTCCATAAAGATAGTGAGTGCACATAATAATTGTAATACCTTCTTTTTTCAACTGTTTGATAAAACTATAAAATTCATCAATGGCCTCTGGATCCAAACCTGTCGTAGGTTCATCCAATATCAATACTTCTGGATTATGCAACATAGCTCTAGCGAGCATAACTTTTTGTCTGTTCCCTTTACTAAGACTCCCTACAACCATGTCTAGATACTGTTCTAACCGAAATAACTTTTTTAAAATACTTATTCTAGAGTCAATCTGACTATTGTCCATACCATAAATTTCTCCCCAAATAGCCAGGTTCTCCTGAACAGTTAGGTTTTCGTAGAGATTTCCATCATTTTGAACACCAATACGTTGCAACAACTCTGTTCTGGAATTTTCCGTCAGTATCATATCAAATAGTTTAACCGTTCCCTTATCAGGGTGTAATAACCCTAAAATAATTCGAATTAATGTCGTTTTTCCAGCACCATTTGGTCCAAGTAATGCAAAGACCTGACCTCGCTCAATTTTTATAGAAACATTATTAATGATACTTTTTGAACCAATTGTTTTCTGAATTCCATTTACTTCAACAACCATTTTATTCCCTCCTATACCTATAAGACCCATGAGAAATGAAGCATGCTCATGAAGAGAATTGAGACAGTAAAAAATTCATCGTCAGTATTTAGAAATATTTCTAAATAGAATTATACTCTATTTTTATTGTTTGTCAAGAACTATTTCGATTATTTTCTAAATAGATTTCAAAAAAAAAAAAAAAAAAAAACA